>NZ_VTQX01000002.1 GCF_008764295.1 Bacillus methanolicus | reverse complement strand
TTATTCTAAAACAAAAAAGACTGTAGGAAAACTCGATTTTCATCGAGTTTGTCTACAGTCTGAAGCGTAGCTGAACTGCTACGCTTTTTTGTGTTCGTAAAGAAGCTAAGCCATTGCGGTTTTCTCAGATATATGTCATGAAATGCCAATATATTTGCTTTTTCCCTGATATATCAAGAATATAGCCGATATATCTTATGATTTTCCGATATGCATATGGACAAATAGAACGACTTTTTTTCGCTCTTCCTGCATAAATATTAATCAAAGAAATAAAGGAGGAACGTACATGGCTAAAAATCGTTATATTCTTTGCTTATTAGCGAGCGCTGCGATGCTCTATTTTGCTTTACCTAGATTGCCGATCCATGACGGTGGACTTGCTGGTATTTTCGCACTATCCTGGCTTGTTCTCTGCCTTATTGTGATCGCTGGCAATCTTTCAGCGTTACTATATGAACCGAAAAAAGCAAAAGCAAATGTGAGACAATCACCGGTAAAGTCGCAAAAACGTCTTCGTTCATACAATTGATTGAATCTATTGCCTCCTTCACCTTATAATAAGAGAAGAAATCGGAAAATTTTATCATGGTAGATAAAGACAGGAAAAAGCCATGTTGAAATATAATGAGATGATAATTTAAATTTAAAGGGTGAAGGTCTTGGCTACAAAGCATGAACAAATTTTAGAGTATATTGATCAACTACCAGTTGGAGAAAAAATATCTGTACGACAAATTGCCAAGGCATTAAATGTAAGTGAAGGTACTGCGTACAGGGCTATTAAAGATGCTGAAAATAAAGGGTATGTAAGTACGATAGAACGAGTTGGCACGATCAGAATTGAACGTAAGAAAAAAGAAAATATTGAAAAATTAACATATGCAGAGGTTGTCAACATTGTTGAAGGACAAGTACTAGGTGGACGAGCTGGCCTGCATAAAACACTTAATAAATTTGTGATTGGTGCCATGAAGCTTGATGCGATGATGCGCTACACAGGGGCAGGCAATCTGTTGATTGTTGGAAATCGGACAAGGGCTCATGAACATGCTTTAAAAGCAGGTGCGGCTGTTTTAATAACAGGAGGGTTTGATACGGAGGATGAGGTAAAAAAACTCGCAGATGAACTTCAGCTCCCGATTATCTCAACCAGTTATGATACATTCACCGTTGCGGCAATGATCAATCGAGCGATTTATGATCAGTTAATTAAAAAAGAAATTGTCTTAGTTGAAGATATTTTAACACCTGTTACCGATACGATTTATTTAAACACAACTGATACGGTGTCTAAATGGTATGAATATAACCGTGAAACAACGCATGGGCGCTATCCGGTTGTAGATGAGAATATGAAAGTGCAAGGAATGGTTACTTCCAAAGACGTTATTGGGGTAGATCCTGAGCAGTTGATCGAAAAAATTATGACGAAGAATCCGATGACGGTTAGCGGACAAACAAGCGTTGCTTCATCTGCCCATATGATGGTTTGGGAAGGGATCGAGCTTTTGCCCGTTACAGACAATAATAACAAGCTCATAGGTATTATAAGTCGTCAGGATGTGTTGAAAGCCTTGCAAATGATTCAACGCCAACCACAAGTTGGGGAAACGATTGATGATATTGTTACGAGCCAGTTAGTGCTGTCAAAAGGGAAAATGAAGAATGATGAAACTTATCGCTGTGAGGTCACGCCACAAATGACGAACCATCTTGGCACGATTTCTTATGGCGTCTTTACAACAATTGTAACGGAGGCGGCGAACGGTGTTTTACGAGGTTTTAAAAAAGGAGATTTAGTGGTTGAAAATATGACCATTTATTTTTTGAAGCCGGTACAAATTGACAGCACTTTAGAAATTTATCCAAAGGTGCTAGAGGTGGGGCGTAAGTTTGGCAAGGTTGATGTAGAGGTCTTTAATGATGGGGTTCTCGTAGGCAAAGCAATGATGATGTGCCAGTTGTTAGACAGACAATAGTAAGTGTGACTGTGCAATGGGGCTAGTATGAAAAGCAAATGAAAGCTAGTCGATCGCTTATCTACATTTGCTTTTTGCTTTAATCATGGAAGTATAGAATACATCTAGCACAGGCCTTCTCACCTATCAAACGGCTCCGATAAGCCAAAATATGTAAGGGGCTGGATAAGGAGGAAGACTCCTTTACTTCATTCGTGCCGAAACTATTCCGAATGGGTGCAAAAAAATGTCCAAAAAAGCGAGACCTTTTTTGGACATTTTTTGCGCACATTATTTAGAAAAGACCATTATTTTTCTAACTGCTCAGCTTCTTCAATCGCATGAGGTAAATAAAATTTATAAGACTTCACTCCACCCCATACATTAATAGCACCTAACAGGAGAAAGACACTTCCAACGATATATCCAACCGCGGTTTGATTGATAAAGAACTGATTCAATCCAAAAAGGGCCACAAATAAACCAAGTGCAACAGTAGCTTTTGCTGAAACCCACTTTTTTTCTGCAGGTCTTTGTGTGCGAAAATACTTCACCTTATAAAAAATATAGAAAGAGAAAGCGAACACAAATAAGATAACGAGTATTTTCATTTGATATTTCCTCCAAGCTTGAACAACTTCACTCTTTATCTTAACGATTTTTATGAGAAAATGCTACTGTCATCATTTTTTTTGTACTAAAAGCTGGCAGCATCTTAAAGAAAGAATTTGTATAAATGATCTTTTCTTTTCATTTTTTTATGGTAAAAATGGAGATAGATAAGTTTTTTGAGGAGTACACTACAATAGCGGATAAGGAGTAAAAAATGAGAGAAAAGATATTTGAAACCATTCAAAAATATGACACCATTATTATCCATCGTCATGTCCGCCCTGATCCGGATGCTTATGGGTCACAAGGGGGATTAGCCGAGTTGCTCAAGGCTTCCTTTCCGGAAAAATCGATTTATATGGTTGGGAAGGAAGAACCGTCATTACATTATTTATCACGGCTTGATCACATTGCTGATGAGACCTATAAGGGAGCATTGGTCATTGTGACAGACACAGCGAATGAAGCGAGAATTTGCGATCAACGTTATCAGCTTGGTGATTGTCTTATTAAAATTGACCATCATCCGAATGAAGAACCGTACGGAGATTTGATCTGGGTTGATACTGATGCAAGCTCTTGCAGTGAGATGATTTATGAATTTTACCTTGCAGGACAGGTTTCAGGTTTGAAAATGTCTGATGCTGCAGCCCGTCTTTTGTATGCTGGAATCGTTGGAGATACTGGCCGTTTTCTTTATCCAAGTACAACAGAGAAAACCTTTGCTTATGCGAGCGAACTAATTAAGTATAATTTTGACAGAACAGAGCTGTTTGATCGGATGTATGAACTAGAACCTAATCTCGTTAAATTAAAAGGATACGTTCTGCAAAATTTTAACATGAATGAACACGGTGTTGCTTCGATGATTATAAATAAGGAGCTTTTAAAAGATTTTGCTGCGATTCCTGCAGAAGCTTCACTTCTTGTTAGTACATTAGGGGATGTGAAAGGCCTCCTTGCTTGGGTATTCTTTATTGAAGAAGAGGATCAAATTCGTGTTCGGTTACGTTCGAAAGGACCTGTTATTAACGGCATTGCGAGAAAATTTAATGGGGGTGGGCATCCGCTTGCGGCAGGAGCCTCCATTTATTCATGGGATGAAGTTGAGCATGTCATGAAAGAGTTAGAAGAAGCGTGCATCAATTATCGGCAGAAGTCTTAATGGGGAATGAGGGAATGGCGCATATGCAAATTCCCTCTCCGTTATTTATCAAATTGCAGTTCAACTTGAATGGTTAAGGTTGTATAAAAAACGATTTCCTTGATTTTAAGGCGGTAACGTTTTTCATGGGCTTTAAAGGTCCGGTTTTCAATCGTCCTTTGAATAAGGTCTCTGCTTTTAAAAGCAGTTTCAATATTTTGTGTTAATAACGTGCGAATATCTTCCTTTGCAGACTCCTCGATTTCATGGACACTGTAAGTATCAAGCTTGTATCTTTCGTGGTTTAAAATTTTAACTTCAATTTTTTGGATCGTCAGTTTTTCTTCATTTTCTTTATTGATTTTTTCAACATCCTCTTGCCAAATTTCTTTTTCTTTTTTCAGATCTTGAATTTCTTCTTCTTGAAGCTTGATTTCCATGCTGTAGTCCTCCATCCACTCACCAAAGATAAAAAGGAAGATAAGCCAACTGATGAGTGCGCCAATGGCCATTCCTGCGAATAATCTTCGCCATTCTTGAAATTGATGATAGGATGGAATTCTCATTCGGACACATGCTCCCCTGTTAATAGCGTAATAAAGAAGGAGCCTGTTTGTGCACCACCAAGAGCACTTAATATCAGGAGGAAGGTTTTAAAGATATCCTTCGTATCCCCGGCAAATAGTCCTCGCTCAAAACTATAGACTGCATCAAATGTACCGCCAATTGCAGCAACGATGGCCCAAATTCTGATTTGTGAGGAAATGCGGAAAATTTCTGTCATCAGTGGTTTACCAGTTAAAAAGGCACCGATGCCACCAATTAGTGCTCCTCCAAGCAACACACCTAATGCAATAAAATAGCTATCAATTAATAGAGAAAAAAAAGGTTGCTCTTTCATGTACGTTCATCCTCACTACGGAATTTTGGAACATTTTCAACGAGAATTGTTACCTGCTACTTTGTTCTGTCTCTATTTTGCATCGATTTACCAACGACATCTCGAGCCAATGTCAATAAATGCGTGCTTATTACATTCATATGGACAAATATTTGAAAATATGATTTTTCATCCGGAGTTGTTGGACGAGTTTTTCTTAAAAAAAGAGAACATCTTTTCTTTTTTTTATTTGAGGTTCTATAATAAGAACTGAAGATACTTAGAAGAAATCGAGATGGACATGATCAATAGGCAGCTAGAAAAACCAATATACAAAAAATCTGCTGCTTCTAGTTTACAAACGAAATGGTTCAAAACAGCGTATGGAAAGGTGGGATCGTATTGTCATTTGTTCACCTTCATGTATATAGTTCATATAGTCTATTAACGAGTACGACGAGGATCGCAGAGCTTGTTCAGGCTGCAAAGCAAAAAGGGTTCTCCAGCATTGCCCTTACTGATCAAAATGTCATGTATGGAACGATTGCCTTTTATAAGGAATGTTTGAAGGCAAAGATTAAACCGATTATCGGTCTGACAGTTATGGTTGAGAGCGAAAGAAACGAAAGCTCTTACCCCCTCGTGCTGTTAGCGAAAAATCAAAAAGGATTTCATCATCTCCTCAAAATATCGAGCGTTGTCCAGACTAATTCACCGACAGGAATTCCGATGAAATGGCTAAGGGGTTATGCGGACGGCATTATTGCCATTTCTCCAGGAATGAAAGGGGAAATAGAAGAGAATCTTGCAGCAGGAAATTATGATGAAGCTGTAAAGAGTGCGACGGTCTACAAAAAAATTTTTGCAAACGGTCATTTTTATTTAGGAATTCAACATCATGGCATCGCCATTGAAGAAACCATTAATAAAGGAATCATTGACCTTTCTAAAGATTTACAGCTTCAACTAGTGGCTACGAACGAGGTATATTACATCAATAAAGAAGATTCTTTTGCTCACGAATGTCTTCTTGCGATTAAAAATGGGGAGAAATTACAAGATGAGGCGAGAGAAAAGTTAGAAAATGATCACTATTATTTAAAAACAGCGGATGAGATGGGAGAGCTTTTTTCCTATCTTCCTGACGCTTTAGAAAATTCTCTTCGAATTGCAGAAGCATGTAATGTCATGATTGAATTAAACCAAATGAGCTTGCCAAAATACCCAACGAATGAAGAAAAAAGCTCGGAGCAATTATTAGAGGAGCTTTGCTATAAAGGCTTTCAAGAGAGGTACCGAGAAAGCACGGATGAACACCGAGCGAGATTAGAGTATGAATTAAGCATTATTAAGAACATGAAATTTGCTGATTATTTCTTAATTGTTTGGGATTTCATGAGGTTTTCAAGAGAAAATGGAATTTTAACTGGACCTGGAAGGGGCTCTGCAGCAGGCTCGATGGTCGCTTATGTTCTGTATATAACCGATGTGGACCCGATTAGCCACCAGTTATTATTTGAACGCTTTTTAAACCCTGAGCGGATTTCAATGCCGGATATTGATATCGATTTTCCAGATCATCGCAGAGATGAAGTGATTGAATATGTTGCAAATAAATATGGGAAGATCCATGTTGCGCAAATCATTACCTTTGGAACGCTTGCAGCCAAAGCTGTTATGAGAGATGTCGGGAGAGTTTTTGGCCTTCAAGGAAAAGAGCTTGATCAAGTATCAAAGTTAATTCCTTCTCGTCCAGGAACGACATTGACAACGGCGGTAAAGGAATCAGAAGGGCTGCGTAAATTCATTCAAGAATCACCTCTTCATCAACGATTATTTGCAGTGGCAACAAAATTAGAAGGTCTGCCGCGACATACGTCTACTCATGCAGCTGGAGTCGTGTTAACGGAAAAGCCGTTGGTGGAGTCAATTCCCATTCAGGCAGGCCATAATGATATTTACTTAACACAGTATCCAATGGACCATCTTGAAGAACTTGGATTACTCAAAATGGATTTCTTAGGACTGAGAAATCTTTCACTGCTTGAGACGATACTTGATTCCATCAATCGAAAAACTGGCAAACGTATACAGATAAAAGAAATACCACTTGAGGATGAAGCGACTTTCAAACTCCTTTCGCAAGGGGAAACAACAGGAGTATTTCAGTTGGAATCAGATGGAATGAGAAGTGTCCTGAAAAGATTGCAACCAAGTCGCTTTGAGGATATTGTCGCTGTCAATGCTTTATATCGTCCAGGTCCAATGGAGAATATACCACTGTACATTAATCGAAAGCATGGGAAAGAAACGGTCACCTACCCCCATCCTGATTTAATTCCTATTTTAGAGCGTACATACGGTGTCATCGTATATCAGGAACAAATCATGCAAATCGCTGCGAACATGGCTGGTTTTTCTTTAGGGGAAGCGGATCTGTTAAGAAGGGCAGTTTCAAAGAAGAAAAAAGAGGTCCTTAATAAAGAAAGGGAACACTTTGTCCAAGGTGCTCTTGCAAAAGGCTATGATCAAAATACAGCTAACGAAATTTATGATTTAATCGTTAAATTTGCCAATTATGGCTTTAACCGGAGTCATGCAGTAGCTTACAGTGTCATTGCTTACCAATTAGCTTACTTAAAGGCACATTATCCGGTGCATTTTATGGCAGCTCTCCTATCATCGGTGAGCAACAGTGAATCAAAAATTGCCCAATATATACGTGAAACTAAACAGATGGGGATTGGACTTTTGCCTCCATCGATCAACCAAAGTGGTTATTCATTCCTTGTTGAGCAAAATGGAATCCGTTTTAGCTTAGCAGCCATTAAAGGGGTAGGAGTTGCAGCACTTAAAGAAATTTTTCTAGCAAGAAAGAAAAGAAAATTTGTTGATTTATTCGATTTTTGTCTAAGAGTTTCTACTAGAGCGGTGAATCGCAAAGTGCTGGAAGCGCTAGTTCATTCAGGGAGCTTTGATGAATTCGGGAAAGATAGGGCGGTTTTACTTGCAAGCATTGATGTTGCGATTGAGCACGCCCAGTTAGTAAACCCAAATGAAGAAGGAGTAGGGGATTTATTTGCAGATGAAGAGACGTTTTTTTTAAAGCCTAAATATGTTGAAGTCAGCCCGATTGAAGTGGAGCTGAAGCTTCAATTTGAAAAAGCTGTTCTTGGTTTTTATTTGTCAGATCACCCCGTCTCTATTTTTAATGGGTATATGGAGCGACTAGCGATTACAGAAATAGAATTTGCTCAACCAAATCAAAAATGGGTAAAGTCGCTTATTAATATATCAGAACTTAAAAAAATTCGTACGAGAAAAGGAGAAGAAATGGCGTTTTTAGCTATTTCAGATCAAAGTGGCGATATGGACGCCGTTGTATTTCCCAATGTTTTTAAACGTTTTGCCGGTGTTTTGCAAAAAGGCAATATTGTCATAATTGAAGGGAAAATAGAAATTCGTGAGGAAAGTAAACAATTTATTATCCAGTCCGCCTTAGATGCTAGAAAGGTAATCGAGAATATGGAAAAGCCGGCGGCTACCCTCTATTTAAAGATTGAAAAGGAAAAGGAAACAGCTCCACTTTTAGCAAAGCTAAAAGAGCTAATTAAGAAGCATAAAGGCTCGACTGCTGTCGTATTATTTTATGAAAGCAAGGAGCGGACGATTCGATTAGGAGAGGATAATAGGGTAGATCCTAGCGATTCATATCTGCATTCATTGAAGCTGTTGCTCGGAGAAAAAAATGTGATTTTGAAAAGTGAATAATGAACGTTATTATTAAACAATGATTCAAAATATTAATCTTTACAATTTAAGTGAATATGGTATATTGTTCTAATATACAGCGTGGTCAGACCACTTGCGGATTTTAGAGGGGTATAATCGGAAAAGGGAGTGAATTTGGCTTGACTTTACGTGAAGAAGCATTGCATATGCATAAAATCAACAAAGGGAAATTGGAATCAAAATCAAAAATACCGGTAAGAAATGCAAAGGATTTAAGCTTAGCCTACTCACCAGGAGTGGCAGAACCATGTAAAGCGATTTATGATAAGCCTGAAAGTGTTTATGATTATACGATGAAGGGTAATATGGTAGCAGTTGTCTCTGACGGGACAGCCGTGCTTGGTTTAGGGAATATCGGTCCTGCCGCTGCCTTGCCAGTTATGGAAGGGAAGGCTGTCTTATTTAAAAGTTTTGCTGGAGTAGATGCTTTTCCTATTTGTTTAAATACATCAGATGTGGACAAAATCGTAGAAACAGTCAAGCTTCTTGAGCCGACATTCGGCGGTGTAAATTTAGAAGATATTGCTGCGCCTAAATGCTTTGAAATTGAAGAAAGACTAAAAAAAGAAACTTCTATTCCTGTATTTCATGATGATCAACATGGGACAGCGATTGTTACGGTCGCTGGGTTAGTAAATGCTCTTAAGCTAGTGGGAAAGAAAATGACCGAAATTAAAGTGGTTGCTAGTGGGGCAGGAGCAGCAGGAATTGCTATTATTAAATTATTATACCATTACGGAGTTCGCGATCTTATTATGTGTGACACGAAAGGCGCGATTTATGAAGGGCGCTCCTTCGGTATGAATGCGATCAAAGATGAAGTATCAAAATTCACGAATCGCAATAATGAGGAAGGAAGTCTCGCTGACATTATAAAAGGTGCAGATGTTTTTATTGGCGTTTCTGTGGAAGGTGCCTTAACTACAGAAATGATTCGCTCTATGAATCCGGATCCGATTATTTTTGCGATGGCAAACCCGAATCCTGAGATTATGCCAGACGATGCAAAAGAGGCAGGAGCTAAAGTGGTGGGTACTGGTCGCTCGGATTTCCCAAATCAGGTTAATAATGTACTAGCATTTCCAGGGATTTTCCGCGGGGCATTAGATGTACGTGCGACACATATAAATGAAAAGATGAAGGTTGCTGCTGTAGAAGCGATTGCTAGCCTCGTTGGAGCAGACGAGCTATCAGCTGATTATGTTATTCCTGCTCCGTTTGATCCTAGGGTCGCTCCGGAAGTGGCGGCAGCTGTTGCCAAGACAGCAATGGAAACAGGCGTTGCTCGTATTAAAGTTGATCCAGAAGAAGTGAAACAGAAGACGAGCCGGCTTGCTATCATTGGTAAAAGTGAGTGATGAAGAAATTTGAATTCTGAAGCTGTAAGCAAAAAAATTTACATTGAAATTGTGAAAAAGATTAGAAAGATGATTGATGAGGACGGGTTAAAGCCTGGTGATAAAATCCCTTCAGAACGGGAACTCTCGGAGCGCCTTCAAGTTGGGCGCTCTTCCGTTCGCGAAGCGTTGCGAGCGATTGAATTATTAGGTTTAATTGAAACGCGAAGAGGGGAAGGCACTTTCCTCCGAGATGCCCGTGGAAATCAAATGGTTCAGCTGCTGAGCACCTTCATCCTCCAGGATCAAAAGGCAGTCAAAGATTTAAAAGACACCATTCAGTTTATTGAAATGGATTGTTTAAGAGTGATTCTGCAAAGAAATAATGATGAAGGGATTCATCACTATCGGCAGACAGTCGAAATGCTGGATGACGTTTCGGATGACGAGTTTTTTTTGAAGATGGTCGAATTAACGGATAATCACTTGCTCTATCGCATCTGGGTCGTTTTAAACGACTTTTATCGTTCCTTAGATTTGAAAAAAGAGACGAGCTCCAAACCTGCATATTTAGCAGTGTTAGATGCCTTAATGAATGGAGAAGAAAAAGAAGTTATTGAAAAGTACAAGAAATTAAGAAAATTATTGTGAAAATAGGCTCTTTTCGCAAACGTGGTTGTCAATGGATCATCGTTGCAGATAGGAGCGAAAAGTAGCTTTTTAAAGATGTCCATGTCTAATGAAACTGGACAAAAAAAGTGTAGAAATCACATATCGACAACAAATGAGAAACATTCACACATGGAAAGTCAGGAATTTATTTGCCCTAAATTAGGCATTTCTTTATCTACTAGTGGTCAGACCACTAAGGAAGAGATTCAAAATGTGTGACATGGGGAGGTTAGAGAGACCGTGATCAAGGATTTATTTACAAAACCAAAAAAGAAAAAGTATGCAACAATCCCTTCTGAAGCTGCAAAACATGATGTACCTGAAGGTATTATGACAAAATGTCCAAACTGTAAAAAAATCATGTATTCAAAGGAATTAACCAAAAATCTTAAAGTCTGTACTCACTGTCAATATCATCATCCAATGAATGCAAATGAGAGAATTGCCAGTTTTTTAGATCAGGGAAGTTTTGTGGAAATGGATCAGCAGTTGACTTCTAGTAATCCACTGCAATTCCCGGAGTACATTGAAAAGCTGGAAAAGGATCAGAAGAAAACGAAGTTAAATGAAGCGGTCGTAACTGGTACGGGGCGTGTTAATGAGCATGAAGTCGTCGTAGCTATTATGGACTCAACTTTTCGAATGGGTAGCATGGGCTCGGTTGTCGGCGAAAAAATTACGAGGGCGATTGAAAAGGCAGACGAGCTTTCCGTACCCTTTATTATTTTCACTGCTTCTGGTGGGGCAAGGATGCAAGAAGGGGTCTTAAGTCTCATGCAAATGGCAAAAACAAGTGTAGCTTTGAAACGGTTTAGTGATCACGGTGGCTTAATTATTTCGATTATGACTCATCCAACTACAGGTGGAGTTTCAGCAAGCTTTGCCTCATTAGGAGATTATAATTTTGCAGAACCGGGTGCCTTAATTGGTTTTGCAGGAAGAAGAATCATCGAGCAGACGATCCGTGAGGAATTGCCAGAAGACTTTCAAACAGCAGAATTTCTATTAGAAAAGGGTCAGTTAGATGCGGTTATCTCTAGGCTCGATTTAAAGGAAAAAATAACGACATTACTCGATATTCATCAGCCTGGAGGTGACCTCGAATGGTTGGAGAGTTAGAATTTGAAAAACCGGTCATCGAGCTAAGAAAAAAAATCTCGGAATTAAGAGAAATTACGAAAGAGGCGGACGTCGATTTAACAGATGAGATTGAAAAGCTAGAAGTCCGTCTTGAAAAGTTAGAAAAAGAGATTTATGAAAATATGAAACCTTGGGATCGCGTTCAAATTGCTCGCCATCCTAATCGTCCGACTACTTTGGATTATATTTCTCTTCTTTTTACGGACTTCTTTGAATGTCATGGCGATCGTAACTTTGGCGATGATGAAGCGATTGTTGCCGGGGTCGCTAAATTCCAAGGACTCCCTGTTACAATTATTGGGCATCAGCGTGGGAAAGATACAAAGGAAAATATTCGCAGGAATTTCGGAATGCCTCATCCAGAGGGATACCGCAAAGCGCTCAGAATCATGAAGCAAGCGGATAAATTTCGTAGACCGATCATTTGCTTTATTGATACAAAAGGTGCTTATCCCGGTAAAGCAGCAGAAGAAAGAGGGCAAAGTGAAGCGATCGCACGAAATCTTTTTGAAATGGCAGGTCTTCGTGTTCCTATTATTTGTATTGTCATTGGTGAAGGTGGAAGCGGCGGGGCGCTGGCGTTAGGAGTAGGTAATCATCTTCATATGCTGGAGAATTCAACATACTCTGTTATTTCCCCTGAAGGAGCTGCCTCTATTTTATGGAAGGATGCATCGAAAGCAAAGCTCGCTGCTGAGAAAATGAAAATAACCGCTCCAGATTTGAAAGAGCTTCATGTAATTGATGAAATTATTCCGGAAGTTAAAGGTGGGGCACATAAGGATACGGCATTGCAAGCTGAAGCGATTCATCATGCCATTGTACAATCATTAAAAGAATTATTGCCTTTAACCGAAGAGGATCTCATCGCGAGCAGATATGAAAAATATAAACAGATTGGCGAGTATACTGTACAAGCCGAGAATGAATATATAAGTACAACCTAAAAATAGGGATAAGCAAAAAGACGTACTTTAACGAAAAAAGTACGTTTTTTTGCTTAAAATTCCATTATAAAGCGCTTGCATTTTACCAATTATTCTGCCATATTGATGTAAGCATTTCCATAAGTTGTGAACCTATATGCTTCATGGTATTTTAGAAGTAAATAATACAGGACATTCTGTTTATAATAAGAAGGTGAATTGTAGATACTAGCAAAGCTTTGGTAATAGCTCGTAAATTATTTTGGTAGTTATTGTATTTTTATAGGTGATAGAGTGTGAAATCTTTATCATGTCAAAAGTCATTAAGTTTGAGGTGATTAATGTGAAGAAGATTGGTGTATTAACAAGTGGGGGAGATGCCCCTGGAATGAATGCGGCCGTCCGCGCTGTTGTTCGGAAAGGTATTTTTCATGATCTAGAGGTTTATGGGATTTATGGAGGTTATTCAGGGTTAATATCTGGAAACATAAAAAAGTTAGAACTTGGTTCTGTAGGTGACATCATACATAGAGGCGGTACATTTCTATATTCTGCCCGCTGTGAAGAATTTAAAACAAAAGAAGGACAACAAAAAGGAATTGAACAACTGAAGAAGTTCGGTATTGAAGGTTTAGTAGTCATCGGTGGAGATGGTTCTTATCGTGGAGCTAAGGCCCTTACTGAACAAGGATTTCCTTGTGTTGGTGTACCAGGAACAATCGACAACGATATCCCTGGAACTGATTTTACGATTGGTTTTGACACGGCATTAAATACCGTTATTGATGCGATCGATAAAATTCGTGATACGGCAACATCACATGAAAGAACATTTATCATTGAGGTTATGGGTCGTGACGCTGGAGATATCGCATTATGGTCTGGATTAGCTGGTGGTGCTGAAACCATTCTTATTCCAGAGGAAGATTATTCAATCGATGATATCGTTGCTCGGCTAAGAAAAGGAAGCGAGCGCGGCAAGAAACACAGTATTATTATCGTTGCTGAAGGAGTAGGCAGTGGGGTTGAAATCGGGAAGCAAATTAAAGAAGCAACTAATTTTGATACACGCGTGTCAGTTCTAGGGCATATGCAGCGTGGAGGAACTCCTACAGCAAATGACCGTGTGTTAGCAAGTCGCCTTGGCGCACGGGCTGTAGAATTACTTTTGGATAAAAAAGGCGGGCGCGCAGTAGGAATTGTGAAAAATGAGTTAGTTGATTATGATATTATTGAAGCATTAGAAAACATGAAGCATCAAATTAATATGGGAATGTTAAAGCTTTCAAAAGAACTATCTATTTAATCCTCGATTTTATAGATAATCTTAGATAGCTGCGATAGATAAAAAATCAACGATTTTTCAGGAGGGTTACACGTTAAATGCGTAAAACAAAAATAGTTTGTACAATTGGTCCAGCTAGTGAAAGCGTGGAAAAGCTCACGCAACTTATGGAAGCTGGGATGAATGTTGCTCGTTTAAACTTCTCCCATGGAGATCATGCTGAGCATGGTCAGCGTATAAAAAATATCCGCGAAGCTTCAAAAAAGGCAAATAAAAACATCGCTATTTTATTAGATACGAAGGGTCCAGAAATTCGTACTCACAATATGGTGAATGGAGCAATCGAATTAGAAGCTGGAAAAACAGTTACCATCTCTATGAATGAAGTAGAGGGAACTGTAGATAAATTTTCAGTTACATACGAGGGTTTAATTGATGACGTTCAAACTGGAGCAAAGATCTTATTGGATGATGGACTTATTGGTCTTGAAGTGTTGGAGATTGATCGCTCTGCGAAGGAAATTCATACGAAAATTTTAAACAGTGGAACTTTAAAAAATAAAAAAGGCGTTAATGTTCCAGGCGTGTCTGTAAACCTACCGGGTATAACAGAAAAAGATGCAAAGGACATTCTTTTTGGCATTGAGCAGGAAGTTGATTTTATTGCTGCCTCTTTCGTTCGCCGTGCCTCTGACGTAATGGAAATTCGCAAGCTTCTTGAGGAAAACAACGGGACTTATATTCATATCATTCCAAAAATCGAAAACCAAGAAGGCGTTGATAATATTGACGAGATCTTGGAAGTATCTGATGGTTTAATGGTCGCTCGTGGAGATTTAGGCGTTGAAATTCCGGCTGAAGAAGTTCCTTTAGTTCAAAAGGAATTAATCAAGAAATGCAACGATTTAGGAAAACCTGTTATTACCGCAACGCAAATGCTTGATTCTATGCAAAGAAATCCGCGCCCAACAAGAGCGGAGGCAAGCGATGTGGCAAATGCTATTTTTGACGGAACCGATGCGATTATGCTTTCAGGTGAAACAGCAGCAGGTATGTACCCTGTAGAAGCAGTGCAAACGATGCATAATATTGCTTCCCGTGCAGAATCTGCTCTTGACCATAAACGTCTTTTAACAAAAAGAACGAAAGCTGTCGAAACCAATATTACCGATGCAATTGGTCAATCTGTTGCCCATACGGCATTGAATCTTGCTGTTAATGCGATTATTACACCAACTGAGAGTGGTCATACTGCAAGAATGATTTCAAAGTATCGCCCACAGGCTCCTATTATAGCTGTGACGTATCATCCATCAGTTTATCGCCGCTTAGCTCTTGTTTGGGGTGTGTACCCACAATTAGGAGAAAGTGCAAATACAACAGATGATATGCTTGATATCGCTGTTCAAGAAAGCCTTAATAGCAAACTAGTGAAGCATGGTGACTTAGTCGTTATTACGGCTGGAGTTCCTGTTGGGGAATCAGGTACAACCAATCTGATGAAAATTCATGTTGTTGGAGATGTGCTTGTAAAAGCTCAAGGAATTGGTCGTAAATCAGCTTATGGAAAAGTAGTTGTTGCTCGAAATGCAGGAGAGGCATTGGCAAAGGTAACGGAAGGTTCTATCCTTGTTACGATTGGTTCTGATGCAGATATGGTTCCAGCAATCGAGAAGAGCGCCGCTCTAATCACTGAAGAAGGTGGTTTAACGAGCCATGCAGCAGTAGTCGGATTAAGCTTAGGCATTCCAGTAATCGTAGGTGCTGAAAAAGCAACATCCATTTTAAAAGATGGACAAGAAGTAACAGTTGATGCTACAAGAGGTGTCATTTATAACGGTCATGCAAGCGTCCTTTAAAAGGTCACGCTTCGAAATAAAGCAAGTGGCGAAAAACGGATTGTTTTTCGCCACTTGCTTTTATATTATGCACGAATGCCAAAATCAAAAACTTGCTCTGTCCTTGTTGATTCTGTTGCAAAGTGAATTAAACATATAAGGACAGAAGAGTTTCTGCAATTATTGGACTGGACGAGGGCAATCTTGTCTTATGAACGTTATATGAGGACAAGGCATGCATGGAAAATGCGAGAGTATCCTTCATCCTCCTGTATGAGGATATACTTTATAATTAATTTCTTCATGCCTCCTACATGAAGAGCTCTTTTTTTGTGAGGAGGCCAAAAAAGTTAGTCTTTGTACGCCCCCGCCCCGCAAAAATTTGCGGAAAATGAATTTTAGGAAGGGGTATCACCATTTTAATTAGTCCCTTTTTCTATACAAGCAGTTGCCGTATTGTTTGAACGAAGCGGCACGCAGTTAAGCGCGAGATAAGTATTTTGCTTTTGCCTGGGTTGCTGCGATGGGGAGGATGAAGGCTTTTTCGCGTGAGCTTTGCTGGAAAAGTTGAAATTGAATTTTTCAAAAGGTGCCTTCATGTTCTTCTTATCATTCGTTTTTTTAGGAGGACAAGAATATAATAGAGGTATGAGGGACGAGGTAGTGGCTTGAAAAGGAGGTTAACTATGAAATATATATTGTTACTCTTGCTTATAATCCCGGCGGGGGAAATTTTCGTTCTACTCCTTTCCGGCAGGATCATTGGTGTTTGGACAACGCTCTCCATCATTATTTTAACAGGGGTTATTGGTGCCTATTTAGCAAAGCGGCAGGGACTGGAAGCGTTGAGAAGAGCGCAATTAGATATGCAGTATGGCAGGGTTCCTGGTGAGGCGATTGTCGATGGAATGTGCATACTTGTTGGGGGAGTATTGCTTTTAACTCCTGGTTTTATTACGGATGCTATCGGTTTTTTATTGCTTATCCCTTTAACACGGCTTTATTTTAAAGGATTTTTGAAAAAAGGCCTGAAGAAATGGATCGATAATGGCAATGTGACCATTATTCGATAACAGTAGGGCGGTATGTGGAGCAAGGGACACGCTTACGAACAACAAATATAGAGCTCATTTTCACAAGCGACTAAGGGAACTTACAATCCTTTTCACAAGTTTAGGTCTCTGAGCTTCTAACGGAAAAAATTCTCGTAAAAGAAAGGGTGTCCGAAATGGACTGCTCCCAAAAAGTTTGGGGCAAATTCATTTCGGACACCCTTCTGTGTTTATGCTTCCTTCCCTTTTATAAATGCCCAAATATCTCTAAAAACATTGGCCCTATGTAAAGTTGTGATCAAAACTAATGTGACAGGTCCAACGATTAGACCAAGAAACCCGATCAGTTTAAAGCCTACAAAGAGGGCAATTAATGTTGCGAGTGGGTCTAGTCCTATATTCGAAGATAAAACTTTTGGTTCCATGATTTGTCTCTGCACAAGCACGATTATGTAGAGCACTCCTAATCCGATAGCCATGGAAACTTCTCCAATGACTGCTTCATAAATAATCCATGGGACAAATATTAGCCCTGTTCCTAAATACGGGATAATGTCAACTAGTCCAGTGACAAGAGCGATTGTAATAGCATAATCTACCCGCAGGATGATAAGCCCAATTAAAATGATCAACGTTGTGAGTGAAACGAGTGTTAGCTGTGCCTTAATAAAACCAAACATAGCCTTTTTTAAATCCAAAAACACGGTTTGGGTGCTTGACTTTGCTTTCGAAGGTAGGAGTTTCCCTGCTAATGCCGATAGTCGCCTCCAATCCTTGCTAATGAAAAAGGTAGCTAATAAAGAGAAAATAACGACCGTAGCTGCATTTGGGAACCAAGTGACGATATTTGGGATTTTCTCAAAAAAGGCTTGGATAAAGTTCCCTAAGGTTGTCCCAATGGTTTTTCCTACATTTTCAATATTTTCTAAGATGGTGTTTTGCTGCCCTGTACCAAGACTGTTAAACATGCTAGTTATTTTATTATAAAAAGGAATGATTTGCGCAGCAAACAAATGTTCAATATAATCAATTAATGTTTCTAAATGGTTGGGAACAACTTGTGCTAAATAATCTGCACCGGAAACAATTTCAGCAATGAGTAATGTAATTAATCCTGCAAAGACAGCAAATATGATGATAAGTCCAAGGAGTACGGCGAGTGTTCTTGGCATTCTTGCTTTCTTTTCAAAAAAGTTGACTAAAGGATTCATTAAAAAGGCAATAATCAATCCGATAATAAAAGGATAGGTAATCTTTGAAAGATAGTATAAAGAAAGAAACCCAAGTATGACCATTCCGACAACAGTGACAAATCTAACGGTTCGATGCAAGTATATACTATTCAATGTGAACCTCCTTATATTAATTGATGTGCTCATAGACTATTTCTAATGACTACGTATAAAGAAGAAAAAAGATTCTCATCCTCTCAAAATTTGTAAAAGTCCTTTAACGAATGAGATGGTGACATTATGTTACAATAACATAGAAGGATGAAAGGATGTTTTTGCACGATGTTTTCTCAACCGTTGTTATTTCTACTTCTTTTATTAGTTATAGCGTTGATTGCTAAAAATAGCTCGCTTATTATAGCAGTTGCTTTTCTTCTTATTATGAAGGTATTTGGCGTAGATTCAAAGCTTTTTGCAATTTTGCAGTCAAAAGGAATTAATTGGGGAGTCACAGTGATTACAATCGCTGTATTAGCACCTATAGCAAGTGGCGATATTGGATTTAAAGATCTTTCTAGTGCATTTAAATCTCCATATGCATGGATCGCGTTAATTTCCGGGATTGTTGTAGCTTTATTAGCGAAAGGCGGCGTATCTTTATTAACTGAAGATCCCCATATTACAACAGCTCTTGTACTAGGAACCATTATTGCCGTTTCGCTGTTCAAAGGAATTGCTGTTGGTCCATTAATTGGGGCAGGGATCGCTTATATGGCAATGAAGATCTTCGATTTTTTCAAATAGCTCTTTTTATCGTTTGAAGCGGAGGAGTAAAGCAATACTCTCTTGTCTGCACTGCACAATCCATTTGCTGTGTGTGGAATAAGAGAGTTATATTTTTCTAATAAAATATTAGTTTTTTCACATTTTAGTTACTTTTCATTCACAAATGTCAGATAATTGTTTATAATAGGACTTGTAAGCGCATCCGTATTGTGATGCGAAACAAATTTTTTTAGGATTGCATATATTGTGCATCATTTTAGCGGTGAGTTCAATTTGGTGAAAGCATTTTCTTTTTTGAGTATAATTGAGCAACCGCTCAGGGGATGTCATCACAGTTTATTGTCCGGACTTTTAAGTCGGGCTTTATGGTCTTTGCGATCATTTTTTGTAAAGTGAATCAATTTCATAATTTCGTTTGCTGTAAAGGACGAAACATGATAGCTGCTTTTCTTTATAGATTTCAAAATCATTCGTTTTTTAGAGACCTTTGCAAAATTGTGGAATCGATTCAAGGAACAGAGAAAATGGGTATGGGGAAATTTTAAATGGTAAAGGAGAGGTTGAGCATGACAGTGACACGTGGACTTGAAGGGGTAGTTGCAACATCGTCGTCTATAAGTTCAATTATCGATGACACACTAACATATGTTGGGTATAATATCGATGATCTTGCGGAGAATGCTAGTTTTGAAGAAGTCATTTATTTACTTTGGCACAGAAAGCTTCCAACACACGCCGAATTAGAAAAATTAAATAAAGAACTTGCAGATAATGCAGAGTTGCCAAAAGAAGTAATTGAGCATTTTAAGTTGTATCCAATTGATAAAGTTCATCCGATGGGTGCGCTCCGTTCAGCTGTTTCATTGTTGGGGCTTTATGATGAAGAAGCGGATTTAATGGAGCCGGAGGCTAACTATCGAAAAGCGGTGCGCTTACAGGCCAAAATGCCGGCAATTGTGACTGCTTTTGCCCGTATTCGTAAGGGACTTGAGCCTATTGCACCAAGAAAGGATTTAAGCTTTGCAGCGAATTTTCTTTATATGCTTTCAGGTAAGGAGCCAGAGCCAATTGCTATTGAGGCGTTTAATAAGGCGCTTGTCCTTCACGCCGATCATGAGCTAAATGCCTCTACGTTTACAGCCCGTGTTTGTGTGGCAACCTTGTCGGATGTTTATTCTGGTATTACAGCAGCGATCGGTGCTCTTAAAGGACCGCTCCACGGTGGTGCAAATGAAGCAGTTATGAAAATGTTAACGGATATCGGTTCTGTAGATCAGGTAGATTCTTATATTCGTGAGAAACTTGCCAAGAAAGAAAAAATTATGGGCTTTGGTCACCGAGTATACCGTCAGGGGGATCCGCGCGCCAAACATTTAAAGCTCATGTCTGAAAAGCTGACAAATCTTACAGGTAAACCAGAATATTATGAAATGTCAACCCAAATTGAGAGCATTGTGACGGGTGAAAAGAATTTACCACCAAATGTAGATTTTTATTCAGCCTCTGTTTATGATAGTCTCGGAATCGACCATGATCTGTTCACGCCAATTTTTGCAGTAAGCCGTGTATCAGGATGGTTAGCACATATTCTAGAGCAGTATGATAACAATCGTTTAATTCGTCCTCGTGCAGAATACACTGGACCGGGAATGCAGCAGTACGTACCTGTTGAGCAAAGGGGCTAATAAAGTCTTTCATGGATTTTATTATTCAACCTTTGAATGCACTTATGGTAAAATAAAATAGTAAAAGTGTTTATTAAAGGTATTTTTAGTAAAAAGTGAGAAGCCTATTTGTTCAATCTTGCTTTTATATAAGCCGTTGTTGTGCGAGGGCGAAACTGAAGTCGTTTTTCGCAACAAACAACATCTTTATATAAATCAGCCAAGTAAGAATGACTGCGATAGGAATGAGGAAAGGTTAGCTGACAAAGGCCTGTATACAAAATGGTCTAAGTCTCTAACCTTTGATTACGCATTTAAAGGCAGCATGAATACTGGGGCATACGAATTTGGAGGGAGAATGAAAATGACAGGAGAAAAAATAACAGTAACAAACGGGGTATTAAATGTTCCAAATAATCCAATCGTACCTTATATTGAGGGAGATGGAATTGGTCCAGATATTTGGGCAGCAGCATCAAGAGTATTAGACGCAGCTGTTGAGAAGGCATATAAAGGTGAGCGAAAAATTGAATGGAAAGAAGTTTTAGCGGGAGAAAAAGCTTTTAACCAAACAGGTGAGTGGCTTCCGGCGGAAACTCTTGACGTTATTAGAGAATATCTTATTGCGATTAAAGGGCCATTAACTACGCCTATTGGCGGTGGAATTCGTTCATTGAACGTTGCTCTTCGCCAAGAGCTTGATTTATTTGTTTGTTTACGTCCAGTGCGGTGGTTTGAAGGAGTTCCATCTCCAGTGAAACGTCCGCAGGATACAGATATGGTTATTTTCCGTGAAAATACTGAGGATATTTATGCAGGTATTGAATATGCAAAAGGTTCTGAAGAAGTGGAAAAATTAATTTCATTCCTAAAAAATGAATTAGGTGTAAATAAAATTCGTTTCCCTGAAACATCAGGTATCGGAATTAAGCCTGTATCAGAAGAAGGTACTAGCCGTCTAGTTCGTTCCGCAATTGAGTATGCCCTTAAAGAAGGACGCAAGTCTGTAACCCTTGTACATAAAGGTAATATTATGAAATTTACAGAAGGTGCATTCAAAAACTGGGGCTATGAATTAGCAGAAAGAGAATACGGTGATAAAGTATTCACTTGGGCACAATACGATAGAATTAAGGATGCAGAAGGTGTGGAAGCGGCTAATAAGGCACAGGCAGAAGCGGAAGCAGCAGGAAAAATTATCGTAAAAGATGCGATTGCTGATATTTTCTTGCAACAAATTTTAACACGTCCTCGTGAGTTTGATGTTGTCGCAACAATGAACTTAAATGGAGACTATATTTCTGATGCCTTGGCTGCTCAAGTTGGAGGAATCGGAATTGCTCCAGGTGCAAATATCAATTATGAAACGGGACATGCGATCTTTGAAGCTACGCACGGTACTGCTCCTAAATATGCTGGTTTAGATAAAGTAAATCCATCATCTGTTCTTTTATCTGGTGTGTTATTATTAGAGCATTTAGGATGGAATGAGGCGGCTGATCTTATTACAAAATCAGTTGAGAAAACGATTGCCTCTAAAGTGGTAACCTATGACTTTGCGCGCTTAATGGAAGGCGCTACAGAAGTGAAGTGCTCTGAATTTGGTGATGAATTAATTAAAAATATGTAAGTTTTGCCTTGAGACTGACTCATTTTTGGGTCAGTCCTCTCCAGTTTAGAAAAGAGTTAATCTTTAAGGAGGAAATCATTATGACTTTGAAGCGTAAAAAGGTATCGGTCATTGGTGGAGGCTTTACAGGAGCAACAACAGCGTTTTTATTAGCACAAAAAGAACTTGGTGATGTCGTACTAGTAGACATTCCACAAATGGAAAACCCAACAAAAGGAAAAGCATTGGATATGTTAGAGGCTAGTCCTGTACAAGGATTTGATGCAAATATTACCGGCACTTCGAATTATGAAGATACCAAAGACTCGGATATAGTCGTGATCACGGCTGGAATTGCCCGTAAACCAGGAATGAGCAGAGATGATTTAGTTCAAACCAACCAAAAAATCATGAAAAGTGTGACACAAGAAATTGTAAAGTATTCTCCGGACGCTTATATCATTGTGTTAACCAATCCGGTAGATGCCATGACATACACTGTTTTCAAAGAATCTGGTTTTCCAAAAAATCGCGTTATTGGCCAGTCAGGTGTGCTAGATACGGCGCGTTTCCGAACGTTTATTTCTCAAGAATTAAACTTGTCAGTTAAGGACATTACGGGATTCGTTCTAGGTGGACACGGTGATGATATGGTTCCGCTCGTTCGCTATTCATATGCTGGCGGAATTCCGTTGGAAACATTAATTCCAAAGGATCGTTTAGATGCGATTGTTGAACGCACTCGTAAAGGGGGCGGGGAAATCGTAAATTTATTAGGGAATGGCAGCGCTTACTATGCTCCTGCAGCTTCATTGGTTGAAATGTGTGAAGCGATACTAAAGGATCAGCGTCGTGTTTTACCTTCGATCGCTTATTTAGAAGGGGAGTATGGCTATGATGGCATTTATTTAGGAGTTCCGACGATTCTCGGAGCAAATGGAATTGAGAAAGTGATTGAACTAGAATTAACGGCTGACGAGAAAGCCGCGTTAGATAAATCGGCAGAATCCGTTCGAAATGTGATGGCGGTATTAGCCTAACGAACGTCGAAAAATCCAGAGTGAAAGCTCTGGATTTTTCTTTTTACCAAGCTTCTATGGTAAAATTAAAAGTGTGATCATTCATAAAAAATAAAATGTATGCGTTTACAACTAAGGATAGAGGTGGAGGAAATGTTGTTAGGACGGAAACGGAAATTAGGAAGAATGATAGATGAAATGACTAAAGGTGAGAAATTAACCTTAACAGAAAAGATTGAAGATAAAGATTTATTATTGTATTTAGGGCTAACGGATGATGCGAACCCCCTTTATATTCAGCATGACTATGCATCGCAAACTTCATTTAAAAAACCACTTGTTCCAACGATTATGCTTACAGGAATTATTACATCTGCAGTTTCAAAATATTTGCCAGGTCCAGGGAGTCATATTCACAAACAAGAAATCCATTTTCTAAAACCTGTTTATCATTATGGGACTGTTAATTTATTTTTTGAAGTAATTGAAGTTGTAAGAAGTACAAATACGGTTACAATCAGAGTGGAAGGCATGAATGAGGACGAAGAAATGGTGATTCAGGGTGAATTGCAAGTTTCGCCGCCAGAGCGTCTTGAAAAAATGGATGGAAAGGCTTTAGAGAATTTTTAATTATAAGGCTTTGTTAAACAGATTTGTTGTGAAAATGGTTTTTGGTCCTTTCGTGTGAAATCATGGTTTCACAGCGAAAATGAGCTAAAAATCAATATCGACCATTAATTGTAAAAACTTAGAGAAAAAATAGCAATAGTAGCACAAAAAGTGCAGCTATTGCTATTTTTTTTAGGTTTGTAAATGATATTATTAATAAAATAAGGACAACAGCTTACGCGCACACTACTTATAGAAAATGAACGAAAGCGAAATAAATTAAGGTGTTAAGGTGGGAACTGCATTCGTTTGTTTGCATGCTGCATTGGCAGTACTCAATTGAATTTCACTTTTTTTAAAGAAAGGTGACTTTGTAAAAGAATTGTAAATTCTGACCTAGATTGAAAAATTATATTATAATGAACATAGGAACAACTGGCGGACAGGAGGAGCTAATCGTGAAAAAAGTACTTGTGGTTGACGATGAACAATCGATCGTTACGTTATTACAATATAATTTACAGCAGGCTGGATACGAGGTTATTACGGCGATGGATGGCGAGGAAGGGATGAATACGGCCATTTCTGAGCAACCAGATTTTATCATTCTCGACTTAATGCTCCCAAAAATGGACGGGATTGAAGTTTGCAAGCACTTAAGACAGCAAAAGGTATCAACGCCTATTTTAATGTTAACTGCAAAGGATGAAGAATTCGATAAGGTTTTAGGCTTGGAATTGGGAGCCGATGACTATATGACGAAGCCGTTTAGCCCAAGGGAAGTAGTAGCACGGGTAAAAGCAATATTACGGAGGATTCAAGTACAGCCTTTAGCAGAGGGACAAGAACAAGAAAAGACAGACTATATAAAAGTAAAATCTTTAAAAATATACCCTGAGCATTATGAGGCTTATTTTGATGATGAACAACTAGAGTTAACACCAAAGGAATTTGAGCTTCTGTTATATTTGGCACAGCATAAAGGAAGAGTACTAACGAGAGACCAATTGTTAAGTGCGGTTTGGAATTATGATTTTGCTGGTGATACGAGAATTGTAGATGTTCATATTAGCCATCTTCGTGAAAAAATCGAAGAGGATTCAAAAAAACCAACCTTTATTAAAACGATTCGAGGCCTAGGTTACAAGATGGAGGAGCCTAAAGGAGAATGACAAAATATCGAACAAGGCTTCTTTTCGGTCTAGTTACCCTTATTTTTATCGTGTTAATTGGTTTAGGGATACTGTTAGGCCAGTTATTTAAAAATCATTTTATAAGTACATATGATTCACGTCTAAATAAAGAAAGCAGCCTTATTGCCGCCTTCATTGAAGAAGATGGAGGAATTGATCATCTGAATCAAAAAGAGTTAGATTCATTTAGTAATACACTCGATAGTAGAATTACTGTAACAGACTTAAATGGTGAGCTTAAATTCGATAGCGGCAGTATTGATAATCAGGTAGATGAAAAAAGACATTTAACTATTCTTGAAAATATTCTCGAAACTAAGCTAAATGGCAATTCTAATGTTCAAGCGTATGAAGTAGGGGGAGGCTTCAATCTTCACTACTATTGGCAGCCGATTTCAAGCAACGGGGTCGAGGAAGGATTTCTTTTTCTTAGTACTAAATTGACTGAAATTCAGAAGGCATATCAGCAAATATGGTGGCTGTTAATTATAAGCTTAGGATTGGCGCTTATTGTTATTCTCATTTTAGGTGCTCGTATTACTGCAAGATATACGAAACCGATCGAGTCGGCAACAAAGGTTGCGATTGAACTTGCAAAGGGCAATTATCGTGCGAGAACTTATGAGGATCCTCTTGAGGAAACAGGAATGTTAAGTACGTCCATTAATATATTAGCGCGAAACCTACAAGGAATGGTTAAGGCAAATGAAATTCAGCAAGGAAGATTAAGCGCCCTCATTGAAAATATGGGAAGCGGGCTTCTCCTCATTAATAGTAAAGGCCACATCAATTTAATAAATCGAACTTTTATCGAAGTTTTCCGTGTAGAAAGGCAAAATTACATTAACAGGCTTTATTATCATGTGATTGAGCATCAAGAAATTTCTGAGTTAATTGAAGAGATCTTCATGACTGAACAAAAGGTCAAAAAACAAATGCATCTTCCTATCGGAATAGAAAGGCGTTATTTTGAAGTATACGGAGTCCCAATATTAGGAACAAATGAAGAGTGGAAAGGGATATTACTTGTTTTTCATGATATTACTGAAATGAAAAAGCTTGAGCAAGTGAGAAAAGATTTTGTTGCGAATGTATCCCATGAATTGAAAACACCGATCACATCGATTAAAGGTTTTACAGAAACTTTGTTAGATGGTGCTAAAGAAGACAAAGAAGCATTGGAGCACTTCCTTAAAATTATTTTGGAAGAAAGCGATCGCTTGCAATCGTTAATCCTTGATCTGTTAGAATTATCAAAAATCGAGCAGCAAGGATACACCCTCTCAATTCGCGAAGTTAATATGAATCAGTTGTTAGAGGAAATGCTGCCGATCGTAAATCAAAAAGCAGAAGAAAAAGAGATAAAAATTATCCTACAACCACTGCAAAAAAATATTACGATCGATGGCGACTATTATCGATTAAAACAAATATTCATTAATTTAATCAGCAATGCAATCGCTTATAGTTTACAAGGTGGTCGAGTAACGGTTTCGATTAAAGAAGGAAAGAATACCATTGCGGTTTCCATTTCCGATACAGGGATTGGCATAGCGAAGGAAGAAATTCCGCGAATTTTTGAACGTTTTTATCGAGTTGATAAGGCGAGAAGCAGAAATTCTGGCGGGACAGGATTAGGTCTTGCTATTGTGAAACATCTGGTAGAAGCGCATAAAGGAAAAATAAGTGTCGAAAGTGATCTTGGTAAGGGAACGACATTCACAATTGAATTACACAAAACGTTTCCAAAGGAGAAAAAATAAAGCGCAGTATAGGCTAGCAATAAGTTGTTATAAAAAGCAAGTGAAGATAAATGTTTTTTTCTTCACTTGTTTTTTCTATTTGAAAGGTGTATCAGTCCTAGGTTTCATAAGATATGTAACAATGTTGTTTAACAAAGTCAAAGCTGTAAAAGATTTATTGTGTCAGATAATTGAAACCTTTTTGTCACTTAACCGTAATAATGCATAGAGAAATTTGTTTTGAGGAAAGGAGAACTTATGATTAGTTTAAAACGAATTTATACAATTGTGGGGCTAGTTATTGCTATAGCCGTATTAAGTGTGGTGGCGTTTACGACCTGGTATACGGTCGATGAATCAGAACAAGCTGTTATTTTGACCTTTGGAAAAGTAGAGGAAGGAATAACAGAGCCTGGTTTAAATTTTAAATTACCTTGGCCAATTCAAAGTGTTGAAAAACTATCAAAAGAAACATTTAGTCTTCAATTTGGTTTTGAAGAGAAGGACGGGGAGATTGTAGATTTTGAAGATGAAACAAAAATGATTACTGGGGATGAAAATATCGTCCTTGCCGACTTGGTTGTGCAATGGAAGATAACTGATCCTGGCAAGTATTTATTTAATGCAGATAATCCACGTGAGATTTTGCGGGATGCAACGTCTGCTTCATTAAGAAGCATTATCGGAAGCTCTGAAATTGATGACGCGTTAACGTCTGGAAAGGCAGAGATTGAGGCGGAAGTTCGCGATCTGCTTGTCACTTTAGTTGAGAAATACGATATTGGAATTTCGGTCCTTGGGGTTAAACTACAGGATGTAGAACTTCCGAATGATGAAGTTCGTCAAGCATTTACGCAGGTGACCGATGCCCGGGAAACGATGAATACAAAGATTAACGAAGCAAATAAATACAAAAATCAGAAGGAAAACGAGGCAAAAGGTGAAGTTGAAGCGATCCGCTCTAGGGCGAAAGGTGAGAAAGCTGCCCGTATAGAAACTGCTAGGGGTAGTGTAGCTGTCTTTAATGAATTATATAATGAATATAAGAATAATCCGGAAATCACAAGGCAGCGTTTAGTATTAGAAACGTTAGAGCAAGTTCTTCCAGGAACCGAAATTTACATTATGAATGATGATGGAAACACAATGAAGTATTTCCCTATTCGTCCACTTGAAAATAATCAACCGAAAGCAGAAGAACAAACAAAAGAAGAAGGGAGTGGGAATCAATAATGAGTGATCAAAATGTTATTGATATGAACGAGCGTGGTGGTAATGGTTTTAATGGCCGCTCTTACATTAAGCTAGGAATTTTTGCTGTTGTTGTGATCGGGATTCTTGCTCTCGTCTTGACAAATGTATATGTGGTAAAAGAAGGAGAATACAAGGTCGTTCGCCAATTTGGAGAAGTGGTTCGTATTGATGAAACACCTGGAATTTCTTTTAAAATTCCGTTTATCCAATCGGTGACTTCCCTGCCAAAATATCAAATGACTTATGACGTGACTGAAGCAGAGATTAATACGAAGGATAAAAAGAGGATGATTATCGACAACTATGCTGTTTGGAGAATTGAGGATCCGAAATTGATGATTTCAAATGCGAGAACAGTTGTCAATGCTGAATCACGTATGGAAGAGTTTATTTATTCCGTTGTTCGTACCGAGTTAGGGCAATTAAATTATGATGAAATTATCAATGATGAAAAATCATCTCGTGGCTCATTAAATGACCGAATTACAGAAAAAGTAAATGAACTGTTAGAAAATGATAAATATGGAATTGTCGTTACAGATGTCCGTATTAAACGAACAGATTTACCAGTTGAAAACGAGCAATCTGTTTTTACAAGAATGATTTCTGAACGTCATTCAACTGCTCAAGATTACTTATCTAGAGGGGATGCGGACAAAAACAAGATTGAAGCGGAAACCGATCGAGTCGTTCGTGAAATGCTTTCCAAAGCACAGGCTGAAGCTGAGAAAATTCGTGCAGAAGGGGAAGCAGAAGCAGCCAAAATCTATAATTCAGCTTTTTCAAAGGACCCAGAATTCTACTCTTTATTTAGAACTCTTGAATCCTATAAGAAAACGATTAATGATCAAACAGTGATTGTATTACCGTCTGATTCACCGTATGCACGACTTTTAATGGGATATACTGAATAATATCATGCCGTTATTTTTCCTTCTTTATATTCTCATGATAGAATATAAGGAAGAAAATAACGGCTTTTTTTATGAAAGGTGAGGTATGAATAGATGTCTAAAAAATTGGTTTTAATTGATGGGAATAGTATTGCTTATCGTGCTTTTTTTGCACTGCCCCTATTGAACAATGACAAAGGAATACATACAAACGCTGTTTACGGCTTTACCATGATGCTGATGAAGATTTTGGAAGAAGAGAAGCCGAGCCATATTATGGTTGCTTTCGATGCTGGAAAGACAACGTTCAGACATAAAACATTCAGCGAATATAAAGGCGGGAGACAAAAAACACCACCGGAGCTCTCTGAGCAATTCCCATATATTCGTGAATTGTTGGATGCATATCGAATTCCACGTTATGAACTGGAGAATTTTGAGGCAGATGATATTATTGGAACCCTGTCATTAAAAGCTGAACAGGATGGTTTTAATGTGAAAGTAATTTCTGGAGATAAGGATTTAACCCAGCTAAGTTCTGAAAAAACGACTGTCGCGATCACACGCAAAGGGATCACTGATATTGAAGAGTATACGCCGAAACATATTATGGAGAAATATGGTCTGACTCCAGAGCAAATTATTGATATGAAGGGCTTAATGGGAGATAGCTCAGACAATATTCCTGGAATACCTGGCGTAGGAGAAAAGACAGCGATTAAGCTGTTAAAGGAGTTTCAGACTGTTGATAATTTGTTGAATTCGATTGAACAAGTAAGTGGAAAAAAACTGCAGGAAAAAATTGCAGAATTTCAAGAACAGGCTTTAATGAGTAAGGAATTGGCAACCATTATTCGAAATGCACCTGTTGAAGTGGAACTTAGTGAGATTGAATATGATTCGTTTGAGCCGGAAAATGTAGTAAAACTCTTTAAAGAATTAGGCTTTAATTCCCTTTTAAATAAGCTTGACGTAGTTGAAGAGAGCAAGCCGTTAGAGGAAATTGAATATAAAATCGTACAGGAAGTAACGGCAGAGCTCTTTACCGACGAATCCGCCTTTTATGTTGAAATTCTTGAGGATAATTATCATTATGCCCCCATTATAGGCTTTGCCATCGTTCATAAAGAGGGGAGCTACTTTTTATCAGCAGATTTGGCTTTAAAGTCCGATGCTTTTAAAAAATGGGCAGAGGATGAAAAAAAGAAAAAATGGGTCTATGATGCGAAACGCTCTGAAGTTTCTTTAAGGCATCATGATATTCATTTAAAAGGAGTTGAATTTGATTTATTAATCGCTTCTTATTTATTAAACCCGTCTGAAACAATTGATGACATTGCTTCTGTTGCACATTCATATGGTTATCGTAATGTAGAATCGAACGATGCTTTTTATGGAAAAGGGGCAAAGAGAAAGATCCCAGAAGAGCAGCTTCTTGCAGAGCATTTAGTGAGAAAAGCCATTGCCTTATTTGAGCTAAAGCCAATCTTGGAAGAAAAACTAGAAGAAAACGAGCAATCTGACCTCTTCTTTGAGCTAGAAATGCCTTTATCCCTTATTTTGGCGGATATGGAATCGACCGGGATAAAGATCGATTTACAGCGTCTGCGCAATATGGGGGAGGATATCAATGGGCAATTGGTTCAAATTGAGAAAAGAATATTTGAACTTGCCGGCGAGGCTTTTAATATTAATTCACCAAAGCAATTAGGAATTATTTTATTTGAGAAATTACAATTACCAGCAATTAAGAAAACGAAGACAGGTTACTCGACCTCTGCAGATGTATTGGAAAAATTGGAGAACGAACATGACATTATCGGCGAGATCCTTCATTATCGACAACTTGGGAAGCTGCAATCAACGTATATTGAAGGACTATTAAAGGTTGTTAATCCTGAGAATGATAAGGTTCATACTCGCTATAATCAAGCACTTACACAGACGGGAAGACTGAGCTCAACTGATCCGAATTTGCAAAATATCCCTATTCGTCTTGAAGAGGGAAGAAAAATTAGACAGGCGTTTATTCCGTCTGAACAGGATTGGGTCATTTTTGCTGCAGACTATTCTCAAATTGAATTGCGTGTATTAGCCCATATAGCGGATGATGCAAAGTTAATTGAAGCTTTCAAGGAAGGTCTTGATATTCATACGAAAACAGCGATGGAAGTGTTTCACGTTTCACAAGATGAGGTAACAGCCAATATGCGTCGCCATGCCAAGGCCGTTAACTTTGGAATTGTTTACGGAATTAGTGATTATGGTCTTTCACAAAGCTTGAATATTACAAGAAAAGAAGCAGGGAAATTTATTGAGAAATATTTAGAGAGCTATCCTGGTGTTAAGAATTACATGGAAGAAATCGTACAGGATGCAAAGCAAAAGGGGTTTGTTTCTACCTTGCTTCAACGCCGAAGATATTTACCGGAGATTACGAGTCGGAATTTTAATATTCGCAGTTTTGCTGAAAGAACTGCAATGAACACACCAATTCAAGGAAGTGCGGCAGATATTATTAAAAAAGCAATGATCGATATGGCTGCACGGTTGGATGAAGAAGGCTTAAAAACGCGACTCCTTCTCCAAGTTCACGATGAATTAATTTTTGAAGCACCGAAGGAAGAAATCGAGATATTAAAAGAAATGGTTCCAGAAGTGATGGAGCAAGCGGTACAATTAAAAGTTCCGCTTAAGGTCGATTTTTCTTATGGTCCTACTTGGTTTGATGCAAAATAAATGAATAGAGGATGAGAGAGAATGCCTGAATTACCAGAGGTTGAAACGGTTCGAAGAACGCTCGAACAGCTTGTAATAGGAAAGGTAATTAAACGAGTTTCTGTAACTTGGCCAAAAATGATAAAAAGACCAGTAGAGGTTGAACAGTTTAAGGACGCTCTTGTTGGACAGGCCATTGAGGAGATCGGTCGCAGAGGAAAATTCTTGCTCATCTATACACCCGACTTTGCACTCGTTTCCCACTTGCGCATGGAAGGAAGATACGGACTTTTTACTCCTGATGATGAAATTGATAAACATACACATGTTATCTTTTATTTTACGGATGGCACCCAATTACGGTACCGGGATGTGAGGAAATTTGGAACGATGCATTTATTTAAAAAAGGGGAAGAGCTTAAAGAGCTTCCGTTATCGCAGCTTGGTCCTGAGCCTTTCTCATCTCAATTTACGGTTTCTCGTATGCAGGAGATGTTGGCGAAAACGAACCGAAGTATTAAAACGGTATTACTTGATCAAAAGCTTGTTGTGGGCTTAGGGAATATTTATGTAGATGAATCACTCTTCAAAGCAGGTATTCACCCTGAAAGGGCTGCTAATTCCTTATCGCAAAAAGAACTTGTTCAATTACATGCTGAAATCGTGAAAACGTTGGAGGAAGCTGTTGAAAAAGGAGGAAGTACGGTTCGCTCCTATGTGAATACGCAGGGCCAAATCGGCATGTTTCAATTGGAATTATATGTTTATGGCCGAAAAGGAGAGAAATGTAAAGTTTGTTCGCAAGAGTTAGAAAGAATTGTTGTTGGCGGCAGAGGAACGGTCTTCTGTCCGCAATGTCAAAAGAAAAAGAAATGATAATTTTGTTAACTATGCTATCTTTCTCGTTTATTTGCGGGCTTTTGTTTACATCCGCTGAATCTAAATATTAACATTGGAATGGCTCCTTCCATATACTATCTTAGCTTTTTGATGGGAAGGAGCTTATACCAGTGTTTACATTTTCACTTATTCTACTCGCATTTGCGGTAAGCTTAGATAGTTTTAGCGTCGGTTTTACTTATGGATTGCGAAAAATGAAAATCCCTTTTAAATCGATCATCGTCATTGCATGTTGTTCCGCAATCACATTAATTGTGGCAATGGCAGTGGGAAAAGTAATTGAAACCTTCCTTTCTCCTGACATGGCTGAGAGGATTGGGGGAATTGTTCTTGTCTTATTAGGTGGATGGATTTTGTATCAATTTTTTCGAACAGAGAAAGCGAAAGAGGCGCTCCCCCATGAAAAAATGATTGTTAATTTTGAAATTAAATCATTAGGGCTTGTGATCAACATTTTGAAGAAACCGATGTCTGCCGATTTTGATCGCTCAGGGACGATTACTGGAATTGAAGCGTTTGTTCTCGGATTAGCTCTTTCTCTCGATGCTTTTGGGGCGGGTATTGGGGCAGCTATGCTGGGCTATTCACCTCTCGCCTTGGCGGTTACAGTGGCTGTGATGAGTTCACTATTTGTAACTGTTGGGATGAAGATTGGTGCTATGCTTTCGAGAAATACTGTTCTGCAAAAGTTTTCGTTTATCCCTGGAATTCTACTTATTTTTATTGGGATTTGGAAATTGTAATGGGCTATTGATGTACTAGGAGCAGCAGTTAAAGATAAAGTGAGGAATCATTATGGCAATAGTTGTAGGATTAACCGGTGGAATCGCTAGTGGGAAAAGCACTGTATCGAATATATTGAGGGAGCATGGAGTGCCGATTATTGATGCGGATTTAGAGGCCCGTTTGGCTGTAGCAGCAGGGGAGCCAGCCTACAAGGAAATTGTTGCCTACTTCGGTCAAGATATTTTGCTGCCAAACCAAGAAATAGATCGAGCGAAATTAGGCGCGATCATTTTCAATCATGAAGAAAAGAGGTTGAAATTAAACAGCATAGTCCATCCAGATGTTCGCAGAAGGATGATTGAAAAACGTGAGCATGCTGTGAATGCCGGTGAAAAACTGATCGTTTTGGACATCCCTCTTTTATTTGAAAGTAAATTAACCCATTTGGTCGACAAAACATTGCTTGTTTTCGTGAATGAAGAAGTACAATTAAAAAGATTGATGGCACGCAACCAATTCACTGCCGAAGAGGCTCTTGCCCGAATACAATCGCAAATGCCTTTAAAAGATAAAATCAAATTAAGTGATGCCATCATTGACAACAATGGAACGATTGAGGAGACAAAAAAGCAATTAACTGCGATTTTGGAACAATGGGGGCTCGACATGAAAATGTAAAGCTTTTTACATGCCTTAAGCCTGTAGATGAGTTCGAAGTAAGTGGGACTTGTCTACAGGCTTATTTACATATGAATAGACTTAATCGCTAAGTTGAAATTCATTTCATCATTTCTCACCATAGAATACTGCTGCTGACAACCTCGTAATTGTATTTCATAATTTTTATAATATTAAGAGTGTTCGGTGAGAACCTTTTTTAAGAATGAATTCATGTTTTTTTCCATTTTGATTTGCTCAATAATGGAAATCCTTCAGTGAAAATGATCAACTCCATTTTTCTTCCATCATGGTTTTCAACATATAAAGCTTGGTTTACGACAAAAGCGGTAGAACCACCCTTCATTCCAAGATGTGCATATATTTCCTGATTTGAGACATTCACTTTCATGGGCATTCCATAATATTGCGGAGGATGTCTTCACCGCCTGGGAACGTGGGGGTATCATTGGAACTGGCGCTCATAACCTTGCCATAGTCTTCTACCGTTGCATTAGTAGACGGTCAGACCATATTTTCTGTAAATCGATAGGAATTGAAACAGAGCCGTTGAAAAAATCGGCTTTTCTATGTTTTAACAAATGGTGAATCCCCCAAGAGAGCTCTCTATAATCTTCAAGTGACAAGGATTGTAATCTGTCTAGCAATTGGCTGGTACTCGATTTTTTATCCTCATTTAGATAAGTAGAAACTAATAATGATGAAACTAGTGGATAAACTGGAGCGTGATTTTCTAGACCTAAAGATTCTATCACATGATTAATTGATTCAGGACCTAATTTATCGAGTAAAAAATCAGTATTTGTATTGGAGCTGAACATAATCATTCCCTTTGCAACTTCCTGTAAAGAAACTGCATCATTTTTGATCTGGTCTCCATCTTTCATTTCTTTAAGCCAATTTGGATGAGCTCCCCCATCTGTGTTGACAAGGTAAAACTTTTCTAATTCTACTAATGGAATTTGTTCGTCAGGGTCGATTTTTCCTTCCACTACTTGATTGGCAAATTCAATAGCAATGATTGTCTTCACCACACTGGCAAGAGGACCTTTTACTTCACCTTGTTTACATATCAAATTTTCTCCATCTACACTTAAGTGCATGGAGGCTAAGTCTGGATTCTTATCAATATAGTTTTGGACATAATCTGGATCATCGTGAAATAAGTAATAAGCCAAAACAGAAAGAATGAGTACAGCCCATTCCAGTAATAATTAATCCCGTTTTTGTGTAGGTGGATTTGTCAGCAAGAATGGTTACGATCATAATGAAAACGATCGGCATTATTGGTGGGGTGTAAAAAATTTCAATTGCAACAATGGCAATGATGATAGAAAGCGTGACAATAATCGTCTGGATGATATTCCATCTACTCCTTTTTTTAGCTGAAAGTAATGGAAATGCAGTTAGGAGGAAAATTCCAATAAAAATGATCCATAAATAAAGGGTCATGATAAAAATCCTTTCTGTTTAATTAAAGAACTACTTACAAATTTAGAGAATCTATTTAATTATTCGAGTAACGTCTTAAAGGGTTTCACTTTTGGAGTTTCGGGAACTGAAGAGTATCTAAAAAGAAGTTAGAAGAATTGTAGGGCATATTTAGGGAGCTTAAATGATCTTTAGAATGATTTTTCTTAATTTCCGCATTTAATTCAGCACAAAATCTTCTCATTGTGTTATACTAATTGTGATAAACGGTTTAAAAGTATAACATTTATTCGAGAGGAGCCGTAAGATGAAGGCAAAAATTGCGATCAATGGGTTTGGAAGAATTGGCAGAATGGTATTTAGAAAAGCCATTCTTGAAGATAGTTTAGAAATTGTAGCAATCAATGCTAGTTATCCAGCGGAAACGTTGGCACATTTAATAAAGTATGACACCAATCATGGGAAATTCGAAGGCAACATTATCGCAGAAGACAACGCCTTAGTCGTTAATGGTAAACGAGTCAAATTATTAAGCAATCGTAACCCAGCTGAGCTTCCTTGGGAGCAGTACGGGATTGATATAGTCATTGAAGCAACGGGGAAATTTAACGCAAGAGACAAAGCAAGCTTACATTTGCAGGCAGGGGCAAAGAAAGTCATTTTAACAGCACCTGGTAAAAACGAAGATGTCACCATTGTCATGGGAGTTAATGAAGAAGTACTTAATCTCGAAAGACATGATATTATTTCAAATGCTTCTTGTACAACCAATTGCCTTGCTCCGGTTGCCAAGGTATTAGATGCACAATTTGGTATTGTTAACGGGTTAATGACAACGGTTCACGCTTATACAAATGACCAAAAAAATATTGATAATCCGCATAAGGATTTAAGGCGTGCAAGAGCCTGTGCCCAATCGATTATTCCAACCTCAACAGGTGCTGCCAAAGCATTATCGCTCGTACTCCCAAGTTTAAAAGGGAAGCTGCATGGAATGGCTTTACGAGTTCCAACCTCAAATGTGTCGTTAGTTGATCTCGTTGTTGATCTGAAAAGAGAGGTTACGGTTGATGAAGTGAATAATGCGTTCCTATCAGCCTCAAAAGGAGCTTTAAAAGGGATATTGGATCTCACTGAAGAACCGTTAGTGTCCGTTGATTTTAATACGAATGAGCATTCAGCGATTATTGATGGCTTATCCACAATCGTTATGGGTGCAAATAAGGTAAAAGTATTAGCTTGGTATGATAATGAATGGGGCTATTCTTGTCGCGTTGTTGATTTAACAAAACATGTTGCCCGTGCCTTGCTCCAGAGAGCGGAAGTAAAAGTAAGTTAATAGATGGCTAATTATAAGTCCCTCATTTCTTTGAGTGGACTTTTTCTCTGTTTCGGTAATGACAAAATGTAAACAATGTCTATAACTCTAAATCAGTTTGTCCTCGTCTAGCTCCGGCACTTAGGCTCTATCACGTACGATAAGACAACCAGAGATGCTAGCACCATAGGTTTCCTATATCTCCTACCTGAATGGTCCGATTTTTACGGGTCTGAGCAAAGCGCCTGCGCTTTTGTACTGTTTTCCGGAATTGTAGGGTGAAATTCCGGAATTAATGCAATTTTTTCGGAAATACATCTGCTTTTTCCGGAATTAAGCAGAAAAATTCCGGAATTATTCACGATTTTTCCGGAATTCACCTACATTTAAGTAGTACACACGATTTGTTCCTTAAATATAAACAAATTTCCCCCTATATATTGCAAAAGAAATGCAAACAAAGTATACTATTCCACGTGAACTTCATGAATGAAGGATTTGTTTGCTACTTAAAGGGTTAGGACCTCTCTGGACTAACTTTCCCCCGTGGTAGTGAGCGTCCACTAGAAAAATTCATGTGTTTTCGTAAAAAGCCAAAAGGGGGAAATTGAATATGGAAACAATGGGTCGTCATGTTATTTCGGAATTATGGGGTTGCGATTTTGAAAAGTTAAACGATATTGAACAAATTGAACGGATTTTTGCAGATGCAGCATTAAAGTCAGGTGCTGAAATTCGTGAAGTCGCATTTCATAAATTTGCTCCACAAGGCGTGAGTGGAGTTGTGATTATTTCAGAGTCGCATTTAACGATTCACAGCTTTCCTGAACATGGATATGCTAGCATTGACGTGTACACATGTGGGGAAATGGATCCGAATATTGCTGCCAATTATATTGCAGAAGCGTTAGGAGCAAAGACACGAGAAAATATTGAACTACCGCGTGGAATGGGTCCTGTTCAAGTAAAGCAAAAAATTAATCTGTAGGTGCAAACGTAAATCAATGTGAAGTCATGCAGTAAATAAATTTTAGCGAGTGCAAGAGGTGTTTGATACACCTCTTTTTTTAATTTCCTCTCTATTACTTGTACTACTTTCTCCTTTTTAATAAGATATATTTATAAGACTGTTTTTGTACAGACCTGTGGTTTTGCATGGGTTAGTTTTTCGACCTCTTGCATTCCATCAAAGTATAATTGCACGGATATAATATGTTGGCACTTTTCTTATTCTTCATTCTTTTGCATCAAAATACTTTCACATGCACAACAGCCAGTTGAAAAACGAGCACGAAATTGTTAATTCGTTTTTCACCGTCTAGGAAAGATAGAGTTCGTAGCTTGTGGCTCACTTTTTTCTGGTGTACTTGTGTGTTGGCGGATAACGTACCGTGAAAATGAGTATTTGGACAATCTTCGCTAAGCAACTAGGGGTACTGCACCGCGCTTCCTTTATCGTAAAAGGGTCCTTTATAGTATGGACGGTGATAGATAGATAGAAAGCTCTTTGGCTTTATCTTCTTAATAAACCCATTGAACTTTCATTGTTTTCAAATGCGCGTCCAGTGCCTATATTACTTGTTGTAGCCCATTATGAACTTCGCAGCGGTATACCTTCCAAAAGGAGAATAGTTTGAGAAAAGAGCTATAAATAAAGATTTTCAGAATTCGGAGCTGATTGTAGTATGAAATGTCCTTCATGCCAAAATAGTAATACACGTGTCCTTGATTCTCGTCCAGTAGATGATGGTCGTTCCATTCGACGTAGAAGAGAGTGTGAACGCTGTTCTTCACGTTTTACCACCTTTGAGAAGGTTGAAGAAATACCTTTGATTGTTGTGAAGAAGGAGGGAACACGGGAAGAGTTTAGCCGTGATAAAATCTTGCGCGGCTTAATAAAGGCCTGTGAAAAGCGTCCTGTTGCTTTGCAGAAATTAGAGAACATTACTGCTGAGGTAGAAAAGGAGCTTCGCAGTCAAGGGGTGTCTGAAATTGATAGCGAGGTTATTGGTGAAATGGTGATGGAGCGTCTTGCCAAGATTGATGATGTTGCTTACGTTCGCTTTGCCTCAGTATATCGTCAATTTAAGGACATCAATGTATTTATTGAGGAGCTTAAGGAGCTCATAAAAAAAGAACAGTAAATGGTAGCCGATGGAGTGAAAGGCTAAGAGACATTTAAGAATGAACAAATCCTTTGGCTTTTTTCTTCATTAGCTTTAAAAGGAAAGGTTGGAACACAAATGGCCCAGCATTGGAAAGAAATGTTGCCAATTGATCGATATACAGTGGCCTGTAATGGAATACTCCACGAATATGACCGAAAGATCATTACGTTGTTGTATCAGCCTTTAATTGGTCCCGTATCAATGAGTTTATATATGACGTTATGGGCTCAGGTTGAAGAAAATAGACTATGGTCGCAAAGTAATTCCCATCATAGTCTTATGAGTTTTATGGATCTTCATTTAAAGTCCATCCATGAAGCTCGCCTTAAGCTTGAAGGCATCGGGTTGCTTAAAACCTTCGTTCAAGAAAATGAGGGCTCTCGCTCTTTTGTCTATGAGCTTCAACCACCTTTGCCTCCTGAACAATTTTTCTTAGATGGCATGTTAAATATTTTTTTATATCAGAAGGTTGGTAAAACGCAATTTACAAAATTAAAGAAGTTTTTTTCTGATAAGGTGCTTCCTGCTGAGACTGATGGTTATGAGAATGTTACGAGAGCATTTCAGGATGTCTATGATTCTGTCACCCCAGAGAATTTCCAAATGATGGATGGTGTTCTTGATCAAGGAGCTGATGAGGCATACATAGGACGAGTTGTTCAAAAAGGAATTCAAGTTGAAGTCGATGAAAGTTTTGACTTTGAACTACTGATGGCTGGGTTATCTGAATCGTTAGTTCCGAAAAAAGCGTTTACTCCAAAGGTGAAAAACGCGATCAGCAATCTAGCGTATCTTTATGGTATTGATTCTCTGCAAATGAAAAACCTAGTCATAACAGCAATGGATGAGTTGGAAGGAAAAATAAATATTGAAGAACTTCGCAAAGCGGCTCGGGACTGGTATCAGCTTGAGCACCAAGATAAGCTCCCAGTATTAGTAGATAAAATCCAGCCAGCATTGAAACAATCCAATGTAGATGAACCGAAGACGAAGGTCGAGAGGCTTATTCATTATTTGGATACGACATCTCCAAGACAGCTTTTAAGTGATATTTCGGGTGGGACGGTACCATCTAAAGCCGATCTAAAAATTATAGAAGATGTTATGTTTAAACAAAAACTCTTGCCTGGAGTCGTCAATGTCCTGATTCAATATGTATTATTGAAAACAGATATGAAGCTAACGAAGGCGTATGTCGATAAAATTGCCTCCCATTGGGCACGAAAAAAAATCTCTACTGTCAAAGACGCCATGGATTTAGCCATTAAAGAGCATCGTCAGTATTTAGAATGGGCAGATAATAAAAATACAAAGTCTGATTCAAAGAGAAAACCGATTAGAACAGAAGCGTTGCCAGATTGGTTTGATGAAAAGGAAGAAGCTTCTCCTCCATCCAATCAGGATGCGCAACTTGAAGTTAGAAAACGGGCATTAGAAGAACGATTGAAAAAATATAAAAATTAAGGAGGTGCCCTCCTCAGGTGGAAAGAATAAATGAAACATTAAACAAATTAGGAAACAGTATGAGTTTCCAAGAGCGTTATAAAAAAATGAGACAGGAAATCCTCCACGATCCTTATGTTCGCGAATTTCTTGTTCGTCATGAAGAAGAGCTGACACAGGAGATGATCGAAAGGAGTTTGATGACGCTTTACGATTACGCACAGCAGAGTAAGCATTGCCAAGATTGCCCGAGCCTTGGGGAATGCCAAAACCTGTTGAAGGGCTATCATCCTCAGCTTGTGATTGGAAGAGGGGCGATTGATATTTATTATGATCGCTGTCCGAGAAAGATTATGGACGATGAGAAACGAAAAAGTGAAAAGCTAATTCGAAGCATGCATGTTCCAAAGGATATTATTCGTGCTTCTTTTGCCGATATTGATTTGCTTGATGGTAGCCGCATAGAAGCCGTCGAGCGAGCAGAACAATTTGTTGAAAATTATGATCCGAATGGAAAACAAAGGGGCCTCTATTTTTACGGGAAATTTGGGGTAGGGAAATCCTTTTTATTAGGAGCCATTGCTAACGAGCTTGCTAAGAAAAATGTGTCGTCAATGATTGTGTATTTTCCAGAATTATTGAGAGAATTGAAAAATTCGATTGGTGATTCCACATTAAACGAAAAAATTGAAACAATTAAAAGGCAGCCGGTTTTAATGATTGATGATATTGGAGCCGAAACGATGTCAAGTTGGACTCGTGATGAAGTATTAGGGCCTATATTGCAATTTAGAATGCAAGAGTACTTGCCAACTTTTTTTAGCACAAATTTTGATTATGATGGACTTGAACACCACCTCACATACAGCCAGCGTGGTGAGGAAGAAAAAATGAAAGCTCGCCGTATTTTAGAACGGATTCGCTTTTTAACTGACCCGGTATTAGTGGATGGACCTAACCGGAGAAGGTAGAATAATTTAGGAGAAGCTGATACAAAAGTCGATTGTAAAAAGACTTTTGTACCAGCCTCTTTTTCGTTTAAAGAGAATTAATTCGATTACTTCTATTTTTGTGTAAATCCCCATATACATGTTACAGAGATTGGACTAGTTCAGGGCGGAATAGTTCAAGAGGAGATTGTTAAAGGGGGGATTTGGTTGGCTGAAATTACATTTCAAAATAAAGAGGATGCTAGCCAGTTTCACAATTACATACAACATCAAGTACAAACGAATTCTTTAAACGAAAAAATAACTCTTCAAAATGAAGATGATAATAAAGCGAAGGTGAAAATCGACAAGGACATAAAGGAATTAGTAGACGCAAGTAAAGCGGCATTCCTCCAATTTATTATAAAAATTAAGCTTCATGATTGGTTTAGGATGATCTTAAAGGAAAAATTTTATTACGAAGATGAAGATGAGATCCAGCAAATTTTGGATATTATTTACTCCATTGTTGAAGGTGAACGGGAAGATTTAGAGTCGTTAATTCATGATATAAATATGAACCAACAAATGGAAAAGGCGGTTTCGCAAATATTTGATGAGCAGCATTCCTTTTCGTTTGATTCCTTTGTTCGCTTTAGAATGCGCCCATATATGGAACAATTAGAAAAATATGTTGAAATCTCAATTGATGAATATAAAATGGAGCAAGAATATCAGATGTTCATTCAAACATTACGCCAATTTATATCAGAGAGAGCACCAAAAATAGAACAGCTTCATTTATATGTTGGTGATGGGGTCACGTTCTATGACCAGTATTTTTCTGAAATTAAGAGAGCTGAACTCATTCGCATGATCGACCGAAAGCTGATTTCAAATCATCCGGTTTATATTGATTCAGTCACCATTGCACCGCTTCTTTCCATATCCCCATCGAAAATTTATGTGTATACAGATGATGAGGAGGAGCCTCTTGTCCGGACGATACAAAATATATTTGAAGAACGTGTTCGCTTGAGAGCAGTGGACGATTTTCAGCAGTTTAAAAATAACTTTTTTGAGGGATAATTTTTTCGACAAAACTTGATTTTCCTAAACTAAACTACTATAATTACCTACATAATGATTCATGTACAATTGAATGTAGTAAAAGTTACGATGAGGACATGGGTATTCTTTAACCGGTTAATAGAGAGGGAAGACTAGGCTGGAATCTTCCTAATACGAATCGAATGCTTACCACCTCTGAACTTCAACCATGAATATAGCTAAGCTATTAGTATTGGTTGACGGTCAAAACCGTTATTTTGTTGCTAAAGTCATTTTTTGCTGTTCTGGAAAAATGAGAATTTGGGTGGAACCACGTGTTAATGATGATAACTCGTCCCTATTTGAGGGACGGGTTTTTTTATGTTCCAGAGGGTTTTGTCAAAACCGATATGTACTTTATGAATTAGTTAAGTTTGGCATTTTTCGCAGTTTTTTCATGGAGATAATGAAATGATTATCGAAAGGAACTGGTGGTTTGCGAAAAAGCCTTTTATTTCAAGGGAGGAAAAGAAAATGTCAGATGTGATTAAATTATCGTTTCCAGATGGTGCTGTAAAGGAGTTTCCATTTGGAACAACAACTGAAGATGTGGCTGCGTCGATTAGCCCTGGATTAAAAAAGAAAGCTATTGCTGGAAAACTAAATGGAGCGATGTATGATCTTCGTCGGCCAATTGAAGAAGATGGTGCGATTGAAATCGTGACAGTTGGAAGTGAAGAGGCTTTAGAAGTGCTGCGCCATAGTACTGCCCATTTAATGGCCCAAGCAATCAAGCGTTTATATAAAGATGTCAAGCTTGGAGTTGGCCCAGTTATAGAAGGTGGTTTTTACTATGACATTGATCTAGATCAATCCATCACACCGGAAGATCTCCCACTTATTGAAAAAGAAATGAAGAAGATCATTAACGAAAACATTGAAGTAGTTCGTAAGGAAGTCAGTCGTGATGAGGCGATTCAGCTTTATAAGGAAATTGGTGATGAATATAAACTAGAATTAATCGACGCTATTCCTGCTGATGAGAAGGTAACAATCTACGAACAAGGTGATTTCTTTGACCTATGTCGTGGTGTACATGTTCCTTCAACAGGGAAAATTAAAGAATTTAAGCTATTAAGCATTGCTGGTGCCTATTGGCGTGGAGATAGTAATAATAAAATGCTGCAAAGAATTTATGGTACAGCCTTCTTCAAAAAGGAAGATTTGGACGAGCATTTACGTCTGCTTGAAGAAGCAAAAGAGCGTGATCACCGTAAAATTGGAAAAGAGCTTAACCTGTTTACCAGCTCTCAATTAGTCGGTCAAGGGCTGCCGTTGTGGCTTCCAAAAGGGGCAACCATTCGTCGCACAATTGAGCGCTATATTGTCGATAAAGAAGTACGCCTTGGCTATGACCATGTGTACACGCCGATTATGGGCAGTGTTGAGCTTTATAAAACTTCTGGCCACTGGGCGCACTATCAGGAGGATATGTTCCCACCGATGGAGATGGATAACGAGCAGCTCGTTTTGCGCCCGATGAACTGTCCACACCATATGATGGTATATAAACAAGGAATTCATAGCTACCGCGAGCTGCCAATCCGCATTGCTGAGCTTGGGACGATGCACCGTTATGAAATGTCTGGTGCTCTATCAGGATTACAGCGTGTCCGTGGCATGACGTTAAATGATGCTCATGTATTCGTTCGTCCTGACCAAATTAAAGACGAGTTTAAGCGTGTTGTAAATTTAATTTTAGAAGTATACAAAGACTTTGACATTAATGACTATACATTCCGATTATCGTATCGTGACCCAGCCGATACTGAGAAGTACTTTGACGATGATGAAATGTGGGAAAAGGCTCAATCGATGTTAAAAGAAGCAATGGATGATTTAGGGCTAGATTACTTTGAAGCTGAAGGAGAAGCGGCTTTTTACGGACCGAAGCTCGACGTTCAAGTTAAGACAGCACTTGGAAAAGACGAAACTCTTTCAACTGTTCAGTTAGACTTCTTATTACCTGAACGTTTTGATTTAACTTATGTTGGGGAGGATGGAAAGCAGCATCGTCCTGTCGTTATCCATCGTGGAGTCGTATCAACAATGGAACGTTTTGTCGCTTTCTTAATCGAAGAATATAAAGGCGCGTTCCCAACTTGGTTAGCTCCTGTACAAGTTCAAGTCATCCCAGTATCGCCAGACGTCCATTACGATTATGCTAAAGAAGTTCTCGACCAGCTGAAGGCTGATGGGTTCCGTGCTGAACTTGATGACCGTAATGAGAAAATGGGTTATAAGATTCGTGAGGCGCAAATTCAAAAAATTCCATACATGCTTGTTGTAGGAGATAATGAAATGGCGGAGAAGGCTGTTAATGTCCGTAAATATGGAGAGCAAAAGTCTGAAACTGTCCCATTTAATGAGTTTCTTGCGGCATTAAATAAAGAGGTTGCACGGGTATAAGCTTATTTTATGTGTGGGGGCTGATTTAATTGTGTCCTTCCGTTGATGGAATAAAGAAATGAAGGCCTTAGCTCGTATTCTAAAAAAATACGAAACATTGCATCCAGTCAAAATAAAAAAGTTGTTGCCAAGCTCTTAAAATTTTGATAAGATATTTTTTGTCATTGCAATTTAGATAGTTGCTTGAAACAAGAAGTGTTACATTGACAGGTAACATCGATTATTGTAAAATAGTTAGGTAACTGAATACGAGTTTAGGGAAAAGAAGAAGCACCCGCTTCTCACCTGATTGACGCAAAAGCGCAGTTGGCAGGTTTTACGAACATAATTATTTGTTTACGTTTGTTTTCGTAAAGTGTGGGTGTTTCATGCATCCACACTTTTTTATTTGCGAATTAAGGTAAACACTGCGATTCAACTCCTGAGTCATGGATGATTTGGAATCGGTGCAATTATTGATCGTTTATGTTGGAAAATTCTTGACCCAAACGTTGTGTTCGTAAAAATTCTTGGAGGTGTCTAACTATTAGCAAAGACATGTTATTGAATGAAGGTATTCGTGCCCGAGAAGTTCGTCTTATTGATCAAAATGGCGAGCAGCTTGGAATTAAGTCAAAGAACGAAGCACTTGAAATTGCTGCACGTGTGAACTTGGATCTTGTGCTTGTTGCACCGAATGCGAAACCGCCAGTAGCTCGTATTATGGACTACGGTAAGTTTAAATTCGAACAACAGAAGAAGGAAAAAGAAGCACGTAAGAACCAAAAGATTATCAATGTTAAAGAAGTTCGTTTAAGCCCAACAATTGATGAGCATGACTTTAATACAAAGCTACGAAATGCCATTAAATTTTTAGAAAAAGGCGATAAGGTAAAAGCATCGATTCGATTTAAAGGTCGTGCCATTACTCATAAAGAAATCGGTCAACGTGTTTTAGTCCGTTTTGCGGAAAGCTGTAAAGAGGTTGCAACTGTTGAATCTCATCCAAAGATGGACGGAAGAAGCATGTTTATGATGCTTGCCCCTAAAAACGAAAAGTAATAAGGAGGAAATTCCAAATGCCAAAAATGAAAACTCACCGCGGCGCTGCAAAGCGTTTCAAGAGAACAGGATCTGGTAAACTGAAGCGTTCTCATGCATACAGAAGTCATATGTTTGCTAACAAATCTCAAAAACAAAAGCGTAAGCTTCGCAAAGGAACTCTTGTTTCTTCTGGCGATTACAAGCGCATCCGTAATTTATTAGTCAACCTTAAGTAAAACTGAGGAATATAGGAGGGAAATAGAATGCCACGTGTAAAAGGCGGTACAGTTACTCGCAAACGTCGTAAAAAGGTTTTAAAATTAGCTAAAGGTTATTTCGGTTCAAAACATACATTATATAAAGTTGCTAACCAACAAGTAATGAAATCATTAATGTACGCTTATCGTGATCGTCGCCAGAAAAAGCGCGACTTCCGTAAGCTTTGGATTACTCGTATCAATGCTGCAGCTCGCATGAACGGACTTTCTTACAGCCGTTTAATGTTTGGTTTAAAGCAAGCTGGTATCGAAGTAAACCGTAAAATGTTAGCTGATTTAGCTGTTTCAGATGAAAAAGCATTTGCTGAATTAGCATCAGTTGCAAAGCAAAACTTAAGCAAATAAAATATAGGTGAAAATCGACATCCGTCGCTCTCACTTATTTCAATAAAGCCATTCTCTCCAGTGAGAGGATGGCTTTTATGTATCTTTTGAGAAAGGAATGAAAAGGAATGCTAGAAGCGATAATCTACATAGTAGCAATCAATGTGATTGGACTTTATCTCATGTATAGTGATAAGCAAAGGGCAAAGAAAAATGAATATCGTATTAGTGAAAAAACATTATGGACGGTAGCGCTAATAGGTGGTGCTCTCGGGATGACGGCAGGTTATGAAAAGCCAAGTATCTGTACATGATTTCAAGAAAGTATAGGATATTTTTTTATGGTGTTCTATAATTATGATTAGTGGGGTTATTGTCTATATCCATTTATAAAGAAAAACATAAAGGTTCTATTTGTAGTTGGATGGGGACGTAGCCCACAGCGGGAGGCGTATCCGCAGGTCGATAGACCGAGGACCTTATACCTTGGGGGTAAAACTATATGGGTGTAATTAAGGATAGACAAACATCGTTAGGAACAGTTTATGAACGATACGACAGTAATAATGAGCTTATCCAAAAGTTTGGGATGATTGGCTTTATAAAGCTATCAACCGTAAGAAGGAAAACTTACTTCATAATTACAGATTTAAAAGGAAACTTAATAGAAGATGCCAATATCTATTTGAATGAAAAGATTGGCGATGACAAATATAAAAAAAGAGAAACTGCTTTTTCAGCTTTAAAGGTGTTCTACTCCTTTTTGGAACTTGTACATATTGATAATCCGCAAAATTTAACTAGCGGTGATATTAGGGATCTACGCTTGTTTTTAGAAGGGGGGAAAAAAGAGGGTAGTGTATGGAGTGTTGATCTCCGAGTTAGACGAGACAATCAGACATATAACAACTATCTAAATGTTTATAGAAATTTTTTAGAGAAAATGTATGGCATAACAGATTCATTTTTGTTTGAAACGATAAAAATAGGTACAACTATAGGTAATGGATTCTTTGCACATGCACATAAAGGGACTCAGGAACGATACAAGGCAAATAAAAAAGTATTTAAGCAACAATCTGTTCCGAAATACATAAAGCCATATCAATACGAAAGAATTATGGATGTAATTGAAAGAAGCTATGGGATACGTGAAAAAGTGATTATTGATTTGATGTATAATTATGGGCTGCGTATAGGAGAGGTTTTAGGGCTAACATTTGAAGATATAGTGCCATCATATAAAGAAGGTTATTATAACCTCATCATCCGTGATAGAATGTCTGACAAGCCCACACAAAGGGCCAAAGGGGTTATAACTCCTACATCGAAAGATGAATATAATGATGCTTGGTATAGAGAACAAGGTAATCACCTTGGATACCAGACGGTTCTAATTGAAGAAGAAATGGCAGAATTGATTCAAGAATACATAGACGAATCGAGAGATGACATTCTTTTAAGTAAAAGTCCAATTAAAAGGGAAAACCTAAAAAATAATGCAGTAGCAGACAGGGTTAGTACGACTCACCTTGTAAACAATGAGAATCAATATATCTTTTTAAATCACCAACACTATACTCCTATTACACAGGCTGGATGGGGGTATGTTCTTCGGGGGATTTTTAAAGAAGCAGGGATTCATGTAGATAAAGGTTCTAAATCTACTAATTTAAGCCATCGTTTTCGACATGCTTTCGCTATGAAACGAGTTAAAAGTGGAATGCAAATTTTAGAACTGCAAAAAGAACTTCGTCATGCCAGTCCGAAAAGTTGTGAAGCCTATTATAATCCTGATGATGAAGATAAAGTAGAATTATTGAGGAAAAACAACGAAAGGTACAAAGAGACTTATGATAAAGACAAAAACAAATGATTATTATACTGACATTGAAAACGAGACCATTATCTCAATAATTGCATCTCTTGAATCCGATTTGCAAATAAAAAATTTACTTTGGGAATGGCTTCAAACTAAGGATACTTGCGACATTCTGATGAAACGGAAATTCAAAGCAAAAAGAGGAAACTTGAAATTATTGTATATCAAAAAATTTTTGTTAATTATCGGAAAATACATACGAAGCCAAGAGGATTTTAATTGGGAAAATTATTGTTTCATTTTTCATGAAATCTCTAAACTTGGTAATTTCTCCCAAACATCAAGAGAGCTGATTAGCAATTTATATCAAAATATCATCTCTTTTGATGTGATTAAGAATCCCGAAGTGAAGTTGTTTATAGTAAATTATAGAAATCTGTTCTTGCCATATGAGTTTGAATTGAGAAGTAAGAAAAAACTTAATATAACTCCTTTTATTGAAAGAATCAGTACCAATTTTCCGATTAATTCAAAGGTTGGACAAATTATACAGATAGGTTATTACGCTCATAATAAGTTCATGTACGGCAATTTTTTTATGCCTACGGATAATAAGTTTTTATTTAGTATTGTGAAAAGTTTTTTAGAGATTTTTGATCAACAAAGCGGTTTCAAATTTACCATCCAACATAGAGTAATGACTACATTATTTGAGGATAGTTTAAGTGGCTACAAAATTAATAGATTTGAGGATTTTAACGAGAAAACGTTTAAAGAGCAATTGATCTATTTTAATCGCATGAATGATGAATATAATCCTCTTGGAAGACGTGAAGCCTACCCTTTTCTCTCAATGTTTTATAGATACATAGATGATATGTATTTAGAAGAAACAGGAGAAAGGTTATTCAATTCGTTTTTTTTCAACAGAGATCTTTTCACACACAACCTATATCAAAAAAGTCTTGAAGAGGGCTATGAGGTTGTAAACACCAATGGAATAGGCGACTATTCTGAAAGCGATAAGTGGTTTGTTGTTGCTGACCTTAATAAAAGTGGAACTCACATAGGAAACATTAATAATTCCTTTATGAACTTTGAGAAGGTACACAATATCGAATTTAGAGAAGACTTAAAAGATTACATATGGAAATCTGATTTGACATATCGAGGTACTTACAACCATTTTTATGTCTTAGTAGACTTTTTAAACCAAGCAGAAATGTATTATCAAGATGAAATGAAAGTATTAACCTTAAAACCTTCATTAACGGTATCCGACAAACTATTGGGTTCAAGTGAGGTTAATCCTTTTTCAAACAGATTTTTAATTTATTATCATGCAAGTCTCATATCAAATGAAAATTACAACGATAAAACAACCAAATCACGAATTGTTATCATACGCAGTTATCTAAAACATATTCAACGTAAATATAGCATTACTATGTTGAGTATTGACCAATTCAGTTCAATTCAAATTGAAAATAAGGGTGGAATTCCAATTCCATCAGAAGACTTTACCGAAATACAAAAGGAATTTACTCGAAGAGTAAAGACTAAAGAAGATGAAACATTATTAATTGTTTTACAATTATCTATTGAAACAAAACTTCGTCACGGTGAGATATTGGGATTAGAAAGAGATTGCATTGTATCAATTGATGATAGTGGGGAATTTGGCACAATTAAATATTACTCTAAGACTTCTGGAAGAAAATATAAGACAGAGATCTTCATGATAGAACATATTCGATTAATTGAAAGGGCTTTAAAACTAACTCAAGCAATTTATGAAAAAGCAGATTCACCTTTAAAAAAATATATTTTTATTTGTAGTCATTACTATCTTGATAATAAAGTGATTAGAATAAAGGGAAGATTTATTCATTTATTTACAGAAGTTTGTAAGAACTTATATGATCAAGAGAAAATTAGATTACAGTACAGCCCTAATAATTTACGAGATACATATATTGAGAGAGCTTGGCAAATGGTTGAGGATGGTCTTATTTCAACATTAGAGGTTGGCGTAATCACAGGAAACACAGCCGGAGTTGCAGCTAAACATTATCGTGATAGAGAGAATACAAAACGGTATGTTGAGGCACTTTATGAAGTTTCAATTTTGGATGATGAATTACAGGGAGAAGTTGTTGATATTGAATCAGTTAAAAACTTACCACCTGTTCAAGATGGTGCGGGTAATTGTGCAAGTGAATCATGTATAAAAGTTGGACTGGACGAAGAAAGTTTTTATAAATGTTTGACTTGTAAAAAGTTTGTAACAACTATTGAACGAAGTTCTTATTTTGAAGAGAAAATGAAAGTTTATAAAAAAAATAAAGAAAATGCGACCTCAGTGGCTGAGAGGAACTTTTATTCAGGTTTGATGGAGTTGTATGGAAGTTACTTAGCAAAAATGTATTCGATTATGGAGGGGAAAAATGAACACTGAGAAAATAGAGTGGAATATAGATAATGCAAGTACTTTATCCGGGCAACAGAATTACCTAGAAAGTGATTTTATTGATGAACCCCCCCTCTTGATTAGGACAAATTTGAGGTTTTCTGATAATAGATGGGAGATTGCCGATAAACTACACCCAAAGGCACACCCACTTGATTTTTCCCCTATCAAGTCAAAAATGTTTAGAGTATTATTGAAAAAAATTATGCTGCGTGAGCTGTTTAATAAACGAAATAGAAACAGTACAGTTTATAGCAGATTCAATGATATAAAAAGATTCATTTTTTATCTGGAAAAAGAAAAATTTATGTATGATTTAAGATACCTAACACCAGAGATCATTAAGGAATATGTAGAAACTCTTAAAAAAAGTAATTTAACAAAAAACTATCTATCAACGCTCCTTAAAAGTGTTGGGAGATTTTTGCAGGAAGTTCAATTCGCTGGATGTGACATAGATTTATCGGAGTTTCAAAAGATACTTACTGTTCCAATAGCAGAAAGAAAAGCGGAAAAAGAGGTTCGTAAAACACCAAATATCCCAAAAAGAATTTTTAATCTTGTTGTTAAATGTGCCTTAAAAGATATGAAGGATGAAAGCCTTAGAAAACAAGATCGAATGATGGCGTGTCTAATTGTTATTTTATCCCACACAGGAATGAGAAAAGGAGAACTTCACAGATTAGAAGCTGGTAAATTAAAGGACATTACAATCTTAAACAAAAAAGCAAAAGCATTCATACTTGAATTTTTTACTTTTAAAACAACTGCTGAAAATAATGGCAAATGGACTAAAACAATCGCTTTTCCTGAAACTGTACAGGCTTATCAGATTCTTGTGAAACTTTCAAAAGACAGGAGAAAAAAGGGAAGCACCAATTATCTATTTTTGAACAAGTTTAATAAGATATATGGTCGGACAACATTTGATTATCTCTTTGATGCCTTTTTTTATAGAAATCAAAATGAATTGTTTGATCGTATATCTGAATATGAAAAAGCCCAAATTCATTTACTGAAGATTGACAGCTATTTAAAGAGTACAATCCCAAAAACCTTACCAAATGTCCCCAAAAAAGGTGATACTATTTATACTTTAAATCCACATCAATTTAGAGTAGCCGTTGCTAATATTCTAAAAGATAAAGTTAGTTTGCAATGGATAAGAGAGCATATGAATCATTTGACTGAAGAAATGACAAAGCACTATTTTAGAGATGAACTTATAAAGGAAACACTATTTCAACGGGCAACGAATGATGGAACTTCTTTAGGTTTGGAACTAAACAATCAAAATCACTTGATAAAAAAAGAACTATCAGAACCAGAATTAATAAAAGCATATGAAGAGATTAATAAATTTCTCAAAAAGAAGAAATTCAATATTTTTAAAGATATTGATGAAATTATCAATACATTAAAATATAACCCCTTACGTGAAAGCGTTGTTGGGGTATGTACTAAACATTTAGGAATGTTGTGTGAGCGTCAATATCGTCTTGCAACCTTTGAAAAATGGTATTTTCTAAGTCCAAAAGTACCTAATATTGAATCGTTTGATTTCACCTATAAACGATTTATTGATAAGTCAAAAATCGTTCAACATAACAAAGAATTAGTTCAACAGGACTCAAAGTATCAAAGGGATTATGAGAATGAATTTTCTTCTTTAATTAAGTTTTATCAAAACCGGGTTTTACAAGAGCATGAATTACTTCTTTCTATTTTGAACGAGAAAGGAAAAGAATTCATTTTATCTTCTTACCCACAATTAAAAATCATAATTTCCGATATTGAAAATGTTAACAAGGAGATTACCAAATGGGCATCGACATTGAACTTAAAGAGTGTGTAAATGAAAACACTCTAAGATATGGTATTGGTGAATTAAGTGAAATTAGTAGCACAAAAATACAGGATCAATTGATCTTGTTAGAAGAATATCTACAAAAGTTCTGTATGAAACAAAGACAATTAAACGAACAAATAAAGCAGTCTAATAAACTATCTATTTCCTCTGTTTCATCGGGGGCAAAAGTACCAAGAAGCCAGATTAACCTCAATACAAATACATTAAAACTCTATATTGAAAAACGAATTCAAGAAATTGAAAAAGACGACATTTTGAATATAAATAGGACTAAAAAGCTCAAAAGTGAAAAAGGGGAGCTTTCCATGTATATAGATGGATTAAGACAGAAAGTAGTTGACAGCTTCGAAATGAAATTATATATAGAAAAGTTGGAAGCTGAAAATAAACGTCTTATCCAACAAATAGAAGATAGACAAAAGGATATTCAAAAATTAGAAATTGAAAACAATAAATTGCGTAAGGAAGTTGCTGATCAGAATAATAAAAAAATTGTATCCTTCAGTTGATTTAAAATCTAAGGAATTAGAGGATAGTTGAATCCAAAAATTTATAAAGAACAAGCTATTCATTATAGCTTGTTCTTTTGTTTTCATAAACAAATCGTGGACTTAATTTTATGCGAAGAAAGGTTAATTAAGAAAAACAAACATCAGGAGTCAGAATTATCCAGATTCTTATTTTAAAAACATTCAAATATATACTTGAATGTATTTGGTTAAATGAAGTATAATATAATCAAATGAATACTTGAATGAGAATGGAGTGAGAAAATGAATAAAAAAGATACCTGTGAGATTTATTGTTATGATGAAGAAAAAGTCAATCGAATACAAGGGGATTTACAAGCAATTGACATTGTTAGTGTTGCCCAAATGTTAAAAGCTATTGCTGATGAAAATAGAGCAAAAATTACCTATGCTTTGTGTCAAGATGAAGAACTGTGTGTGTGTGACATCGCAAATATAGTAGGTGTTACAGTTGCAAATGCTTCTCATCATTTACGCTCCCTTCATAAACAGGGGGTTGTGAAATTTAGAAAAGAAGGCAAACTGGCATTTTATTCATTAGATGATGAGCATATCAGACAAATTATGATGATTGCATTAGCACATAAGAAAGAGGTGAAGAGCAATGTCTAGTGAGAAAGCAAAACTATATGAAGAAGAAATGAAAGCCTATCGTGTTCAAGGATTTACTTGTACTAACTGTGCAGCCATTTTTGAAAATAATGTTAAAGAACTTCCCGGTGTTCAGGATGCGAAAGTAAACTTCGGAGCATCTAAAGTTTATGTTAAAGGGACGACAACAATTGAAGAATTAGAAAAAGCAGGAGCATTTGAAAATTTAAAAATTCGAGATGAAAAAGAACAAAGGGTAGAGCGAGAACCTTTTTGGAAGCAGAAAGAAAACATTAAGGTATATATATCAGCTCTTTTACTTGTGGTTAGTTGGTTCTTAGGAGAGCAGTATGGTGAGGAGCATGTTCTACCGACAATTGGATATGCAGGGTCCATTTTAATCGGTGGATATTCGTTATTCATTAAAGGTCTCAAAAATCTAAGCAGATTAAATTTCGATATGAATACGCTTATGACTATTGCCATTATAGGAGCTGCAATCATTGGTGAATGGGGTGAAGGGGCAACCGTTGTTATCCTATTTGCGATTAGTGAAGCATTAGAGCGTTATTCAATGGATAAAGCACGTCAATCTATTGAATCTTTAATGGATATTGCCCCAAAAGAAGCGTTAATTCGACGTGGCAATGAAGAAATGATGATTCATGTTGATGATATTCAAGTTGGAGACATCATGATTGTTAAGCCCGGTCAAAAGTTAGCAATGGATGGAGTAGTGGTTAAAGGTACATCGACATTAAATCAGGCTGCGATTACAGGTGAAAGTGTTCCAGTAACGAAAACCACACATGATGAAGTATTTGCAGGAACCCTGAATGAAGAAGGGTTACTTGAGGTTAAAGTAACAAAACGAGTTGAAGATACTACTCTTTCAAAAATCATTCACTTGGTAGAAGAAGCCCAAGCAGAACGGGCCCCTTCTCAAGCGTTTGTCGATAAATTTGCAAAATACTATACACCAGCGATTGTGATACTAGCTCTTTTAATTGCGGTAGTTCCACCATTATTTGGGGGAGACTGGAGCCAATGGATTTATCAAGGATTAGCTGTGTTAGTGGTTGGTTGTCCTTGTGCCTTAGTAGTCTCAACTCCAGTTGCTGTTGTTACAGCAATAGGAAATGCAGCGAAAAATGGTGTTTTAATTAAAGGTGGTATCCATTTAGAAGAAGCAGGACACTTAAAAGCGATTGCCTTTGATAAAACAGGAACATTAACAAAAGGGATTCCTGCTGTAACAGACATTGTGACATATGGTGGAAATGAAAATGAATTAATGACCATAACAGCAGCCATTGAAAAAGGATCGCAGCATCCACTTGCTTCAGCAATTATGAGAAAAGCAGAAGAAAATGGATCAGACTTTAATGATGTAATGATTGAAGACTTCCAATCCATTACGGGTAAAGGTGTAAAAGCCAAAGTAAATAACGAAAAGTATTATGTCGGAAGCCCAGCACTTTTTGAAGAATTGCATGGAAGCATTGAAAGTGATAGAAAACAAAAGATTACAGAAATGCAGACCCAAGGAAAAACCGTGATGGTGCTAGGAACGAAAAAAGAGATTCTTTCGTTAATTGCTGTAGCTGATGAAATTAGGGAAACATCAAAAGAAGTCATCGGTAAATTGAATAATATTGGAATTGAAACAGTAATGCTTACAGGTGATAATCAAAGAACTGCAAGTGCAATTGGAAAACAAATTGGTGTTTCTGATATTAAAGCTGATTTACTTCCAGAGGATAAGTTGAATTTCATTAAAGAACTTCGAGAAAAACATCAAAGTGTGGGAATGGTCGGAGATGGCGTGAACGATGCTCCAGCACTTGCAGCATCTACCGTTGGTGTAGCGATGGGTGGTGCTGGAACTGATACAGCTTTAGAAACGGCTGACATCGCATTAATGTCTGATGATTTGAGTAGGTTACCATATACAATAAAATTAAGCCGTAAGGCTTTAACAATCATCAAGCAAAACATTACCTTCTCTTTAGCGATTAAATTAGTGGCATTACTGTTAGTCATGCCCGGTTGGTTAACACTATGGATAGCGATATTTGCTGATATGGGAGCAACGTTACTTGTAACATTAAACAGTTTACGATTGCTAAAAGTAAAAGAATAGAATCATATGTAAAAGGGATAGCAGAACGTTATCCCTTTTTATGATAAAACCATTATTTAGTTTTGGGGATTATTGGTGAATTGCATTTTATGTCCTTTCATCAAATGGGGTTATTTTGAAAGAAATAAATGGCAAAGATGATCAATGCGATTTGGAATGTAATGATAACCGGAATTCCATATTTGAATGAATTATGGTGGGTTTTATGCCGAAATTGCTGGCCGCCTAGCAAAATTCCAACAGAGCCACCCAACAACGCAATTTTAAATAATGTTTTTTCTTTAATTCTCCACTCCCCTTTGATAGCCTTTTTTTTATCTAGGTACATCAATACCATACCAACAGTATTAAAGAAAAATAAGTATACAAATACAAGAAAAATCAATTTCAAATTAACCTCCATCTTATTCCTTTAAATCTCAATTATTTGAATTATGTAAAGGAGTTACATTTTATCAACCACAAATAATTATAACCGAAATTTGAATAAGATTCGATTTTATGGGGCGAGTAGCAAAAAGGAAAGAATTAAGGTCATATTATTAATGTAGATTTACATGGGTGAAAATTGTCCAATTTTTTCATGTGAAAAAGAACACGATATTGAACCATTTTACCAATATTAATCCAATTATTTTATCATAGTAGAAAATAATAATAGTTTTTTTGTCCAAAAGTAAAATTGATCTAATTTTACTAAAAAGCCAATAATAATCGAGTTAGAGTATGAATGTACAATAATCCCACTTATCATAATATAGGAATGAACTGGTTTCGTCATAAAACAAAGCACATCGCGTTTAAATGGGGGTTTCCGGCATTGTCATTGCTACAAATAGGGATGCTCGGACATTTTCTTTTTGAATGATGCCCACCCAATGTTTTTGTCATAAAAGCTAAAATAAGGCGATAAGCTTTAATAACCCATCTATTTTAAATCTGTTTTTTTAAATAACCCCTTGGCATCTGGATATAACATAAAAAGAAGGTGGTAGCATGGAAGAACAGGTAGCAATGCTTTTGGTCATCGCACAAACAAGCGGGTTTTTAGCACCGATAGCATTTATTCTATTACATTTTCTGAGGCAGTTTCTATTTATACCAGTTGTGGTTATCTGTATTGCTGGAGGAGTATTATTTGGAACTGTTGCTGGCACCTTTTACTCTGTGATCGGTTTGTTATTAAGCAGCTTTCTCTTTTTTGTATTGATACAGCGAATGCCGAAGACCCATGGAAAACTAAGTAATATTAAGAAAAAGTGGTTTGGTGAATATCGGAATTTAACGACTGGCCAAGTGGCGATTTTGCGCTTGATTCCATTTATTCATTATCATCTGTTAAGTTTTTGCCTCTTAGAACGATATCGAGGTTTTAAGGATTATATGAAAGCTTCTTTTTTGACCAATCTTCCTCTTGCCTTCTTTTACACCGTCTTTGGTGAATTTATCAGCCGTTTTACACCGACAATGATTCTGGTTATTTTATTTTCTCTTTCTATTCTTGTCTATATTTTGAGGGAGAAATTGACTGTCATTAAGTGGAGTGATTTTTTTAAAGCGACAGCTTAAAAAATAGGTCTTGAAAATTGGTCAGAGGAGATAATGATTTTCGAGCGTGTATATAATAACATAAAGCTTTCCCTTCTATGAGGGGAAAGGGTGAAATTTCTCATGGAAAAAACGGTAGGCAAGCTCGAAAATTTCGAGCTTGCCTACCGTTTGGATGTCAGGTGTTATTCATCCCTAAAAGGTGATTTAGAATGACCGTTCTTTTTCATAAATTCATGAATCGGGCTCTTCCAATCGATGCTTGCATTAGGATAGCTTTCTTGAACTTTTCTTTCAATAAACTCAAAATCTTCTCGAACAAGGCCATTTAAAGAAGCAATGCGATGAGGCCATATAAATACATTCACAACCTCAAAGGCATTTTCTGTAGTGCCTAAATATTTTTCACCTTCAAACAGAACCCCTTTATACGTAATAAGAAAGTTTTTTCGCACATTATTTTTATTATCAAGGAAATAGAAACGTTTCTGTTCGTGAGCGAGTTCTAGTTTTCGTTTTGGATTAAGCAAATATTTAATTAAGCTATATATTAAAAAGATTATGAGGGCAAATAATAGAAAACGTATCATCCACATAGCGTCGTCCTCCAGTCATTTTGCCTTATATACGAATGAGAAAAGAAAAGGTTTCATGTTTTTAAATATATTTTCAAAAAAAATGTGATATTTCATTTCTTCCCAGTTTTCGTTATGATGAAAATAGAAGATTACTCCCAGTTTGTAAGGAGCATATGCTTTCAACAAACTGAATGGAGTGCTCTGATTGTAGAAATGAGAGATGGTTTTCTCATTTCATCATAGCAGAACGATAATGAGCAAAAGTCTCATCATCACCAAACTGTAAATATTAGATAGTGGGGGACATAGATGGAGTTAAAAGAAATTTTTTTAATGCAAAAAGAATTAGATCAGCATATTGAACAGCAGCACCAGTTGGAAGATGAAGATTTATTTGACCGAAAAACGCTGGCATTGTTAGTAGAATTAGGTGAACTTGCCAATGAGACTCGCTGTTTCAAATTTTGGAGCTTGAAAGACCCGTCTCCTCGAAGTGTCATTCTTGAGGAATTTGTCGATGGAATACATTTTATGGTCTCATTAGGGATTGAATGTGGCTTTGCGGGCATCGAAACCATATCCGCACAGGAGCAAAATGAACTTAGCCTAACTGAGCAATTTTTAAAAGTATATGAATCTGTCCATACGTTTCGCGCTGTAAAATCGCGCAGTAGCTACGAAAAGATGTTTGAACATTACTTATTATTAGCATCATTACTTGGGTTTAGCGATACCGAAATAAAGGAAGCATATATCGCAAAAAATGAAGTAAATTATAAGAGGCAACAGGAAGGTTATTAATTTGTACATTTGCAAGAATTTTCGTTATAATGAATCCATATTCTACATATTAAGGGAGTCGAAATAATGACTAAATTAGATGAAACCTTATTGATGCTTAAGGAATTAACAGATGCAAAGGGAATTCCCGGTAATGAGAGAGAACCAAGAGAAGTCATGAAAAAGTATATTGCACCATTTTCAGATGAAGTGACCACTGATGGCTTAGGGAGCCTAATTGCGAAAAAGGTCGGAAAAGAAGGCGGACCTAAAATAGTTGTAGCAGGTCATTTAGATGAAGTCGGTTTTATGGTAACGCAAATTGATGATAAAGGGTTTTTACGCTTCCAAACAGTTGGTGGTTGGTGGTCACAAGTGATGCTCGCCCAACGTGTGACTGTTGTGACCAACAAAGGAGGCGTGACAGGGGTAATCGGTTCGAAGCCACCACATATTTTATCTCCAGAAGCACGTAAGAAGCCGGTTGAGATTAAAGATATGTTTATTGATATTGGTGCATCAAGCCGTGAAGAGGCTCAAGAATGGGGCGTAAAGCCAGGAGATATGGTCGTACCGTATTTCGAATTTACCGTTATGAACAATGAGAAGATGCTTCTTGCAAAAGCATGGGATAACCGTATCGGCTGTGCAATTGCAATTGACGTCTTAAAGCAACTAAAAGGTGAAAACCACGAAAACATCGTTTATGGAGTTGGAAATGTTCAAGAAGAGGTTGGCTTAAGAGGAGCAAAAACAGCTTCATATAAGATCAAGCCTGATATCGGCTTTGCGGTAGATGTCGGGATTGCTGGAGATACTCCAGGAATAAGTGAGAAGGAAGCAATGAGTAAGATGGGGAAAGGCCCTCAAATTCTTTTATATGATGCTTCGATGGTTTCCCATAAAGGTCTTCGTGATTTCGTTACAGGAGTAGCCGATGAATTAAACATTCCTTATCAGTTTGATCTCGTAGCAGGCGGCGGAACAGATGCTGGTTCTATTCATTTATCACATGAAGGTGTCCCATCTTTAGCAATTTCAGTTGCAACAAGATACATTCATTCACACGCAGCAATGTTACACCGGGATGATTATGATAATGCTGTTAAACTAATTGCAGAAGTGATTAAACGCCTCGATGCGGAGACGGTGAACAAAATTACGTACGAATAAGAAAGCTATATTAAATTGCTAGGTAGCATACCAATTTTTCTCTAGGATGGTTGGTATGCTATTTTTTGTTTTGTTAATTTCTGTAATATTGGCAAATTATCAGTGGTTTTTGTTTTTTGTTACAATTAGAGCAATCGTGCTATCCAATTAATTTAAGTAGTTTATGGGAATTAGTAGTGCTTGGAAGAGGAACCGATCATGTGGAATTTATAAAAAAGAAAAGCATTACAACTGGAGTACTATTGATAATTGTACTTTTTATACTTCTGTGTTGCTTGAACGATTATCTTTACTTTCTTAAATCAAAAAATTCGATTGAAATATACCAAGAGCTCTCCTTTGCAAATGATTTTGAAGAGGTGCAGGGATTTAATATTAGAAGGTAACGGTGAGAATTTTAAAAAGGAAGATTTTGATTACATAAACAGAGTGGATACGTCTGCGAACCGTATAAGTCAGTTAACGCTAATTGAGTATGATGAAAAAACATATGTCATTGTGACTTCCTCAGGGACACCTAGATTAAAAATTCTTGCAGTAGAAGAATTACCAATAGATATTAGAAATTACTTTTAGATATACTGGAGTAAGTGCTTTTTGGTTGAGCGAGTGAATTATATTTAGAGTAATTGATTTGGAGGTGTTTTAATGGAAACGAGAAAAAGGCTTAGGGTTTGTGAAAAAGGTCATGAGTATTACAAAAGTAGTAATTGTCAAAGCTGTCCGATTTGCAATAAGGAGAATAAGCCTGAGAGTGGATTCCTATCGAAACTTAGCTCACCTGCAAGAAATGCCTTGATTCACGAAGGGATTGAGACTTTACAAGAGCTTTCGAATTACAGCGAAAAAGAAATTCTAAAACTCCATGGAATAGGTCCTGCTTCTTTACCGATGCTGAGAGCTTCGTTAGAGGAAGAAGGGCTGGCGTTTAAAAAATAGATGGCCGGAGGGGGAAAGATGATTAAAGTATTATTTTTTGCTTATCCACAATATGCAGATTTTGAGATTGCCCATACATTATTTTTTCTAAAAAAGTAAGGGAATGCAGAGATTACAACTGCAACGATTGACGGGAACTCTGTTGAAAGTCTTGGTGGCTTAAACATAAATGCCGATATTTCTCTAAATGAAGTGAACTTAGAAGAAATTGACTTAATTCTGATCTCTGGTGGGGATGGGATTGAAAAAGTAATAGATGAAGAAATGGTCGAGAACGCCCTGAAGAGAGCTTATCGTTTAGAAGTTCCAATTGCATCAATTTATGCATCAGCAGTGTTACTTGCAAAAGCGGGAATAATTGCTGAGAAAAAATTCACTTGCATGGAAGGGACATTTAAATATTATCAAAATATATTTTCCCAATCCACTTATACGGGGGCGGATGTGGAAGTCGGAGCAGGATACATAACGGCAAAAGGAACTTCTTACCCTGAATTTACGATCGAAACTTGTAAACTCCTTGGATTGGTGAAAGATGGAAAACAAGCAGAAAGAATGTATCTATTTTGCACGGGAAAAAGGTAAAAGATTGTCCACACTGTGGGATCACAAATTTGGAGGCCTTGGATAATGGAATTGAAAAACAAAGTTGCGATTGTGACTGGAGCTAGTAGTTCAAGAGATATAGGAACGGCAATATGCCGAAAACTCGCTTCACAAGGGGTGGATATCTTCTTTACCCATTGGAAATCGGAACAGGCTTGGATTGAAGAGCTTCAACAGGAAATGGTCAATATGGGTGTCCGTTGTGAGAATCTGAACATCGATTTATCAGAAGTTAATGCGGCAGTAAAAATCCTTCATGCTGTGGAAAATAAACTTGGTACCCCATCTATCCTTGTCAATAATGCCGCTCATTCAAAGAATGATGGATTTTTGGTTTTGGATGCTAGTACACTAGATAAACATTATGCTGTTAATATGAGAACTACTTTTCTTCTTTGCGTAGAATTCGCCCGTCGTTTTGAAAAATCAAACTTACATAAAGGCAGAATTATTAATTTGACTTCAGGACAAGATTTAGGACCAATGCCAGGAGAGTTAGCTTATGTAGCAACAAAAGGTGCTATTTCTGCTTTTTCTCGCTCATTATCTCAAGAGCTTGCGCCAATAGGAATAACGGTGAATTCAGTAAATCCAGGACCGACAGATTCAACATGGATGAACGATGAAATTAGAGAATATTTATTACCAAAATTTCCGATGGGTCGAATTGGCCAACCAGAAGATGTTGCGAGAATCATTGCCTTTCTCGCGAGTGATGATGCACAATGGATCACTGGTCAGGTGATTCATTCTGAAGGTGGGTTTATTCGGGGCTAGGAGAAAATGCATTTTAAGAGGCGGAACCAATATTTCAAATTGGATTCCGCCTTTTTGAATTTCTTTATCCTTTTTTTATCTTTTTCTAGTCAAAATTTTTATATGTATTGTTTATCCTAAGTTTATCAAGTTCGAAAGGAAGAACATTATGAGTGAAATAATTCTTAAAGCAACCAATGTTTCAAAAAAATATGGGAAACACAAGGTACTCGATAAAGTGTCAATCAAAATAAAGCGAGGAATGATTTACGGCCTGATCGGTGAGAATGGTGCAGGAAAATCGACTTTCATGCGCACTGTTATGGGATTAATTACAATCGATGAGGGTGATATCGAATTGTTTGAGAAAACAGGTATGAAGGGGTTGCAGCAGGCACGAAGGAAAATGGGGCAGTCGATCGAAACGCCAGCCCTTTACCCAGAATTAACAGCTCGAGATAATCTTAGAGTCCAAGCGGCAAACGGTGGGGTAAGCGAACGGGAGATTGATGATTTGCTTCGTTTAATGAGCCTGGAGCATACCGGGAAAAAGAAAGCGAAGAATTTTTCATTAGGAATGCGCCAACGCTTAGCAATCGCTTCAACGCTTATTACACATCCAGAATTTTTAATTTTAGACGAGCCAACGAACGGGCTTGATCCTTCAGGAATTGTTGAAATGCGTGAAATTATTCATCGATTGGTATCTGAACGGGGGATCACTGTTTTACTTTCAAGTCATTTACTTGATGAGCTATCACAAATCGCTACCCATTACGGCATTTTACATGATGGAAAACTTATCAAAGAGCTTTCAAGAGAAGAGCTTGCAAATGAAACGCGCCAATATATTGAATTAGAGACTAAAGACGTTCAAAAGGCTGTTGTCGTACTAGATGAATTGGGGATTGGTGATTATGAAGTCATTAACGGAACGGGAATAAACATTTATGAACGCTTAAATGATGTAGCGACAATCAATCGTTCATTAGTTCATGCTAATGTTACTGTTTCTCGAATCGGGACAACTAGACAGAAACTTGAAGATTACTTTTTACAGTTAACAGGGGGAAACCATCATGCTTAATCTCTTAACGGCTGAGAGAATCAAATTAATTCGAAGCAAAAAGTTATTGATTGTTCTAAGTATTTTATCCATACTTCCTATCATCCAAGCGGTGAATAGTAAAATGATGGTGGGTTATGGAACCGAGCTTATTCAGGCAAAAGATACGGTCATTAACGGGGCAACAGGGATTCTCATGATGGAGAAAAATGGCTTGACTGTTTTACTCACGATGTGTGCATTTATTGGATTTTTCATAGGTGAAGAATTTCAAAATGGGACTATTCGCAATGCGTTGTCTTTAGGGCGAAGTCGCATTCATTATTATTTGTCAAAATTACTGATGGTTTCACTCCTTGCATTTGTTGGTGTAGTCGTTTTGACAGCACTGGGGATGATTTGTTTTTCAATCGTTTTAGGCTTTGGTGAAGTGTCCGAAATAAATAATTATGGCTGGTATGCCCTTAAAACTTTTATGACGCTTTATCTATTGATTCTGGCTAATGTATCGATCTATGTGATGATTAGTTTTATAACAAAAAACAGTGCCATTTCTCTTGTTTGGAGTTTTCTTTATACGATTGGAACAGGCTTTGGTGCAGGAATTTTTCTAGAAACCGAACATTTTAAACATGTGACCTTCTGGTTTACAGAATCATTTTTGTTCTATTCCGATTTCGCAAGTCCAATAGATGTGGCGAAGTACTCTGACATGATATTGGTTAGTTTCATCACAATCGTGTTATCATCAATTATAGGAATTTTGGTTTTTAAACGAGCAGATATAAAGTAGGTCGGTGAAAGTTGATAACAATATTAATTATTGAAGACGATATGGCGATTCATTCCCTATTGAAAGAAACGTTAGAATTGGATGGTTTCAACACACTAAGTGCATACTCAGGGACAGAAGGAAAACTACTCTTCGAACAAAGTCAAGTTGATTTAGTTCTCTTAGATTTGATGTTACCGGGGATGGATGGGGAAGAATTTCTTCAAGAAGTTCGGCATAACTCAGGAGTACCAGTGATTGTCATTTCCGCTAAAACGGATCAAGATTCGAAATTAGAGCTTTTGACCAATGGGGCAGATGATTACTTGACGAAACCGTTTGATGTGAAGGAGCTCCTTGCCCGAATTAACATCCAATTACGCCATGCAATAAAGGCACCAGTAAACAATCAGAAAGAAATTCATTACAAAAATATAAGCGTCAATTTGGAAACTCGGGATGTGAAAGTTGATGCTCAACTGATACGTTTAACTGGACGAGAGTACGCCATTCTTCTTCTTTTTCTAGAGAATCCACAAAAAGTGTTCAGCCGCGCTAATATTTATGAAAGTGTCTGGAATGAGCCCTATTTTGACAGTGATAAAACGATTAACATGCATATCAGTAATCTACGAAGTAAATTAAATCATGAAGAGACAAACTATATTAAGACAGTATGGGGTATTGGCTTCAAATTTGATTAAAAAGGAGCGTGATTGAAGTGTGGGGATGGATATTTGTTTTCCTAACATTGGCGCTTCTTTTTTATATTTATTTTTTTAAAAGAGAGATAAAAAGATTGAATCAAGAAATTAAAAATATCCCAACTCGAGCTAGCTTTGGCGGTAGACTGTCTGTAAATTTCCGTGAAAAGACTTTGTTGGAATTAATCGACGAATTAAATCAAATGATCGATGCATTTGAAGAGAAAAATCGTCAGGTGAAAAAAATGGAAGAAAACGTAAAGCTATCGATTACTGGACTATCTCATGATTTGCGGACACCCCTCACATCTATTAACGGATATGTGCAACTTTTACATGCAACCAATGATGAAACAAAGAAGGAGCATTACTTAGCAGTTATTGATCATTCAGTAAAACGACTGTTGGAAATGACTGAGCACTTCTATGATTTAGCTCGTATTGAAACGAGTCAAAAAGAAATGGTACTATCGCCGATTTCACTGTTTAAGTTAGTGGAAGAAATCTTTTTGACTTTTTATGAACAATTAGAGAAAAGGAAAATTGCACTCCAATTTCCCGAACAAACGGATGATAGAAAAATTATCGGCGATCAATTAATGCTCACTCGTGTGTTCCAAAATATCGCTCAGAATATTCTTCGTTATGCGAAAAGCAAGGCGATTATTCGCTACGAGAATGCAAAAGATTACCTCGTTTTCAGCATCAAAAATGATATTAAACGAGATAATAAAATGGCTGTAGAGAAAGTATTTATGCGTTTTTATACGGAGGATACCAGTAGAACAAATACGGAAGCAAGCGGGTTAGGCTTATACCTCTCAAAAAAGTTAGTTGAAAAAATGAATGGAAAGATGGAAGCTCGGCTGCAAGATAATTGGTTTGTTCTTACTATTTATCTTCCGATTTGTAAACTTGAGAAAACGAGTTGAAGCGACTGCTGAAATGGCAGTCGTTTTTTAGGAAAGCAGTTTAAATTCTGCTTTCTCAGAAATTCATGTAGCAAACTTTTCTTAGCAAATCCAGGATTCAAAAAGGAAATTGGAGAAAGAAGCATCAGGATAAAAGATTGGGGAGCGATGAACAAAGCCGTTTGCTCTGACCTAATTGGAATACTATAAAAGATAGTGCTCTGTTAATTAAAAAATTCATTGGCGACCATGATAAGAGAGTAAGTAAATGAATGGGGAGTGCCAAGGAAAAAGTATATTTTAAGATTTATTGAATTAGATAATCATGATATGTTGGAAAGGTAAGGAGTATCAACAATTGATAAAATGACTTGAGAGGAGCTACTGCAAGAATATAGGAGGGGTTATTTTGTACTTAAGAAGCGTAAAAATGATGAGGGAAAGAATTGAAAATCTAAATAGCTATCCGTTCTCGATTCCGAGCTTAAAAAATACGGATTTAATAGAGTTCAACAATCCTGTGACATTTTTTGTTGGGGAAAACGGTTCAGGGAAGTCGACCTTACTTGAGGCCATTTCTTATCAATGTGGTTTCAACAGTGCTGGCGGAGGTAGGAATAATCAATATTCTGTTGAGGCGTCTACATCTGATTTAGGTGACTATATCCGACTCTCCTGGTTTCCGAAGATCAATAGAGGCTTTTTTTTAAGAGCAGAGAGCTTTTATCATTTTGCTTCCTATCTCGATCAGTTGGCGGAGGAAGATCCTCTATTTCAATATCAAGGCTATGGAGGGAAGTCATTACATCAGCAATCCCATGGCGAGTCTTTTTTGTCTTTGTTTACGAACCGCTTTGGAGAGGAAGGGATATATTTGTTGGATGAACCAGAAGCAGCATTATCTCCTGCTCGACAATTAACTTTTTTAAGAGTCATTCACGAATTAGTAACTAAAGATCATGCCCAGTTTATTATTGCAACCCATTCACCTATTCTCCTTGGTTATCCAGATGCGCAAATTTATAATTTTGACGAATCACCGATTCAAGAAATTTGCTATGAAGAAACGGAGCATTATCGTTTAACATTAAACTTTTTGACAAGACGGGAAAAGTTTTTATATGAATTATTTCGAGATGACGAAGAATAATTGCACGAAAGCTGAGTGATTATTGGTATAAAGCGTTTAAGAAAAAGCATCTGTACATGATAGGAGGATTTAATCAAGTTACTTAGCGTTTCCGTCTCCAGTCGGAAGATAATGAGAACCGTTAATCGTAATAATAAACCATCGCAAAAATAATGGGGTGGTTTATTATTAAAAAGGAACAATTATTAAAAGGTCTATTTTTCTTTTTAATTTTTCACTTGTTTTGATAATGGAGAATTATTAGACGTATTAGGATATATATTCCTTTTTTATTTTGTAGTTATGTTAATGGTTCTAAATCCAAAAGAAGTTCTGTATAAAAAAGTATAAATTATGAGGTTACCTGTTAGCATCTCGTTAGCGGAAGCTATTTGTAGCAGGTGTTCATTGAATAAAGGACTAACCTTTTTTAGTGAAAGTTATCTCATAAAGGAGGACTGTAATGAAAACGACAGTAATGTTCATCCATAGCGCTGGCCCACAAGGACAAAATCAAGGCAGTACCAATTTGAGCGCCTACTTGAAGAAAGAGCTTGAGGAAGACTACAATTTCTATTCTCCCAGCATGCCAATTCCTGAGAATCCAAAATATGTAGAGTGGAAGAAAGCTTTTGAGCAGGAAGGCAATCATCTATCAGGAGAGGTCATTCTTATCGGACATTCGTTGGGAGGTTCTTTTCTATTAAAATACCTTTCCGAAGAATCTATGATAAAAATTTCTGGATTGTTTGTTGTTGCAGCACCGTACTGGGGAATTGATTCAGATTGGCAACGGAGCGACTTCTTCCTTCAAAGTGGTTTTGAGCGACATTTCGGTGAAATCGACAATTTATTCCTTTATCACAGTCGTGGTGAGGATATTGTTCCTTTTGTTCATCATGCTGCTTATGCTAAGAAGCTTCCACACGCTCATAAAAGAGTTCTTGATGGCAATCAGCATTTATTCTCAAATGGATTAACAGAATTAGTGAACGATATAAGAAGTTTATCGAGTATTTGAATCCGGTAATGATTGATGATAAAGCGAAGGATACATGAAACCAATCTATTATTCATTCGTAAACAATTGTAACCCTGTCGAGGAGGTGCTCTAAATGAAACGTTCTATAACGGTTACAGAATGTCCAAAATGTGGTGAGAATGGAAAAGGAATAGGAATAGGGAGGCATAGTGGATACGGAGCCATGTATCCTAAGGGGAAAATGAGTTTTGGTTCAGAGGTTGAATACATCATTTGCACAGATTGTGGATTTATCATTGAAAGTTACGTAAAAAAACCAGAGATTTTTAAAAACACATTTTTCTCTTAATGTGTGAAGGATATTCGGAGTAAAAAAAATCTAGCCTAAGCGGTTGAAAACGGATTTTTTATAAAAGAGAGAATTTGAGAAGGGTTGACCAGTAGAGGTAAGCACAGTAAAATTATCGCAAAATGCATTATAATAAATGGGAGTTGATAATATGTACAGAACGGTTAATGACTTTTTAGCAGATTGGACTGATTCAGCGGAGGGGACACTTCGCGTTCTTGAATCATTATCAGATGACAAATTGGATCAAGCGATTGTGGAAGGACATAGTTCTTTAGGATGGCTAGGCTGGCATCTTACGACAAGTCCTGTATTCTTTATGAGCCTTGTAGGCGTAAAATTAGAATCTTCAGGTGATCCGAAAGTGGTGCCAACGAAGGCAAATGAAATTGTTGATGCTTATAAAAAAATTGCTGAAGATATAAAGCAAGCGGTAGAAACAAATATGACTGATGATAAATTGCTTGAAACGGTGGATAGTTTCAGAGGACCAACACCACGAGGTGCTTTCTTAAGAAAGCTTATTGACCATCAAACCCATCATCGCGGCCAGATGACTGTTCTTCTCCGTCAGGCTAGTTTACCGGTACCCGGCATAATGGGTCCGACAAAAGAAGAAGGTTTGTAAATAATACGGTGGAAATTTTAATATGATTTTATCAAATAGGGCTTTACTTCAAATAGAAGTAGAGCTTTTTTTTTCAAGTCGCTCCTTCGCAAAATTTATTGCTTTTTGGCTCGAAGCTAGGAGCGCGTGATAAAAGGAAAGAGGAATTTTGTATAATAAATCATATTGGGAATTCATGGCGGTAGAAATTTTAAGTTCAGCAGAAAAAGCTATTGATGGACGACTAAAGCTATAGTGAAATGATGGTAGATCATACGGATGTAGAAATTTTCCAATGGATTTAAATATATAAAGTTCATAAGTGGAAAAAAATGATTTCGATAAAAGGAGAGTCATTACCTTTGAATGGAAAATGTGTAATATTTCATCAGTTTGGAAGTCCGAACGAAGTGTTGAGGGTGGAATCAAAATTTATCACTCCACCAAAGGACAATGAGGTTTTAGTGCGAATGTTAACACGTCCTATCAACCCTTCCGACTTGATACCGATACGGGGCGCTTACGCTCACCGAATTTCCTTACCGAATATTCCTGGATATGAAGGGGTTGGAATAGTAGAGGCTGTTGGCCCATTTGTTTCACAGGAACTGATTGGGAAACGTGTTTTGCCTTTACGTGGAGAAGGAACATGGCAGGAATTTGTAAAAACTACATCGGATTTCGCTATTCTAATTCCTGATTCCATTGATGATGTAGTGGCAGCTCAGCTCTATATTAACCCGCTTACTGCATGGGTGATTTGTACTGAAGTATTAAAGTTGGAGCCGAATGATGTATTACTAATTAATGCAGCTGGTTCCTCTGTTGGTCAGATATTTGTGCAGCTTTCAAAAATACTAGGTTTTAGAGTGATTGCTGTTGTTAGAAACAATCACTATACCGAAAGATTACGCACTCTTGGTGCTTCAGCAGTGGTAGACATCTCACAAGCTTCCCTTCATAAGTCCGTGATGGAGTTAACGAATGGAGAAGGAGCAGCAGCTGCTATTGATTCTATTGGCGGGAACTCGGGGAATGAGCTAGCTTTTTGTGTACATCCAAACGGTCATTTTCTATCCATTGGATTATTATCAGGAGTTCAGGTTAATTGGTCCGAAATTGTTCAAAAAGCTAAAGTAAATGCAAATATGTTTCATTTGCGAAACTGGAACGAGTATGCTTCGCTTAATAAATGGCATGATACTTTTCAGAATGTGATTAAGTTAGTAGTTGAGAAAAATTTAAATTTGAAGAGGGTACATGAAAGTTATCGTCTAACGGAAATTAAAAAGGCGATTGAAACGGTTGAATCAGCTAAAGGGAAAGTAATGTTAACCAATTAATGAAAAGAGGATGTGTGAATTTAACAGTGCATTCGTATAGTGTCATCTGCTTGGAATACCTTTTATTTTCACCAAAAAATGTGTAAAAGTTACAGGGGAGCTTAGAAGTTTAGAAGGACTGACTGTGTAGATAGCTATTTGCTTTGTCTTGCTATAATTAAGTATTATCATGATAAGCAATCATGAGGTTGCCAAATAGTCGAAATAAGAAAAACAAAGGAGAGAATAGATGAAGATTATTGTTACCAGCGTATTTGTCGAAGATCAAGAGAAAGCACTGGCGTTTTACACAAAAACATTAGGTTTTATAAAAAAGCATGACGTTCCAAGTGGAGAATATAGGTGGATAACGCTTGTTTCTCCAGATGAACAGGGTGGTACAGAACTTTTACTTGAACCTAATAACCATCCTGCTGCCAAAGAGTATCAGCAAAAATTATTTGCTGAAGGAATTCCTGTAACGATGTTTGGGGTTGGTGATATTCGGGAAGAGTACGAGCGTTTAGTTGAAAAAGGCGTGAGCTTTACGATGGAACCAACAAAAATGGGGGAAGTTACGATCGCAATTTTCGACGATACATGCGGAAACCTCATTCAGATGATTGAACAGTAATCATTCAATAATCATAAAAGCTTTACTTCAATTTGGAAGTAAAGCTTTTTGCTCTCTAGATTTTACGAGTGATCATTGGCAGACTTTCTCTTTAGCGTGGTCATTGTTATCTTGAGAGAAGTGCCTCTGTGAAGAAAATTGTAGTAAGGAAAAACTTGGGACATGATCTGAGCAACAGTCACGCTCACTCCAATTAGGAAAATCTCAGTTATAAAAATGCTTAATTTAAGTCGTTAACAGACTCTAGCATATAGCTGCCGTGACCTAAGACATGATCTAGGAGTTTTTGATATTTAATGATTTCTAACGCAGAAATCACTAAGGATTGATCCGGTTTTTCTGTATATAAGATTAGGATCGTTTTCATTTTGAGATTCATATTTAACAGTTTGAATGTACTTTCTGCCTTTTTTAATTCTATAGAGCTGGATCATGTTTTCATTCCTTAAACAAGTCTTTAGGTTATAGCTCCATTTTATATGAAAGATTAGCTGAAGTATACAAATATTTACAATAAAAAACCGGGAAAAGTATGCTTTTAAGCAATAGGAATAGATAGGATTTTCGCTTTATTGTATGGGAAAGTCTAGTTAAATTAAACGTTGTATATTTGCTCGATTGCAAAATGAAAGGTGAATGATGGTCTCTATTTTTTTACTACGGTTCAAAGCATTTATGCTTGACTACATGCTCATTGTCGTTTTTTTTACAGGATGATTTGTCATAAATGTACTTCTTTTTTTAGGCTTTGTTATATTTGGCTCATTTTCTCTCTGATTCCATGAAGTGATAGAGAAAACTTATTTTCTCACATCGTTTCATGGAATCAGAAGACCTTTCAGTATAACTGAAAGGCGTGTGCAACTAAGGTTGCACACGAAATTGAGCCAAAAGTCATTTAATCAACAACAAAGCTTTTTTTTAATAGAAAATGGAGCACCCTTTTCACATCAAAATTAAAAATCGAATCTTGGAACTTATTTCATGATCGCGTTTACAGATTCATTGATTCAGGCGATGGAGCAGTGCCCTACATGATTACCTTGTGTGCGCTGATATTTTCGAAAAAGCACCAGTCTTATACGATTTCATTGTGGAAACGCATGTTACAGTTCTATAATTAATAGAGTGATTTAAAAAAATGACCCGACATATTTGGATTGTGGTCTATAAATAACGTTATCGCTAGCCTGTTCTATTATGTGGGCAGTCCAGCCAACGATTCTACTGGCGGTGAAAGTGGGAGTAAAAAGCATGGGCTCTAACTGAATAGCTTTCATAATTGCTGCTGCATAGAACTCGACATTTGTATACAATGCTCTTCCTGGTTTAAATTCTTCTAATAAAGTAATGGCGCTTTCTTCGACCTCCATCGCAAAATCTAACCACTTATCTTGCCCGCCTAACTTCATTAACTTTTCTTTCAAAGCGACTGCACGAGGATCACGGGTTTTATAAACTCGATGGCCAAAACCCATTAATTTTTCTCCTTTTATGAGCTTCTCTCGGATCACTTTTGCAGCATCATTAACCGTGGAAATTTCATCTAATAATTTAAGTACTCCTGATGGAGCGCCACCGTGTAGAGGTCCTTTCATCGTTCCGATTGCGGAAGTGACAGCGGATACGATATCGGATTCACTTGATATCGTCACCCGGGCTGAAAATGTTGAAGCGTTCATCCCGTGCTCCAATGTTAAAATCATGTAAGCTTCTAAAGCATGAGCATGGGCAGCTGAAGGAATATCACCTGTTAACATATATAAGTAATTCTCAATATGGTCTAAATCATTTCGCGGTGGAACCTCAGCACACCCTTCCAGTTTGCGTTTACGAAAGGCGATGATACTTGGGATGAGAGCAGTTAATTTGATTGCTTGGGAAATAGTTGGTGGAAATTGATATTCTCCATATCCAGCTTCCGCTGAGATCACGGTTCGAAGCACACTCATCAAATCCATGGTTTGAGGCAATAGTGAAATAATCGTCTTTACATTATCGGATAACCAGCGATTTTTTTTCATTTCTTCCTTTAAGATGAAAAGTTGTTCCTTGTTTGGAAAATGTCCATACCAAAGTAAATAGGCCACTTCTTCGAAATGGTAATGGTCCGCTAATTTTTGGATGTCATATCCTCGATAAATAAGTCGTCCTAATTGACCGTCAATATATGAGATCCGTGTTTCAGCAGCGACTACCCCTTTTAATCCTTTTTCGTTCATCATTAACCTTTCCCCTTTCCCTCTTTTATTTTATTGTATAAAATAATTGTTATTAAGATAATTAAATAATCATAAATAAATTGATTAGTTTTATTAATAAGGAGGGGAATATGGATTTTCAATGGTTAAATACATTTGTGACGGCCGCGCAATGTGGAAATTTTCGTAGAGCAGCAGAATTACTTTATATTTCTCAGCCGTCAGTAACCGTTCATATTCAACAGCTTGAAAAAAATCTAGGGGTTCAATTGTTTCAGCGGGATGGAAAGAAAATCAAGCTGACGGAAACGGGACGGAGATACTATCACCATGCAGTGGAATTGTTAAGATTGTATGAAAAGGGGTTAGCTGACCTGAATTCCTTTAGCCAAGGATATATGACAAAGCTATCTCTCGCTATTTCTCCCTTAATTGCTGAGACCATATTACCTTATGTGATAAAAAGCTATACAAATAAGCATCCCGATGTGGAAATCGCAATAAAAATACTTGATTCCATACATATTGAGGAAGCGGTTATGAAAGAGGAAGTCGATCTGGGGCTTTCATGTGTAAACGTTCAAAATTCTAGTTTAATTAATGAGCTCTTGTATAAGGACCGCATTTTGTTTATTGTTCCTCATGATGGTAGAGATGCTGAAGCAGCACCACCATTGGAGGAGGAGGAGTTTTTTTCACACTATTATTTATTTACTGATAATCACCCAAGCTATTGGACTGATTTACTTAAAGCTGTGAAGAGCAAGTATCCAGTTATTAAGACAATGAAAGTCTCACAAACACATATTACTAAAAGATTTATTATCGAAGGTTTAGGCTTTTCCTTTTTACCAGAATCTACCGTTAGGAGAGAATTATTGGAAGGGAGATTATTAGAGGTGTATCAGCATTCATTTAAATTACCGGACATCTATACATATGCCATTATGAAATATAAGCATTCGCAACAACAGGAGTTTCTCGAATTTCTCTCCAATTACCGAATATAAATGAGATGGAAAAATCCACCGACGAGTTCATTTCGCCGATGGATTTTTCTTTATTTTAAGCCTGACTCAAGGGTTTGGAGCATTTCTTCTCTTTCATCTTCTGACGCGTTATTCCAAATGATTTCAAACAGAACGCCTAGCCCAGGAAGCATTTTTTCTTCGCCATTTTGAATCGCATCGACAATCGTTTCCCGTAATTCATCTTGGGAGTTGCCGGATACATTGTGAATAATGGCATTGCGTAAATTCAAATCCATACGTACACACTCCTTCTAAAATGACTTCTTTAATATATTTTCTAATTTGCCATGAATTATGTATAAGAAGATGAGGTTTTGCGATTAATGTTATTTGGAGAATTTAAAGAAATTTCGAGGATTACAACTGCAAAGGAATGTTTCACACTCATTTATAGAGGTTATTTTATTTTAATATCGAAATAATTAAAAGCATTCAGTTTTAATAGGAGGAATAAAATGTACATTTTAACAACTAGGTTATTAATACGTAATTTTGAAAATAATGATTGGCAAGCTGTACACGAATATACTTCAGATTGTAAAGTAATGAAATACATACCAGAAGGAGTTTTTACAGAGGATGATACAAAAGACTTCATAAAGAAGAACATGGGTGACGCAGCAGAGAAGTTTGCTGTTGTCTTAAGAGATGAGAATAGGGTGATTGGGCACATCGTTTTTCATAAGTATTTTGGTGAGCACACATATGAAATCGGCTGGGTGTTTAATCCTAAATATTATAATCAAGGGTATGCATCAGAGGCAGCACAAGGAATATTAAAATTCAGTTTTGAAGAAATGCATTTACACAGGGTTATAGCAACGTGTCAACCAGAAAATATCGCTTCATCACGAGTAATGGAGAAGATTGGTATGAGAAGGGAAGGGTATTTCAAAAAGTGTATTCCAGCCGGTAATGAGTGGTGGGATGAATATTATTACGCTATTTTAAAAGAGGAATGGGTTCATCATTGAGATTCCTACTATAGTTAAGCTATAATGAGGAAACTTACATATTGCAAAAAGGAGAAGTATCCGTTGAAATATATACAATCTGCTCAGAACCGACAAGTTAAGCAATGGAAAAAGCTTTTAACGAAAAAAGAACGGGATAAAACAGGAACTTTTTTAGTTGAAGGATTTCATCTTGTTGAAGAGGCAATTAAAGCTGATGTTGCACTAGAAATCATCATAAGTGAGGGAGTTGAGCTACCTCCACAGATGGACTATCGCTCTATTTCCTTAACGATGGTCACATCTGAAATCTTTCGAGAACTGAGTGATACCGAAACCCCTCAAGGAGTCTTAGCTCTTTGTGAGGCACAGAAAAAAGGTGCAGAGTTTAAAGGCAAACAGTTTTTGTTAATTGATGCGGTTCAGGATCCGGGGAATTTAGGTACGATGATTCGGACAGCAGATGCAGCAGGGATGGATGGAGTGATCGTTGGGCATGGGAGTGTTGATATTTATAACCCAAAGGTCATTCGTTCAGCTCAAGGAAGTCATTTTCATTTACCAGTTGTGAGAGGATCACTCAAAGAATCGCTGGAAAAGTTATTAGCTGAAAATATTCCTGTATATGGAACATCTTTAGAAAATGGCTCTATATATACGGAAATAAGTCCTTCCACCTCCTTTGCCCTTCTCGTTGGCAATGAGGGAAGTGGGGTTGATCAAGAGCTGTTACAGATGACGACAAAGAATTTGTATATTCCACTCTTTGGGAAAAGCGAATCGCTTAATGTGGCAGTTGCAGCAGGGATATTACTCTATTATTTGAAAGCTTGAATACCGTTCTTTTATATACTATAATTAACTGCGATACAATATAAGAATAAGAAGACATACTTCTCGACTTTGAGAATTGTCTAACGCAAGCTGCCAAAGCCTAGCAAACTTCAGGTCCCTCCCTACGATAAGTTAACTATGAATTGCTACCGCAATACAAGTTTCCTATATCGAAAGAACAGGTCCTTCCAGTTTGTCCGGCGAGGAACAAGCTGCTTTTCGCTTTTCTTATTACATAATGAAAAACATTGACGGAGAAAAGTAACTTACTCGCACTATTGAGGGAGAAAATGCCTTAGACTGAAAGCATTTTTATAGGTAAAGTAAGTGAAGTTCACCTCCTGAGTTGGCATCGGGACCATGAAAAATGGAGAAATTTTTCGTGTAAAGATGCATCGGCCTAAAAAGCCGTTATCGTAATGAAGTGAGCCATAATATGTGGCTAATTAGGGTGGTACCGCGATCATAAACCTCGTCCCTTTCTAGGGATAGAGGTTTTTTGTTTTTCAATGGAGGAACAGACAAACGGAAATTTATGAAAAAATAAGGAGGATTTAAACATGCAAGAACGATTGAAGGAACTTCAGGAGGAAGCATTGCAAGCGGTTGATGCTGCAGCTGATTTAAAGGAGCTTAACGACATCCGTGTTTCTTACTTAGGAAAAAAAGGTCCAATAACCGAAGTTTTAAAAGGAATGGGGAAGTTGTCTGCAGAAGAGCGTCCAAAAATGGGAGCACTCGCAAATGAGGTGCGTGATCTTATTTCTGCCAAAATAGAGGAAAAACAGCAAGCGTTAGAAGCAGCAGCTGTTGAAGCAAGGCTTGCATTGGAAACAATCGATGTAACCCTTCCAGGTAGACCTGTACACACAGGAAATCATCATCCCCTTACTCGTATTGTGGAAGAGATTGAAGACTTATTCATCGGCATGGGTTATACCGTTGCAGAAGGTCCGGAAGTTGAAAAGGATTATTATAATTTTGAGGCATTAAACCTTCCAAAGAGCCATCCAGCCCGTGATGCGCAGGATTCCTTCTATATTACAGAGGAAATATTACTTCGTACGCAAACATCTCCTGTTCAAGCAAGAACGATGGAAAAGCATGATGGCAAAGGACCAGTGAAAATTATTTGTCCTGGTAAAGTATATAGACGTGATAGCGACGATGCGACACATTCTCACCAATTCATGCAAATTGAAGGACTGGTAGTTGCTGAAAACATTCGCATGAGCGATTTAAAAGGAACCCTTGAATTATTTGCAAAAAAATTATTTGGTGAAGACCGTGAAATACGTTTGCGGCCGAGCTTTTTCCCATTCACAGAGCCATCGGTAGAGGTCGATGTTTCTTGCTTCAAATGCGGTGGCCATGGATGCAATATTTGTAAACAAACAGGCTGGATTGAAGTATTAGGATCAGGGATGGTTCATCCAAATGTCCTTGAAATGTCTGGCTTTGATTCGAAGAAGTATACTGGATTTGCTTTTGGAATGGGAGTAGAACGAATTGCGATGTTGAAATACGGCATCGATGATATCCGTCATTTCTACACGAATGATACGCGTTTCTTAAAGCAATTTAAACTCAACTAACGAACACAAAAAGCGATTTTATAATAAATTTTAGAAAATCAAGTTATTATTGTCGTTTTTTGGATTGTTTTCAAAGGTTGAGCGATTTATTAGATCAAGGAATGAGAAGGAGGATATAACATGTTTGTTTCATATAAATGGCTACAGGAATATGTAGATTTATCAGGAATTACACCTGATGAGCTAGCAGAAAAAATTACGCGCAGCGGGATTGAAGTCGAAGGCGTTGAGGTGTTGAATGAAGGACTTAAAGGAGTCGTTATCGGCCATGTCCTTGAGCGTGAACAACACCCAAATGCAGATAAGTTAAACAAATGCTTAGTCGACATTGGGGAAGAGAGCCCTGTTCAAATTATTTGCGGTGCGCCAAACGTGGATAAAGGACAAAAGGTAGCAGTTGCTACTGTTGGAGCAGTATTACCCGGGAATTTTAAAATTAAAAAGGCAAAGCTTCGTGGCGAAGAATCAAACGGTATGATCTGTTCCCTATCTGAATTAGGAATAGACGGGAAGTTAGTCGCGAAGGAGTTTTCAGAAGGAATCTTTGTTTTTCCCAATGATGTAACGGTCGGAGAAGATGCCTTAGAAAAATTACAACGGGATGATCAAATATTGGAGCTAGGCTTAACAGCAAATCGTGGAGACTGCTTAAGCATGCTTGGAGTGGCATACGAAGTAGCGGCTATTTTAAACCGCGAAGTGAAGCTCCCAAATCCAACAGTGAAGCCAATTGCGGAAGAGGCAACTGATTACATCACTATTAAAGTAGAGGCAAATGAAGATAATCCGTTATATGTTGCGAAAGTCATAAAAAATGTGAAAATTGCTCCATCGCCATTATGGATGCAGGGAAGATTAATGGCAGCAGGTATTCGACCGCATAATAATGTCGTTGATATTACGAATTATATTTTACTTGAATATGGTCAGCCACTTCACGCTTTTGACTATGATCGTCTCGGTTCAAAAGAAGTTCTTGTGCGTCGGGCAAAAGCCGGTGAAAAAATCGTGACTCTTGATGCTGCGGAGAGAATTTTAACGGAAGATCATCTTGTTATTACTAATGGAAGTGAACCAGTCGCTCTTGCAGGTGTAATGGGTGGTGCTAATTCAGAGGTCCAAGCAGATACGACTACCGTTTTGCTTGAATCTGCCTATTTCAAAGGAGAAACTGTTCGTAAAGCTTCAAAAGATCATGGACTTAGAAGTGAGGCGAGCTCTCGTTTTGAAAAAGGAGTCGATCCAAATCGTGTACGTGCGGCAGCAGAAAGAGCGGCTGAATTATTAGCATTATATGCGAGCGGTGAAGTATTAGAAGGCGAAGCGGTAGTGGATACTCTCCAGATTGAGCCAGCAGTTATTTCGATTACGCTGGAAAAAATTAATCGCGTTCTTGGAACAGATATTTCTATGCAAGAGGTCGAGAGTATTTTTACTCGTCTTCAATTTGAAACAAGCGTCGATCATGAAACGATTACGGTAACCGTTCCTACTCGTCGTGGTGATATTACGATTGCAGAGGATTTAATTGAAGAAGTCGCTCGTCTCTATGGCTATGATCATTTGCCGTCCACATTGCCGATCGGTTCATCGACACCAGGTCATTTAACAGCATATCAGCAAAAGAGACGGGCAGTTCGTCGCTATTTAGAAGGAGCAGGATTGTATCAAGCCCTCACTTATTCCTTAACAAGTGAGGAAAAAGCGACTCAATTTGCACTAGAAATACGTGAGCCGATCAAACTTGCAATGCCGATGAGTGAGGACCGTAGCCACCTTCGCTTAAGCATTATTCCTCAATTATTAGAGGTCGTGAAATATAATGTGGCTCGTCAAAATGATCGTGTTGCTCTGTATGAAGCTGGCCCTGTTTTCTTAGCGAATGGTACCGAAGAACTCCCTGATGAAAAGGAACGTTTAGCAGGAGCAATTACAGGGGTTTGGGAACAGCATCAATGGCAAGGAGAAAAGAAAGAAGTTGATTTCTTTGTCATAAAAGGAATTTTAGAAGGATTGTTTGCAAAGCTCGGACTCGAGCAGAAGATTGAATATCGTCAAGCGATAGTTGAAGGGATGCATCCAGGTAGAACGGCTGAAGTTTATTTATCTGGCGAAAAAATTGGCTTTGTTGGTCAAGTTCACCCAACGGTTCAAAAGGATCTGGATTTAAAAGAAACGTATGTGTTTGAGCTTTGCTTAGAAGCGATATTATCTGAAGGCGTAGCTCCATTACAGTATCAATCGATCCCACGTTACCCATCGATTACAAGGGATATTGCTCTTGTTGTTGAAAAGGAAAAGGTTGCCGGTGAATTAGAAAGCATCATCGTTGAAGCTGGTGGAAAGTTGTTAAAGGATGTCCATGTGTTTGACTTATATGAAGGTGAACATATGGAACCAGGTAAAAAATCGATTGCTTTCTCTTTAAAATATTTTGATCCGGAGAAAACATTAACAGATGAAGAAGTCACAAAGGTGCATGACAAAGTCTTAGCAGCAGTGAAAGAAAAGGCTGGAGCTGTGTTAAGAGGATAAAAAAGGGTGGAGCATTCGCAAGTGAATGCTCCACTTTTTTATGAAGGGGAGTACTAGTTCCAGAAATAATCGTATTTTTCCGGAATTACTATCAAAATTTCTGGAATTAATCGTATTTTTCCGGAATTACCGCCAAAAATTCTGGAAATAATCGCATTTTTCCAGAATTAATCGAGATCCGTACGAATCCCTTATAATAATTCCGCTGCTTTCGCGTTTAATGCCACTTGTTCCGGAGTTTTACATCCTGGTATAACCGTTGTGACAGCAGAATTTTTTAAGCACCAAGCTAACGCCCAAGAAGCCATCGGTACTCCTTCTGGAACCTCTGTTTTTTGGATTTCTTCCACCTGTTTAAGAAGTTTTGCTGTTTCCTCTTCATTATGTCTGGACCGCACATCGTTAGCAGTAAAGCTAGCACCTGGTTTGTATTTTCCACTTAAATAGCCGCTTGCAAGAGGTACTCTTGCTAATACCCCTAAATGTTGCTCTTGGGCGGATGGGAATACTTTTTCCTCTGGCACCCTGTCTAAACGGTTGTATACGACTTGGATGGCTCTGATGTTAAGGTCGCTCGCTTTTGCTGTTTGAAAAATATTGTCATTTGTTTTTAAGGATAATCCTAGATGTCTAATTTTTCCTGCTTGTACCTGTTTATCCAGCATCGTCCATAATTGATCATTGTCAAATTCATCATCGCCGGGAGAGTGTGCTTGATATAAATCAATATAATCTGTTTTTAACGATTTCAGTGAAGCATCTAATTGTTTTAAAACTTCATCGGCGCTCCAATGTCTTGTTCGTTCAAAATTTCTTTGGAAATGATGACCAAATTTTGTAGCAATAATCCAATCTTCACGATTGTGACGGCTTATGTAATCTCCGATAAAATTTTCTGAAAGATGATCGCCGTAGCACTCTGCAGTATCAATGAAATTAATCCCAAGCTCTTGGGCTTTGGTTAAGATGCGATCCACTTCTAATTGCTTAAAATTAAGACCCCATTCTCCGCCAAATTGCCATGTTCCCACTCCAACTACCGAAACATTTAAGTCAGTTTTTCCTAAAACTCTATATTCCACTACAATCACCTCTTTAAAAAATTCGTTACTCTTATCTTACTCTCCTATTTTTTGAGGGGCAAATATCCTAACTTCGCACAATCTTAAGGGCTTTTTCTGTATTAGCGAAGTGTAATTTGACGAATTTTGGTAATGTTTTTTCACCTTTCTCCTTTATCAATCTAGCTGCCGCTTTGTCGACTGCCGGTCCGGCTCCTTTTGGAATTGTAAAACCTGCTTCTTTTGACAAGTTTTCGAAGTGTCGTACAAAGGCGTATCGAGCAATGATGGATGCAGCTGCCACAGCAAGATGGACACTTTCAGCCTTTGTGCTAAAGAAGACATTTTCCTTATGGACGACAGACTGTCCTTTTAAGTATTGATAATATAGTTCTTTTTTAGCAAACTCATCAATAAGAATTGCTTCTGGTTTCTCAGGAGCTATTTTATCAAGAACATGACCGATTGCTTGATTATGTAATAGCGCTTTTATCTTCCCTTGGGACATCCCTTTTTGCTGTAATTGATTGTATTTTTCATTGTGTAATGTTAATAAGCTAAAGGGAATAATTTCTTTAATTTGCTTTGCAATTTCCTCAATTGCATCGTCTTTGAGATTTTTGGAGTCCTTTACGCCCACTTCCTTTAATAATGGAATTTGCTCTTTCCGAACGTAGGCAGCAACGACGGTTATCGGCCCGAAGTAATCGCCAGTTCCTACTTCATCGGAACCGATTACGGATAAGCCTTCAAAATGAGACGGAAGGATTCCAGAAGCTTTTGGTTTTGAGGAATCTTGCTTTTCAGCGGGGCTTCCCCATTTGCTCGCTTCTCTTTCACTATTGCTGCCTTGAAAAAGAACCTTTCCTGATTTATAAGCAGTTATCGTACATTGGGAAACTTTGGCACAAAAAACGCTGCCTGGTGGATTTGCTGTGGATAAATAAGGCTCATAATGTTTCTTCATGGTAGTAATAGCACTTAAAGTTAATTTTAGAACGACCTGACTCATTTCATTTCTCCTATCTATTATATAAAATTGGTGTAATGTCCTTTCATATGAAAGTGGTAAACCACTTATTCAGCCTTCCAAAATCCGCTATCTTTAGACAGGCTTAGACTTTTCACTCTAATAGGTTCATGTTATCATAGTGATTAGGATTCTATGAATAGGGGGCAACTAGCTTGTCAGAAGGACAGAAAACGCGCACAATGGTTGACATTTACGGTCAACAATATGTTATTATCGGCACTGAAGATTCACGCCATATAAAGCTTATCGCTTCAATGGTTGACGAGAAAATGCGTGAAATTAGCTCCAAGAATCCTTCACTCGATATGAGCAAGCTTGCGGTATTAACAGCTGTCAATGCCGTTAACGACTATATGAAAATGAAAGAACAGCTTGAACGATTAGAAGGTGAATTAAAAAGAGTAAAGGATTGAAGAATTCATGCTAGATCTCGCCATTTTTATTATATTATTATTTGGTTTTTTAGTAGGTTTAAGAAGAGGGTTTATCCTTCAGCTTATCCACGTAATTGGTTTTATCGTTGCCTTTGTCGTTGCTTATATGTATTATGATCAGCTTGCGCCGAAGCTTACCCTTTGGATTCCATACCCTAATTTTGGGAGTGACTCAGCTTTTCAATTATTACTTGACAACGGAAATTTAGAAGTAGCCTATTATCGTGCCATCTCGTTTGTCGGGATTTTTTTTGCGGTCAAAATTGTGATGCAGATTATAGGAAGTATGCTGGATTTTGTCGCTAACCTCCCTATTTTAAAAATGTTGAACGTTTGGGCTGGTGGACTACTGGGTTTTGTCGAAGTTTATCTTGTGCTATTTATTGTTCTATACATATCAGCACTTTTACCGATTGAAGTTGTGCAAAATGCACTGGGGAATTCTGCACTCGCCAATATGATTGTAGAAAATACACCTTATTTTTCTAGTCAAATTAAAGAGCTATGGATTGACTATATCGCATCTTAAAACTTCTCTGTTTTAGAGAAGTTTTTTTAAGTCAGTGGGTATATGAAAAGTGCTACAATGTAATAAATTTTTTCTACTGATAACTATAATATGAAAATGTTTCCATTTGTAAAATAAGGTAACAATAATTGTAACGGATTTAACGATACTTGTAAAACAGAGGCCATGTTTTTTGACTTTGATTGTTGATATAACGATTGTCCTCAATTTGTGTGAAACCAAAATTTCATACATCATTCAGTATGAATCATAAATAAAAATCCATTTTTAAGAGGTGAAAAGATGGCCGTCAATAAAAAGGATGTCATTCGATTGCTGGAAACGATCGCGGTTTATATGGAGCTAAAGGGAGAGAACCCTTTTAAAGTTTCAGCGTTTCGCAAGGCAGCAGCAGCACTTGAGGTAGAGGAGCAAACAATTGATGAAATAGAAGATTTTACAAAGCTGCAAGGGATCGGGAAGGGGACTGCCTCTGTAATTGAGGAATTTCTGCAGACTGGACAATCCGTCGTCCTGAAAGAACTGCAAGAGCAAGTGCCGAATGGGCTTGTTCTCCTTCTGCAACTACCGGGTTTAGGTGGGAAAAAGATCGCTAAGCTTCATAAGGAGTTAGGGATCGAAAATGTTGACGATTTAAGGAAAGCGTGTATCGAGAAAAAGGTGAGAGCTCTGGCTGGTTTTGGAGAGAAAACAGAGGAAAAAATATTGACTGCCATAGCAAGTGTGGGAAATCAGCCAGACCGTCTTCCGCTCGCTTATATGCTGCCCATTGCTCAGCATCTTGAAGAGGAACTGGAAAAAATGCATGATGTGGAACGTTTTTCAAGAGCGGGGAGTATTCGAAGGGTAAGAGAAACGGTTAAAGATTTAGATTTTATTATATCAACCGCGAAACCGTCAGTAGTTAAGGAACAACTACTAAAGTTTGAGAATATAAAAGAGATTGTTGCTGCAGGGGAGACAAAAGTATCGCTCATTCTTGATTATAGCTATGATGTTTCGGTTGATTTCCGTTTAGTTAAGCCTGAGGCATTTGCCACAACACTGCATCATTTTACAGGCTCTAAGGAGCATAATGTACGGATGAGACAGCTTGCTAAAGAGCGAGGCGAAAAAATTAGCGAATATGGTGTTGAAGTGGCTGAGACAGGTGAAATATTAACATTTGAGTCAGAAGCTGATTTTTATCAACATTTTAATCTGCCGCTAATTCCTCCAGAAATGAGGGAAGATGGGAAGGAAGTCGAAAATTACTCCGAAGAACTGAATATTATTTCCTTAGAGGATATTCAAGGTGATTTACATATGCATTCAACTTGGAGTGATGGGGCACATTCGATTGAGCAAATGATTAACGAGTGCCGTAAGCTCGGCTATAAGTATATGGCCATTACTGATCATTCGAAGTTTTTAAAGGTAGCGAATGGTTTAGATGAAGAGCGTTTAAGACGTCAACGGGAAGAAATTGCGAAATTAAATGAGAAATACGATGATATCACCATACTTGCTGGAGTGGAAATGGATATTCTTCCAGATGGCTCCCTTGACTTTGAAGATGACTTCCTCGAAGAGATGGACCTTGTGATTGCCTCCATTCATTCAGGTTTTTCCCAAGCTAAGGAACAAATAATGAAGCGACTGATAAATGCATTAAACAATCAACATGTCGATATTATTGCCCATCCAACAGGGAGAAAAATCGGAATAAGGGAAGGATATTCAGTTAACATTGATTTCTTAGTTGAGCTGGCTAAAGAAACAAATACTGCTTTGGAGCTTAATGCCAATCCAAATCGTCTTGATTTAAGTGCAGAGCATATAAAAAAAGCACAAGAAGCTGGTGTTAAAGTGGTGATTAATACGGATGCCCATAGGATGGAGACGCTAGAGCATATGAGCATTGGGGTTTCAACAGCCAAAAAAGGATGGATTAAACGAAGCAATGTCCTAAATGCATTAAGCTTAGACGAGCTTTTGCAATTTTTACGCGAGCGCTAAGCAATATATTTATACTAGCCTACTTGACTTCGATTGCGTAAAATGGAAATCGAGTAAAGGAAAAGGTTAACTTCATTTATGCTGATTTTTTTGGAACGCATTGTCTATTTTGCTTTGTGTTTTAGAAAAGCAATAAAGGCAGTTTTTCATGTTTTGTAAAATTAGGAGAAGATAAACGTTCTTCACAAAAACAATAAAAAATAAGTAAACAGCTTTGTTTAAAGAAAAGGGGGATTTTTCTCCATGCAACAGCGTGTTTTAAAGGTTTTAGAATTTCATAAAGTGAAAGAGCAGGTGCTCGAGCTTGCCTCATCAGCTTTAGGAAGGCGACTTGTGGAAGAACTTAAGCCTTCTACGAATTTCGAGAAGGTTGTTAGAAGTCAAGAAGAGACAGATGAAGCCACAAATATTTTACGTTTAAAAGGAAATGTGCCGTTAGGTGGGATTTATGACATAAGGCCGCATATGAAAAGAGCGGATATCGGTGGAATGCTTAGTCCTCAGGAACTGATGCAAATATCAAGCACAATCCATGCCAGTCGAATGATTAAGAAATTTATCAATGATTTATTAGAGGAAGAACTCTCACTGCCATATCTTCATGAATTGACGAATGAGATAGTTGTATTAGCTGAATTAGAAGATGCCATTCGAATGGCTGTTGACGATAATGGGGCGATTTTGGATAGTGCCAGTGAATTGTTACGTTCTTTAAGGAACCAATTGAGAACGAAAGAAAATCGCGTTCGCGAGAGATTAGAAAGTATGATTCGTTCTTCGAATGCGCAAAAAATGCTTTCTGATGCGATTGTCACCATTCGTAATGATCGTTTCGTTATTCCTGTTAAACAGGAGTATCGTGGCCATTACGGTGGAATTATTCATGACCAAAGTTCTTCCGGTCAAACATTATTTATTGAACCGCAGTCGATCGTTCAACTGAATAATGAACTTCAAGAAGTTCGGATTAAAGAACAGCAAGAAATAGAGCGCATTTTAATCGAGCTATCCAGTCGCGTTGCTGAATTCAATATGGAGTTAAGAAAAATTGTCGATGTCCTCGCACAAATTGATTTTATGTTTGCGAAGGCACGTTATGGGAACAAAATCAAAGCTTCAAAGCCGAAAATGAATAATGAGGGGCGGATAAATCTTGTTAAAGCAAGGCACCCATTAATTCCTGGAGATGAAGTGGTTGCGAATGATATTTACCTTGGGAAGGACTTTACAACCATTGTCATTACCGGTCCAAACACAGGGGGAAAAACGGTTACGTTAAAAACAGTGGGCCTTTGTACGTTAATGGCGCAAGCTGGATTACAAATTCCAGCATTAGATGGTTCTGAAATGGCTGTTTTCGGCTCGGTCTTCGCAGATATTGGTGATGAACAGTCAATTGAGCAAAGCTTAAGTACTTTCTCCTCGCATATGGTTAATATTGTTGATATTTTAAATGAAGTCGATTTTCAAAGCTTAGTTTTGTTTGATGAACTAGGAGCAGGGACAGACCCACAGGAGGGGGCTGCACTTGCCATTTCCATTTTAGACGAAGTTTACAAAAGCGGGGCAAGGGTCATTGCGACAACCCACTATCCAGAATTGAAGGCATATGGTTATAATCGAGAAGGGGTTACAAATGCAAGTGTGGAGTTCGATATTGAGACGTTAAGTCCGACGTATAAGCTACTCATCGGTGTCCCAGGGCGAAGCAATGCTTTTGAAATTTCAAAGCGTTTAGGTTTGAAGGAAACGGTTATTGAGACCGCCAAATCATATATGAGTGCTGATTCGAATCAAGTGGAAGGGATGATCGCTGCCTTAGAGGAAAATCGCAGACAGGCTGAGGCTGAACTTGAAGAAGCACATAGCTTATTAAGGGATGCAGAAAAGCTTCATCAAGATCTTCAGAAGCAAATGGCTGAATATTATACCCGTAAAGAAACACTGGAAGAAAAGGCGAAAGAAAAAGCTCAAGAGATCATTGAAAAGGCGAAGGCAGAATCAGAAGAGGTTATTCGCTCCTTGAGGAAAATGCAAATAGAGAAACAAGCGGAAGTGAAGGAGCATGAACTGATTGAAGCAAAGAAACGACTCGAGGAGGCTGTTCCAAAGACGAAACAGTCGAAAAAGGCGGCTGTTCAAAAGAACAGTACACATGTTTTCAAGGCAGGCGACGAAGTAAAAGTATTGAGTTTTGACCAAAAAGGCCATCTGATTGAACAGGTTTCTGACAAAGAATGGCAAGTTCAAATAGGAATTTTAAAAATGAAGGTAAATGAAGCAGATTTGCAATTTATAAAAAGTGAAAAAGCTGTACAGACGAAACCAATGGCTACAATTAAGGGCAAGGATTTCCACGTTGGGTTAGAATTAGATTTAAGAGGCGAACGTTTTGAGGACGCCCTAGTTCGGGTCGAAAAATATATTGATGATGCCCTCCTAGCGGGATATCCCCGTGTATCGGTTATTCATGGAAAAGGAACCGGTGCTTTGAGACAAGGTGTCCAAGAATATTTACGAAATCATCGTTCTGTGAAGAAAATTCGTTTTGGTGATGCTGGAGAAGGAGGAACCGGTGTTACCGTGGTGGAATTTAAATAAGGAAATCTCTTATCTTCCCTTGTGGATAGGAGATTCCAAATGATGGGGTGAGTTCAAGTGACCGGTTTTTGGGAGAACGATTATGTGGAAACAGCTGCCTATTTTAGTGTGGTGATTCTATGTCTTGTTGTGTTTTTAGCGATATTCGAGCTTGTGACGAAATATCGAAACTGGGAAGAAATAAAAAAAGGAAATTTAGCGGTGGCGATGGCTACAGGTGGAAAGATTTTTGGAATTGTGAATGTATTCCGACACTCGATCTCACATCATGATACGTTATTTACAATGATTGGTTGGGGAGCCTATGGCTTTTTATTGCTGTTAGTTGGTTATTTCATTTTTGAATTTTTTACTCCAAAATTTAAAGTGGATGAAGAGATAGAAAAAGATAATCGTGCTGTCGGGTTTATTTCTATGATGATTTCGATTAGTTTATCATTTGTAATTGGTGCGAATATCGCATAAGGGGCGAGTACATTTGGAGAAATTAGCAAAAATCCTTTTTGTTTTATGTGCTGTATTTGTTGTGATTGGGATTATTTATCTGTTATAATCGACCACGCAGTTCACAGCATCGTTGATGATTGTTTTCGTTCTGTATAAAGGTGAACAGGAAATAGGACTTTTTTCCAGTATTTCACCTTAGTGAGAGCGTTCTTTAACATCTGATAAAACGAGATATGATTCACTATATGAAGATAGTATTTTCTAAAACGTCGTCGATTACGACGTTTTTTTCATGAACTGCACTTTTTCAACTTTGTTTATTGTGGCTCATTCTTTGAAATGTATTTTGACTTAAGCAACAAAAGTCAAACAAACTCACGAGTCCCTTTCTGTAAGCACTTTTGTTTTGGTAATAATGTTAAGTGTTCAATTTCTTAGTGAAAATCAATCAGACGTTATTTACTTAATAAGCACTCAACTGCTAAATAATATTTGATTGTCACTGCAATGCTCCTATATTATAATTAGTAATGAACAATTAGAATGTTCTAAAAATTATAAGAATAGGGGGGTTACTATGACTGATTTGAAACCGTGGCTAAAGTGCTATCCAGAAGAAATTCCACATACATTGACCTACTCAAATGAACCTGTCCAAAACTATTTAAAGAACACAGCCGAAAAAAATCCAAATAAAATAGCCATTCATTTCATGGGTAAAGAGATGACTTACCAGGAAGTGTACTCTGCATCACTTAAGTTTGCAGCTTATTTGCAAAGCTTAGGTATTGAGAAGGGCGATAGAGTAGCGATCATGCTGCCTAATTGTCCGCAATCTGTGATTAGTTATTATGGAATCTTGTTCGCCGGCGGCATTGTTGTACAAACGAATCCACTTTATATGGAAAGAGAAATTGAGTATCAAATGAATGATTCAGGCTCGAAAATGATTGTGACATTAGATATTCTTTATCCACGCGTCACTAAGGTGATGTCGAAAACTTCTTTGCAACATATTATTGTAACCGCTATCAAGGATTATTTGCCATTTCCGAAAAATTTGGTTTATCCATTTATTCAGAAGAAGCAGTACGGCTTTTCTGTTAATGTAAAGCATGAAGGAAACCAACATCTTTTTACTGAAATATTGAGACAGCCTCAAAAAGCATTACAGAAGCATGAGTTTGATTTTGAAGAGGATCTTGCTTTATTGCAATATACGGGGGGAACAACGGGTTTCCCAAAAGGGGTAATGCTCACTCATAAAAATCTAGTAGCCAATGCATCAATGTGTGAAGCGTGGCTGTATAAATGTAAAAAAGGAGAGGAAGTTGTCCTTGGATTTCTGCCATTTTTTCATGTGTATGGAATGACCACTGTATTGATTTTATCTGTAATGCAAGGCAATAAAATGGTTCTCCTACCAAAATTTGATATGGAAACAGCTTTAAAAACGATAGAAAAGCAGCGTCCTACTTTATTTCCTGGAGCACCGACGATGTATATTGGCTTATTGAATCACCCTGACTTACAAAAATACGATCTTTCATCGATTGATTCCTGTATTTCAGGATCAGCACCGCTCCCTGTTGAAGTACAACAGAAATTCGAGGAGGTTACAGGAGGAAAGCTTGTTGAAGGATATGGTTTGACGGAAACTTCACCTGTCACCCATGCGAACTTTCTTTGGGATCGTCCACGCATAAAAGGAAGTATAGGCGTGCCATGGCCTGATACGGATGCTGCAATCTTTTCTATGGAGACAGGCGAAAAGCTGCCAGCAGGGGAAATTGGGGAAATATGTGTTAAAGGGCCACAGGTCATGAAAGGTTATTGGAATCGTCCAGAAGAAACAGCGCAAACGTTGAAGGATGGTTGGCTGTTAACAGGTGATCTTGGTTATATGGACGAGGACGGATACTTCTACGTAGTCGATCGGAAAAAAGATATGATTATTGCAGGTGGTTTTAACATTTATCCAAGGGAGATAGAAGAGGTTTTATATGAACATCCAGATGTTGTAGAAGTAGTAGCGGCAGGAGTTCCAGATCCGTATCGAGGAGAGACAGTTAAAGCCTATGTTGTGTTAAAGGAAGGTGCGGTTGTCTCAGAAAAGGAATTAGATCAATTTGCAAGAAAGCATTTAGCCTCATATAAGGTACCGAGAATATACGAATTTAGGAACGAATTGCCAAAAACAGCAGTAGGGAAGATTTTGCGAAGATCTTTAGTGGATGAAGAAAAGAAAAAATGGCAAGATGAAGAACAAATAAAGGCATAGTGTAAGGGAGAACTTGTCCTTTTTTACTATAATGATTCGGAAGATATTTTCTTGACATAAATCCAATACACGTCTATCATAAAATTATGAATGATTATTCATTCATAATTTTCTTTTTTGAATTGGTAACTGAAATCGATACTATCATGGGTTTAGATCATATAGGTCAGTGTCTGTGTGGAAATAAAGGTCAAAGTACACGTTCATAACATTCTCCCATTAAGATGGTTCAAAAGCAATTAAAAAAATTGCTGCTTTATCGTTAGGAATGGATATCCCATGTTACATATGTCAGTGTTTCTTGGAAGGAGAGAGCTCGTTGAAAAAGAATAAACCAAAATACAAACAAATTATAGATGCTGCTGTCATCGTAATTGCTGAGAATGGCTATCATCAGGCCCAAGTGTCCAAAATTGCGAAGCAGGCAGGGGTAGCAGATGGTACGATCTATTTATATTTTAAAAATAAAGAGGATATTCTCATCTCTCTCTTTCAAGAAAAAATGGGAAGCTTTGTAGAAAAAATTGAAGAGCAAATTGCAGGAAAAGAAACAGCAGCAGAGAAATTATTAATGATGGTTGAAACGCATTTTAAGATTCTTTCCAAGGATCGCCATTTAGCCATTGTCACACAGTTAGAATTACGGCAATCTAATAAGGAGCTTCGTCTGCGCATTAACCAAGTATTAAAGGGGTATTTAAAAGTTATCGACAAAATCTTAATGGAGGGTAAGGAAAATGGAGAGTTTGCTGCGGACTTAAATTTAAGGCTAGCCCGGCAAATGATTTTCGGAACGATGGATGAAACAGCGACAACATGGGTGATGAATGATTTGAAATATGATTTACAAGCGCTCGCAGCGCCGGTTCACAAGCTGCTTCTGAATGGTTGTCGTGGGGAGCAATAATGGCAAAACATAAGGGGGAAGGTAAATGAGCTATTTAAGCTGGTCAAATGAGCAAAATGTCGCGACGATTAAACTAAATCGTCCACCTGCCAATGCTTTGTCGTCAGGAGTCATTAAGGAACTAGCCGAGGTATTAAATGAATTAGAGCCAAACGAAGAGATTCGGGTTATTTTGATTCATGGTGAAGGAAGGTTTTTCTCTGCTGGAGCGGATATAAAGGAATTTACATCGGTCCAGTCTGGAGAAGAATTTGCAAAGCTAGGAACAAATGGTCAGGAACTATTTGAACGAATGGAGAATTTTCCGAAACCGATTATCGCCGCCATTCATGGTGCAGCCCTTGGTGGTGGGTTAGAATTAGCTATGGCCTGTCATTTCCGGCTTGTGTCTGAAACGGCAAAATTAGGGTTACCAGAATTACAGTTAGGAATTATTCCAGGGTTTGCAGGTTCTCAACGTTTGACTCGCTATGTAGGAGCAGCGATGGCTGCTGAAATGATGTTTACAAGTGATCCAATTACAGGTATAGAAGCAGTCCAATATGGTCTAGCAAATCATGCTTATCGCGAAGAAGAACTGTTGGAAAAGGCGCAGGCAATGGCCGAGAAAATCGCGAAGAAAAGTCCATTGTCTTTGAAAGCAACAATTGAACTGTTGAATTATTCGAAAACAAAGGAATTTTATCAAGGGGTAAAAAGAGAAGCTGAATTGTTTGGTGAAGTATTCCACTCAGAAGATGCAAAAGAAGGAATTGCTGCCTTCCTTGAAAAAAGGAAGCCTGTATTTAAAGGGAAATAACTCATTTTATTTTACGATGAATTTTTTGAAAACATTTTCTATTCTATAATTTGAGAGCGTTAACAATTCGTGTTGCGTTTAAGAGCTTGTATTCCAAGTCTCTTTAACATAGGAAAAAAAGACTTAGACCGAGTCATCTATCTGGAATAATATTAGGAGGGAAAATCATGAACATCTTTGTATTAATGAAGAGAACGTTCGATACGGAAGAGAAGATTTCCATTGCTGGTGGCAAAATTAATGAGGATGGAGCGGAATTCATCATCAATCCTTATGATGAGTATGCAATAGAAGAAGCCATTCAGATTCGTGATTCAAAAGGTGGAGAAGTGACAGTTGTTACGGTTGGAAACGAAGAAGCTGAAAAGCAATTGAGGACTGCATTAGCAATGGGAGCAGATAAGGCAGTATTGATCAATATAGAAGACGATCTTGAAGATAGTGATCAATATACAACAGCAAAAATTCTTGCGGAATATTTAAGTGATAAAGAGCCCGATTTAATCATCGGCGGAAATGTGGCGATCGATGGTGGTTCTGGTCAGGTTGGACCGCGTGTTGCAGAACTTCTTCAAATTCCATATGTGACGACTATTACAAAATTAGAAATAGATGGTTCGGAAGTGACCATTGTTCGGGATGTAGAAGGTGATTCAGAGGTTATTCAAACAAGCTTGCCTTTACTTGTCACAGCTCAACAAGGCTTAAATGAACCACGCTACCCATCTTTGCCAGGGATTATGAAGGCGAAGAAGAAACCATTAGACGAGCTTGAATTGGATGATCTTGATTTGGAAGAGGACGACGTTGAAGCGAAGACGAAAACGATTGAAATTTTCTTACCAGCCGAGAAAGAAGCAGGGAGAGTTCTAGAAGGGGATCTTTCTGCCCAAGTGAAAGAATTAGTGGATCTCCTTCACAATGAAGCAAAAGTAGTTTGAATTTAATGAACGTGTCCGAATAAATAAAGACCTTGAAAAAATATGACGTTGTTAATCTCTGAATCTATTACACAGGAGGAATCGAAATGGCTAGAAAAGTTTTAGTGTTAGGTGAAGTCCGTGACGGACAATTGCGTAACGTATCGCATGAAGCAATTTCCGCGGCCAAGACAGTCGCTGAAGGCGGCGAAGTAGTCGGTGTTTTACTGGGGGATTCAGTTCAGCCTCTAGCTGAAGAATTAATAAAAAATGGTGCGGACAAAGTTGTTGTCGTTGAAAATGAAAAATTGGCCCATTATACATCAGATGGATATGCTCAAGGGTTATTAGCTGTTATAGAAGAAGAGCAGCCTCAAGGGCTTATTATCGGTCATACATCATTAGGGAAGGACCTTTCACCGAAAATTGCGAGCAAACTTCATTCAGGATTAATTTCGGATGTTACAAGCATTGAAGTAACGGGTGGAAATATTGTCTTTACTCGTCCAATTTATTCAGGAAAGGCCTTTGAAAAGAAAATTGTGACAGATGGTTTGATATTTGCAACCATTCGTCCGAATAATATTGCTCCGATAGAGAAGGATGAATCGAGAACAGGAGAAGTTTCTACTCTAGCGGTTGACATTAAAGATTTGCGAACCATTATTAAAGAGGTCGTTAGAAAAGCGACTGAAGGGGTAGACCTTTCGGAAGCAAAAGTGGTTGTTGCTGGAGGCCGTGGAGTTAAAAGTGAAGAAGGATTTGAACCGCTAAAAGAGCTTGCAAATGTACTTGGTGGAGCTGTTGGCGCATCTCGAGGTGCATGTGACGCTGAGTATTGCGACTATTCATTGCAAATTGGCCAAACGGGTAAAGTTGTAACACCTGACCTTTATATCGCTTGTGGAATTTCTGGAGCGATTCAACATTTAGCCGGCATGTCCAATTCAAAAGTCATTGTGGCGATTAATAAGGATCCAGAAGCAAATATCTTTAATGTTGCTGATTATGGTATTGTTGGGGACTTGTTCGAAGTTGTTCCAATGCTGACAGAAGAATTTAAGAAATTGAAAGTGAATGCCTAAATAATGAAACGAGCGGTGCATGAAGCCGCTCGTTTCATTTATATAGGTCGATGTGAAGGACAGCATGAATAGATGCGAGATTTATGGGAAAATTACTTTCGAACAAATTATTCGCATCATAGCATAAACGGTGATATACTGTCGTTAGTATCGTTTTACAGTAAATAGCTATGAAGTTGGGCATGTGATCGAATTCATAGCCAGTTCATTTTAGGAGGTAAATATATAATGGCAATTACAAATGTAACTGACCAAAATTTTGATACTGAAACAAGCTCTGGTGTAGTACTTGCTGATTTTTGGGCACCTTGGTGTGGTCCTTGTAAAATGATTGCTCCTGTTCTTGAGGAGTTAGATTCTGAGCTTGGAGAGAAGTTGAAAATCGTTAAGCTTGATGTCGACGATAATCAAGAAACAGCAGCTAAATTTGGTGTGATGAGCATTCCTACATTATTGGTATTCAAAGATGGGGAAGTTGTAGACAAAGTAGTGGGCTTCCAGCCAAAAGAAGCTTTAGCTGAGCGTTTAAACTCACACTTATAAGAATAAAAGGCTTCCGGCAGACAATGTCGGGAGCTTTTTTGTTGCTTTTGTTTGTTGAGGCTCATTCTTTAAATGAGTGCATCTTTTTTTAGACAATCAATTTTATCTTTTGCTAAGTTCACTTGGGGTTGTGGCATGGTAGGTTGCCTTTCCTAAAGATAGAAGGAAGCTTTATCCCCCACGGGAACAAAACGGACTTTATTGCTGCACAGATACGCCCCCTGTGTTTTTATGCTTACTATACAATAAGCACTTTGGTGCTAGTTATGATATATTTATCTCAAGAATTGCAAAGTTGGGATGAGATTAATGATGAACGACAATTTAAAAAATAAATTAGCTTTTCTCCCAGACCAGCCGGGATGCTATCTTATGAAGGATCGGCAAGGAACGATTATCTATGTTGGGAAAGCGAAGGTTCTCAAGAATAGGGTGCGATCTTATTTTACCGGCTCTCATAATGGAAAAACGCAAGTGCTCGTTAACGAAATCGAGGATTTTGAGTATATTGTAACCTCGTCTAATATGGAAGCACTCTTGCTTGAACTAAACTTAATTAAAAAATATGACCCTAAATATAATGTGATGTTAAAGGATGATAAGACATATCCATTCATTAAACTTACAGCAGAGCGCCACCCCCGCTTAATTACAACGAGAAAGGTGAAAAGGGACAAAGGGAAGTATTTTGGCCCTTACCCTAATGTCGGGGCTGCAAATGAAACGAAGAAATTACTCGATCGTATTTATCCTCTTCGCAAATGTGCAACTCTCCCTGATCGCGTTTGTTTATACTATCATTTAGGTCAGTGCCTAGCACCATGCATCAATGAGGTGCCGGAATCGACATACCGTGAAATGGTTGAAGAAATTACGAGATTTTTAAATGGTGGCTATCAAGAAATCAAAAAAGAATTAACGGAAAAAATGCTAAAGGCTTCTGAAGAGCTTGATTTTGAACGAGCGAAGGAATTTCGTGATCAGATTGCGCATATTGAGTCGACAATGGAAAAGCAAAAAATGACGTCAACAGATTTTACTGATCGAGATGTATTTGGTTATGCAGTAGACAAAGGCTGGATGTGCGTCCAAGTCTTTTTTATCAGACAGGGGAAGCTAATTGAACGGGATGTTTCACTGTTTCCTTTTTATAATGAACCGGAAGAGGAATTTCTAACCTATCTTGGTCGTTTCTATGACGAGGCAAGTCATTTTAAACCGAAAGAAATCCTTTTGCCAGAAAAGGTCGATGAGGATCTCGCGGAAAAGCTCTTAAACGTAAAGATAACAAAGCCAAAACGCGGTCAAAAAAAGGATCTTGTTAAGCTAGCTGCAAAGAATGCAACGATTGCGTTAAAGGAAAAGTTCTCTCTTGTGGAACGGGATGAACAGCGAACGATTAAAGCTATTGAACAATTAGGCAACGAACTGGGCATTTCGATTCCACGGCGTATTGAAGCTTTTGATAATTCAAATATACAAGGGACAGATCCAGTATCAGCACTTGTTGTTTTTATTGACGGAAAACCGGCAAAACGGGAGTATCGCAAGTATAAGATTAAATCAGTCAAAGGTCCTGATGATTATGAATCAATGAGGGAAGTGGTTAGAAGGCGGTATTCGAGAGTTTTAAAGGAACATTTACCGCTACCAGATTTAATTATTATTGATGGTGGAAAAGGGCATGTAGAAGCAGTTCGTGATGTGCTTGAAAATGAGCTGGGATTAGATATCCCTCTGTCAGGTTTAGTAAAGGACGACAAGCATCGGACGTCACAGCTTCTATATGGCAACCCGCTTGAAATCATTCCATTGGCAAGAAACAGTCAAGAGTTTTATTTGCTGCAAAGAATTCAGGATGAAGTACATCGGTTTGCGATTACCTTCCATCGTCAATTACGGGGAAAAACTGCTTTCCAATCCATTTTAGACGACATACCTGGAATTGGAGAAAAGCGAAAAAAGCAGTTATTGAAGCATTTTGGCTCTGTGAAAAAAATGAAAGAAGCAACACTTGAACAGTTTAGAGAATTGGGAATTCCAGCGAAGATCGCAGAGAGCCTATATAAAAAACTACAGGAATGACGTTGTTTTCATAAAATGGCTGTGCTATAATTAGGACAATTTTATATCGCTATCACTTATTAATGACTGAGCGCTAATGATTCTTTGTGAATGTTCAAAATCGGCATTTGCAACCATTACGTAGTTCAGTGATACAGATTTATTTGTACGGTACTTTTCTATTTTTAGAGGAAATTTGGCGATTAAGCCAATAATAATCTAAAAGAAGGAAAAGGCCGAATTAATAAAGTGAAGGTAGAGGTGCGGACGCAAAGAGTAAGGACTTGGAGAAAGATGAGTTTCGAAGAAAAGTCTTGAAAGGGGTGGACCGCCGAAGTGAAGAAAGGCTCATTCCTTTTTTTGCTGGTTCTGTGACCAAATAGGTGCAGAATTGTCAAGACATGTTTGTCTTGGAGAGCTATCTTACTTTGCGAAGACGTAATACTTTAGTTTTTTACGTTGTTACAGCGCAGCAGTGAGATAATTTCTCACTGCTTTTTTTATTGCCTGTTCAACTATGAGGGACACACTTAGGAAGAAAGAAGGGAATGGCATGGGATTAATCGTACAAAAGTTCGGGGGAACGTCTGTAGGAAATTCAGAAAGAATTCTCAATGTAGCAGAAAGAGTCATTGAAGAAAAGAATCGTGGCAATGATGTTGTCGTAGTAGTCTCTGCAATGGGCAAAACAACAGATCAACTTGTGTCACTTGCAGGGGAGGTTACTTCTAGTCCAAGCAAAAGGGAAATGGATATGCTTTTAACGACTGGGGAACAAATCACGATTTCCTTGTTAGCGATGGCATTACAACATAAAGGCTATGATGCGATTGCATTTACAGGCTGGCAAGCAGGAATTGAAACAGAACCAGTATTTGGGAATGCACGTGTTCTAAAAATTGATAGCACTCGTGTACAAGCTGAACTTGAAAAAGGAAAAATCGTCATTGTCGCTGGCTTCCAAGGGGCTACGGCCGATGGAGAAATTGCTACATTAGGTCGGGGAGGGTCTGATACGACAGCGGTTGCTCTAGCGGCAGCATTAAAAGCGGATAAATGTGATATTTATACGGATGTAACAGGGGTTTTTACGACTGATCCTCGCTATGTAAAAGCAGCTCGAAAATTACTCTCGATCTCTTATGATGAGATGTTAGAGCTTGCTAATTTAGGTGCTGGAGTTTTGCATCCGAGAGCGGTTGAGTTTGCTAAAAATTATCATGTTCCTTTAGAAGTACGCTCCAGTATGGAAAGGGAATCAGGAACAATCATCGAGGAGGAAGGAAAAATGGAGCAAAATTTAGTAGTACGGGGGATTGCCTTTGAAGATAAAATTACAAAGGTTACCGTATTAGGTTTATCCAATACATTATCAAGCTTATCAACGATTTTTACGACATTGGCGAATAACCATCTTAATGTTGATATTATTATCCAAAGCACAACGAATAAAAATACAACGGATTTATCATTTTCTATTCATTCAGAGGATTTGAAGGATACGCTGCAGGTTTTAGCGGACAATAAGGAAAGTCTTAAATATGAGACTGTACAATTCGAATCAGATTTAGCAAAAGTATCAATTGTTGGTTCAGGTATGGTTTCAAATCCAGGTGTTGCTGCAAAAATGTTTGAAGTGCTAGCAAATGAGTCAATCGAGGTAAAGATGGTCAGCACATCTGAAATAAAGGTTTCAACGGTTGTAGAAGAGGGAAATATGATCCGTGCTGTAGATTCATTACATCACGCTTTTGAATTAGCAGGTACAGCAGTGAAATCATAAAAGAAAAAAGCCAAAAAGCACTAAACATGCTTTTTGGCTCCATTTATGCACAAAGGATTATCGATGAATAGAGGTACGCTATTCGATCGTATCTTTATTGTCCCACTTTATCGTGAACACGACTTTTTTAGCTCGTCTCTTTGGATGTTCATATGCTTCAGCTACGACATTTTTTTGAGCTTCAACTTGTTGAGCTAAAAATCCTGCTTCCAGTTGAAAGGTAGAGATTTCTTTTTTTCGCAGTCTTTCGGAGATTAAAGGGCTTGTTAATTCTACTTGAAGTTCGTTTTTTGACTCATCTTTAATGGTTAAGTATCCCCATCCAGCTTTTTCGAAGAAATCGATCATTTCATCGAAACTATTTAGTGGGTATTTACGCGCCAAATCTTTTCCGGCCCAATAAAGAATGGCAGATGTTTCTTTTCCGAGAAGACTTGGGATTAAAATTTCTCGTATCAGTTCATACCCAAATGCTGGAACATTTGTGTGTTCTGATGGATGTGTATTTTCAGAAGTAATCATTTCAGTCAATGCTCTCCCCTCTTTCTATGATTCTATTATATACATTTTTGCCTGTTTTACGCACGAAATATAAAAAAACAATCATCCGTGTATTAGTAAATTTTGTTATTCTAATATATCGAAAAAAAGTGGTGCAAATGCGGAGATCTTTTGTTTATATAGTCGAAAGATTTTGTTTTTAAAGGGTATTTTGTGTATACGTTTTCTTGACGGTCTTAGAGCGAGAGAGTAAAATGGACTTGTCACATAATTGTAAAAAATTATTCGACATTTTTTCAATTTAGCTGATACATATTCTCTTTAAGGGGAATAGGGAGAAGTGACCGCTAGAGCTTTCAAAATTTAAAGGGGGGTAAATTTATGGCGGGTAATCGAGAGTTTTTTTATCGCAGATTGCATTCATTGCTAGGGGTTATTCCAGTTGGACTGTTTCTTATCCAACATCTTGTGGTGAATCATTTTGCTACAAAGGGAGCAGATTCCTTCAATAAAGCAGCACACTTTATGGAATCATTGCCATTCCGTTATGTTCTTGAAATTTTTGTTATTTTCCTACCGTTATTGTTCCATGCTATCTATGGCATTTACATTGCTTTTACAGCAAAAAATAATGCAAGTAGATATAATTTTTTCCGGAATTGGATGTTTGTTCTTCAACGTTTCACCGGAATTGTCACGTTAATCTTTGTTGTGTGGCATGTTTGGGAAACAAGAATGGCGGCTGCTTTTGGAGCTGAAGTCAATTTCAATATGATGGAGAATATTTTATCGAATCCATTTATGCTGTGGTTCTACATAATTGGGGTAGTTTCAACTACTTTTCACTTTGCCAATGGACTATGGTCTTTTGCTGTAAGTTGGGGGATTACAGTGACACCGAGATCACAACTTATTTCAACATATGTCACAATCGGTATTTTCATCGCCCTTTCAATTGTAGGAATTCGCGCAATATTCGCATTCGTTTAATAGATTAGTAGACATGTAGCAAGAGGAAATAAAGGAGTGAAAACGCATGGGTAAAGGTAAGATTATTGTAGTCGGTGGAGGACTAGCCGGCTTAATGGCAACAGTTAAAGCAGCAGAAAATGGAACACCTGTGGAGTTATTTTCATTGGTGCCGGTAAAACGTTCTCACTCTGTTTGTGCCCAAGGCGGTATTAATGGAGCTGTAAATACAAAAGGGGAAGGGGATTCTCCCTGGATTCACTTTGATGATACGATTTATGGCGGTGATTTTTTAGCAAATCAGGCGCCAGTAAAAGCAATGTGTGAGGCAGCACCTGGCATTATTCATTTATTTGATCGTATGGGTGTTATGTTTAATCGAACATCTGAAGGATTGCTTGATTTCCGTCGCTTTGGAGGGACACAGCATCACCGTACAGCTTTCGCTGGGGCAACGACAGGACAACAGCTACTCTATGCATTGGATGAACAAGTTCGTCGCCATGAGGTTGCTGGTTTAGTAAATAAATTTGAAGGCTGGGAATTTTTAGGGACGATTATCGATGATGAAGGAATTTGTCGTGGAATCGTTGCTCAAAACCTGACTTCAATGGAAATTAAATCTTTCCCTGCAGACGCAGTGATTTTAGCAACAGGTGGTCCTGGAATTATTTTCGGTAAATCGACCAATTCAGTTATTAACACAGGCTCTGCTGCGGCCGTTGCTTATCAGCAGGGAGTATATTATGCAAACGGTGAATTCATCCAAATCCACCCTACTGCGATTCCAGGAGATGATAAGCTCCGCCTGATGAGTGAGTCTGCTCGTGGTGAAGGTGGTCGAGTTTGGACATATAAAGATGGAAAACCATGGTATTTCTTAGAGGAGAAGTATCCTGCTTACGGAAACCTTGTACCTCGTGATATCGCAACCCGTGAAATTTTCGATGTTTGCGTGAATCAGAAATTAGGAATTAATGGCGAGAACATGGTATACCTCGATCTATCTCATAAAGATCCTAAGGAGCTTGACATTAAGCTCGGTGGAATTATTGAAATTTATGAGAAATTTACCGGTGAGGACCCTCGGAAATTACCAATGAAAATCTTCCCTGCCGTCCATTATTCTATGGGTGGTTTATGGGTTGATTATGATCAAATGACGAATATTCCTGGATTATTCGCTGCTGGTGAGTGTGATTATTCACAGCACGGAGCGAATCGTTTAGGGGCTAACTCTTTGCTGTCCGCTATTTATGGTGGAATGGTAGCGGGTCCAAATGCAGTGAAGTATATTAACGGACTTGAAAAGAGTGCTGATTCTCTTTCTTCTTCTCTATTTGAAGGCTATGTTCAACAAGAAGAAGAAAAATGGAATCAAATTATGTCTATGAACGGAACAGAAAATGCATATGTTCTCCATAAAGAGCTTGGCGAATGGATGACAGATAATGTAACGGTTGTTCGCTACAATGATAAACTGTTAAAAACAGATGAGAAGATTCAAGAGCTGTTAGAGCGTTTTGAAAATATTAATATTAATGACACGGCAAAATGGAGTAATCAGGGAGCAACTTTTACTCGTCAATTGCAAAATATGCTTCAACTAGCACGTGTTATTACGCTCGGTGCTTATAACCGCAACGAAAGCCGTGGAGCTCATTACAAGCCGGAATTTCCAGAGAGAAATGATGAAGATTTCTTAAAAACAACAATGGCAAAATTTGTTGATGCAAAATCTGCGCCTGAGTTTCACTATGAAGAAGTTGATACTTCCCTTATCGCACCTCGTAAGCGCGATTACTCTAAGAAAAAGGAGGAGAAATAAGAGATGGCAGAAAACAGCACCGTCCATTTCATAATCTCTAGACAGGATTCTCCTGATTCTGAACCATATCAGGAAGAATTTCATGTACCGTATCGTCCTAACATGAACGTGATTTCTGCACTGATGGAAATCAGACGTAATCCTGTAAATGCGGAAGGAAAAGAAACTTCTCCGATAACTTGGGATATGAACTGTTTAGAAGAGGTTTGTGGAGCATGTTCAATGATTATCAACGGTAAGCCTCGACAGTCTTGCTCCGCGATCGTTGACCAATTGGAACAACCGATTAGGCTTGAACCAATGCGTACTTTCCCGGTCGTTCGTGATTTACAAGTAGATAGAAGTAGAATGTTTGACTCCTTGAAAAAAGTTAAGGCATGGATTCCAATCGATGGGACATACGACTTGGGACCAGGACCGCGTATGCCTGAGGTAAAGCGTCAATGGGCATATGAATTATCAAAATGTATGACCTGCGGAGTATGTCTCGAAGCTTGTCCTAATGTGAACAGCAAATCGAATTTCATTGGTCCTGCACCACTTTCACAAGTGCGTCTGTTTAATGCTCACCCAACTGGTGAAATGAATAAGGCGGAACGTTTAAATGCCATTATGGAAGATGGTGGCCTTACAAACTGTGGGAATTCGCAAAACTGTGTTCAGTCTTGTCCTAAGGGAATTCCACTTACAACATCGATTGCTGCATTAAACAGAGATACTACATTGCAGTCATTTAAAAACTTCTTTGGAAGCGATCAAGTATAATTTGTAAAAGAGGGTGTTCCATATGTTTGGAACACTCTCCATTGCGTTATTCATTGCTATTTTTCCTATTCGATAGTACGTAAAAACTCACTGTCTTGAGCTTAAATATTTTCAAAATTTCTATCTTACAGTATAATGAATGAATAATCATTCATTTTCAGCGAAAGGAAAGATAAGATGAGTAGAATAAGCTATATCGAGGATTTTGCAACTTGGGAACATCGCTTCCATTTTTATTATCCAGTGAAAGTGCGATTTTCTGAAACTGATATGTTTGGACATTTGAACAATACTATTCCTTTTACATATTATGAAGAAGCAAGAATTGAATATTTTAAAAGCAAGGGCATGATGACAGATTGGCTTGATGGAAAAAGTGAGGCGATGATTGTTGTCGCCGATCTGCAATGTGATTTCCTCAAACAAGTGTACTTTGATGAACAGCTACGGATATATGTTAGGGCTCATAGTGTTGGAACTTCTTCAGTTGATATTCACTATATGGGAAAAAGAGAAAACGAAGAGATTTGTTTTGTTGGAAGAGGAACGATTGTTCAAGTCTCTAAGAAAACGGGTAAAAGTATTCCTTGGTCAAGTGAAGTGAAGGCAGCAATGTTGGAGTGCGAAACGATTCAATAACTCCGCATCCGCACATTTTTTTTAAAATATAAAACTCCTTTAAAGGATTGTTGTCACTCAGATAGTTCCCTTCACATATGATATGGTGACTAAATATATACCCATCCCGCTGTTCATAGCTGGCGAAGGCAAGGAGGGTTACAATACTTGAAGGAGAATGAATATACTCACAAGCCATTACTCACCAAACGTGAAAGAGAAGTATTCGAGCTATTAGTACAAGATAAAACAACGAAAGAAATCGCTAGTGAACTGTTTATCAGCGAAAAAACGGTTCGGAATCATATTTCGAATGCCATGCAAAAACTCGGTGTTAAGGGGCGTTCACAAGCAGTTGTAGAACTCCTTCGAATGGGAGAGCTAGAACTTTAAATGCAAACCGGCTATCCATTTTTGGAAGCCGGTTTACTCGTAAAATCGGGTAGTCAAAAACCGATTTTAACAACCGCTTTGGTTTAGTGAACAATGATCAAATCGACATTCCTCGACATTCTCGCTGCGAATTTTTCTTGAAATTTATGTGAAAAAAGTAGAAAATAAAAGAAAAAACATGTTTGAACGGGTTTAATCAATCATTACACATTTGATTTTAAATATGGAAATAAAACTTGTGTAGTATTTTAAAAGTAGGGAGTTGTGGAATGATGGAGCGTGAGGAAATACAAGACAAAACCGGCTTAGATATTGTGGCAGAAATTGAAAAAGACTTGCGGTACATAGCTGGAATTATTAAACAAAAAGGTAGAGAGATCTTGAGTAACTATACGATTACTCCACCGCAGTTTGTCGCGTTGCAATGGCTTTTTGAAGAAGGAGACATGACAATCGGGGAATTATCGAATAAAATGTATTTAGCATTCAGCACGACAACCGATTTGGTTGATCGGATGGAAAAAAATGAGCTTGTCAAGCGTGTGAAAGATCCGAATGATCGAAGAGTGGTGCGAATACACCTTTTAGAGGAAGGCGAAAGAATTATTGATGAAGTGATCAAAAAACGTCAAGCATACCTTCAAGAGGTATTGCGAAACTTTTCTGCGGAAGAGGTTATTGCGCTTAAAGATAACTTAATGCGATTACATCAAGATATGCGAGAATGAGGCGAGTTATTTGGAACAACCAATTGGAGTTATTGATTCTGGTATTGGCGGATTAACAGTTGCGAAAGAAATTATGCGCCAATTACCGCATGAAAAAATACTTTATCTCGGTGATACAGCCCGCTGTCCATATGGTCCACGGACAGGTGAAGAAGTGAAGAAATTTACATGGCAGTTGACCAATTTTTTATTAGGAAAAAATATAAAAATGCTTGTCATTGCTTGTAACACAGCAACGGCTGTTGCTTTGGAAGAAATTAGACAGACATTATCAATTCCTGTGCTCGGTGTTATTTATCCAGGAGCAATTTCTGCATTAAAGGTGACAGAGAACTATAAAATTGGCGTCATTGGCACAGAAGGAACGATAAAGAGCAGAGCTTATGAAACAGCTTTAAAGTCTATCAACGGGTCTGTTTTAGTCAGTGGATTAGCCTGCCCCAAATTTGTTCCATTAGTAGAAAGCGGAGAATACGATGGGCCGGTTGCCAGAAGGGTAGTGGCAGAAACACTTGCTCCGTTAAAGAATCAGGGGCTTGATACACTTATTCTTGGCTGCACTCATTATCCCTTACTAGAACCAATTATTAAAGCGATAATGGGGAATCGTGTGAAAGTCATAAGCTCTGGTGAAGAAACAGCAAGAGAGGTAAGCAGCATTCTTTATTATAAAGGACTTTTAACAACTAATAGCACTGTTCCTGCTCATGAGTATTATACGACTGGATCAAGCAGCATTTTTTCTAAAATAGCATGCCAATGGTTAGGGAAAAGTATCCTTCATGTGCAAACGATCAAAATTGAAAGTAAGACTGAAAGCCTCCTGTAATGGGGCTTTTTACTATGTCAGAAATTTTTAGTTCATGTTAGCTCTGAATCGAAGAACAAGTTTTCCTCGAGTCAGAGCTATTTTTTTGATATAGCTAAAAAAACATGAAAGATCAAAGCTTCTTACGAATTAAGCCAAAATCAATAGAATCAAATCATACATAAATATTTAAAGGGAGAACATCTGTAAAAGATCTTTGACATCCTCTTTCGTCTTATTTTATAATGTTGCTGTAAAATATCTTTTACATCACTTAATTTGAAGGTGCTGTTCATATGAAAAATAGAATAAAAGAATGCCGAGAAAAGAAAGGCATTTCCCAAGGGAAGTTAGCTGATTTATGTAATGTGAGTAGGCAAACAATTAATGCGATTGAAAATAACAAATATGACCCCAGTTTACAATTAGCTTTTAAACTTGCGAAAACTTTGGAGATGACAGTCGATCATTTATTTTGTGACGAGGAGGAAAGTTAATGAAGACACGAAAAATAGGTGCTGTAGTAATTGGTACAGCTATTCTAATTGTGATAGGTTACACAATTTTTAATATTACTGTAGGAGAAGTAGTTGGTTTTCAAGAGGTTATCGTAATTGGCACGTTGTTAATGATGTTTTTATCAACAATCACATGGGGAAATAAGGAAGAGAAAGACGGAATCTTAATTGAGGAGGAACTTGGTCAACGGATTACAGAAAAAAGCTCAAAAATTAGCTATTTCATTCTATTATTCTTGATTTTGATTGCGGTAGCAGCTGATGAAATTGTAAATGGTTCAATTAATGTCTTTTTGTTAGCAATATTAGGTTTAGCTTTGATTTTACTACCTTTAGTCGAATTCTTTGTCGCTAAAAAGTATCAGTAAATGATTAATGCTTTGAGTTTTCTTGATAGTCTTTTTCATATTACGAACAGGTGAAAATGTTGCTCAATTTTCTTAACCTATCTGAAAATTTTCGATAGGAAAGAAATTGAGTACGATTACAGGTTTTTAGTGGAAGACTAGTATTAACACTTGTTTTGTGCGATCATTTAGGCCGAGGTCGGTAAGAGGGGCTTTAACCTTGAACTATTAATTAGACTGAAAGTTTGATAAAAAAATAACAGTAGACGGGCCATGATTCAAAATGATTCTTGATTGTCCAATTTTTTTGTTGCGAAACGGTCTAATTTATAATTAAGCTCGTATATATGTTAGTACAAACTGTCTTTGGAGGGATATGCATGTCCATTAATAAAAGAACAATTGTACTAACATCAATGATTATTTTATCTGTTCTCTTGTCTGGCTGTGGCTTGCTGGGTGGGAAGGAAAAGGAGAAAATCGATCCACCACAAACGGTTACATACACAGATGATGGCCAGGTAATAGAGGGCGCGGTAGGAGAGGAAAATACAGAAGAGGCAAGTGAAGGTAGTGTGATGACGGAACTGTATTTATTCGATAAAAACGGCTATGTAGTACCGCAGACTTTTTCATTACCGAAAACAGAGTCGGTTGCAAAGCAAGCTCTTGAGTATTTAGTTGAAGGAGGCCCTGTTACGGATATGCTTCCGAATGGCTTTGCAGCTGTATTGCCTGCTGAAACGGAAGTAAGTGTTGATATTACAGGCGATACTGCAGTTGTAGATTTTTCTAATGAATTCAAAAATTATAAACCTGAGGATGAATTGAAGATTTTAGAGGCGGTTACATGGACTGTAACCCAGTTTGACTCAGTCGAGAATGTTGAATTGAAATTAAATGGTCATGAACTGACTGAAATGCCGGTTGCTGGTACGCCAATTGGAAAAACGGTTAGCAGAGCAAATGGGATTAATCTTGATACGACAGACGTTGTTGATATTACCAATACGAAAGCAGCCACCGTATACTATGTTGCAGGGGAAGAAGGTTCTTACTATTACGTACCAGTGACGCGTCGAGTTGAGGAAAATAATGTAGAAGGTGTTGTCGCTGAACTGGTTAAAGGGCCGAGCTACTCATCGACATTAATCAATGACTTTTCACCTGATGTCGAATTGCTTGAGGAACCGAAAATTGAAGATGGGAAAGTGACATTAAACTTCAATGAATCTATTTATGGGAGCTTTGAGGAAAAAATTATTTCTGAACATGTTTTAAACATGCTTGTCTTATCCTTAACAGAGCAGGAAGGAATTGAAAGTGTGGAAGTGATGGTTGATGGAGAAGCCGAACTCGTAAAGGAAAATGGAGAAAAGCTTGTAGAACCTGTGACAAGACCTGAAAAAGTGAACACAATTAGTTTTTAAAAACTCTTTTTTGATATACTATAGATAGGACAGCAGAAGAAGGTGGCTTGATTACTAGCCACCTCTTCTTTATTGTTTCTTTCATTACGATGCTTTTTTGAGGGGAACAATTGGGAAAAGGAGGATAATGAGTATGCGAGCAGATGAAAGACAACCGTACCAGATGCGCCCTATTGAGATTGATACAGATTATTTGATGCATCCTGAAGGTTCTGTACTAATTACAGTGGGTAAGACGAAAGTAATTTGTACAGCCAGTATTGAAGAAAAAGTACCACCTTTTATGAGAGGTCAAGGGAAAGGGTGGGTTACTGCTGAATACTCCATGCTACCGCGTGCTACAGGACAGCGTAATATACGAGAAGCCGCCAAAGGAAAGATAACTGGGCGAACAATGGAAATTCAACGTTTGATCGGTAGGGCGTTAAGGGCAGTCGTTGATTTAGATGCTCTTGGCGAGAGAACGATCTGGATTGATTGCGATGTTATCCAAGCGGATGGAGGGACTAGAACGGCTTCTATCACGGGTGCTTTCGTTGCGATGACAGAAGCGGTACATAAGCTCTATCTTGAAAAAAAGCTATCTAAATACCCGATCAAGGATTTCTTAGCAGCGACGAGCGTTGGAATACTTGAAGATGATAATGTTGTTTTAGATTTAAATTACATAGAGGATTCTAATGCAAATGTGGATATGAATGTTGTGATGACGGGAAATGGTGAATTTGTTGAAGTTCAAGGTACAGGAGAAGAATCCACCTTTTCATATGAGCAATTACAGCAATTGTTAAAGGCTGCTCAAGAGGGAATAAGCGCAATATTTGAGCACCAGAGAGCAGCAATTGGCGAGGAAGCAACTGCAAAAATTGAGGAGAATGGAACAAAATGAAAACGATCATTATAGCGACAAAAAATCACGGCAAAGCGCTAGAATTTATAAGAATGTTTCAGCCTCTCGGATATGAGGTAAAAACATTATTAGATTTTGATGAAATTGAAGATATAGAGGAAACGGGCCAAACCTTTGAAGAAAATGCCATAATAAAAGCAAAAGCAGTCGCTGAAAGAACTGGCCAGGTGGTCATTGCTGATGATTCCGGTCTAGTTGTGGATGCCCTTAATGGTGCGCCGGGCATTTATTCTGCACGCTACGCCGGTTTGGCAAAAGATGATGAAGCGAATATTGACAAAGTACTAGAGCAACTAAAGGAAGTTCAGGATGAGGAAAGGACAGCGAGATTTTATTGCGCTTTAGCGGTTGCAGAGCCAGACGGCAAGTCATTTACAGTAAACGGCACTTGTGAAGGCGTGATTTTGCGAACTAGAAGAGGAGTCAATGGCTTTGGCTATGATCCGATATTTTTTGTTAATGAATTAGGAAAAGCGATGGCGGAGCTTGAACCAAGAGAAAAAAATCAAATCAGCCATCGGGCCAATGCGCTGAAAAAATTAGAAGAAATCATCCAATCAGGGAAATTTAATGCATGATATAGAAGGTGCGGGAATATGGCAAAAGTGTTAATCGTTAGTGATAGCCACGGTCAGCGAATCGAGTTGACTGAATTGAAAGCTAGGCATGAAAAAGACATGGACTTAATGATTCACTGTGGGGATTCTGAGCTCTCAAAGCAGGATAAGGAGCTTCAAGGTTTTCATGTAGTAAGGGGAAATTGCGACTTTGGCAATGACTTTGAAAAAGAACTAATAAAGGAACTTGATGGATATCGTTTTTTCGTTGCACACGGCCATTTATTTTCTGTAAAGTCATCGCTCATACAGCTCCAATATCGTGCTGAAGAAGTAAATGCGGATATAGTTTGTTTTGGTCACTCCCATCTCCTAGGAGCCGAAATGGTGCGAAATAAGTTATTTATTAATCCTGGCAGTCTCCGGCTTCCGAGGGGAAGAAGAGAGAGAACTTATGTGATTCTGAACATTCAAGGTACAACAGTTGATGTTCATGTGTATGACTATGATTCAGGAGAAATGACGGACTTGCGTCAAAGTTTTTTGTTTGAGCGTTAATGGGTGTTATCTAGTATTTGCGAATATAATTGTAATATCGTCAGTAAATTTCAAATTTCGCTGCTATAACAAAATTATCGCTAATATATTATTAAAGATCCGTGCTTGCACGCTAAAATATGAAAAGTTAGAGCTATACAACTTATGGGGGAGAGCGTTTTCCCCCATTCCATCAAAAGAAAACGTAAAAAAACTTAATTTTCCTGTTGACTTTTAATTATTAGCACAATATAATAAAAAATGTCCTTGAAAAAAGAAGCCACGCTTTTGGTATGGAGAACGAATTTTTTCGAGTGAACAAAAATAATGATTATATGATTTGTCCCAGTAGCTCAGCTGGATAGAGCAACGGCCTTCTAAGCCGTCGGTCGGGAGTTCGAATCTCTCCTGGGACGCCATTAATACACACCAATTATGTACATATTCGTTAAGTCGCATTGCATGTGACTTAACGTTTTTTATTTTCAGACTTTGCTAAACTGTGTTGATAAAATGAGCCAAAAATCAACATCGATAAATATTAAAAACTAATAATATAACTTTTATTCAATTTCATTAAACCCCAGTATTTTTTAAAGCGCTTTCTTTCATGTTAGATTTTCTGACATGAAATCCAACTTTCTTCTATTATAATCACATTATAAAAATATGCCCTTTTCTTAGCGAAAAGCTCCAATTTAAATTATCAAAAAAATATAAAAATTTTCTTAGTTAGGAATATCGTTGCATCAATAATGTAAGCGTATCCAATTAGACAGATAAATATAAATAATCGCACAATTCACAAAAATACTGTTGACGAAGGCAGAAAATGCGAGTAAGATAGTCCTCAAATAAATATTCACGGAGAAATGAATTAGCTAAAAAACGTAGGCTGCTGAAAATTTTTTGAATCTTAAGATATATCTTTTTTTAACATTAAATTTCAGTCGTTTAAAGCGGTTTTATATTAAAGCGAAGAGGTGGTTTCGTGTCAGAACAATGGATTTTTTTAAATGATCAATATGTCACGAAAGAAAATGCCAAGGTATCTGTTTATGACCATGGTTTCCTCTATGGGGATGGGGTATTCGAAGGAATTCGAGTATATAGTGGCAATATTTTTAGGATGAAAGAGCATATGAAGCGCTTATACAATTCTGCAAAGTCGATTCTGCTGACCATTCCTTATACGGAGGATGAATTAACAGAAATCATTGCGAATACAGTTGAAAAGAATAAGGTTGAAGATGCTTATATAAGAGTCGTCATTTCAAGGGGAGTTGGCGATCTTGGGTTGGACCCGTATAAGTGTGCAAAAGCAAGTGTTATCGTCATTGTGGAGCCATTATCGATTTTTCCAAAGGAACTTTATGAAACAGGGCTCGAAATCATAACCGTGGCAACACGGAGAAATCGCCCTGATGTATTAAGCCCAAAGGTAAAGTCACTCAACTATTTAAACAATGTTCTCGTTAAAATTGAGGCACATTTAGCGAATGTGAGTGAAGCGCTCATGTTAAATGACCAAGGCTATGTCGCAGAAGGATCAGCTGACAATGTCTTTATTTTTAAAGACGGTAGCTTTTTAACTCCTCCAGGCTATGTGGGTGCCCTTGATGGAATTACTAGAAATGCTGTTATTGATATCGCAAAGGAACTTGGATATGAGGTTAAAGAAGAACCATTTACACGACATGATGTGTACACAGCAGATGAAGTCTTTCTTACGGGTACAGCTGCAGAAGTAATTGCGGTCGTGAAAGTGGATGGCAGAGTAATTGGCGATGGTGCGCCTGGAGCACATACAAACAGGTTGTTAGCGAAATTTAGAGAACGGGTTGTCATGGAAGGTGTTAAGGTTTATAGCGAAACAACACCACGTGTAAGTTAGGGATAAAATTTATATGAAAAAGCGACGAAGAGGATAAGTAGTTTTATGCTATGTGGATCAACAGAGAGCCGGAAATGCTGAGAACCGGTGGTCACAACATAAAATGAACTCACCTCAGAGCGCTGTCTTGAAAGAGTTTCTAGTAGGGACAGTCGAGTGGCGACACTCGTTATCAAAACGGCTAGATTATAGCCATAAGTGCATGCCAAAAAGCATGAACAAGGGTGGTACCGTGGAAATGCTACAAAGCCTTTTCATCCCTTTCGCCTAGATTTAACTAGGCTTACGAGGGGTGGAAGGGTTTTTTATATTGTCAATTTTCTTAATTGGCAACTGCTTTTGCAAATGTTCAGAAATAAACATTTGCACTTCTTGTAAAATTCAAAGCTTGATTATCGTTTTGCACGGCGCTTGTGATGTGAACTATCGTTTATGCAAGTCGCAATATTGCCTGCGAAAAGCGCCTTGATTTTTGAAAAAATAGCTAAGGAAAGAGGAGGGCAAGGAATGTTACAGGAAACCGCCTTAACAAATACTAAGGCTGAGAACAAATCATTAAGCGGATCGGAGCTTTTGCTTCAAGCGTTAGAAAAGGAAAAAGTAGAAGTCATTTTCGGATATCCAGGTGGGGCAGTACTACCAATTTACGACAAAATCTATGATTCTAAAATTCTTCATGTATTACCTAGGCACGAACAAGGTGGTATTCATGCTGCTGAAGGATATGCTCGAATTACGGGGAAGCCGGGTGTCGTCATTGTAACATCTGGACCAGGCGCCACCAATATTGTTACTGGATTAACGGATGCTATGATCGATTCTCTTCCACTTGTTGTCTTTACAGGTCAAGTTGCAACAGGTGTGATTGGAACGGATGCTTTTCAGGAAGCTGATATTCTAGGGATCACGACGCCTATTACAAAATACAATTATCAAGTTCGAAATATTGAGGACATTCCGCACATCATAAAGGAAGCATTTTATATTGCTACTTCTGGTAGACCAGGTCCCGTTTTAATTGATATTCCGAAGGACATTGCAACAGCGGTGACAGAAGTTCCGGAGGAGAAGGAAATCTATCTGCCAGGCTATCAGCCAACTTTGAAACCAAATTATTTGCAAATCCGCAAATTAACAGAGGCTGTCAGTCGGGCGAAAAAACCGGTCATTTTAGCGGGTGCCGGAGTCCTCCATAGCAAGGCATCTTGTCAACTAAAAGAATATGCGGAACAGCAAAATATTCCCGTTGTTCATACTCTTCTAGGGTTAGGAGGATTTCCTGCTGAACATGAACTTTCCTTAGGGATGGCCGGGATGCACGGCTGTTATACGGCTAATATGGCATTATACGAGTCAGATCTTATTATCAATATTGGCGCCAGATTCGACGATCGTTTGACAGGGAACTTAAAACATTTTGCTCCAAATGCCACAGTGGCGCATATTGATATTGACCCGGCTGAAATCGGCAAGAATGTTCCGACGGAAATTCCCGTTGTAGCGGATGCGAAAGAAGCTTTAATCGAGTTAATTGCTCAAGAAGGAAAGCCGCCTTCACATCATGAATGGCTAAAAATATTAGCAGGCTGGAAAATCGAATATCCTTATGTTTATGAAAATAACGCCAATACGCTTAAACCTCAAAAAGTGTTAGAGATGCTCTATCAAAAAACCAATGGTGATGCCATTGTCGTAACAGATGTCGGTCAGCATCAGATGTGGGCTGCGCAATACTATCGGTTCGGAAAGGCGAATCGCTGGGTTACTTCAGGTGGTTTAGGCACGATGGGATTTGGGTTGCCGGCTAGCATTGGTGCTGCACTTGCAGATAAAGATGCCACCGTGTTAGCAGTTCTTGGAGATGGTGGATTTCAAATGTGTACGCAAGAGCTCGCCGTTATTCGTGAACTGAATTTACCGATTAAAATCGTTATTCTCAATAATGTTGCTTTAGGTATGGTTCGGCAATGGCAAGAACTATTTTACGAAGAGCGTTACTCCCATAGTAAAAATCCGGTGCAGCCTTCTTTTGTGAAATTAGCTGAGGCATACAACATCAAAGGGTATGTCATTGAATCGGAAGCGAAGGCAGAGGAAGTGTTGGCTGAAGTTCTTCAAAATCGTGAACCAGTGCTATTGGATTTTCGCATTGATGCTAATGAAAATGTCTACCCTATGATCGCCCCGGGAAAAGGAATAAATGAAATGGTAGGGGTGAAGCAAAAATGAAAAGAATCATTACGCTGACTGTAAATAATCGACCGGGGGTGCTGAATCGAATCACCAATCTTTTTTCAAAAAGAAATTACAATATCGAAAGTATTACAGTGGGCCATTCAGAAATCGAAGATGTATCGAGAATAACTTGTGTCGTCAATGTTGAGAACGATCAAGTAATTGAACAAATTACGAAACAATTAAATAAGCAAATTGATGTTTTAAAAGTCACTGATATTAGTGAACAATCGATTGTTGCAAGAGAATTGGCATTAATTAAAGTACTGTCAACCCCGAACAACAGAAGTGAAATGAATGCGTTAATAGAGCCATTCAGAGCATCAATTGTCGATGTTGGCAAAGACACTCTTGTCATTCAAATTACTGGAGAATCTGATAAAATCGAAGCTTTTATCGAGCTGATGAAGCCATATGGAATTAAAGAACTCGCGAGAACAGGAGCGACAGCGTTCTTAAGAGGCACTCAACGCTCAAGCAATCAGGTGAAAAATATTTCTATCGTTTAACTAAGGGATTCCGTAAATAAAACATAAATAAAATAATATTTATTTTCGAAAGGAAGAGGACAAATGGCAAAAATGTACTATAACGGAGATGCAAATCCAAATTATTTAGAAGGAAAAAAAGTAGCGGTTATTGGCTATGGTTCTCAAGGGCATGCCCACGCTTTAAATATGCGCGATAGCGGAGTAAATGTAGTGGTTGGACTTCGAAAAGGTAAATCTTGGGATAAGGCCGTAGAAGACGGATTAGAAGTATATACGGTAGCGGAAGCAACTGCCCAAGCAGATGTCGTAATGATTCTTTTACCAGACGAATTGCAACCAAAAGTATATAAAGAAGAAATTGAACCAAACTTAACAAATCAGGCATTAATGTTTGCCCACGGGTTTAACGTTCATTTTCATCAAATTGTACCACCGCAATCTTGCGATGTCCTCTTAGTAGCACCAAAAGGCCCGGGACATTTAGTAAGAAGAACATATGAAGAGGATGCAGGTGTTCCAGCGTTGTTTGCTATTTATCAGGATGTGACGGGAGAGGCGAAAGAGCTTGCTTTAGCCTATGCGAGAGCGATTGGTGCATTAAGAGCAGGAGCGCTGGAAACGACGTTTAAAGAAGAAACGGAAACAGATTTATTTGGAGAGCAGGCGGTGCTATGTGGAGGAACAACAGCGTTGGTAAAAGCCGGCTTTGAAACACTTGTGGAAGCAGGCTATCAGCCGGAATTAGCTTATTTTGAAACACTTCATGAATTAAAGCTCATTGTTGACCTCATGTATGAAGGTGGATTGGCAGGAATGCGTTATTCCATCTCAGACACAGCTCAATGGGGTGATTTTGTCACAGGTCCACGAATCGTAACAGATGAAGTGAAAAAAGAAATGAAGGCAGTATTAAAGGATATTCAAGACGGTCAGTTTGCGAAAGGATGGATTCTTGAGAATCAAGCGAATCGTCCAGTATTTAACGCAATTAATGCTAGTGAAAAAGAGCATCTTATTGAAAAAGTCGGAGAAGAACTTCGTGCTATGATGCCATTTGTTAATAAGAATCGTAAAAAAGAAGTGGTGACGAAATAACATTTTTCACATCAATAGGAAAGGATGGAGGGGTAATGATGAAAAAACGGATCGCAGTACTACCGGGAGATGGGATTGGAAAAGAGGTTACGAGAGGTGCCGTAGAGATACTTCGTGCCGTTGGAGAGAGATTTGGACATCAATTCTCCTACTCTTATGGACAAATTGGTGGTGGTTCTGTAGATGAGTTAGGAACACCATTACCAGATGAAACGATTGAGCTTTGCAAAGGAAGCGATGCAGTCCTGTTAGGAGCAGTTGGGGGTCCGAAATGGGATCAATTACCTGTCCATCTTCGTCCGGAAAAAGGGTTATTAAAGATTCGTAAAGAGTTAGAATTGTATGCGAATTTACGCCCGACACTCTATTATTCTAGCCTTGCTGATTCTTCACCATTAAAAAGAGAAGTGATTGAAGACGTTGACTTGCTCATGGTTCGAGAGTTAACGGGTGGTTTGTATTTTGGTAAACCGAGTGAACGAATGAAGCAGGATGGTCGTGATGTAGTTGTTGATACGTTGTTTTATCAGAAGTCAGAGATGACAAGGGTGATCAAGCTAGCCTTTGAGCTAGCGAAGAATCGTAAAGGCCGTGTTACATCTGTAGATAAGGCCAATGTATTGGAGTCAAGCAGACTTTGGAGAGAAGTCGCTGAAGAGGTAGCAAAAGATTACCCTGAGGTAATTGTTGAACATATGCTTGTCGATAATGCAGCAATGCAGATGGTTCGTAATCCGAAGCAATTCGATGTAGTCGTAACGGAAAACATGTTTGGCGATATATTGAGTGATGAAGCGTCTGTTTTAACGGGCTCGTTGGGAATGCTGCCATCGGCGAGTATTTCTGAAGGTGGTCCATATTTATATGAACCAATTCATGGCTCTGCACCTGATATTGAAGGGCAAAATATTGCCAATCCACTTGCTACCATATTATCTGTTGCCATGATGCTTCGTCTATCCTTCGGGCTTGAGGATGAAGCGAAGGCAGTTGAAACTGCCGTAGACGAAGTGTTGAAAAGTGGTTACCGTACTAAAGATATTGCTTCAGTTGGTACAAAGCTTGTGACAACGACAGAAATGGTGGAAGAGGTTAAGGCGACCATTCTTGATAATGAAACGATTCAAAGCATTATGGGCTGCTACGTATAAGTGACACGGTTAATGAGTAGGTCTTTCTATATTTTGCCTAGTATGACACGAACACGACCTCTTCGGTCGTGTTTATCTATAAAGCTCTAATTTAGAAATATTTTTGTAGGAGGGATAAGATGGGAAAATCGATTGTTGATAAGATTTGGGAACGTCATATAGTCCATAAGGAAGCGGGAAAACCGGATTTGCTTTATATCGATTTGCATCTTGTGCACGAAGTAACATCTCCACAGGCCTTTTCTGGCTTAAGGATGAAAAATCGCAAAGTGCGTAGACCGGATAAAACCTTTGCGACGATGGATCATAATGTTCCAACGATTAATCGCCAACAAATAGATGATCAAGTAGCTTTAAATCAAATGACTACATTGGAGAAGAATTGTCGGGAATTTGGGATTGAACTTGCTGGGATTGACAGTCCAGAGCAAGGGATCGTTCATGTTATCGGTCCAGAATTAGGTTTGACTCAGCCGGGAAAAACAATCGTATGCGGAGACAGCCATACTTCTACGCACGGAGCGTTTGGAGCGCTAGCCTTTGGAATTGGAACTAGTGAAGTGGAGCATGTATTGGCTACGCAGACGCTATGGCAATCAAAGCCAAAAACAATGAAACTAGAGATCAATGGTGTTTTAGCAAATGGCGTCACAGCCAAGGATGTCATTCTATATGTTCTAGCAAACTATGGGATTAAGTTTGGGACAGGGTATGTAATTGAATATTGTGGGGATGTCATTAAGAACTTGTCGATGGAAGAACGGATGACGATCTGCAATATGTCGATTGAAGGTGGAGCAAGAGCTGGCTTGGTGAGCCCAGATGAGACGACTTTTTCCTATTTAAGAGGAAGAAAGCATGTGCCAAAGGGAGAGATTTTTGATCAATATGTTGAGAACTGGAAATCCCTTGCTTCAGATGAGGACGCCGAATATGATAAAGTCATTGAAATTGATGGTAGTGATATTGCCCCGATGGTAAGCTGGGGAACCAATCCTTCGATGACAGCTAAAGTAGATGGTTCAATTCCAACCGAAGCTGAGTGTGCTACTGAATTGGAAAAAGAATCGCTGGCAAGAGCGTTAGCTTATATGGGGTTAAAGGAAGGTCAAAAAATTCAAGATATTAAAATCCAACATGTGTTTATCGGTTCATGCACAAATTCACGAATAGAAGATATTCGAGCTGCTGCAGAAATGGTAAAAGGAAAACAAGTTCATCCGGGGGTTCGTGCTCTAGTGGTGCCAGGCTCTCAATTTGTGAAGAGGACTGCTGAAGAGGAAGGGTTAAACCGGATTTTTGAAGAGGCAGGCTTTGAATGGCGCGATGCAGGCTGTAGTATGTGCTTAAGCATGAATGCAGATGTTGTGCCAAGTGGTGAGCATTGTGCATCAACCTCAAATCGAAATTTTGAAGGGCGCCAAGGTGCCGGTGCCAGAACGCATTTAGTCAGTCCACAAATGGCAGCAGCAGCGGCGTTAAATGGTCATTTTGTCGACATTCGTAATCTAAACAAAGTAGAAGTGCTATAAGGAGGGTGAGGGAATGACTGGGTTTCAAGAACTTGGGGGGAAAGCTGTAGTGCTTGACCGCGCCAATGTGGACACTGATCAAATTATTCCGAAGCAATTTTTAAAACGAATTGAGAAAACAGGCTTTGGGAAGTTTCTATTTTATGATTGGAGATATAAGGCGGAAGGAGTTCCGAATGAAGAGTTTGTATTAAACAAGCCGGAGAATCAAGGAGCTACGATTTTAATTGCAAATGAAAACTTTGGCTGTGGCTCTTCGAGAGAGCATGCACCGTGGGCATTGCTTGACTATGGATTTAAAGCCGTGATTGCACCATCTTTCGCAGATATTTTTAAGCAAAACTGTTTAAAAAATGGCATCCTGCCAATTGTGCTACAGGAAGAGGAAGTGAAACTTCTGATTGCAAAAGGTAAGGAAAAGGCCATGATTCTTCATATTGATTTAGTTGAACAAAAAGTGACAAATCATGAAGGCTTTAAAGCAACCTTTCCTATTTCAGACTATTGGAAAACGATGCTCGTTAATGGTTGGGATGAGATTGAAATTACCCTCCAGCTAGACGACAAAATCTCAGCTTATGAACAAGCGAACAATTTATAAGTTATTAAATTTCGGGCAAGCACACTATAAAAATAATGGATTTTGACTCCGAGAACAACTAAGTTAGACTTTGTCACTTTGTTTAGCATTTGAAACGAATCAAGTGTATAAATCGATGTTTAATAAAAAATTTTTTTATGATGTTCAAGAAGGGTTTTAGCATGGTTTACGATGCTCTTTTTGAAGATGCGGAACTAAATCGAGAAATAAAATATTGAGTGTGTTTAGAGAATGAGCAGTTAAAATGCTCGTTCTTTTTTATGTTTACAAAATAATAAAGTGGCTAACTGATCTCTCCGCTAATCATAAGGTTAACAATTCAGATATCGTAAAAATTTAATCAATTTTGAATCATTGTGATAAATTCTTTTAACTTATATGTTTTATGTGTCGATAAATTCTATATGAAACAAAGAATTGAAACTTACTAACAATCTCTGCTGGAGAGAAATGATTTATGCCCAACGTTGGGAAATCGCTAATTATCCATTAGAAAAAGGAATATTAGGTTGGGAAAAAGGAAGAATGTTTTCGTAAACTTTGTTTTTGTAAGATTTTAAAAAAATAATTTTAATAATATAATAATGGTAAAAAGTAGTCATAGCGTTCTATAAATTTAGCTAGTAAGGGCCAAGTGAGTCTATGTCAGAGTGAAAGAAATAACTTAACAGGAGGTTATGGCATGAAAAAAGGTTTGATTCTATATGAGGATTTTGGTGGAGAAAGATTAAATGACAAATTAGAGTGGCGTTGTGAGCCAAAAAAATGGGAAATTAGCTCATCTAAACTTGTTTTAGAAACGGATGAAAGAACGGATTATTGGCAACGAACACATTATGGCTTTCAGGCAGACAATGGACATTTCCTCTATGCAAAAACAAAAAAGAATTTTAGAATGACAACAAAAGTTGAAGCTTCCCCAAGTTCAAGGTATGACCAAGCGGGACTTATGATACGATTATCGGAAGATACATGGGTGAAAACGTCTTTAGAGTATATACCAGATGGTTTAAGTAAGTTAGGAGCAGTAGTTACAAATAGAGGATACTCTGATTGGTCGACACAATATGTGGATTGTAAAAATGTTCAAATTTTCTATAGAATATCTAAAATTGACCAAAACTGCTATGTTGATTTTTCATGGGATGGCGAGGTTTGGAATCAAATAAGAATTGCCCATTTACATATTTCCAAGAATGCAACGATTCAAGCGGGAGTATACGCATGTAGTCCTCAAGGAAAAGAACAAGTCGTTCGTTTTGATTATCTTGCCATCGAAGAACTTGGTAATGATCCGAAAGAAGCTTATTTATAAGATTACAGCAATGATTAAAACGTTAGTGAATTCATGCTCATAGAATTTTAAAGAATTATTGTGGGAGTAAGAAATGGTTGGGCACACACAACTAATCCTTATTTACTTGATTGTACTTGAGCTACGATTAATAAATGATGTAATGTATCAACTTCATAGATAGACTAAATTTTAATAGCAATCAACAAATGGGAGCACTCCACAATATCGAAGCTAAGATTATGTCTATGCTTTCGGTTTGTCGTTTTTTTAATTGAAAGGATATGCTAGTCATGTATTATGATTAGCTATTGCTCTTTATTCAAAGGGTTGCATGCTTTAGAGTTTCCTAACGTCCGTTGAATGGTTATAAATATAAAAGTACATTAAAGAACAGCATATTTAATAATTTAGGGTTTCTTTGTAGTATACAATTAAGGTGCATAAGCTTCTCAATTAATTGTCATTTTTATTGAAAATGGTGTATTATTAATTACTTTACTCCACGCTTGCAGACATGTTTTAGAACATGCTAAACTTACCTCAACTAATTTGAAGGGGTATTTTATATGAATAAAAAGGGGCGAAAGAGAATAAAAGGCAATGTTATTCAATTTCCTGACCTTGAAAAGCGGCTTTTAGACAAAGGCTTAGAACAACTTCAGCAGAAAAATTTTACAGAAGCAGTGAGATGGTTTGAAGAAGCGAAGAGCCTTGCACCTGAGGATGGCGATATTTATGTTGGTTTGGTTTTAGCCTATTATGAAGCAGGGGTCTTTGAGAAAGCGAAACAGCTCGCTGAAGATATGCTAAAAGAAGGAATTGGCGAGTATTTTCAAACGGTTGATCTTTATTTAATGATCCTCGTTCAGCTTCATGAATATGAAAAAATTATGACAACGATCGAGGTTCTTCAGGATGAGAAGGATATACCGTTTGAAAAACAGGAGCATTTTTCTAAATTGTTGGCGTTTTGCAAACGGATGATTGAAAATAAAGTGGAACAAGATGAGCGAAGTCATTATGCTGATGAAGAGAGCGAAAACACAAATTTGTTGGCGAATAAAGACCCTAATCAATTAGTATTAGCGATAGCCGAATTGGCGCATAAAAATGTTCGGCAATACATAACTGAAGTAAAGCAATATCTTGAAAGCGAAGAAGGTCATCCGTTTCTTAAAACGATGCTCCTCAATATCTTGCAAGAGCAGGAATATGAAAAAGAGATTCAGATTGAGAAATTTGGCAAAGTGAAGCTTGTTGTTCCAAGCTTACTCATCCCTTCCACTGAAATGAATCAAATGAAGGATGTACAAAGAGAGTTATTTCATCTTGAGAATGAAGATCCGATTCTCTATCAACATATTATCAGCCTTATTGAACGACATTTATATCTTCTTTATCCATTTGAATGGTCGCCCGTCGATCCGGTTTTATGGGCAGCAGCCTATCATTTAACGGGTCTTAGGTTCAGTGGAGTTGACGCTCATATAAAAGATATAGCAGGACAGTATCCGGTTGTTATAGAGGAAGTTGAAAGGGCCTATTTCTTTATTCAAAAATTAGAAAAAATTTCTTATCCCATTATTTAGCTTCAATGTTGAAAGAGACAAATCGTATGTTATAATGTAGTGGTTGTAATGTGTAATCATTGGTATTTACATATTAAATTGGATATGGCTTTAGGATGCATATTCATTATGGTTGTTTTCAAATTACTGATTGTTATTGCCAATAACAAAGCCGTAGTTCATTTTAGCAAATTGCTTTCCTGCTATGAATGGAGTGAATGGCGTTATTTTTTTGCTTTAGCGTGATTCTTCAGGACAGCAATAGCAAATCGTGTGGAAAAGAACCAATGATAATAGATTTTGGAGGGAATATAAGTATGTCTGCAAAATGGGAAAAACAAGAAGGGAACCAAGGAGTTCTTACATTTGAAGTAGATGCAGAGAAGTTTAATGAAGGTTTGGACGCTGCATTCAAAAAAGTTGTTAAAACAGTAAGTGTACCTGGCTTCCGTAAAGGGAAAATGCCTCGTGCAATGTTTGAAAAGCGTTTTGGAGTAGAATCTTTATACCAAGATGCGATTGATATCCTTCTTCCAGAAGCTTATACAAATGCAATTGAAGAAGCTGGAATTGAGCCGGTGGATCGTCCAGAAATTGATGTTGAACAAGTAGAAAAAGGAAAAGCTCTTATTTTCAAAGCGACAGTTACTGTTAAACCGGAAGTAAAGCTTGGGCAATACAAAGGGATAGAAGTAGAAAAGGTTAATACTGAAGTAACAGAAGAGGATGTTAATCAAGAATTAACTTCACTTCAAGAGCGTCATGCTGAGCTAGTAGTAAAAGAAACTGCTGCTGAAAATGGCGATACAGTCGTAATGGATTTCGAAGGATTTGTTGACGGAGAAGCATTCGAAGGTGGACAGGCAGATAATTATTCCCTTGAGCTTGGTTCAGGTCAATTTATCCCTGGCTTTGAAGAGCAGCTAGTAGGAACTGCTGCTGGTGAAGAAAAGGATGTAGAAGTTACATTCCCAGAAGATTATCATGCCGCTGAGCTTGCTGGCAAAAAGGCTGTATTTAAAGTGAAAGTTCATGAAGTAAAAGGAAAAGAGCTTCCTGAGCTTGACGATGAGTTTGCTAAAGATGCGGATGATGAAGTAGAAACTTTAGATGCATTAAAAGAAAAAATTAAAACTCGCCTTGAAGAAAGCAAGAAGCATGAAGCTGAACACACTGTACGTGATACAGTTGTAGAAAAAGCGGCTGAGAATGCCGAGATTGACTTGCCGGCAATCATGATCGATAACGAAGTAGATCGCATGATGCAAGAATTTGAGCAACGTCTACAAATGCAAGGAATGAATCTTGAACTATACTTCCAATTCTCAGGTCAAGACGAAAGTGCTTTACGCGAGCAAATGAAGGAAGAGGCTGAAAAGCGTGTTCGTATGAACCTTACTCTCGAAGCGATTGCAAAGGCGGAGAACATCGAAGTTTCTCCTGAAGAAATGGATGCAGAGTTAAACAAGATGTCTGAAATGTACAATATGCCTGTAGAGAATATTACAGCTGCTTTAGGAAGCCTTGAAGGTCTAAAAGCGGATGTGCAAGTTCGTAAAGCATTAGATTTCCTTGTTGAAAACAGCAAAACGGTTGAATAATTTAAAACAAACTTAATAAAACAAGGCACGATTTATTCGTGCCTTGTTTTATAAAATATAATATATAATATTTATATTGGCGATATTCAATTATTATCAGTTTTGTACATATACATATAATCAAAAGTATTTGCAAATTTAAAAAATAAGTTTAAGGGAAACACCCGACTTAATTTGAGCTTTTTTGGTTAAGCTTAACTGTACACCAGTAAAAAGGTTTTTCTTCCGTTTTTCGTGAATCCAACCCTGCTCAAGGTCTGTAAAACAACTTCTGCTTATAAGAGTTATTATTTCCTGTCCGTACATAAAATGTGGTACAATGCAATACATAACTATTGAAAATGGTTTGTAAAGAAGAACCATTTTGCGTTCCATTTTTACCAAGAACTAAATAAGAAGCTCGATAAAGTAAAACAGTATTTTGTTTAAAATAACTTTAGATAGAGAAATAATTTGCAGTAGTGAATGAGCAGGGAGCAGATGTTCTAGTTGGCGTGTAGTGACAGAGAAAGTCCAGCGGAGCCTCTGGTGAAATGTAAATAACTTTAAATGTAAAAATTTTTTCCAAGTGGATATTCTTTCGTGAAATCGACTCAAATTTTTACATAAAGTAAAGTTCTACGTAAACAAGAGACGATACTAGACGTTTTCAAGGGGTGAAAAAATTGTTTAAATTTAATGATGAAAAAGGACAATTAAAATGTTCTTTCTGTGGAAAAACACAGGATCAGGTTCGTAAGTTAGTTGCCGGCCCAGGTGTATATATATGTGATGAATGTATTGAGCTTTGCACAGAAATTGTGGAAGAAGAGCTTGGAACAGAGGAAGAAGTAGAGTTTAAGGATGTGCCGAAGCCGAAGGAAATTCGGGATATTCTAGACGAGTACGTAATCGGTCAGGAACAGGCAAAGAAAAATTTGTCAGTGGCTGTTTACAACCATTACAAACGCATTAATTCAAATAGTAAAATTGATGATGTTGAGTTGGCTAAAAGTAATATTGCTATGATTGGTCCAACTGGTAGTGGAAAAACCTTGCTTGCTCAGACGCTTGCACGAATTTTAAATGTTCCTTTTGCAATCGCTGATGCTACATCGCTTACGGAGGCTGGATATGTAGGGGAAGATGTTGAAAACATTTTGCTGAAATTAATCCAAGCTGCTGATTATGATGTAGAAAAGGCAGAAAAAGGCATTATATACATTGATGAAATTGATAAAGTGGCTCGTAAATCTGAGAATCCTTCGATTACAAGAGATGTATCAGGTGAAGGAGTTCAGCAGGCATTGTTGAAAATTTTAGAAGGTACAGTAGCAAGTGTACCGCCTCAGGGTGGAAGAAAACACCCGCATCAGGAATTTATTCAAATTGATACCACAAATATTTTATTTATTTGTGGTGGTGCTTTCGACGGCATCGAACCGATTATTAAGCGCCGATTAGGTCAGAAAGTTATTGGCTTTGGCGCCGATGTTAAACAGCAGGAAGTGGAAGATAAGGACTTATTGTCAAAAGTATTACCAGAGGATCTATTAAGATTCGGGCTTATCCCTGAATTTATTGGCCGTCTTCCTGTTATTGCGAGTTTGAACTCACTCGATGAAGAAGCCTTAATTGAAATTTTAACGAAGCCTAAAAATGCTTTAGTTAAACAATTCCAAAAAATGCTTGAAATTGATGATGTTGAGTTAGAATTTGAGGAAGAAGCTCTTAAAGAAATTGCTAAAAAAGCAATTGAACGCAAAACAGGCGCTCGGGGATTAAGATCGATTATCGAAGCAATTATGCTTGATGTCATGTATGAATTACCTTCCCGCGATGATATTTCAAAATGTATCATCACGAAGGAAACGGTTGTTGAGAACAGTGCACCGAAGCTTCTTCTAAAAGATGGAACTGTGATTGAGGAAGAAACGAAAACATCAGCATGAAATGATTAATTGGAAGGGTGACTTACGTGTTGTCCTGAGGCACTATCCATTCGAAATTTCATAAAGCTTATAAAAGTCAAACCAACTAGTTGGTTTGACTTTTTTTATCGTTTAGGAAGCTCTCCCCGTGTATATTTCATATCCTCAAGTTTCGTTTTCCCACGGTGAGTGACCAAAAAGCGCTATCGCAAGAACAAGCACACTATCGTTTGGAGGCTGATAAAGATTCACTACAAAAAGTTGAATGATTAGCTTTTTAAGGTTTACCGTATTTTCGTTCTTTCCCCCTTTTTCCCTTTCAAAGTTTTCTATAAAATTGTTGTTTATTCCATTCTTGAAGAGGAGATACTAAACGTATGCAAATAACTTAAATGCAGGTTATTTAAATGATGAGATGGAGGCAATAAACGAACGAGGCATCCGTATGAATGCAACCCATTATACAAGCTAGAGAGGTACAGGAGGGAAGACCATGAGTTGGACAGGGATAGCCTTATTTATCCAGTTTTTTTTCGGTATTGTAATAGGGCTTTATTTTTGGAATTTATTAAGAAATCAGCGGACACAAAAAGTATCGATAGATAGGGAATCAAGAAAGGAAATGGACCAGCTAAAAAAAATGCGGTCCATCTCTTTAACTGAGCCACTTTCGGAACGGGTTCGTCCCTCAAGTTTTGAGGATATTGTCGGTCAAGAGGATGGAATAAAGGCGCTTAAGGCCGCTCTATGCGGTCCTAATCCGCAGCATGTAATTATTTATGGACCGCCTGGTGTTGGAAAAACAGCGGCAGCAAGATTAGTTCTTGAAGAGGCGAAAAAAAACCCTAAATCCCCGTTTAAGCCCGCTTCTGTCTTTGTAGAGCTAGATGCAACTACCGCCCGCTTTGATGAACGGGGAATTGCCGATCCCCTCATCGGCTCTGTCCATGATCCGATTTATCAAGGAGCCGGAGCAATGGGGCAGGCTGGTATTCCGCAGCCAAAGCAGGGGGCCGTAACAAATGCACATGGGGGAGTATTGTTTATCGATGAGATAGGTGAACTTCATCCCATTCAGATGAATAAGCTTCTGAAAGTATTAGAGGATCGAAAAGTTTTCTTGGAAAGCGCCTATTATAACGAAGAGAACACGCAAATACCGAACCATATTCATGATATTTTTAAAAATGGATTGCCTGCAGATTTTCGCTTAATTGGTGCAACGACTAGAACGCCGAGTGAAATCCCACCAGCGATCCGCTCTCGATGCATGGAGGTATTCTTCCGAGAATTGACTGAGGAAGAAATTGAAAAGGTTGGTAAGAAAGCCGCAGATAAGGTGAAGCTAAAGATCGGTGAAACAGGGTTGAGAACTCTTGCTAACTACGCCCGCAACGGTCGTGAAGCCGTCAATTTAATCCAAACCTCAGCTGGTCTAGCGATTCAGGAAGAACGTGATTTTATTAAAGACGAAGATATTGAATGGGTCGTCCATTCGAGCCAGCTTTCTCCACGGATGGAAAGAAAGATCATGAAATTTTCCTCAGTTGGGCTTGTCAACGGGTTAGCGGTCTACGGCCCCAATACGGGGGCATTATTAGAAATTGAAGTGATGGCCATTCCTGCTAGAGAAAAAGGGACAATCAATATTACTGGAATTGTCGAAGAAGAGAGTATTGGCGATAGAAGTAAGTCAATTCGAAGAAAGAGTATGGCAAAAGGTTCTATTGAAAATGTTATCACTGTTCTTCGCTCTATGGGGGTTCCTGCTGATGAATTTGATATCCACGTAAACTTTCCAGGTGGGGTTCCGATAGATGGGCCTTCGGCCGGTATTGCCATGGCTACAGGAATCTACTCTGCTATTTATAAGCTCCCGATCGATCATAGGGTTGCAATGACAGGAGAAATTAGTATACATGGGAATGTAAAACCAATTGGTGGAGTTCTTCCAAAAATAAAGGCAGCGAAAAAAGCAGGGGCAGAAACGGTCATCATTCCGAAGGAAAATGTCCAATCTATTTTGAACGAAGTGAAGGGAATCACCATTGTTCCTGTCACGCATCTATCAGAAGTATTTGATGTGGCCTTATTAAAAGAAAAACCTGAGGAAAGAGTGATTACGGCATCTGTCGAATTGAAGAAGAAAGAAAGTATTTAACTCTTCGTGCATAAAAAACTTCGGTTTGTACCAAAAGCCGAAGTTTTTTATTGAATTTCATTATTTTTTTCCCCTTCAGCATTTGCGGTGGATGTCTTATTGAAATGGAAAACTCACCGGATTTTGGCATACAGAGCAAATTTTCTATTTATAAAGAAATTCTCTCGATTCATGCATTGTCATCAGAAAATGATTGATACTAAAGAATGTTCCCCAATCATTAGTCTAAATCGCAAAAATACGATTCGTTTCCCTTTAGTTATTGTGAAATTGAATCGAAAGCCTTAAAATAGACTATTATTCGTAAATACGATAGAATTGTACAATGAATTATTCTCATTTTTATGAAGATAGATATGCATTTGGAGGTGCTAGTAAATGGCGAATAAGAAGGAAGTAATCGTCCCCCTCCTACCGCTTCGAGGCTTACTTGTATATCCTACTATGGTCTTGCATCTAGATGTGGGCCGGGATAAGTCTGTTCAAGCTTTAGAGAAGGCAATGGTAGATGATAGTCTCATTTTTTTAACAACGCAAAAAGACATGTCCATAGATGATCCTGGGGAAGAGGATTTATACAGAATGGGAACTTTGACAAAGGTGAAGCAAATGTTAAAGCTCCCGAACGGAACGATTCGCGTTCTAGTGGAAGGCTTAAAAAGAGCTGAAATTATTCGTTTTTTTGATGAAAATGATCATTTTGCAGTAAGTGTGAAAACGTATGTGGATTCAACCGAAAAGGATGTTGAAGACGAAGCGTTTATGCGTACGCTACTGGAATATTTTGAACAGTACATAAAAATGTCAAAAAAGATTTCAGCTGAAACTTATTCAAGCTTAACAGATATTGAGGAACCAGGAAGAATGGCAGATATTATTGCCTCACATTTGCCGCTAAAGCTAAAAGAAAAGCAAGAAATTTTAGAGACGATCAATGTTAAGGATAGGGTCAATCGATTAATTGAAATTATTCATAATGAGAAAGAAGTTCTCAATTTAGAAAAGAAAATTGGCCAACGTGTCAAGAAATCAATGGAACGAACGCAAAAGGAATATTATTTGCGAGAACAAATGAAGGCGATCCAGAAGGAGCTTGGCGATAAAGATGGGAAAACGGGTGAGGTCGCTGAACTAGCAGAGAAGATCGAGAAGGCCAATATGGTCGAACATGTGAAGAAGGCAGCTTTAAAAGAGCTAGATCGCTACGAGAAGGTTCCTTCAACTTCAGCTGAAAGCTCCGTCATTCGGAACTATATTGATTGGCTTATTTCTTTGCCTTGGACAAATGCGACGGAAGATGATCTCAATATTTTAAAAGCAGAACGAATTTTAGATGAAGATCATTACGGCTTAGAAAAAGTCAAAGAGCGGGTTCTTGAATATTTAGCTGTTCAAAAGATGACGAACTCCTTAAAAGGACCGATTTTATGTCTTGCCGGCCCTCCTGGTGTTGGGAAAACGAGTTTAGCTCGATCAATTGCTCGTTCGTTAAATCGTAATTTTGTCCGTATTTCACTTGGTGGTGTACGGGATGAGTCGGAAATTCGCGGTCATAGACGCACCTATGTTGGCGCAATGCCAGGGCGCATTATTCAAGGGATGAAAAAGGCTGGAACGATTAATCCAGTATTTTTACTTGATGAAATTGACAAGATGTCTAGTGATTTTAGAGGCGATCCTTCTTCTGCAATGCTTGAAGTATTGGATCCAGAGCAAAATCATAATTTCAGTGATCATTATATTGAAGAAACATACGATTTATCGAAGGTTATGTTTATTGCAACGGCCAATGATTTAAGCTCGATCCCTGGTCCGTTAAGAGATCGAATGGAGATCATTTCGATCGCTGGTTATACAGAACTTGAAAAAATTCATATTGCGAAGGATCATTTATTGCCTAAGCAAATTAAAGAGCATGGGATGACGAAGTCCCAATTGCAAATTCGAGAGGATGGCATCCAAAAAATCGTCCGCTATTACACGAGGGAAGCGGGTGTGCGTAGCTTAGAACGCCAGCTCGCAGCGATTTGCCGTAAAACGGCAAGAATTATCGTTTCAAACGAAAAGAAGCGTGTCGTCGTCACGGAAAAGAATGTAGAAGAATTTTTAGGAAAAACGATCTTTCGTTATGGTCAGGCCGAGCTCGAGGATCAAGTCGGTGTGGCAACAGGATTAGCATATACAACAGTTGGCGGAGATACCTTGCAAATTGAAGTATCGCTATCACCTGGAAAAGGTAAGCTTGTATTGACTGGGAAGCTCGGAGATGTGATGAAGGAGTCTGCTCAGGCTGCGTTTAGCTACGTTCGTTCAAAGGCAGCAGAGCTTGGGATAGAAGAGGATTTTCATGAGAAGCATGATATTCATATTCATGTCCCTGAAGGAGCGGTGCCGAAAGATGGTCCATCTGCTGGAATCACAATGGCTACAGCTCTCGTTTCTGCATTAACGGGAAAACCGATTAAGAAAGAAGTCGGAATGACTGGAGAGATTACGTTAAGAGGTCGCGTTCTTCCAATTGGCGGCTTAAAGGAAAAAACATTAAGTGCACATCGTGCAGGTCTTTCTGTGATTATTCTTCCAAAGGATAATGAAAAGGATATAGATGATATTCCAGAGAGTGTTAGAGATGAACTTAAGTTTTTCCCAGTAACCCATGTTGACGAGGTCCTATCGATTGCGCTGAATGGCGGTGCACCATCGTGAAGGTAGTGAGTTCAGATATCGTCATAAGTGCGGTAAAGCCTGATCAGTATCCCGATACAGATTTACCTGAATTTGCATTAGCTGGTCGCTCGAATGTGGGGAAATCTTCCTTTATTAATAAAATGCTTAACCGTAAAGGGTTGGCGAGAATATCTTCGAAACCAGGGAAAACGCAAACCTTAAACTTTTATTTAATCAATGAAATTCTTCACTTTGTTGATGTTCCAGGCTATGGTTATGCGAAGGTTTCCAAAAAAGAACGGGAAGCCTGGGGAAAAATGATTGAGACTTATTTAACTTCTCGTGAACAGCTTCGTGCTGTACTGTTAATTGTGGATTTACGTCATCCCCCAACAAGCGATGACATTATGATGTATAACTTTTTAAAGCATTATAATATTCCTTGTATTGTTATTGCGACAAAGGCGGATAAAATACCGAAGTCAAAATGGCAAAAGCATTTTAAAGTAACAAAAGAAACACTTGATTTAGATTCAGAGGATACGATCATTCTTTTCTCTTCCGAAACGGGAAAGGGAAAGGATGAAGCATGGACGGCGATTGAAAATTATATGGGATAGTATAGCCGTAACTGAAAGAACTTGATGGAGCATCTTCATCAAGTTCTTTTTTTTACTTTTAGTTCATAGAAATATAAAAACCAGTCCAAGCTTGGGAAAATGTTGAAGCATAAATTAGACGTTTTTCACGACTAAAAAACTGAAAATTCAGTAAAATGGAATTTTGTTACAAAATATGATGCCATCCTTTGGCAAACATTGAAATCACTTACGAATTAAAGGAGTTGTTGTCATGAAGCGATTAACAAAAGGAGCAATTGGGTTTTTTTTGTTGCTTCTCCTTGCAGCATGTGGATCAGGCGGTGCATCCTCAGAAAATGCAAATGGATTTAAGTTGATTAAAGATGGAGAACTAGTCTTCGCATCTTCAGGAGAATTTAAGCCCTTTAGTGTTACGGACGCAGATGGAAAGATGACGGGGTTTGATATTGAAGTAGGTGAGGCGATAGCACAGGAATTAGGGCTTGAACCAGTGCAACAAAAGATGAAGTTCGGCAGCATTGTCGAAAGTGTGAAGGCAGGGCGAGTCGATGCAGCCGTTGCCAGTCATACGATTACAGAAGAACGCCTAGAGCATATAAGCTTTTCGACGCCATATTATTATTCTGGTCCACAAATTTTTGTCCGTCCGGATAGCGCTGTTGAGAAGCTCGCAGATTTAGAAGGATTAGAAATCGCCGTATCGAAAGGTTCAACTTATGAGGAATATGCAGCAAGTATTTCAACGAATATCATTTTTTATGACAGTGATGTCACAGCGCTTGAGGCACTTAGCCGCGGAAAGCATGACGCGGTTATTACGGATTTTGTAACGGGCAAAGAAGCGATCGGGGCTGGAATGGAAATCGAAGGGAAAGAATTGCTGGGCAAAAGTGAGCAGGCGATTGCTGTTGCGAAGGAGAATGAAGCCCTTTTAGAAAAAATCAACGAAGCTCTTCAAACATTAAAAGAAAATGGCACATTAGCAGAAATTAGTAAGAAATATATTGGCGAGGATATTACTGTACTCCCTGAAGAATCTTAAGTAAATGGCGAATGTGCACAGCTGCATTCGCCATTGCTGTTAGGAGGTATCTTTTTGGAATTGTTATCTTTATTTGTAGAGACATCTCCGATTTTTTTGCGGGGGATGCTCCTTACTTTTCAATTAACGCTTGTTTCAATTTTGATTGCTATTTTTATTGGTTTGTTTTTCGCATTTTTAAAAATATCGACTGTCAAGGTACTTGTGTGGGTTGCGAATTTATATATTTTTCTCGTACGTGGAACCCCGCTTGTTGTACAAATATTCATCTTTTACTTCGGATTGACAGCTTTAAATATTTCGCAGTTTTGGTCAGTTGTACTAGGGCTAGCCTTCCACAATGGCGCTTATATTGCAGAGATTTTTCGCGGAGCGATCCAGTCAGTGGATAAGGGGCAAATGGAGGCAGCTCGGTCTCTTGGGATGTCAAATGGATTATCAATGAGAAGAATTATCTTGCCACAGGCGTTTCGGAGGGCGTTACCGCCATTGGGAAATCAATTTATAATTGCTTTAAAGGATTCTTCCCTCGCATCGTTTATTGGCATGTATGAGCTCTTCAACGTAGCTACAACACTCGGCTCCAGTGATTTCGACTATATGAGCTATTTATTGATTGTAGCAGTTTATTATTTAGTGCTAGTTCTATTCTTTTCGCTCCTTGTTGGAAGGGTAGAAAAGAAAATGGCGAGCAGTGATTAAGGAGAGATATGATGTCTGTGTTGAAGATTGAAGTTGAAAAATTAAACAAGTCCTTTGGTCCGTTACATGTTTTAAAAGATATAAGTTTGACAGTGAAAGAAAGCGAGGTCGTCTGCTTAATTGGTGCAAGCGGTTCTGGAAAAAGTACGTTGTTACGCTGTTTAAACTTTTTAGAAATAAAGGATAGCGGGAGGATCACGATAGAAGGAGAACAAATTGAGGAGAATACCCATGATTTAAATCATGTTAGAGCTCGGGTAGGCATGGTGTTTCAGCATTTTCATTTATTTCCTCATAAAACGGTATTAGAAAATGTGATGGAGGCACCGTTATTTGTGAAAAAAAAGCCGAAGGAAGAAGCAAGAGTGGAAGCGAGGCGTTTGCTTGAAAAGGTAGGCTTATTGGAAAAAGCGAACGTTTTTCCTTCAAAGTTATCAGGCGGACAAAAGCAGCGAGTTGCGATTTCTAGAGCGTTAGCCATGAAACCAGATATTATGCTTTTTGATGAACCAACATCAGCATTGGATCCCGAGCTCGTCGGTGAAGTATTGGCTACGATGAAAGAACTTGCATTAGAAGGAATGACAATGATTGTCGTTACACATGAAATGGGCTTTGCCCGTGAGGTTGCTGATCGGGTTATTTATATGCATGATGGAAAAATAGTTGAGGTAGGCCATCCAAAGGAATTATTTCAGCAGCCGAAAGAACAGAGAACAAAGGATTTTTTAGATTCGGTTTTATAATGATTCTATGGCAGTCACTAAAAAGGGTTCGAATAAGTGTCCGCATAAAAGGGTTCATGAGGACGGAGAAAGGTATAAAAGAGCACCGCGTGTTCTCATAAAGGGTTCATGACGACAAAGAAAAGCCAAAAAGAAGGAAACCGTGTCCGCATAAAGGGTTCATGAGGACAAAGGAGAGCGGATTTTGAGCAAAAAAGTTAGTTTTCATGGAGGGTCTTTGAAGAAAGAATTTTATCCTCATAACATGCCAAGGGGGAGAAATTCAACCGTATATTGTCCAAATGAGAGTCTATTAGCCTATATCGGTTTACATCAACGACATGGTGGACCAAAAATGGAAAGAAGAAAGCAAGTGACGCGAGATGGCTTCACTTGCTTTTTAGTTTGGAGCTTTGTAACTGTTTTTATTTACTTCGCACAAACAAAAGATAGACTCCGTAGGCAATGAATAGGATTGGCCAATAATTTAGTACAGATGTGACGCCGTTTTCTAGCAAACCTAGCCAGCCAATAATTTTCTCATAAAAAAGGAGCATGATTGCCAATACTAGGAATAATAGACCTTGAAATAGACCGGCTCCGACTTTTTGATAACGAAGAAGAAAGCCGAGAGCAATAATTAAGATAAAGGCCCCGATTGAGTTCGGCCAAATGGTTAGATGATTAATAATATGGAAATGCAGTCCGAATCCAGCGAGGATGACCCCTGGCAAAATCGCGTCATAATCCTTTGCTAAATAGCCTTGAAATAGGAAGGCTAGTCCTACAATGATTAAGAGAGTCGGCCATGTGTGAAGGCCGTCGAAAAGAGTGATATTTGCTTGTTCTAAAAAGAAGTACCCCCCAAATCCTAAAAGAATGATTCCAGGGAAAATTCGTTGATTTTTCATTTTTACACTTCCAACATAAATTTGTTCAATTTCTATTTAATCATATCTTGATTTTATGAAAAGAAGAAGTGTTAATTTAAAATTATTTATCGTAAATCATGTTAATATGTGAAAAAACTATTGAGAATCAAACTCTTTTCTAAGCCTCCCGATTTATTCACGAAATTGTTGATTTTGGCAATTACAATGTGAATCGACTCACTTGAATAGTCCTATCTTTTTTGTTAAGGTACTAGAGGAAGAACTTTGTCGGAATAGGAAGAAACAAGCTCTTTCATAGATTTTAGCTTTTATAACTCATCCGTTTTCATGATATGTTCACATTTCATTGGTTATTAGAAATCTTATCATGTTATAATAATTATTAAGTGGATCGATTTCTGTTCGTTTGAAATCGGTTCGTGTATTTACGAACATTTTTGGGGGTACGAAACAATCATGCATATTCTAACTGTTGGTCTAAATTATAAAACAGCCCCAGTTGAAATTCGAGAGCGTTTAACGTTTGACCCTTCTCAGTTAGGGGAAGCAATGAGTAGACTGAGCGGGAAAAAGAGTATCCTTGAGAACGTTATTCTATCAACATGCAATCGCACAGAAATATATGCCGTCGTAGATCAGATTCATACCGGACGTTACTATATCAAGGAATTTTTATCAGAATGGTTTAATATCCCTCAGCAAGAGTTTTCACCATTCTTATTTGTGTATGAGCAGGATGGCGCGGTTGATCACTTGTTTAATGTTGCTTGTGGCTTGAATTCAATGGTTTTGGGGGAAACTCAAATCCTTGGACAGGTGCGCTCTAGTTTTAAGGAGGCACAAGCAAACGAAACAACAGGTACGGTTTTTAACCAGTTATTTAAGCAGGCCATAACATTGGCAAAACGTGCTCACTCTGAGACGGATATTGGTGCTAATGCAGTGTCTGTTAGTTACGCTGCGGTTGAATTAGCGAAAAAAATATTCGGTTCATTAGATGGAAAGCATGTCCTTATTTTAGGGGCGGGCAAGATGGGCGAGCTAGCGATTCAAAACCTTCATGGCAATGGCGTGAGCCAAGTGACGGTTATTAATCGAACTTTTGAAAAGGCGAAAAGCTTAGCTGAGCGCTTTTCAGGGCAAGCAAAGTCATTAAATGAACTTCAATGTGCATTAATGGAAGCTGACATCTTAATTAGTTCAACTGGAGCGAAGGATTTTGTCGTTACGAAGGATATGATGGAATGTGTAGAAAGATTGCGAAAAGGGAAGCCGTTATTTATGGTTGATATCGCAGTGCCGCGTGACTTAGATCCAAAGCTTACGGAATTGGATAATGTTTTCTTATATGATATTGATGACTTAGAAGGAATTGTTGAGGCGAACCTACAGGAGCGTCAAAAAGCAGCGTCGAAAATTTTGCTCATGATTGAAGCGGAAATCGTTGAGTTCAAGCAATGGTTAAATATGCTGGGAGTTGTTCCTGTTATTTCAGCGCTGCGTGTTAAAGCGTTGAAAATTCAGGCAGAAACGATGGATAGTATTGAAAGAAAACTGCCTCATCTTTCTGACCGGGAAATAAAGGTGCTGAATAAGCATACGAAAAGTATTATTAACCAAATGTTAAAGGATCCAATTTTACAGGCGAAAGAACTTGCCGGCCAAAATAATGCTGACGAAGCATTGGAATTATTTATGAAAATATTCAACATTGAAGATCTTGTAAAAGAACAGCAAGAAACGAAAGTTGCCGATTTAAAGAGAGCTGTTGTTGCAACACCACAAGCTTCCTTTCAATCATAAAAGGGGTTCTATCTATGATTGAGGTTTACATGACTCGGCTACATGAATTCACAATCATTCTTTATGCCTTGAGTATTTTATTATATTTTATTGATTTTCTTTACAGTAGCCGGAAAGCAAACAAAGTTGCCTTCTGGTTACTTGCGTTTGTATGGCTTTTGCAAACGACTTTTTTGTGTATTTACATGGTGAATACAGGCAGATTTCCAATACTGACAATTTTTGAAGGCCTTTATTTTTATGTCTGGGTTCTAATTACTTTGTCGCTTGGACTTAATCGCCTATTAAAGGTTGATTTCATTGTTTTTTTTACGAATGTTATTGGGTTTGCGATCATGGTCATTCATACATTTGCTCCGATACAATACGAATCTGAAATTATGGTCCAACAACTTTCATCTGAATTACTTTTTATACATATTACAATGGCTATTCTTTCATACGGAGCATTTTCGATTTCAGCAGTCTTTTCCCTTCTTTATTTGTTGCAATACAATCTTTTGAAACGCAAAAAATGGGGAGCGCGTCTTATACGAATATCTGATTTGTCGAAGCTTGAGCATATGTCCCATATTTTAAATGTCATAGGCGTTCCCATGCTTTTATTATCCCTGATTTTAGGATTGCAATGGGCTTATATTAAATTGCCGGAGATGATCTGGTATGATGCGAAAGTAATCGGTTCCTTTATTGTTCTTGTCGTGTATGGTATTTCTTTATACCTACGTGTTGGAAAGGAATTTCAAGGTAAGAGTTTAGCGCTGTGGAATTTGGCTTCTTTTTTAATTATATTAATCAATTTCTTTCTGTTTGGTCAGTTATCTTCTTTCCATCTATGGTACACATAGATGGAAATCCCATCCAGAAAAAATATGCCGTTTTGATTATTAGCCAATTTTAATTAAAATGGCTAGTCCCGTATCATGGTAGTATAAAAAAATCGTTCTAATATTAACAAATAATCCTTTCAGGAGGCAATCATGAGAAAATTTATTGTTGGTTCAAGACGAAGTAAACTGGCTTTAACACAAACAAATTGGGTTATCGAGCAGCTAAAAAAAATAGATCCAAATTACGATTTTGAAGTGAAAGAAATCGTCACAAAGGGAGATAAAATTTTGGATGTAACCCTTTCTAAAGTCGGGGGAAAGGGGCTATTTGTGAAGGAGATTGAACAGGCGATGCTTGATGGCGAAATTGATCTTGCTATTCACAGCATGAAGGATATGCCGGCTATTCTTCCTGATGGTTTAGTTATAGGTTGTATTCCTGAAAGAGAAGATCACCGTGATGCTCTAATTTCTAAAGGGCATATACCGTTAAAAGATTTGCAACCGGGCTCTGTTATTGGAACAAGCAGCTTACGACGAGGAGCACAATTATTAGCGGCACGGCCAGATCTAGAGATTAAATGGATTAGAGGAAACATAGATACGCGTCTTGCGAAGCTGGAAACGGAAGAGTACGATGCGATTATTTTAGCGGCTGCTGGGCTTTCGCGCATGGGTTGGGCTTCAGATGTTGTAACGGAATTTCTTGAGCCGGAAATATGTCTTCCGGCCGTTGGGCAAGGTGCTTTATCGATTGAATGTAGAGGCGACGACACAGAGCTTCTACAGCTTTTAAGCAAATTTACTTGTCAGGAAACGGATATCACAGTTAGAGCTGAACGCGCATTCCTTCATAAGATGGAGGGGGGATGCCAAGTTCCGGTGGCAGGATATGCCAATATGAATGAAGATGGTAAAATCGTATTAACGGCTCTTGTCGCTTCTCCTGATGGAAAAACAATTTATAAAGAAAAGTTGGAAGGAACAGATCCTGAACAATTGGGTGTTGCTGCTGCTGATTACTTGATAGACAAGGGAGCAAAGACTTTAATCGATGCAGTGAAAAAGGAGTTAGAAGGAGAATGAATTCCCGAGCATTGACAGGGAAAAGAGTACTTGTTCCTCGCGGCAAAAAAAACGCTTCAGCTTTTTCTGCTATTGTAGAGGAATTTGGAGGGATTCCAGTAGAGGTCCCTCTTCTTGAATTTCGTCCAGTTGAAAATAGGAGCGACATTGCTCCAATTTTAACTTCCTTGCATACATATGATTGGCTCATTTTTACGAGTGATGTAACTGTTGAGACTTTTTTTTCCATGGTCGGTGTGAATTTGGACAAGTCTCGTGTCAAAATCGCTGTGATTGGTGAAAAAACGGAAGAGGCTCTATTGAAAAGGGGAATTTCCGTTGATTTCAAGCCAGAACATTATGTTGCGGAGAGCTTTGTGAAGGAGTTTTCTCCTTATGTAAATGAAGGGGAAAGACTGTTAATTCCGAAGGGGAATTTGGCGAGGGATTATATTGCCCAGTTTTTCAAAGAAAAGGGACATATTGTTGATGAAATTATCATTTATGAAACGTATTTTCCCGAAGATAGTAAGGAAAAGCTTCTATATTTATTGCGAAATCGCAAGCTGGACGTACTCCCTTTTACAAGCCCTTCAACAATTGAACATTTTATGTCAATCGTTACCACTTATGATCTATTTGAACAAATGAAAGAATGTATTGTGGCGACGATCGGTCCAGTGTCAAAGCGAAAGTGTGAACAATTGGGACTAACGGTGCACGTCTGTCCTAAAATATATACATCCTATGAAATGATGAGCGCAATTGCACAATACATGATGAAAAAGGAAAAAATAGGAGGATAAAAAATGAATTTTAATCGCCACCGTCGTTTGAGACAATCTGCAGCTATGCGTTCAATGGTTCGAGAAAATCAGCTCCATGTTGAGGATCTCATATATCCGCTGTTTGTAGCTGAAGGAGAGAATATTCGTAAAGAAATCTCTTCAATGCCGAATGTTTACCAGCTATCCCTTGATTTATTAATAGAGGAGATTGATGAGGTTGTATCTTTAGGGATTAAATCTGTTCTTTTATTTGGAATCCCGCTTGAGAAAGATGAGTGTGGACAAGGAGCATTCCATGATCATGGAATTGTGCAGGAAGCAACTCGGTTAATTAAGCAGCATTACCCGGAATTAATTGTTATTGCTGATACCTGTTTATGTGAATATACAAGCCATGGGCATTGTGGAATCGTTGAGAATGGAAAAGTGTTAAATGATCCGTCATTGAAATTGTTGGTTGATACGGCTGTTAGCCAAGCAAAAGCTGGTGCTGATATTATCGCTCCGTCAAATATGATGGATGGCTTTGTTGCTGCTATTCGTGCTGGGCTAGATGAAGCAGGCTTTGAAGATACACCAATCATGTCTTATGCAGTTAAGTATTCCTCTGCTTTTTACGGACCATTTAGAGATGCAGCAGAAAGCACGCCGCAATTTGGTGATCGCAAAACATATCAAATGGATCCTGCAAATCGCTTGGAGGCTTTTCGAGAAGCAGAATCCGATGTCGCAGAAGGAGCTGATTTTCTAATTGTTAAGCCAGGAATGCCTTATTTAGACATCGTACGTGATGTGAAAAATAATTTCACTTTGCCAGTTGTCATTTACAATGTGAGTGGAGAATATTCAATGGTGAAAGCAGCTGCTCAAAACGGCTGGATTGATGAAAAGTCCGTAGTAATGGAAATGCTTGTTGGGATGAAGCGAGCTGGAGCGGATATCATTATTACGTATCATGCTAAAGATGCGGCAAAATGGCTGAAAGAAAATTAAAAATGTGAGAAATGAGGGATGAAGATGCGTTCTTATGATAAATCAATTGCTGCCTTTCAAGAAGCAAAGGAATTAATGCCTGGAGGGGTGAATAGTCCTGTCCGTGCTTTTAAATCGGTCAATATGGACCCAATTTTTATGGAAAGGGGAAAAGGCTCTAAAATCTATGATATTGATGGGAATGAATACATTGATTATGTATTGTCATGGGGTCCATTAATTCTTGGTCATACAAATGACCGTGTCGTTGAAGCATTGAAAAAGGTGGCGGAATTAGGTACGAGTTTCGGTGCACCAACAATAATGGAGAATGAATTAGCCAAACTTGTGATAGAACGTGTCCCTTCTATTGAGGTTGTCCGGATGGTATCCTCTGGTACTGAAGCAACGATGAGTGCCCTTCGCCTTGCCCGCGGATATACTGGACGCAATAAAATATTGAAGTTTGAAGGCTGCTACCACGGACATGGGGATTCTCTCTTAATTAAAGCAGGTTCAGGTGTTGCCACGTTAGGTTTGCCAGACAGCCCTGGTGTTCCTGAAGGGATCGCCAAAAATACCATAACCGTTCCATATAACGATCTTGAAAGTGTAAAGTTTGCTTTCGAACAATTTGGTGATGATTTGGCTGGAGTTATTGTGGAGCCTGTTGCTGGAAATATGGGGGTTGTTCCACCACTGCCTGGTTTTTTAGAAGGGCTTCGTGAAATTACGAAGGAAAATGGCACCCTGCTCATTTTTGATGAAGTGATGACTGGATTCCGTGTCGGCTACAATTGTGCACAAGGCTACTTTAATGTGACACCAGACTTAACTTGTTTAGGCAAAGTAATTGGCGGAGGACTACCAGTTGGAGCGTATGGTGGACGCGCTGATATTATGGAGCAAATTGCTCCAAGCGGACCGATTTATCAAGCTGGAACGCTATCTGGAAATCCTCTAGCGATGACAGCGGGGTTTGAAACTTTAAGTCAGTTAACACCAGAAAGCTACCAAGAGTTTGAACGTAAAGCAGATATTCTTGAAACTGGATTAAAAGCGGCAGCTGATAAATATGGAGTTCCAATTACAGTTAATCGAGCCGGTTCGATGATTGGTTTCTTTTTTACGAAAGAAGATGTCATCAACTATGAAGCAGCCAAAACGTCTAATTTGGACTTTTTTGCTTCCTATTATCAGGAAATGGCAAATCAAGGTGTTTTCTTGCCTCCTTCCCAGTTTGAAGGTCTCTTCCTTTCAACAGCACATAGTGATGAGGACATTGATAAAACAATTGCTGCTGCAGAAGTAGCGTTTTCCAAACTTAAATAAGCATTTTTCTTGATGGCCTGAACTCTAGCTTCTATCTGCTAGAGTTCAGGCTTTTTCCCCATTGTGCGATATTTTTTCGTCGTAAAATTTCGTATCCAACCGATCACTACGTCAAGTCCCTCTTAGTTTTTTTATCTCGAAATAGCTTTGATGGTGTGAGCGCAAAAGAAAACTCAGCGCGCTTATCCTAGCAGGAATCATAATGGCTCCGAATGCGCCTTGAGCTTTTGTTCTTTTCTCTGAATTTTTATCATAAAAAGATTTTCTGTCTCATAAATTGTTAATGACATGGTGATTGATGAGAGGAAATGAAAGGAGGAGTCGCTTTGTCTGAAGGAAATGAATCTTTCTTACGGTTTTCCTTGGAAGAATCTGTTTGGTTTCAAAAAGGACAGGAAGTAGCGGAGCTTATCACGATTTCGCTTGATCCAAATATAACCATTCATGAAAATGACGATTATGTAACGATTGAAGGGGAATTACAACTTAGCGGGGAATATAAACGGAAAGAAACAGAAGCTGAGGTGGAGGAAGAGATACCATTATCACCTAAATTCGTCCAACAAATCGAGAACAGAGAAGAAGGGATTACTCAGTTTTCTCACCGCTTTCCAGTTGATATTACCATTCCTGTTCACCGTATTGCTAACATTTACGATCTAGACGTGGAAATTGAATCCTTTGATTATCTTTTCCCTGAACAAAGCTGTATGAAGTTAACAGCGGACTTAACAATAACAGGGTTAAAAAGCGATGAGCCAGAGGTTCAAGCGGAACCTTCAGAACTTGAGCTTGCATACCGAGAGGAAGAACCGCCGAAACAGGAATTGAAGCTTGAGGAAGTCGAAGAAGTACAACCAGCTGAAGAGACTGTTCTCCCTGCAAATGATCTGTTTGCACCATTTGTAGCAGAAGCGCGAAAATCTCCTGAAGAAGAGCAGAATGAAGCAGAGCCAGCTCCTTCATTATTAGAACTTGATAAGGCGCCGACGCTGCAGGTGTATGAGCAAGAATCTGAGGCAATCAAAACTGTTCCAGATGTATCATTTGCCCCACAAAGATATGAATTTACTCCCAATGAGCCAGCAACCGCTCAGCTAGAGGAAGTAGAGCAGGCTGAGCATGAGTATGAAAGTCCAGCCGATGAAGAATCCTCTTCTTCATCATCCGAAGAAGTTGCAAAAAAGAAAAAGAAGAAATCAAAAAAACAAGGGATCTCGATTACCGAATTTTTAGCTAGAAAAGAAGATGAAGAGGCTGTTGCTCGTTTGAAAGTTTGCATTGTTCAAAGCGGAGATACGCTCGATGTCATCGCAGAACGTTATGAAATCTCGACACAGCAGCTTTTAAAATTCAATCATCTAGAGGTGAATCAAGATGTGTTCGAGGGGCAGGTTCTATACATCCCTGCTACCGTTACCCATAATTAATCATTTGATCGAGTTTATTCAAAAACAGGCTGGGTGGGTTGGTCGGTGAAAACCTGCTCGTCCTGTTTTATCTATGTTGCATGAGAATTTCGGGGAAGAAAATACGATGACATAACCATCACTGTTTCACTAAAGTTCTATTGTACTGGCTTAGTAATTAGCCTATGGAAAGAAGTGAGTTCGTATGAGTGAGACGAATCATTTACAGGAAGTTGAACCGATTTTAAGTCATTATGGAATTCAGCCCCATTTTGTAGAAGGCTTTCAAAAGGTAAAGAGAATTTATTCCAATAAAGGCGTATTTGCTTTAAAAAAAATAACTCCTCAACAAGGAACCGATTTTATTAAGCATATTCAATTTCTCTATCAAAAAGGCTTCAATCGTATTATTCCTATTTATCCGACTCTCGATGGAAGATATGCGGTGATACATGGGAAAAATTTGTACTATTTAATGCCTTGGCTTCCCAATGAAATAAAAGAGGATCGCAACGAGATTCATCAGCAAATGTTCCGAGAACTTGCGCGGCTGCATACATTATCAGTTCGCGAGGTTACGATTGATAAAGAAGAGAAAAATGAGCATTATGAAAATACGATTCGTGAGTGGGATAAAGAGAATGAATTTCTTGAGGGGTTTTTAGAGCAATGTGAGGGAAAGTGGTATATGTCGCCATTTGAACTCCTGTTTTGTCTTTATTATCATGATATCAGTCAAGCATTGCGTTTTTCCTCCAATAAATTTAAGGAATGGTATGAAAAAACAAAGGATGATGAGAAGGCAAGAGTTGTTTTAGCACATGGCAAGCTTTCAACTGAGCATTTCCTTTATGACGACAAAGGCTATGGCTATTTTACAAACTTTGAAAATAGCAAGCAAAGTTCACCGATGCATGATTTGTTACCATTTTTATCAAGAACATTAAAAACGTACCCGAAATCAAATGAAGATTGCGTTGATTGGATTTACACTTATTTTAAATATTTTCCTTTAAGGGACGACGAATTAAATCTCTTTTTAAGTTATTTCTCCCATCCTCATGGATTTTTAGCGGTTGTGGAAGAATATTATAAATCGCGAAATAGAGATGAGCGAAAATATGTTCAAAAATTACAAAGGCATTATTGGCACCTAAAAAACACAGAATATATCGTTATGCGTATTGATGAAATAGAAAGACAAAAACGGCTTGAAAAGGAAGCTCAAGCCGAAGCGCAATCTCAAGGTGATACCCAAGGATAGGATTTGTAAACCGACCCGAGGAACAATCTTTAAGATAGATTGTTCCACCGTTATAATAACTCAATTTTAAGAGCTACTGTAATCAAGACAAGAGCAATTAAAAACAGGACATCGAATGCAGTTGGAAATAAAATCGTACGTATCCCTTGAAATATGCAAAATGGAATAGCAAATTGATGCAGGACGTCTCGAGATTTTTTCAACCACGGTGGAAGTGCATATGGATTATATTTTCTCCTCACAATCTCTTCCCCCTTTTCCCCAATAGGAATTTTCCTTATTACTTAATCTATGTCCTTTGATTTGGGAATGTGCGAAAAACGTTGTTGAAGCTTTGTTAGTCTGATTGAAGTTGAGTCCGGAAATATTGGTGGAATTTCCGGAATTATGTCATGAAATTCCGGAATTATTTGTGAATTTTCTGGAATTCCGCCATGAAATTCTGGAATCACCCCAAAAATTTCCGGAATTCCTATCTAACATAGTCTTTTTTGACGTACGTTTCCTCTCAATGAAGTGTCATTTTCTGAAAAACTGTATATACTAAAAAAAAATCGGTTATCCTTATTGACGTCAGTCTTTGTTTTTATGTAGTATATTGATTATACAAATAGAGTTATACTGCTATGATAGGGAATAGTACGTTGGTTCCTTGCTTTAAGAGAGGAAAACCATGAGCTGAAAGGTTTTCTAAGCAATACCAGTGGAAGTCGCCCTTGAGCATCTTTTGCGAACGAATGATTTTCAAGTAGTAAAAGACGGGGAATCCGTTATCTTGTTAAGCGCCAATCGATTTTTTTATAAAATGGATTGGAAAAAAGGTGGTACCGCGAAGCATACTCCATTCGTCCTTTTAATGACGAATGGAGTTTTTTGTTTCATCGGGAAATGAAAGTTTTCGCCGTTGTAGATCACTTTTTAATGAAGTGTATCTGCTGATCCAGCGCTAATCGCCTAGCAAACCTGAGGTGCTTGCAACCGCCAATTTTCTTTATTTTATTTTAGTAGAGGTCCTTTCAGTTATGTACGGCGATGGAGAGAGCGCTTTAGGTTTTGAAATGAAAAAGGAAGAAGAAAGGAAGAATGAAATGGAAACAAATGAGCTATCGATGCCAACGAAGTATGACCCGAATACGATTGAGAAGGGCCGTTACGATTGGTGGGTAAAGGGAAAGTTTTTTGAAGCACAAAGTGATGAGAAAAAAGAACCGTATACCATCGTCATTCCTCCACCAAATGTAACAGGCAAGCTTCACTTAGGACACGCCTGGGATACGACATTGCAGGATATATTAACCCGTATGAAAAGAATGCAAGGCTATGACGTTTTATGGCTGCCAGGGATGGACCATGCGGGGATTGCGACACAAGCAAAAGTTGAGGAAAAGCTCCGCCAAGAAGGGGTAAGCCGGTATGATTTAGGTAGAGATAAATTTGTTGAAGAAACATGGAAGTGGAAGGAAGAGTATGCTGCTCATATCCGTGCACAATGGGCGAAGCTAGGGCTTGGTTTAGACTATAGTCGAGAGCGCTTTACTCTTGATGAAGGACTGTCGAAAGCGGTCCGCGAAGTGTTTGTTTCCTTATATAAAAAAGGACTTATTTATCGCGGAGAATACATTATTAACTGGGATCCGTCCACCAAAACAGCATTATCTGATATCGAGGTTATTTATAAGGATGTTCAAGGTGCGTTTTATCATATGAATTATCCTCTTGCAGATGGCTCAGGTTCGATTGAAGTAGCGACTACTCGTCCCGAAACAATGCTTGGTGATACGGCGGTTGCAGTTCATCCAGAAGATGAACGCTACAAGCATTTAATCGGCAAAAAAGTGGTTCTCCCAATTGTTGGCCGCGAAATTCCAATTGTAGCTGATGACTATGTAGATATGGAGTTTGGTTCAGGGGCAGTAAAAATAACACCAGCCCATGATCCGAATGACTTTGAATTAGGAAATCGCCATAATCTTGAACGTGTACTTGTGATGAATGAAGACGGTACAATGAATGAAAAAGCAGGGAAATATAACGGGATGGATCGCTTTGAATGCCGTAAGCAAATCGTGAAGGATTTGCAAGAACAAGGAGTTCTTTTCAAAATTGAAGAACATATGCACTCTGTGGGCCATTCGGAACGTAGTGGTGCCGTTGTCGAGCCATATTTATCAACGCAATGGTTTGTCAAAATGCAGCCTCTCGCTGATGAAGCGATTGCCCTTCAACAGAAGGAAGAAAAAGTGCATTTTGTCCCAGACCGTTTTGAAAAGACGTATTTACACTGGATGGAAAATATTCGCGATTGGTGTATTTCTCGCCAGCTTTGGTGGGGACATCGCATTCCAGCCTGGTATCACAAGGAAACGGGTGAGGTTTATGTCGACCATGAACCACCTGCTGATATAGAAAATTGGGAGCAGGATAACGATGTTTTAGATACATGGTTCAGTTCCGCATTGTGGCCGTTTTCGACGATGGGCTGGCCGGACACAGAATCTGCTGATTTCAAGCGTTACTATCCAACGGCAGCACTTGTAACAGGCTATGATATCATTTTCTTCTGGGTATCGAGAATGATTTTCCAAGGGCTTGAATTTACAGATGAGCGTCCATTTAAGGATGTACTCATTCATGGTTTAGTTAGAGATGCACAAGGCAGAAAAATGAGTAAGTCATTAGGCAATGGCGTTGACCCTATGGATGTTATTGCACAATATGGAGCTGACTCTTTACGTTACTTCCTTTCAACGGGAAGCTCACCAGGTCAAGATTTACGCTTTAGCATGGAAAAGGTCGAAGCAACTTGGAATTTTGCTAATAAAATTTGGAATGCATCACGCTTCGCTTTAATGAATATGAACGGTCTAAAGTTTGAAGAAATTGATTTAAGTGGTGAAAAATCAGTAGCAGATAAATGGATACTTACTCGTTCAAATGAGACCATTGATACTGTAACGAGACTATCTGAACGTTATGAATTTGGTGAGGTTGGCCGAGTTCTTTATAATTTCATTTGGGATGATTTCTGTGATTGGTATATTGAAATGGCGAAGCTACCGTTATACGGGGATGATGAAGCTGCGAAAAAGACGACGCGCTCAATTTTAGCATATGTGCTGGATAATACAATGCGCCTGCTTCATCCATTCATGCCTTTCATTACCGAGGAAATTTGGCAAAACCTACCACATCAAGGTGAGTCTATTACAACAGCTAAATGGCCTGAAGTGAACGAAAACCTTTCTGACAGTGAAGCAGCTTCTGAAATGAAATTGTTGGTGGAAATCATTCGTTCAGTCCGAAATATTCGTGCCGAAGTAAATACACCGATGAGCAAGAAAATTAACATGCTTGTCAAAGTAAAGGATGACCTTCTTCTGCAGGTGTTGGATAAAAATCGTTCCTATTTAGAACGGTTCTGTAATCCAGAAGAACTTAAAATGGGCAAGGATATTCTGATTCCTGATAAAGCGATGACGGCAGTGGTTACTGGAGCAGAAATTATTTTACCACTTGAAGGTTTAATTAACATAGCTGAAGAAATTGCACGTCTTGAAAAAGAGCTTGATAAATGGAATAAAGAAGTGGAAAGGGTTCAAAAGAAACTAAGCAATGAGGGCTTTGTGAAGAAAGCTCCAGAAAAAGTGATTGCTGAGGAAAGAGCAAAGGAAGCAGATTATTTAGAGAAAAGGGCAGCTGTGGAGCTTCGCATTAAAGAGTTAAAGGGTCAATGAGTAGGTGTGAGGGCGAATCCGTTTGGCGGGTTCGTCTTCACTGTCTGAAAGGATATTGGTTTATATCATGTGATCTAGCATAATGGAAAAAGGTGGAAACGACATGTTTCAGTTTTACGAGGAAGCGTTGAATTGGATTCATTCACGCTTAAGATTAGGGGTCAAGCCAGGATTAAAAAGAATGGAATGGATGATGGATAAGCTAGATCATCCAGAAAAAAAAATGCCGACCATACATATTGGAGGAACGAATGGGAAGGGCTCGACGGTAACGTATTTACGCTCGATTTTGCAAGAGGCAGGTTTAAAGGTTGGAACCTTCACCTCTCCTTATTTTGAACACTTTAATGAGCGAATTTCGATTAATGGTCATTCTATCAGTGAGGAAGATTTGGTCAAGATAACAAATGTGATTAAACCACTAAGTGATGAATTAGAGCAGACGGAGCTTGGCTCACCAACTGAATTTGAAGTGATTACCGCCATGAGCTTTTACTATTTTGCTGAGGTCGCTCCAGTCGATCTTGCTATTTATGAGGTTGGACTTGGTGGCAGGTTTGATTCTACCAATATTATCACACCGCAAGTATCGATTATTACAAGCATCGGCCTCGATCACATAAATATTTTAGGGAATAGCTATGAGCAAATCGCCTTTGAAAAAGCGGGAATCATAAAGCCACATATCCCAATTTTAACGGCAGTTAAGCAGGAGGAAGCATTTAACGTTATTAAAGAAAAAGCGGTGCAAATGGATGCCGCCATACATCGTCTTGGAGAGCATTTTTTTATTGACAATCACGCATCACTTGATAAAGGTGAACAATTTTCCCTGCAAACGTCAAAAAGTTATTTAGAGAATTTAGAAATAAGAATGCTCGGACGGCACCAAACGGAAAATGCCGCTTTAGCAGTTGAAGCAGCCATTCTTTTAGCAGCTTCTTACAATATTACCGAAGAGGATATTCGTCAAGGGTTGAAAAAAGCATACTGGCCTGGAAGATTTGAAATCGTCTCCTCTGCCCCATTAATCGTCCTGGATGGAGCCCATAATGAAGAGGGGATTGAAACGCTAGTAGTGGAATTAAAGCGCCGCTTTCCTGAACGAAAAAAAAGGCTGATTTTTGCTGCCCTTGGTGATAAAAAAGTAGATAATATGATTAAGAAGCTAGACTCGGTCTCCCAGATGATTACATTCGTGAGCTTTGACTTTCCCCGAGCGGCAAGTGCAGAGGAGCTCTATCAGTTTAGTAGCTTGGTCCATAAACGAGCGGAAGGCGATTGGCAAAAGGCAATTATAGAAGAGCTGCATGCACTGCAAAGTAATGAAATGCTTATTATCACAGGCTCTCTCTATTTTTTATCTGAAGTAAAACCATTTATAAATACGATCATTTAGTACGTGAATACGTAAAATATATGACAAAAGTTAGAAAATTTGTTAAACTAATGAGTACGATTGTGCAAATATTTGCTAAAATTTGTTAATGTATGGTCGTTAATAGTATGAAAAGAATGAAGCAAAAATAATAGATAGTTTTAATTTGATTTGCGTTTAAACTGAGAAGAGGGAGGGATAATGTTGCTGAGGCCGCATGTAAAGAGGATTATATGGATTTTATGGCTTCTTATTGTACCCGCTGGTAGTTGGCTCGTATATTATTTTTTCCCTCCTCTTGTATCTGCAATAAGTTTTGAACTGTTAGGATTTTTGGTATTAACATGCTTTGTTGCTGGGACACCAATGATTATCAACAATACGCCAATATTTTATATACAATGGGTCTCACTTACAGTCTTTCTCATTTTTGGCCTCTTCGTTGAAGTTATCTTAATGCAGATTGCCATTGTTGTCCTCCTTTTAAGAATACGCGTTCCGAGGGAACAATTGCACCGCTATCCATTAAATTGGCTCATGTTTTTTATTACTTCAGTCGGCAGTGGGGTTGTATATTATGCTCTCGGTGGAACCCATGGAATCGATATTTTGAGCAATCCGTTCAATCTCGTATTAGCGTTTGCATACGCCTGCACTTATTTTCTCTTAAATCATTTTCTTCTAAAGTTTATTGCTTATCTTGTTCAGAGGAAAAAAAGAGCTCTCTTTGACAAAGATTTTATTTGGGAAGCATTATCAAGTGCTATTACATTGCCTATCGGATTGATTTTGTATATTTTATATCAAGAAGTAGGGGCAATCGCTGTTATTTTTGTTGGTATTCCTTTTGCAAGCCTATCGATCATATTAAATTTATACCATTCTAGTAATAAGGTGAACCAAAATTTACAGAAAGCGACCGAAATTGGACATGAATTAGCTGAACGTTTACATGTAGAAGAAGTACTTGATTTGTTTATCCAAAGATTGACTGAAATGTTTCCGGTTGATTATGCTCATATTTTAGATATTATCGACGATGAATTACAATTATTGAGAAGCGTGGAGAAAAATGGGGAGCAATCACTGGAAATTTCTCCACAATTTATAAATCAAGGAATAAGTGGACATGTTTGGTCGACTGGAAAGGCTGTTTTATACAATTCAAAAAGAGAGTGGAAAGGCATTGTGCATGGATATATGCCTGTGTCTGCAGAAAGCATTATATGTGTGCCAATTGTTCGTAGCAACGAGGTGATCGGCATCCTTCTTCTCGCATCGGAACAAAAAAGAGCCTATGAAAAAGCACAGCTTATGATTGTTGATATTCTTAGTTCGTATTTCGCGGTTGCGATTGAAAATGCCAAGCACTATGAACGAACAAAAGAAGATAGTGAGCGTTGTGCCCTTACAAAGCTTTATAACTATCGATATATGGAGCGTGCTTTAGAAACGGAATATCTTCTTTTAACGAATGGCAAAAGAAAACATCTTTCTGTTATTTTATTGGATATTGATCATTTTAAAAATATTAACGATCGCTACGGTCATCAGAGTGGCAATGAAATTCTCTTCCAGCTTGCGCAACGTCTTTCTGGGCTGATTGATACGAAAACGGGAATTGTAGCCAGATTTGGCGGTGAGGAATTTGTTATTATTCTTCCTGATGTTGATAAGAAAGCAGCGTTGAATATTGCTGAATTTGTGAGGCAGATGATCGCCAATCGTCCATTTATCCTCTCTCGACATATTGAAGATACAAAAACTGAAATTACTGTTCACCTGACAGCGTCCATTGGAGTGGCTTCAGCTCCAGAGGATGCGGATGATTCCATGTCCTTAATTCGCCATGCTGATCGGGCGCTTTATGTGGGAGCAAAACGGAATGGACGGAATAAGGTAGCAGAATATGTGAAATAAGAGTGGAAGCCCAGAAAAAAAGGGACTTGCTCTTATTTTTTTGCCGTTTTTCGATAGAAGCTTCAGTTTTAGGGTGAACAGGTGCAAAAAAAGGAAAAAATTAGAGTGCTCTCTACGAATATTTAACAAATTCCCTATTGATTATAACTAATAATTGGTATAATAGTAGTAATAAAGACTCAGAACGTATGACGTAGTCAAGGGAGGGGAATTTATGAGAAATAGGTTAAAGAACATTTCGATTGGGTTTATTATTCTATTTTTACTATCATCTATGTTTTTACAGCCTCTACCCATAGAAGCAGCAAGTCAACCGGATGTTCATTTTTCTGTATCGCCGTCATCAGCAGAGCTTACTTTAAATGCCGATAGCATGGCTGAGGGGGCGCTTAATATTGATTTAGTTCCTAAAGGGACTGTTGGTCAGAAGCAGAGAGAGCCAATTGACGTCGCATTTGTATATGATACATCAGGATCGATGGATGACTTTTTTGAGAATAAGAGGAAATCTACGAGTGCAAAGAATGCATTAGCGAGTGCGCTTACTTATTTTAGCGCTAAAGATAATCAAGTATCTGGAGATCGTTTTTTCTTTATTCCGTTCAATGATAATGTCCGTACGAGTGGACAGGTAAAAGTCGTAGAGGGCTTAAAAAATATCGAAGGCTTGCTCGGCAAGCTTGAATCGAATAACATAGGCGGTACCAATTATACACAGACTCTTGAGTACGCAAAGAGCAAGTTAATGCAAAGCAATAATAAAAATAAATATATTGTCTTTCTTACAGATGGGGAACCGACCGTTTTAAATTACGGAAATTATAAGTACATATTATACACAAACGGAACCGCTTTATACAATGGAGTAACTTCAAGGGGAAACTATACAAAAACAAGAGAATTGATTCATCGTATTGCTAAGGAAACGAGCAGACAGTTAGCAGCAGATAATATTACGATGTATAGCATTGGTTTTGCTAGAGAGGATGAGATCGATTTTCAATTATTGGAAAGCATGTCATCGATTACCGGCGCCACAGCTGTCCGAGCAACCCCTACCAATTTGACAAATATATTTCAAGAGATTTCCAAGAAAATCGATAGTTATACAATTAGTGGTGAAGTGACGGTCGATTTGCGGAAATTTAATGGAGACGTTACTGTTGCTCCTGATGCGGATGCGATAGTAGATGATAATCAAGTGGTGCATATCCCGTTTAGGTTTACATTTCCAGTTGGCGCTGAGCCAGATCCCAGTAATATAGCAACATCGCTACCATTAATTTTTCATAAAGCAGGCACCTATTCTTTCGAGCATATCGAACTACAGTATGATGGACTGACCACGGCAAAGAGGCATGCTCCTGTTACCATAAAAGTAAATCAGGATATGAATTCCATTCCAGGGGCGAGCTTTGCAGTAAAACCATCTTCGGAGGAATTTGTCAAACCGCCTCATGATAATGCAAAAGGGAACATCGATATTACGATTACCGGGAAGGGAATGGCACCTAAGGACGAAAGATTGCCGATTGATGTCGTTTTTGTCCATGACACATCGGGCTCGATGGCTGAACTATTTGATGGTGCACGGCGTGATACAACGGCAAAACATGCTTTGCAATCAGCCATAAACTATTTCGAAATGAATTCAAAAGCCGAAGATAAGTTTTACTTTGTTCCCTTTGACAGTGAAGTCAGTAGAAAAACAAAAGCAGGAGCAAATTGTTTTCTAGGTTACTGTTGGGGTGAGAAAAGAATCAATATCTTCCCGCTTGAAGGTTTAAATAATATTAAAAATGCGATTGGTGATTTAGATTCAGGTGGTGTTTCAACCGGGGGTACAAACTACAATGCGGCATTGACTGAAGCAATGAGAAAATTTATCCAAGGAAGCAATAGAAGCAAGTATATAATCTTTTTAACAGATGGGGAGCCAACTGTCCTTACGCACAATAACGATCGCTATGAAATATTTACGAATCAAACAGCGAGGAAAAATGGTGTCAACGCTCCGTTGGCAGAAGTAAAAAGAATTATAAGAGAACAGGCGTTAAATATTTCTGATACTCTTGGAAGTAATGGAATTACACTGTACAGCATTGGCTTTGCCCAGGAAGGTGAAGTGGATTTCGAACTATTAAGAAATATGTCCGCTAAGACGGGAGGATATGCTGTTCAAGGGAAGTCTAATAATTTAACATAGATATTTGATGATATTTCAAGAAAAGTAAATGCTTCTAATATTTCAGGAAGCGTCACGATCGATTTAAGTCCTTTTAATGGAGACGTTATCGTTGATCCAAATTCTAATTTCAAGACAAACGATGAGCAGATTGTGCAAATCCCTTTTAACATTACATTCCCGGCAGGAGAAAAGCCAGATCCACAGATGATTCAACAATCTTTACCGTTGCAATTCCAGAAGGCAGGGAGCTATGAATTCCGCAATAATGTGACGATGACCTACACGGATATTAACGGTACACTGCAGACTTTTGAACACGAACCGTTTACGGTTATCGTCAATGAAGAGACGGCACCATATTTTTTAAATGAAGTGAATATTTTAGGAAATCCATTTTATTCTCCTGATAACTTAATAAAGATTGGCAATCACGATTCAGAAAGAAATGAATTTTTCGTTGAGTACAAGCTTAGACCTGAAACAGTATTTACTGAAATTACGAGCGGACTAATCAATGATATTAAAATTACGCAACCGCTTTTTCAAGGAATCTCTTTAGCGACGCATGAGCAAATTTCGCTATATAAAGATGGTAAACGCGTGGAAGGGATCACGGTTCAACCAATAAATAATGGACGAGCGCTCGAAATCCATCTGCAAAATAATGATATTATTTATGATTCTGGAAACTTTTCGGTTGGAGAATATGTGATTAAAGTAAGGTTAAAGGCAGACTGGGCATTACCATACATGCAAATGCCGCAAGCACAGTTATATTTTCATGATTCCCGTTTCAAGGAGCAAAATCAGTCTTTAAATATTGATGAACAGCGGATTTCTATGAGGGTTCAATTAAATGAAACGAACTATACTTATTCTGGGGACTACAAAGGATCAGTTGAAAAAATCAGTCGTCAAGATGGGGCAACGATAGCAGAAACCATCCTGACTCAAGACAATATATTGATTGAAAAGGCTGTAAAAGGAATGGGTTTAATCAATCAGGGGACTGCTATTGAAATTACGTATTATGATGATACGAAAGCGATTCTCTACTTAAAAACAAATTTTCTGCTTAAAAATGTATCCTTAAGCCAAAATCTTCAATCTGGAGATACAACTAAGGGACGCATTGCGTTTAAAATCATAGACTTTGTCGCTGGTGACGAGGTAATCTATGAATATCAATTAAATGTAGACGGTTCTGATACGGACTGGCATGAGTTTGACCCAATGGCAATGATTGAATTACCTAAAGACTTAGAGGGATTCGTTGAGATTCGCGTGAGAACAAAAGGCGGTTTTAGTATCAATGATAATCCAATTGTTAAATCGTTAACGATTGTAAAGGAAGGTTTATCTGTTGAACCGAATCCAATTGAGATTGATGTCGGCGAATCACTTGCCGTTGAAATTAAAATAACACCGGACGATGAAACCGATAGAGACTTTGATGTTACAATTTTGGAACCAACGATTGCTATGTTTGAAAATGGAAAAGTAACAGGCTTAGAACCAGGTGAGACCCATCTCCAAGTCATCACGACTGATATTGCTGGAAATGAGATTAAAGAGCTAATCCCGTTGAAGGTTAATTCAATCTTAATTGAGAAAATTACCGTTACACCAAATCCGCTCCATATTGGAAAGCTGCTGGAATATCATGATTTTCATGTTGAGATAGAGCCAAAAAAAGCCTCAAATCAAAAGCTAGCTTGGAAATCCTTAAATCCTTCTATTGTTGAAATTATGGAGCCAGGTCGGATCTATGGGAAGATGACGGGAACAGCTGAAATCGAAATTAAGGCTGAAGATGGCAGCGATGTTGCCACGACGATTATTGTTCATGTCGGTTCTCCATTAACAGGCATAGAGGTAGATAATGAGCTTGTGATTGAAAAAGGGGCAACAGATAAAAATGTTCATCAACATTTTAGATATTTACCTTCGGATGCCACTAATATTAAAGGGAAGCCTTCCTTTGCTTCAACCAATGAAAATATATTGGAGGTTGAGCCGAATGGGGAGTTTATTCCGAAGAGGATTGGTGATGCAGGTGTGAAAATCACCGTCCGAGATGAGGATGACAATACATTTACAGCAGAATTAAAAGTGAAAGTGGTCGAAAAAGGTTCAAATAGCGGGAATAATGGGGATAAATATTAACTTAAAAATGCCGATTGGGTACATGCCCAATCGGCATTTTTTATTCTTTTTTCATTAAATCGGTCATCACTTCTAATCGATCAATTTTAGGCAATCCCTGTGCTTGATTTAAAAAAAGTCTTTTATCATTTTTGATAACAAGTCTTGATTCGGCAGGTTTATTTTCTAATCCCTTCCCAAATTCAATCGCATGACCATTTTCTTTTGCCTTGCCGCGGTACGCGTTAATTTCGAGGTTTCCATTTGCAAAGATTCCTCCTTCAACACGAAGATAGGAACCTACCGCATACAACTCTGCATTCTCGTCCGTATATAGATAGGCATTAATGGAGTTGACTTCATCGAGAAATTTATTGATCCGCGCAATTTCCAGTTGCCCTTTCGTCATCAGGATCAGTTCACTTTTATTTAAGCCTCTAATGTCCACATTGTTAATCATCGTATTACCGAGAACATAAATGGTAGAATCGAAGGCGATATCTCCTCTTATCGTTAAATCACCTGTGATAAGAATATTTGCTGAAATTTCCATCACATCATTGCCAACATTTTCGATTATCCCGTTGCCGTCAATAACAATCCATTTCGATTTATCATCGATAACGAGGCGATTTGTGTCGATATAGACCTCTTCCTCATCATCGCCAAGGCGTAAATAGCTTTGGATCGTTGGGGATTGATTGAGATTTTCAAAAGAGGACACGACCTCAACGGCTGGAGAATTTAGACCTTCCGCAATAATCTCGTTCATTTCCAATGGCAGTGGATCAATATGAGTGCTTAAAAATCCTGCTGCTTTGAGCTTTTCTTTAAACGTTTTTTCAATATCGACACCAACATATTCGCCCTCTTCTTTGGAAACAGTGGGAGCAGTTGGATAAAATGCTCTTTCTATTTGTTCCACAGGAAGAGGATGAAAGGAGCTTGTAATGGTTTCTTCCGCAATGTAGCAGTTGTTTTGGCAATATTTTATGTCATTCCCTTCAATAAACAATTGATGCTCATTTTCTTCATTGACAGATGGAAACGTTGTCGGTTCAACGTCATGAACCCCATTATAAATGTATTTAGCTTGGTTGCTTATAACGAGTTTTTTATTTGCGTATATATTCCCTTTCTCAACAAAGGTAGAGCCATTTAATGTTAAGGTTTCTCTAGAACCGATTGCGTATTTTAAGAAGCTGGGCATCCCTGTTATGTAAACGATTTGCTCATATTTTCCGCTTGAAACCTTCAAAACCCTTGTGTAGTCTTCATTTTCTTTAATGTCGTACTCACTCTGGTCACTTATATTTTCTATTTGATAACCGTATGGGTTATGAATGAGTTTAGCCTCAATAATATTGTGATGATAAGTACTAACAGACATATCGGGGTTGCCGGAAGGGTGGTTAAACTCTGTATCAATTGTTTTCTTTATGTAGGCAACAGCCTCACCTAGGGCACGAATTGCATCCAAATCGTTCGTTACTTGATCTTCTCTTATTTCAGTTCGTTTCGCACCGCCGATACTCGTAGAAAGAATGGATAAGCCTAACACTGTAAATACTAAAATCAAGAGCATCACGACCACAAGGGTAGAGCCACGTTCATTCTTGACCAATATGTTCACCTCATTAAAAACCAAAAGTACTTTCCAAAATTAACGGCTCAATTTTGAATAAATTTGAAAACCGCTCTTTATCTTCGCCAATGATAAGATTCAAATGAATAATGCCATGTGGACAATGCTCACTTAATCCTGGATTGCTGCAAGAAAACGTGATCTCAGAGCTTTGCTCATCAATGGAGGTGAATCTTGAGCTGTCGGATGAAATTTGCGTAATCGTTGCACTGTCTTCATTGGCATCATCTGTTACCGTCTCGATGAAGAATCGATCATCTTTGAAATAAATGAATAAACGGCGCTCAATTTCAATATCCCCATCTTTGTTATATCGATGATCAACGATATAACGTTCTACATCCTTTGGGGCATACCTTACAAGTTCTATCCCCTGTGCCCCATCCTGTTCATATTTCTTAATGTAATCTGGCGGCGCCTCATACATTTTATTAAGAATCATGGTTGCAACATAGTCGGCGTCATCCCGTAATTGGGCTTCAATCCCGATTTTTTGATACAGCTTCAAACCTGTTGTGAAAACACTATAAATGATTCCAGATACAATTGCCATAATGACGAGTGTCACTAAAACCTCAACTAATGTAAACCCGTTCTCTGTTCTGATTAGCTTCTTCATTTTTGGATCAAACCCCTTACGGAAGCGGTTTGGCTATTCCACATAACCGTCACTTCCACACCTATTAACTGCTCTTGTAAATCGGGTGCGTTCTTATTTGGAACTTCATCACTTTCGATTCCTTTTGTAAATATTACTTTCGATTCGTAATCAACATTGTTAATTTTCGTTGAAAAAAAACTTTTACAAACGCTTGGATCATCAAAAACCATTTCGGTTTTCTCACCAATTAAGGCGTCATTGCAATTTTCATGATTAATTTCTTTTTCTGAGATATCATCATTTTCATTAAAATAAGCCTGGTAAATTTTCTCGAAATCCTGCTGTTCGAAATAATAAAGGACATTACGTGCAACATTTATCCCCACGGTTTTATTTTCGTTTTTTTTCGTGTACGAGTAGGCCTGATTAAAGAAGGATAGAAAAGTAGTCATAATAATGCCCAATATTGTTATAGAAACAAGGACTTCAACTAATGTAAGTCCCCTTGCATTATGTATTAATTTCAAACGCTCCACCTTCCTTTGTCCTATTTTTTGTGAACTAGTTGTGAGAAAAGGATTTTCTCTATCATATTTACTACATGGCTTCTTTTAAAATAGTTAACTTTATTATACAATATTTAAGAGTCTATAATTGTAGAAAATATGCGAAAAACGTTGAGATTTCAATTGTTTTTGCAAGCAAGCGCTTTTCATTTGTACGGGTATGTTAAAAAAATAGTGTTGATTGAAATATTAAAATAGAACTAAAACTTTTATACTAAAAAGAGGTGAACAAATGGGAGAACTGGTCGTCTCTGTTATATCCTTAATTATTCTCGTACCCATTATTTATTTTCTACCATTGGGATTAACCAATAAGGGAAAAGGGCTGCTGATCATTATTGCTTTTATCTTTGCCAATGTAGGAATATTGGCAAAAGGTAATTTTCCAATTTGGCAAACGGCACTTATCCTGTTATTATTAACCGTTCTTACGGTTTACATATTGGATAAAAGATTTCATCACCTATTATTTTTAAAGAAAAATGAAAAGCTTTCTGAGCCTTTACTATATAATGAAGAGTTCGTTACATACGAAGAAGAAAATAAAGAAGCTGAGGAAATGTCTCTCGAACAATTTGAACAGCATAATCTTTCATTCGTGCAGGAAGAAGAGCTGGTTAGCGAAGAACGTTTATTGGAAATCGAGCAAATGGAAGATTTGGGGGAGGAAACGAACGTAGGAGATAGGATAGAAAAAGATGATGAAGAAATAGTTGACCCCCCATTTCTCACTGGAAAAAATGATGAAATGAGCGGGATCGAGAAATCGACATACATGACAGAAATCGAGATGCTGTTAGAAAGCGAGGAGCTGGAAAACTTCCCAAATAACATCGAGACTCTTGACATAGTAGCCAAGAACAGCTTTTCCCCTCAAAGCGAGGTGGTGAATTTAGAAGATAGTGATAGGAAGGAGGACGATGCGAGTAGCGAATCGGGAAGCCAAGAGGCTGAAGCAGTTGCGCAAGAGACTCCTCTCTTAGAGTCGATCATTCTAGAAGAAGCTTTCTCCCAGCTAGATCTTGCTCATAAGGAGATTGCCGCAGGAAATGAAGGGGCTATGAGTTTTTTACAAACTGAAAGTCTTGAACACCATTCTTTGCACAAGACAGCAGAAGCAACTACGTTCGCTGCCTTGGAAGAAAGTTCGTACATAGATAGTGATCGAGATGATGGGGACGAGAATTTACAGTTTGATATAAAAAATCGAGTGATTATCGCTGAAGGTGAGCAAAGAACTAGCCTTCAACAGCAAATAATGCAGACGATGGTATCACAAATTGATCATGCTAGAAAACAAATGACTCCTCATGAGTTTGAGAAGTACGTGAAGGAATATTTACATCCAGAAATATCGGCACAAGACTATTATACTTTTGCCAGTATATTGATAGAGCATTATATCAGGCAGAAAGAATTGAATAAATTGCAAGGATTGTTGGCTGATTTAAGGGAAAAATTTACAGATTATCCTGTATTGCAGATGGAAATTCAATATTTGTTTAAACAATATTGTGAAAAAATAAGCTGATTTACCTAAATACATGTTAAAATAATGTAATATATGGATGGATTTTATACATACATGTCGAATGGAGTATGGATGAGATTTATTCGAAATAGTTTCGTGAACTTATAGATTAGGTGTGGTGAAAATTTTATGAAAAAAAGTACTCAAATTAACAGTTTACCCATTATTAGCATTTTAGATGGTAATCAAGTAGGAAAAGTAAAATCTTTAGTGATCAATCCTGATAAAGGTTCAGTCGATTTTTTAATGATTGATCATGAAGAATTTCAAGTAAGTGTCAAGGCAATTCCGTTTAAAAAAGTAGTCGGAATAGGAGAGTATGCAGTAACAATTGATAGTGAAAATGCAGTCATTGATTTAAATGAAATTCCTATTGCCAATCAGCTTGTAAATAAGAAAATCAAAATTACAGGCACAAAAGTAATGACAAGAAAAGGTGAGTTAATAGGTGAAGTAATTGAGTACTTTATCGATCAAGAAACGGGCAATATTCTTGGCATGCAATTGAAGCTAACGGATAAAGAAGTGGCCCTCCCATCTGAATCCGTTGTTACATTTGGAAAGGACATCATTATTGTTAAAGAAGATGCGGCTTCATACTTTCTAAATTCTGTTGAGGAACTAGAAGGAAAAAGTGTGACAGAAGAGCTAGCGGAAGCATATTCGGATTCTAGTGCTGTGACAGTAGCAGAAGATGAGGGAATAACTTCTTTAAAGGAAAAGCAAATTGAGCTTTTAATTGGAAAAAAACTTACGAAAGATATTTATGATAAAGAAGGAGTTCTTTTATTTAGTGAAGGGACTTATTTAACAGCAGAACAAATTCAAAAAGCACAAGCAGAAGGACCAAGTATTGTTGTTGAGCTGTCCATGAATGTGGAAGCGTAATGGAGGAGGCCGGTTTTTGTGAGGAACCAGCACGGGATAAAGCTGTTTCTAGTCTTAATGATTTCTGTTGCCTATATTTTTAGTTTCTCACATTTCGGTACATTAGCTTACGGAGCCATTGTTAAAAACCATGATTATTTTGCAGACGGTACGAAAATTGGCTCCCTATCTGTAGCTGGCAAAACAGAAAATGAAGCACTTCAACTTACAGATGAAGAGCTAACAAAATGGCTGAATGAAACAACGATCACTTTAAAATACAAGGAAAAGAATGAACAGCTAGACTTGCGTTATTTTACCTTTGATCTGACAGAGACGGTTCAAAAAGTGAAGAATGGCCAGAGTAATCCTATTTTTGTCCAATTAAATTCGTTGGATGAAACGCTCTATTCTTTGTCCTCACGGCTTAATAAAGAGGATCTTGCTATTGAGGAATTAGAAGCTGACATTGTGCGCGCTGCCCAACTGTTAGAGATTGGTTCTTATCAGATCCGCATCGAAGATTACTTTTTGGATGGACAAAGCAACGAACCCCAGGTGATTTCTGAGTTTCAACTTGATTCAGCATTTGTCGAAAACGAACTTGATCTATTTATAGGCAAGACAATTGAATTGGAGGCAACATCACAATTTTCATTTCTGGACTATGTGAAAGATGAGATTGGCGCAGTTTCCTCCCTGACTTTAAGCAAAATAGCTACTTCCATTTATGAGGTAATCCTGCCAACTAATTTTGAAATGATTGAAAGACATATAAGCTCTGAGCTACCAGAGTATGCCGCTTTAGGGTTTGAGGCAAAAGTTGACCCAGAGTTGAACTATGATTTAATCTTCTCTAATGGAAATGAATGGAGCTATTTCATAGAGTTTGAAAAAGTGGATGATGTTTTTATCACCTATCTAAAAGGGCCGACGTTATTAAATCAATATATTCTTTTACAAGAAGATAAGGAGAGCTTTAAGCCAAAGACGATTCTACAATTCAATTCAGAGCTTTCTCCAACTGAATCTCAAGTTAAGGTTGCAGGAAAAGAAGGGCAGCTTATTAAAATTTATCGGGAGCATCGAGATGAAAATGGGGCAGTGCTGAAAAAGGAATTGATTTCGGAAGATTTTTATCCACCTATTCATCAAATCGAGATTACCGGTTTGATTGTCTCAACAGGAGATTCGACTGTAACTTCTGGGACGGAAAATACTGAAGTGGAAGCAGAAGGAAATCCTGAATCGCAAAATAGTGAGCCTGCTTCGATAGATGAGAATGGTGAGCAGGCACCGCCATCTGATCGCGATCATTTGGATAGTCCAAAGAACGATGAAAATTCCCTCTGGGGAAAAGAAAATGAAATACCAAAATAATCACCAAAAAGCGGGGAACTTAATATGAAACAGCAAACCCGAAAACGACTTGGAGATTTACTTGTTGAAGCTGGTCTTATTTCTGAGGATCAGCTTCAATCTACATTAAAGGAGAAAAGTCCCGGTCAAAAACTGGGCGATGCCCTTTTGCAAAGGGGGTATATTACAGAACAGCAGCTTATTGAAGTGTTGGAGTTCCAGCTTGGCATTCCACATATTAGCTTATATCGCTATCCGTTCGATACCACTCTTTTCAGCCTGATTTCGAAGGAGAAAGCGAAAAGAAACCGTCTTATTCCATTGAAAAAAGACGGAGATAAGCTTTTTGTTGCAATGGCTGACCCTATGGATTACTTTGCTATTGATGATTTGCGACTTTCGACTGGTTTTCAAATTGAAACGGCCATTGCAACGAAGGACGACATTTTAAGAGCGATCAATAAATATTATGAAATTGATGAAGGTTTTGATGAGTTAATCGGTGATCTGCCTGATCATGAAGCGGCGCAAGAGGAGGAAATCAGTTCAGATGATTCCCCTGTTGTACGCCTTGTCAATCAGCTAATGTCGAATGCCGTTGCGATGAAGGCAAGTGATATTCACATTGATCCCCATGAGACAAAGGTGCTTATTCGCTATCGAATTGACGGGATATTAAGAACGGAAAGAGTTTTGCCGAAGCATATGCAAAGCTTGCTGACAGCGAGAATTAAGATTATGGCGAACCTTGATATTACAGAACATCGAGTACCACAAGATGGAAGGATTAAGGTGAATTTAGATTTTCATCCCATTGATCTCCGTGTATCAACATTGCCGACTGTGTTTGGAGAAAAAATTGTTTTACGCATCCTTGATCTTAGTAGTTCTTTAAATGATGTTACTAAATTAGGTTTTAATAAGTTAAATTTGAAGCGATTTATCGATATGATTGAAAAGCCGACGGGGATTGTGTTAATTACCGGACCAACGGGATCAGGAAAATCCTCGACTTTATATGCTGCCCTCAATCGACTCAATAGTGAGGAAGTGAATATTATTACGGTCGAGGATCCAGTCGAATATCAATTAGAAGGAGTTAATCAGATCCAAGTGAATGCGAATGTTGGGATGACCTTCGCCAAAGGGCTGCGCTCTATTTTACGTCAAGATCCAAATATCATTATGGTTGGGGAAATTCGCGATAAAGAAACCGTTGAAGTGGCTATTAGAGCTTCGCTAACGGGTCATCTTGTATTGAGTACGATCCATACGAATGACTCGCTCGGCACTGTTACTCGCCTTCTTGATATGGGAGTGGAGCCATTTTTAGTGGCCTCCTCACTAAGCGGAATTGTTGCCCAGCGTTTAGTTCGCCGTGTATGCCGTGATTGTGCGGAAGAGCAGGCTCCTTCAAAAAGAGAGTTAGAAATTTTTGCTAAACGCGGTATCAAAATTGAACGAATTGTTCGCGGCAGAGGATGTTCATCATGTAATATGACTGGGTACAAGGGGCGCCTTGCGATCCATGAGGTCCTTGTTATAAATGATGAGATGAGAAGGGTTATTATGGATGGTGATTCTTTTACAAGATTAAGAGAATTGGCGATTAAAAGTAAAGCCATTTTTCTCATTGACGATGGTTTACTTAAGGTTAAACAAGGCGTGACGACAACGGAAGAAATTTTAAGAGTAGCGATTCCTGAATAGGGGTGCAAAATGTGAAAGAAATGATTGAGCATATTTTAAGAGCTGGTTTTGAATTAAAAGCATCTGATCTCCATTTAACAGTTGGAGTCCCCCCTATTATGAGACTGAACGGGGAATTAAAAAGATATGGAAAAGAGACGTTAAAGCCGATTGATACAGAAGGAATGGCGAAGGCGATCATTCCTGCTCATATGTGGGAGCAGTTCAAGGAAAAGGGAGAACTTGATTTTTCTTACGGGATACCAGGTGTCTCCCGTTTTCGTGTTAACGCTTATTTACAGCGCTCCTGTGTAGCGATGGCTATACGAATTGTGCCGACGAAGGTTCCAACGATTGAGGATTTGCAATTGCCTTCCGTTTTGACGAAAATTGCCGAGCGCCCACAAGGATTAATCCTCGTAACAGGTCCGACCGGAAGTGGAAAGTCGACAACATTAGCTGCGCTTATTCAATATATGAATCAACATATGCGCAAGCACATCATCACACTGGAAGATCCGATTGAGTATTTGCATAAGCATGGCAATTCGATTATTGACCAACGGGAAGTCGGCTTCGATACAAATAATTTTGCGAATGGATTACGTGCAGCATTAAGACAGGACCCAGATGTCATCCTCGTTGGGGAAATGCGTGATTTAGAAACGATTCAAACGGCGATAACGGCTGCAGAAACAGGACATCTTGTGCTAGGAACGTTGCACACGTCAAGTGCGCCGGCAACGATTAATCGGATCATTGATGTTTTTCCACCATCCCAGCAGCCGCAAGTAAGAATTCAACTTGCCTCTGTGCTCGTGGCTGTTATTTCTCAGCGTTTGTTTCCAACAGCGGATCAAAAAAGAAGAAGAGCTGCTACGGAAATTCTTATTAATAATGCAGCCGTAGCTAATTTGATTCGCAATGAGAAAATATACCAAATTGTCAATGTGATTCAAACGTCACGTGCCTATGGCATGCATACGCTAGAATCAAGCATTAAAGAGCTTGTCCAGTCCGGAATCGTTTCAAGGGACGCTGCTGAACCATTTTTACAGGAGAATCTAAAATAAAATGGCTAGATTTAAATATGTTGGTAGAGATCGTAAAGGAAATAAACAGGGGTTTGTCAATGCTACTTCAAGAAGAGAAGCAATGAAAAAGCTTAAATTGGATGGGATACGCGTTTTAGAAATGACGGAAATATCAGAGTCAATATTGACGAAGGATATTTCAATCGGTTCACCGGTAAAGCTTGAGCACCTCGTTATTTATTTGCGACAGTTTTCAACACTTTTGAAGGCTGGGGTATCAGTTGTGGAATCAACCAATATTTTAGCTCACCAAACCGAAAGTAAGGCTTTAAAAAAAGCGCTTTTCGATATTGAACAAGAACTACGCGAAGGGAAACCGCTCTCAGATGCTACCGCCAAGCATAAAAAGATTTTTACTCCGATGTTTGTTAATATGATTCGAGCTGGTGAAGCAAGTGGAAGCATGGATGAAACACTGGAGCGTTTAGCTGTTCATTTTGAAAAGCAGCATAATACAAGAGCAAAAATAAAATCAGCGCTAGCTTATCCGATTGTCGTCGGAATTTTAGCGATTGCAGTAGTTATATTTTTACTCGTTTCCGTAGTCCCGACGTTTGTGGACATGTTTGCTGACTTTGGAGGAGAGCTTCCAGCGATTACGCAATTCGTCTTAAACGCAAGTAAATTCATGCAAGCATTTTGGTGGCTAGTCGTATTGCTTATTCTGTTATTCGTTGGAGTGATTGCCCTTATAAGGCGCAATAAAAATACAAAGTATTATTTAGACTATTTTCTATTAAGACTACCGATTTTTGGCAAGATGTTTCAAAAAGCGGTGCTTGCACGAATGACGAGGACATTGAGTTCTTTGTTTACAAGTTCTGTTCCAATTTTACAAGCTCTTTCGATTGTTGAAAATGTGGTCGAAAATGAAGTAATTGCTAAAGTTGTTCGTCAGTCCCGGGATGCCCTCGAACGTGGACAATCATTAACAGGTCCGATGAAAATGCATTGGGCATTCCCGCCGCTTGTCACGCAGATGATTACTATTGGGGAAGAGACAGGCTCATTAGATGCGATGCTGGGAAAAGTGGCAGACTTCTATGAAAAAGAAGTAGAAAACAGCACGGATAGAATTAAAGCATTAATGGAGCCTATTATGATTGTCGTATTAGCAGGACTTGTCGGCACGATCGTTACGTCGATTATGGTTCCGATGTTTGAAATCTTCAATCAGGTCAGCTAATCAAATAGGTTAACAAATTTTTGCAAAATAATTACTCGATTAGCGTTTACAAGTTTACTATGTTGAAACTATAATAGTATTTAGTACTTATATACTAGAAAAAAGGGAGAGATTTACATGATAAAAAATGTAAAAAAACAAGTAAACAATCAACGCGGGTTAACGTTAGTCGAGTTATTAGCGGTTATCGTTATTTTAGGGATTATTGCGGCGATTGCGATTCCAAGTATTGGAAAAATCATTGAAAACACGAAAATTGATTCAGTCAAAGCAGACGCGATTCAAATTATTAATTCGGCAAAGATTTATTATTCGGAAACGGGAGAAGCTAATATTGCTTTAAGTGATCTAAAAAATAATCATATTGAGTTAAATTCGGAATTTTCAGATAATACAAGTGTAAGTGTTAAAGAAGGTGAATTTAGAATTACAGGTAAAGGTGAAAAAGATAATATAGAAGTCGAATTTTCTAATGTAAGTATTAGTGATATAAACAATGCAAAAAAAGGTGATAAAGAAATAAAGAAAAGTCAGTAAGCTAAATATGAAGTGAAGGAAATAAGTACTTATGATAATTCTCGTGATATTCATTTATGGACTCATCTTAGGTTCTTTCTTTAATGTAGTGGGACTCCGAGTTCCAGTAAAAAAATCAATTATAGCACCGCGTTCAGCATGCCCGAACTGCAGCCATCAACTGCGGGCCTTTGAGTTATTTCCCGTGCTGTCTTACATAATACAAGGGGGAAAATGTCGTCAATGCCAGACGAGAATTTCCCCGCTTTACCCAATAGTGGAGCTTATGACAGGGCTGTTATTTGTCTCGGCTTCACTCCTGTTAGGCTGGACGTTAGAACTTATCGTGGCTTGGACATTGATTTCTCTTTTCATGATTATTTTTGTTTCCGATATTACGTATATGCTAATCCCTGATAAGGTTTTGCTTGTGTTTGCGGGGATTTTTTTGTTGGAGCGGCTCATACTTCCTCTCAGTCCGTGGTGGGACTCTCTTCTCGGTGGAGTGATTGCCTTTTTCCTTTTATTTCTCATCGCAATTGTGAGCAGAGGCGGCATGGGTGGTGGAGATATTAAACTGTTTGCTTTAGTTGGTTTCGTTGTAGGAACAAAGGTATTTTTACTCTCCTTCTTTTTAGCAACTTTAATGGGGGCATTAGTCGGTGGAATCGGGATTTTGTTTAAATTGACAGAACGGAAGAAGCCGATCCCGTTTGGACCTTTCATTGCAGTTGGTACATTAACGGCTTATTATTTTTACGAGCCGATTCTCTCATTTTATCTCTCATTTTTAGCAGGTGTTTAAGGGGTCGTTTCATATGCATTTCACATTATTTTCAAGGAAAAAGCGCGTTGTTAATCTCGTCATTAATGATCATTCCATTCGCTATGTAGAACTGAAGCAGATCGAGCCGCTAGTTCCACTACGCTGGGAAGAACGCTTGTTGCCAACAGGAATCATTGCCAATGGAAAAATTATTGATTATGAAACACTCAGTAATATATTGGAAGAATGTATAACCGATTGGAAGTTGAAAAATCGTCAAGTTCGCTTTCTTATACCTGAATCTTTCGTCATTATTCGGAAAGTGTCTATTCCTGCTGAAGTAAAGGATGATGAAATGAAAGGGTATCTTTACTTAGAATTGGGTTCTACTATCCATCTTCCCTTTGAGGAACCAGTATTTGATGCAGTCGTTCTTTCAAAGGGTGAAGAGAAACAAGAAATTTTGCTTTTTGCTGCACCGGAAGAAAACGTTCAGGAATATATGGAACTTTTAACGGAAGCAAAGCTTGATCCGGTTGCAGCTGAAGTTTCTCCACTAGCCATATACCGACTTTATGCCCATCTGCAAAAAGAGCGAAAACAAGAAGCATTGCTTGTCGTGCAATTTGGTTTAAGCGAAGTCAATATTTGTATTTTTGAAAATACTATTCCTTTTTTTATGCATCATCTTCCGCTTGAATTCAATGGTGAAGATTGGGATAAAAAACTTAATCGCTTTGGAGAATACGAATTAGCTTTTGTGGGAGAAAATGAGCAGTTTTCTTTTCAAATGGAGGATTCTTATAAAGAGCTTAACCGCTTGATGGACTTTTATCGCTACTCATTGCATCAAGGGAAAAAACAAGTATCTAAGATCTTGCTTAGTGGAGATCACCCACTGCTTGGGCAAATAAAAGCTGAACTTGACAATCGCTTTGATGTTCCTGTGCAAATGCTCGTTTTTGAGCAAGGAGAAACAGATCTGCCTCACACATTTCATTTAGCATTAGGGCTTGCTTTAAAAGGGGTGTAATCAATGCTCATCGATATTAATCTATTACCTCAAAAAGAAGCGAAAAATAAATCCCTTTTAACGTTCATTGTCATTTCTTGTTTCCTTCTTTTTATTGGTGGAGCATTCGCTTTTTGGATCAATGCCACCTATACGAAAAAATTAGAAAATATAGAGCAACAAATAGCCACAGCGGAACAGTTGGTGGCAAGTGAACAGCAAAAAATAACAGCCTATGAATCTGCGAGTTCAATTGCTGATTTGGAAAATGCGGTTAAATGGGCGAAAAGCTACCCAATTAAAACAGTCCCTATTTTAAAAAATTTAACGGCTTTACTCCCTGAAAGGGGATTTATTCAATCAATTAACTATGAAGAAACTGGACTTTTACAATTAACGATACAGTTTGAAATGAGCCGTGAAGCTGCGTATTACTTAAATTCTCTTTTAGAATCGGACTGGGTCACCAATGCAAGACTAGAGACATTAGACGCCGTGACTGGATTTTATGATAAAAAATTCGGAGAGCCGGATGCTGGCTTTGATGATCGTGCCATTAAAAATGAAAAGTATATTCCCCGCTATTTAGGACTATATGAAATTGAGTTGAACCGTGAAGTATTAAAGGCAAGTGGAGATAGCTCCCACGAGGAAGGGGGAGATGGTCTATGAAGATAAAATTGTCTCGAAACGAAAAAATATTAATTATTGGGGTTAGCGCAATCCTCATTCTCATATTTTCATGTATTTATTTTTTTGTTTTGTACCCTAAAATAGAGCAAATTCCATTAAAGGAAACGGAATTGGCATCTCAGGAACAATTATTGTCAACTTTACAAAGTAAAACGATTGACATAAATTCCAATACTTTCCAAAGTGCGGTTTCCTTGCAAAAAATGGTTCCTGTTAAGGAATTATCACAGCAATTAATCCTCGATATTGAAAAAGCAGAAGTTGTCTCGGGAAGCTTTGTTACAAATATGAATTTTGAAAATGGTGAAGTTTCGTATGCTGTGGAACAGGAAGAAACTGAACAAGCAGAGTTAAATGAGGGTGAAGAGCTTGAGGAAGAACAAGTCGAAGAAAATACAATCGCATTGCCGGCTGAAGTAAAAAAAATTTCCGTAACGTTAAGCGTGGAATCGCCAAGTTATTTTGAATTTGAAAAATTTATTAGCAATCTGGAAAACTCAGAGAGAATTACGGTTGTGGAAGCTATTGATTTTACTGCTGGTGAAGAAATTATTGAGCAGGAGCAGTATGATAAGCCGTTAAGCTATCAAGTTAAAATCGCTGCCTTCTATATGCCGACGTTAGCCGATTTAATGGAACAGCTACCCAAGTTGGAAACGCCTGAACCGGCAGACAAAAAAAATCCTTTACCAAAGTTCGGTGATTTATAGTTACCCTAATGTACTCGAGCAATTCTACAGTGGAAAGTACAGGGGTCTGTTGATTGTTACTATCTTGATTTTTAAAAAATTTGACGAAAATCTCTATAACAAGACGACAAAAGTCTTGTTATTTTTTTTTGCCTTTATGATATGTTTGATGCAAACCTGCATTCGACATGGAAGGAGGGCAATCATTGGACAAGTCAGGAAATTCAAAAACGATTACAATAAAAATTAACGGAAAAGATCGCTCCACCGAAAAAGAGAAACAAATAGGAGAATGCGAAAATAATCATGAACAACAAAAAAATAGCGCCTCCGCTCCATATAAAGAGCTGGAGAACATTGCATCGCAAGAGCTGTCGGCTGCAGAACAGGTGAAAGAAGAGGATGATTTTGACTGGATCTTGCCTGATGTAGAGGAGCAGGAACAACTACAGGAATACAAAATTATGAGCCAATCGAAGGGAAAGGGCGGGGGAAAAAAAGGCAATCCTATTCGCAATAAAGGGATAGTGCCATCGATATTATTAATCGTTTTTTTAGCCGTTTTATCTGGGACAACCCTTGGCGTTTTAATGTTAAATATGGTTATTTCTGATTCCATGACAGAAGCGGTATCCGGACCGGTGGAGGAAACACCCCCTGAAGAAAAAGCAAACCCCACTGGAACGGCAGTTGTTGAGCTTCCAGCACTGACAAGTTATTTAGTTCAAGGTGGTGTTTTTTCGACAGCTGACGCCGCTAATGTGGAAGCTGCGACTATGACGAAAAAAGGACTACCGGCTAAAGTAATAGAGATAGATCAGCAATTTTTCTTATTTGTAGGTGTGGCAGATAATTTAGAAAATGCAAAGTCGCTAGGAAGCCATTTGCAAGAAAGCGGAATAGATACTTTTTCCAAGGAGATAGCCATTGGTGGAGGCTCACTTTCGCAATTGCAGGCATCAGAACGAAGTCTGTTAGAAGCCGCTCCCAATTTATATAAGCTTCTTTTAGAGATTTGCACAACTGCACATCTCTCTAATTCAATGGCGACAGAACAAAAAAACGCGTTAGCTGCGCAAATAAATCAATGGAAGGAGCTTGAGAATATCCAAAATGAGCAACTTCAACAGCTTAAGGGTGAATTAGAGGGAGCAGCTAACTTATTAAGCAGCTATAGTGAAAATCATGAGCAAGAGACATTGGGGGACGTACAGCAGCACCTCTTGAATTTCCTTTCTGCTTATCAAGCTCTATAGCACAAATACCCCTTTTTTTTGAAAATGTTGTGAAAATAGTATTGAAGAAAATTAATTTTCTGGGAAATAATTTATAGGAAAAAAGGAAGAATGTTGAATATAAAGGAGTCTGCGTGAAAATGATTACGTTGACTCTTTTTTAAAACATAAAATCATGGAAATTGAAACTTCGTAACGGTAAAAAACGTCTTAATAAGAGGGTATAAAATAGAAGTGATTAGTTCGGAAGAAGTTTTTTTACTTGGAAATTGTTTCTAAGAAGAGAATTTGGTACGATAAGCTTGTATCATCCTTTTCTGAAACAATCATAAGGTTAGGTGATTTAATGCAAACCCTCATTTTAGCCTCTTCTTCTCCACGGCGAAAAGAACTTCTAGAAAATTTACATTTAACATTTGAAGTATGCAGCAGTGATGTTGACGAGACCTACAACCCAGATCAAACCCCTGAAGAAATTGTAATGGAATTAGCTAAGCGCAAAGCGGAATTTGTTGCCCGAAGATATCCGACAGCTTTTGTGATCGGGAGTGATACAATTGTGGTGGCAAATGACCAAGTATTGGGAAAACCGAACGATGAGTATGAAGCTATAAAAATGCTTCAACAATTGTCGGGAAACCATCATTCTGTTTATACAGGTGTGTCAATTTTTAGTCCAACGAAGCACATCGAGTTTGTTGAAAAAACCGAGGTGGTATTTTGGGAGTTAACAGACGAGGAAATCAAAAGCTATGTTAACACCGGAGAACCGATGGATAAGGCAGGGGCCTATGGAATACAAGGCTTTGGAAGGCTCCTCGTTAAAAAGATTAATGGAGACTATTTTTCAGTAGTAGGCCTGCCGCTATCAAAAACGATAAGAAAACTGCGCATGCTCGGATATGATTTGCCTTTTTAACTTCCATTTGCCATTAAGGTAAATAGGAGGAATCATGTTGCAAGATGAAACATTAATGATCCGAGATTTTCCTGAGAGTGAAAGACCGAGGGAAAGATTTGAACAAAGTGGCCCAGCAAGCCTTTCAAACCATGAATTGCTTGCGATTTTGTTAAGGACGGGAACAAAAGAGGAATCGGTTCTACAATTATCCAATCGCTTGTTGACAAATTTTGAAGGCTTAAGGCTTTTAAAAGAGGCAACGTTAGATGAAATAACTGCTATAAAAGGCATAGGAAAAGCAAAAGCTATACAAGTACTTGCAGCAGTAGAAATAGGCCGGCGAATTTCTAATTTATCCTATGATGACCGATATATCATCCGTTCCCCAGAAGACGGGGCGAATTATGTCATGAATGATATGCGCTTTCTGGCGCAAGAGCATTTCGTTTGTTTGTATCTAAATACAAAGAATCAAGTCTTGCATAAGAAAACTGTTTTTATTGGGAGTTTGAATGCTTCTATCGTTCATCCGAGAGAGGTCTTTAAGGAAGCTCTTCGCCGCTCTTCTGCCTCTGTCATCTGCCTTCATAATCATCCTTCCGGAGATCCTACGCCAAGCCGTGAAGATATTGAAGTAACAAAGCGTTTGGTTGAAGCAGGAAAAATTATTGGGATTGAAATATTAGATCATTTAATTATAGGGGAGAATAAATTTGTAAGCCTAAAGGAAAAAGGATACTTATAAAAAGAGTATTTCCTTATTACTATGAATTTGTGTCCTATTTCATATATAATGAAATATGCCCTTAGGGCACTATGATTTTGACATTTGTTAAGCTATAATAATGCTTGTGACTTTTGCACGATCTCTCGTGCAACAAAGTCCATTTCAGTTAATGAAAAAATGGATAAACACTTAATCAGGACACGAATAAAGGTGTTAAACGATTTGTTTCAGAAAGGGAGATACAACAATGTTAGGTATTGGAACTAAAGACCTTGGGATAGATTTGGGTACAGCAAATACCCTTGTATATGTGAAAGGCAAAGGTGTCGTCGTACGCGAGCCTTCTGTTGTCGCTTTACAAACAGATACAAAACAAATTGTCGCTGTTGGAAATGATGCGAAAAATATGATCGGTAGAACTCCAGGAAATGTCGTTGCGCTACGACCAATGAAGGATGGTGTAATCGCGGATTATGAAACGACAGCAACAATGATGAAATATTATATTAAGCAGGCGACAAAAGCTAAGGGCTTTTTTTCTGGGAAGCCATATATAATGGTGTGTGTTCCATCAGGGATTACAGCAGTGGAGGAACGAGCTGTTATTGATGCAACTCGTCAAGCGGGAGCGAAGGATGCTTATACAATTGAAGAGCCGTTTGCAGCCGCAATTGGAGCTAATCTTCCGGTATGGGAACCAACGGGAAGCATGGTTGTGGATATCGGTGGAGGAACGACGGAAGTGGCGATTATTTCCCTTGGCGGAATCGTTACAAGCCAGTCAGTGCGTGTTGCTGGAGATGAAATGGACGATGCAATCGTGAGCTACATAAGAAAAACGTATAATTTAATGATTGGTGACCGGACTTCAGAGACGATTAAAGTGGAAATTGGTAGTGCTGGGGAGCCAGAAGGTATCGATAACATGGAGATTCGTGGTCGTGATTTATTAACGGGTCTGCCGAAAACAATCGAAATTACGGCTTTGGAAATTTCACACGCCCTTCGTGATACCGTGGATGCTATTGTGGATGCTGTCAAAGTAACACTTGAAAAAACACCTCCAGAGCTGGCGGCAGATATTATGGATCGCGGCATTGTATTAACTGGAGGCGGCGCTTTACTGCGCAATCTTGATCGGGTTATTAGTGAAGAAACGAATATGCCTGTATTAATTGCCGAAAATCCACTCGATTGTGTAGCGATTGGAACCGGAAAGGCGTTAGATAATATCAACTTATTTAAAAATCGGGCAAAGGAATCACGTTAGTCTATACCCATTTCTTTAGAGATCAATCGCAAGTGAATTCATTTGCGATTGATCATCATGTACTCGATTTATTATAAATAGCTCTATGAATATTGTAAAAAATGAGGTGTAGTAAATGCCACAATTCTTTTTGAATAAACGCCTGATTTTTTTGCTTGTCAGCATTATTATTCTCGTGGCATTAATTGGATTTTCCTTAAGAGAACGAGAAGAATTAACTGTGCCAGAGCAATTTTTGAAGGATGCAACCGGATGGATACAAAATGTTTTTGCCAAGCCACAGGGCTACGTAACCGATTTCTTTGAAAATGTGAAAGATCTCCAAAATACATATTCAGAAAATAAGGAATTGAAATCTCGCTTAGACAAGCTTGCGAAGCTTGAGGCAGATGTTCAACAGCTAGAAAAGGAAAATAAAGAGCTTCGGGAGATTTTAGGTGAAAAAGAAAGCCTCCGAGATTATGATCCTATACAAGCAACGGTTATTGGGCGCAACCCAGATCGTTGGCACGAAATTATCATTATTAATAAGGGCGAAGTCAATGGAATCGAACAAAATATGGCAGTTGTTTCGTCCAATGGATACTTAATTGGGAAAGTGAAAAGTACACAGCAATTTACGGCGACAATCCAATTATTAAGTGCAATGGACCCGACGAATCGGATCTCCGCTGAGATCAAAGGGAACGATGAATATTTTGGTACGATCGAGGGCTATGATGTCGACCGGGAACTGTTAAAGCTAAAACGGATTCCTTACGATGCCAAAATTGAAAAAGAACAAAAGGTTGTTACATCTGGATTGGGTGGAATATTCCCTCAAAACCTGTCAATCGGAGAAGTGGTGGATGTTGAACCTGATGAATTTGGTCTTAATCAAACCGCATATGTGAAACCAGGAGCAAACTTTTATAATATTAGAAATGTTATGGTTGTAAAAAGAGTGATGGATCAGCCAAATTTAAGTGAAATGGTCGATGATGAGGAGGAGGAGCTGTGAGAAAATTTCTTCTTCCTCTCTTATTCATCTTTTTCTTTATATTAGAAAGTATCTTTGTTCAATCTCTTCCTGCTGAGATGTTTAATAGCGAACGCATTTTAGTTCCCCGGTTTTTGATGATCGCGATTATCTTTTTGACTCTTTATGGCAATCGAAATCACGGTCTGATTTACGCTCTCGTCTTTGGGCTGTTGTTTGATGTCGTTTATACGGAAATAATCGGCATTTATTTATTTTTATTCCCTTTAATTGCTTACTTGACTTCAAAAGTGATGCGACTACTGCAAGCGAACATTGTTGTTATTTCAGTTGTTTCGTTACTAGGGGTGGCCCTATTGGAACTCTGTGTCTATGAATTAACATTTTTAATTAACAAAACAGATATGGTTTTTTCCATGTTTGTCGATTTAAGATGGTTGCCAACATTAATTTTAAATTTGGCGTTTATTATTATTTTTGCTTATCCGCTCAAACGTCACTTTGAGAAATATGCTCTTTCATTAAAAGAAGAGTAACTTAATTAGCCATAGTTCCTTTCACGAAAAATAGGTTTTTTTCACTAACGAGAATTTTTCCGAAAAAATAATATTCTCTTTGAAAACATGCGTATTTAATAAAGGAATATATGTTGTATTTGTCGAATATCTGTTACAGACCTTTTTTCTGTAAACATGGGCCTGTTAGATGATAAGGCTGCTTTTTGCCTGTTTGTCACAAGCCCTTCTTTTTACATCTTTCAACAGGCTTGACAGAGTGTTCACCTTCGTTCTGCTTGAGGCAAAACCATTATCGGCTTGAAACAGTCACTCTAATAAAGCCTAAAGATTTATGAACATCATCGATAAAAAAGTATGTATTCAAACGATATGAATGTTATGCTTGATATATGCCAAGCTCTAGCACTTTCTTTTTTGTCTCACAGGGATAAAATAGAAGGTATGATTCGTGAGAGATTTGGAGAATTGTTTAGCGCAAGCTGTGAGCCTTCTGCAAACTTTAGGTCCGTAGGATTCTTTGGACTTTTAAAAAGATTTCTTAGTTTGTATGGCGATGTACAGGAGCTTACGCTTTTCTATGAGGTGAACATCTTGATATGAAGAAAACTCAGAATGTGCTAATAAAGGGAACGAAAGACGGACTAACATTACATTTAGATGACAGTTGCTCTTATGAGGAATTAAAACGAGAGTTAAACGAGAAACTGACGGAAAATCAAAGAGTGAATAACGATCATCCTTTAATTTCTGTTAGTGTTAAAGTTGGAAATAGATACTTAACTGATGAGCAAAAGGAAGAAATTAAGACGTTAATTCGGCAAAAAAAGAATTTGGTGGTCGAGTCGATTGAATCTAATGTCTTAACAAAGCTTGAAGCAAAGCAAATTATGGAGGAGCATGAAATTGTTTCTGTCGCAAGAATTGTCCGCTCTGGTCAAGTTCTCGAAGTACCCGGAGATTTGTTGTTGATTGGAGATGTAAATCCTGGTGGCAAGGTCGTGGCGGGAGGTAATGTATTTGTAATGGGAGCGTTAAAAGGAATTGCTCATGCGGGCGCAAATGGAAATTCGAATGCCATCATTTCTGCTTCGATCATGATGCCGACTCAGTTAAGGATTAATGAAGCGATCAGTCGCTCTCCTGATGTCCATGGAAACGAAGAAAGACGAGAAATGGAGTGCGCGTATATTGATGAAAATGAACAAATTATAATTGATAGATTACAAGTTTTGATGCATCTTAGACCAAATTTAACAAGATTGGAAGGAGGATTCTAAAGTGGGGGAAGCAATCGTTATAACATCTGGTAAAGGCGGGGTTGGAAAAACAACCACTTCAGCTAATATAGGTACAGCTTTGGCTCTTCAAGGGAAAAGAGTTTGTTTGGTAGATACAGATATTGGTTTGCGCAATTTGGACGTCGTAATGGGGCTAGAAAATCGAATTATCTATGACTTAGTGGACGTTATTCAAGGCCGCTGTAAAGTTCATCAAGCTCTCGTCAAGGACAAGCGTTTTGACGATCTGCTTTATTTACTGCCAGCGGCACAAACAAGTGATAAAACAGCGGTTGAACCGGAGCAAATGAAGGTCTTGGTCGAATCTTTGAAACAGGATTATGATTATATTATCATTGACTGCCCAGCTGGAATTGAACAAGGCTACAAAAATGCAGTAGCAGGAGCAGATAAGGCGATCGTTGTTACAACTCCAGAAGTATCGGCAGTTCGTGATGCAGATCGAATTATCGGACTTCTTGAAAAGGAAGAAAATGTAGAATCTCCTAAACTAGTGATTAATCGTATTCGCAATCATTTAATGAAAAATGGCGATATGTTGGATGTGGATGAAATTACAACCCATTTATCAATTGAATTAATAGGCATTGTAGCAGATGACGATGAGGTCATTAAGGCATCAAATCATGGTGAACCGATCGCATTAAACCCCAATAGCAAGGCATCAATTGCCTACCGGAATATTGCTCGGCGCATTTTAGGAGAATCCGTTCCTTTGCAGCCATTAGGTGAGGATGATAAGGGCGTTTTTTCTAAATTGAAGAAGTTTTTTGGCGTAAAGTAAATATACATATGTAAGAACCGAGGTTATGCTTCGGTTCTTTTTTAATGCTCCGTTTTTGTCTTTATTGATGGGAAAGAGTTAGAACTCCTTCTTGCCTCCTGCTCTTAATAGACGATTTTTCTTGTCATATATGACGTGGACAACTCATACACTTGTACAAACTAGATAAGGGGATTGGTGGGGACATGTCTAGAGCGGATGATATTAGAAAAAGGATAGCGAAACGAAAACGTGAAAGGGAACGAATGACGAAGCAGATAAACGAGCAATTTTTCGTTGTCGAAGAGGAAGAAAAATATGGATTTGAAAAATTCCCCTCTTACGAAAGTGATCCAGGAGAAAGCGGGCATCCACTTTTTAATAAAGAATTCTTTTTGTTTAAAATATTGGCATCAGCTTGTCTTGTGCTTATTGTTGCCATTATTTTCCGTAGTGGCGGAGAATCATTACAGCCAGTAAAGAGCTTTGTCACAAAATCATTGGAGCATGATTTTCAATTTGCAGCGGTGGCAGATTGGTATGAAAATAAATTTGGCAAGCCATTGGCCCTTTTGCCATTTGAGCGCAAGGAAGAGTCACCGGAATCCGATGGAATTCAAGAGTATGCTTTACCTGCGGCAGCACGGATTTTAGAGGAGTTTGCAGAGGATGGTCAAAAGGTTTCCATTGAAACGGAAAAAGGCGCTGCAGTTACAGCGATGAGTGAAGGAAGAGTCAGTTATGTTGGCAATGAGGAAGGCTTTGGAAAAACGGTCATTATTCAGCATGCTGATAAAAGTGAAACATGGTATGGCAACCTTGAATCGATTGATGTTACATTGTATGAATTTATTAAAAAGGGAAAAAGTGTTGGCACGGCAGCGGATGCTGGTGATGGAGCGAAGGGCTTGTTTTATTTTGCCATTAAAAAAGGGGATGACTTTATTGACCCCATCCAGGTGATTCAATTTGACTAACTTTCTTTCCCTTTTTCGAAAAATATATATCCATCCATTATTATGGGTTGTTGTTGCGATAGCGGTTATGACAGCGCATTTTATTGAACTTTCTCTTTTGCTCTTCATTATTTTTATCCATGAGTTCGGACATGCGGCTGCCGCTTCTTTTTTTTCGTGGCGCGTGAAAAAAATTTCTATTCTGCCCTTCGGGGGAGTGGCGGAAATGGATGAGCACGGGAATCGTCCGCTTAAGGAAGAGGCTATTGTCACCTTGGCGGGTCCGATTCAGCATCTTTGGCTAATAGCAGTGGCTTTGCTTTTAAATAATGCTGGAGTAATGTCGGAATTTATTTTTACCCACTTTATTCAATTTAATTTAATGATCTTCATGTTTAATTTGCTCCCTATTTGGCCGCTTGATGGGGGTAAGTTTATTTTCTTATGGCTGTCATTAAGAGAATCCTTTCCAAAGGCATTTAAGCAGACATTAATGATTTCGATTATCGTTGTATTCGTTTTTACCGCTTTTATGCTATTGATTGAACCAATCAATTTAAATTTATGGATCGTTGTTTCCTATATTATTTTTACTTTGCGTTATGAGTGGAAGCAAAGTCGATATATCTTTATTCGCTTTTTAATGGAAAGGTATTATGGGAAGAAAAATGAGTTACGTAAGCTTAAGCCGCTTATTGTTGAGGCTGATGATCTTGTTATTCATGTGCTAGAACGTTTTCAACGGGGCTATAAGCATCCGATTATTGTTGAGAAAGATGGCAACGAAACAGGTTCTTTAGATGAAAATGAACTTCTTCATGCTTATTTTGCCGAAAAGCAAATTACTGCGAAAATTGGCGACTTACTCTACCCCTATTAAAGTTTGAGAAAATAGCCGCACTGTTGGATAATAAGGTGAATGAAGCAGGTAAGGAGTTTTATTTCGTGAATACTATCATTGTAAATGGAATGGGTAGAGAAAAAAGGTATGCATTCATTAAAGATCATAAGGTGGAAAAGCTTGTTGTTGAACAGCCACAGCATCATTCCATTGTAGGTTCGATCTACTTGGGCATTGTTGAAAAGGTTTTGCCGGGCCTGAACGCTGCTTTTATTGATATTGGTCTTGAAAAGAAAGGCTTTTTACACCGGGATAAACTCCCGGCTTTCTTCGTGTCGAACGAGGATAAAAGCATCGCTACTTATCTTCATCAAGGTGAAAAAATTCTTGTTCAGGTAGAAAAGGATATGAGCGGAACTAAGGGGCCCAAGGTAACTGCACTGATCGAGCTTGGCGGGGATAGAATCGTTTATACACCGCAAGGGAGATTTGTGGCCGTATCGAAGAAAATGGCCGATCAATATGTGCGGGAAGAATGGCGTCAGCTTGGCAATGAGCTCAAGCGGGGGGATGAAGGAATTTTATTTCGTACAGCTTGTGCAGGGTGTTCCAAGGAGGATGTGATCGTTGAATTGGAGCAATTGCGAGCGATGTATGAAAAAATGGTTCAAACTTCGAAGTTGATGAAGAAGCCCGGCATAGTTATGAAGCGTGATTTCTTTTTGGAAGAGGTAAAAGCTGTCATTTCAACCTTAAATTCAGGTAGAGTTATCGTTGACACGTTTGAGCTGAAGCAGGAACTTGAATCGGTTTGCTTTCATGTGGAACTTATTTATCACCACCAGAGAGAAGATATTTTTTCAATTTATCGATTGGACCAAGAGATTGAAACTGCTTTAAGAAAAGTAGTGTGGTTAGAAAATGGAGCTTATTTAGTGTTTGATGAGACTGAGGCTTTAACAGTAATTGATGTAAATACTGGTCAGTTTTCCGGAAAACATAATCCTCCAGACACCGTTATCATGACGAATCTTGTAGCAGCGGAAGAAATTGCCCGACAAATTCGTCTTCGTAATTTAGCGGGGATGATCCTTGTTGACTTTATTGATATGAAAACAGAAAAAGCACGAGCCCAAGTAAGAAAAAGGTTAGAAGCTGCTCTCGGAGGGGATGAGAGAAGAACGAAAATTGTCGGATTTACACCTTTAGGGATTCTGCAGATGACGAGAATGAAAACGCGGATTCCCCTTAAGGAAACAATGCTCCGTGCCTGTCAAGTGTGCGAAGGAAGCGGGCAAGTATTCAGTGCAGAAACAGTCGCCTTTCGTTTGGAACGGGAACTATTACAGTTCAGGGGAAAGGATATAGAAGCGGTTTTAATCGAAGCCACAGAGGATGTCAGAAGCATTTTTGCTGGAGAAAATGGAAGTGAACAGAAACTTTTAGAGGACGCTTGTGGGATCGAGGTTTATTTTACAATTACAGAAGGATCGAAGCCTTATTACCGTATTAAACAGATGGGCGAGAAAAAGAATATTGCGATTACAAGCTAAGCAACGGTATATTTTCATGTTGACACTAACTGTCGGACTATGATAATATTTTCATGTTATGTTTGTAGCGCACCCGTGCTACAACCGCACAGATCAGGTTATAAAGATTACTCATTTGTATTAAGCTGTGAGTGCCATAAGTCAATCGATCGACAAGCTAAAGAATGACTTTACAGTCGGGAGCGTCTTATAAAATGGCCTTTATTGCTTTTCGAGTCACCTGTGATGGCGAGTCTGAGTCTAAGAGGAGGTGCAGTTCATGTACGCAATTATCGAAACTGGTGGTAAGCAAATCAAAGTAGAAGAAGGTCAAGCAATCTACATTGAGAAGCTAAACGCTGAAGCAGGCGAAACAGTTACATTTGATAAAGTTTTATTCGTTGGTGGCGAAAACGTTAAAGTTGGTAGCCCAGTTGTAGAAGGTGCAACAGTTACAGCTAAAGTTGAAAAGCAAGGTCGCGCTAAAAAGATCATTGTTTTCAAATACAAAGCGAAGAAAAACTATCACAAAAAGCAAGGTCATCGTCAGCCATATACAAAAGTTGTAATTGAAAAAATCAACGCTTAAGGCGGTTTATGATGATTCAAACAACGATTTATCGTACTGAATCTGGACGAGTACAATCGTTTACGATTAGTGGTCATGCCCTCTTTGCCAACAAAGGAAATGACATTGTTTGTGCAGGAGCTTCTGCTGTTTCTATCGGAGCGATTAATTCCATTATCGCATTAACCGGAGTAGAACCAGAAATCGAGCAAGGAGAGTCGGGCTTTCTCCGCTGCGTCATTCCAGATAATCTCACGAAAGACGTACAAGAGAAGGTACAGCTATTGCTTGAAGGGATGATCGTGAGCTTACAGACGATTGAAAGAGATTATGGAAAGCATATAAAAATAACCTTCAAAAAGTAGGAGGTGGAACAAAATGTTAAGATTAGATCTTCAGTTTTTCGCTTCTAAAAAGGGAGTAGGTTCTACAAAGAACGGTCGTGACTCAATCTCAAAGCGTCTTGGTGCTAAGCGTGCAGATGGTCAGTTCGTAACTGGTGGTTCAATCCTTTATCGTCAACGTGGAACAAAGATTTATCCAGGTGTTAACGTTGGTAAAGGTGGAGACGACACTCTATTCGCGAAAGTGGATGGCGTTGTTAAGTTCGAACGCCTAGGACGTGACCGCAAGCAAGTGAGCGTGTACCCAGTAGCTCAAGAAGCTTAATTCTTTAAAAAAACTCTAACCGTTTTTGGTTAGAGTTTTTTTGAGTTTTACGGAAAATGGTCGGCAAACATCATTTTGACCGATAAATTTGTACGAGGACCGATAAATGCGCACGAAGACTGATAAATTTGTATGAAGACCGATATATTCACATAACGATCGATAAATCAAATTTTCATCTATATTTGTCCCCACATACTGGTTATTTTGATATACTAGCAAGAAGAAGGTTTCAGTTCGTTTGTTTAGGAGTGCTTTTATGAAAAAAGAGTGGGATACGATTGAGCTTTTGCGACATGCAAGGCATGATTGGCTTAATAAAATTCAATTAATTAAAGGAAATTTATCTTTAAACAAAATGGATCGTGTGAAAGAAATTATTGATGAAATTGTCATCGAAACAAGACAAGAATCAATTCTATCCAACCTGAACATTCCTCAATTTGCCGCACTGCTCCTTACATATAATTGGGAAAGTCATTCAATTCACTTAGAGTATGAAATTATCGGGGAACCAAATCTATCATCAAGTCATCTCGTTAAGGATGATGTATTGACCAATTGGACAAACACTTTTTTAGAGGAATTAGATCAAGCCATTAAGGCATTTCATGAAAATCATTTATCAGTAACAATTGAAAGACAAGAAACAGGGATCGGTTTCTTTTTTGATTTTCGAGGAATAATAACAAATATTGAACATATAGAGCGTTTTCTTCAACAGCAATCAATCGTTGTAAAAACAGTGCACGAGCTTTCAGAGCATGAACTCTCTATTGAAGTATTTATGCCATATCAATAAAATAAAAATTTGCTAAAGTGATGAGGGCGACATCTTGTGAAAAATTAAGTAATCACTTTATTAAATGACACATCTACTGCTGATGGGAGGACAAAAATGTTTGTAGATCAAGTTAAGATATATGTAAAAGGAGGAGACGGAGGCAATGGAATGGTTGCCTTTCGCCGTGAGAAATATGTACCAAAGGGCGGCCCAGCCGGTGGAGACGGAGGTAAAGGTGCTGACGTTATTTTCGAAGTGGAAGAAGGACTTAGAACGCTCATGGACTTCCGCTATAAGCGTCATTTTAAAGCACCTCGCGGGGAACATGGGATGTCAAAAAATCAGCATGGCCGCAATGCAAAAGATATGATTGTCAAAGTTCCACCAGGTACAGTTGTGACTGATGCGGAGACGAAGGAAGTGATCGCCGATTTGACGGAGCATGGTCAGAGAGCGGTGATTGCTCGTGGTGGTCGAGGCGGGCGTGGCAATACAAGGTTTGCAACACCAGCTAACCCGGCACCAGAGCTGTCTGAACATGGGGAACCAGGGATTGAGAAAGAAGTTGTTCTTGAATTGAAGCTTCTTGCTGACGTAGGGTTGGTAGGGTTTCCAAGTGTTGGGAAGTCTACTTTGCTATCGGTCGTATCGGCTGCGAAGCCAAAGATTGCCGATTATCATTTTACAACAATTGCCCCGAATCTTGGTATGGTGGAGACAGAGGATGGAAGAAGCTATGTTATGGCCGACCTGCCAGGTTTGATTGAAGGAGCACATTCCGGAGTAGGCTTAGGGCATCAATTTTTACGTCATATAGAAAGAACTAGAGTGATTGTTCATGTCATTGATATGGCGGCAACAGAAGGAAGAGACCCATACGAGGACTATAAAACGATTAATAATGAATTAAAAGAATATAATTTACGGTTGACGGAGCGACCACAAATAATTGTAGCGAATAAAATGGACATGCCGGATGCGGAAGAAAATCTGGCATTGTTTAAAGAACAGCTGGAAGAGGATTATCCGGTATTTCCGATCTCTGCTGTGACACGGCAAGGATTAAGAGATCTTTTATTTGCAGTGGCTGATAAAATTGAAGAAACACCAGAGTTTCCTCTTGCACATGAAGAAGAAACAGATGTTAATCGTGTACTTTATAAACATGAAGCAGACCAAAAAGAGTTTGTGATTACCCGTGATCCTGATGGCAGTTTTGTGGTTTCTGGAGATGCGGTTGAGCGATTATTTAAAATGACCGATTTCTCACGTGATGAATCGGTGCGCCGTTTTGCTAGACAGCTTAGAGGAATGGGCGTTGACGATGCATTGAGAGAAAGAGGTATCCAGAGCGGAGATACGGTGAAGCTGTTAGATTATGAGTTTGAATTTCTTGATTAAATTTTCTTGAAAAGGAGACGTCAAAGAACTTTGGCGTTCGCCCTTTTCTAATGGGGTGGAGAAATGAGCAAAGACAAATTTGATAAGAAATTTTATTTGGTGCGTGAGGATGTTTTACCTGAGGCGATGAAGAAGACGCTAGAGGCAAAGGAAATGATCGAACGGAAAAAAGTAGAATCCGTTTGGGATGCTGTTCAACAAGTTGATTTAAGTCGAAGTGCATTTTATAAGTATCGTGACACTGTTTTTCCGTTTCACACCATTGTGAAGGAAAAATTAATCACTTTGTTTTTTCATTTAGAAGACCGTTCTGGAACCCTTTCACAGTTACTTGGGGTTGTAGCATCATCAGGTTGTAATGTGTTGACGATCCATCAAACAATCCCGCTTCAAGGGAGAGCACAAGTAACGATGTCCCTCAACATTACAGGAATGGGAATAGAGATCAATGAGCTATTAGCGAATTTAAAAAAGCTAGAATTTGTGGAAAATGTAGAGGTACTTGGGTCTGGGGCGTAGCTCCAAACCCAAAGATTTGATTGAAATTATTTGAAATTTTAGATAGATAGAATCGCTTATTAAAAACGATCAAGATCCTAACAAATTAAAATGGTGCAAAAGTTCAGTGATGTTCGTTTTTAACTAGAAGTGAGAATTATGAAATTGACTAGATATTTACATAAGATTAAGGCGTCCTTTTCATATAGACAACAGGATGACTTCTGGGGAGGAAAATTCATATGAAAATTGCATTTTTAGGGCCGAAAGCCACGTTTACAGACATCGCAGTACGCGAAATGTTTCCGTCCGATGAGGGGATTCCATATATGACGATTCCTGATTGCTTGGATGCCGTCATGAAAAATGAAGTGGATGCTTGTGTCGTACCATTGGAAAATGCATTAGAAGGGTCGGTTAATATCACTCTTGACTATTTAATCCATGAGATAACGCTTCCTATTTTAGCAGAGGTAACAGCGCCAATTAGGCAGCATTTAATGGTCCACCCCCAAAATAAAGATAATTGGAAAAATATTGAGACGATCTATAGTCATTCGCATGCAATTGCCCAATGTCATAAATTTCTTCACCAAAATTGTCATGGAGTTCAAAGAGTAAGTGTCACCTCGACGGCAGCGGCTGCGAAACATGTATTTGATCATCCGGCAGACCAAGCAGCAGCGATTGCCAATGAATTAGCAGCTGAAGAATATGGACTAGCAATTGTCGCCCCTGACATTCATGACTTTGATTTCAATCACACACGCTTTATTGTTTTGGCCAAGGAGGAGAGCCAATTCAGCAATAGTCCTTTGCAGAGGGCTGGCAACAAAACGTCGTTAATGATTACTCTCCCCGCGGATGATCGTTCTGGTGCTCTCCATCAGGTATTGTCAGCATTTGCTTGGAGAAAGCTTAATCTTTCAAAAATTGAATCAAGACCAACTAAAACAGGGCTTGGAAATTATTTCTTTATAATCGATGTCGAAATGGCGATGGATCAAGTTTTGATCCCTGGCGCAATTGCTGAACTAGAAGCACTTGGCTGTGCGGTTAAGGTTTTAGGAAGTTATCCATATTATCAAGTAAAACAGCAAAAAGGGGTCAGATAGGCTCCTTTTTGCCCTATAGTCCTATTTTAAAGTTCATTCATGCTTCGATAAGGAAGCCATTGGTTCGTAATGCTTCTTCAGCTTGATTTAGGGCTTCTTCTGTTGCAGCAGCTATCGTATGAAGGTGGATGCCATCTGTTAATTCTGATAAATAGGAAGAATTAGTGGCGCTGATTTTCTCAATAAATTGCTGAACTTCTTTCGCTGATGAAACCATAATTGAGGCAGTTAAATCACCGTATACGGAGTGTTCAATTTTTACATCAAGGACTGTTACTCCATGTTTGACCAGTAATAACAGTTCCTCTTCCGTTTTTTCTGGTGGATGGAAACAGGCGATCGTTCTTTCCACCCTGTTTGACATTTCCGGTCGTCTCATATACAAATATCCTTGGCTTGTTGCAATAATTGGTTCTCCTTGTGCTTTAAGCAATGTAATATCTCCAACTATTACTTGTCTAGAGACATTGGTTTTCTTTGCTAATTCACTTCCAGTTATCGGTTCTTGGCTTGTTTGGAGCCAGGATACAATCAGCTTCCTTCTTTCATCACCTAGAATTTTCTGACCTTTCATGTGTTCTCCACCCTTTACTTCTATATTTTCTATATAAACTTTGTTATACAATAACGATTTTTTGCTCATTCTTTTGAAGTCTTTATTTCTCATGTCTTCTAATGATATAAACCATCTTGAAAATAGTTTATCGTAGTTTTTTCTTACAGTCGATATTCAATCACTTTTGTGGATAGAAGCAAACTCCCTTTTTTGACAAATTTCAAGCTTGTACGAGAATGTTTTCACTCTCCGCTAACATAATTTATTTAGATTAAGCATAAGTTTTTTTGAAGATTATTAGCAAATTACCCACACAATCATACAATATATGGACATTTGCATAGGAGGGAGAAGTCAGAGTGAAGATCCATATCGTACAGAAAGGGGATACTCTTTGGAAAATCGCCAAAAAGTACGGCGTGAATTTTGAAGAGCTGAAGAAACTGAATTCACAGCTCAGCAATCCTGATATGATTATGCCCGGGATGAAAATAAAAGTTCCAACTGCTGGGGGAAGCATTAAAAAAGAAGCTCCTATTGGTCAGAAAGAAACACAGTTCAATATGGGCGTTAAAAAGGAAAAACAAGTAAAAGAACAGCCTTTTGTAAAGGAGAAGAAAAAAGAGGCGCCGGTTGAAAAAGTGGAAGAAAAACCGATTATGGAAAAGCCAGTGCCTGAAGTGCCAAAAGTGGAAACACCGAAAAAACCATTTGTACCGAAAATGCCTAAACCGATCATTCCGGAAATTGATATTAACAACTATTATATGATGAATATGGCAAATGTTAATGTGGAACAAAAGCCTCATCAGGCACCGCAATTGCCACCAAAACCGGCGAATATTCTACCGGAAACTAAACCAGTAAAGCCTTTTAAGCCTGTAGAAACGGATTCTTTTGAGGAATCATCCTCAATCGAAATGCCGATTAAAGGAGGATTTCAGCAGCCGATGTATCCATTTAAACCTTACCCTGCTCCAGGGGGATATCCATATCAGCAATCACCAGTGAATCCCGGAGTACAAGGAGCAATGCAGCAACCTCCGAACTATGGAGGAATGCCGGGAGTAGAAAATCATTATTTTGATGATGAATCATCTCCGTTTATGCCTAATCAACCTGCCGGTGTAATGGGAGCATATGATAATGCCCAACTTCCTCCAATGGCAAATATGCCGAATATGCCAAACATGCCGCAAGTCTCACCGGAAATGGCGAATATGCCAGCGATGCCGCAAGTCTCACCGGAAATGGCGAATATGCCAGCGATGCCACAAGTCTCACCGGAAATGGCGAATATGCCAGCGATGCCACAAGTCTCACCGGAGATGATGAATATGCCGCCGATGCCACAAGTCGCTCCAATGATGCAGGCACCATATCCGTGTCCGCCATATCCATGTCCTCCATATGCTGCTCCTTATCCAATGCCATATGGACCTCCAGGACCGGGATTGGCACAACCATATCCTGCCCATCCGCCATATGGACCAGGACCAGAAGTTGCTGGGGCATACGCTCCTCAAGCAATGCCATTTGGCTCGAACCAGCCATTTCCAGCAGTACAAGGAGCAATGGATGATAAAGATTGCGGATGCGGTGGACCACAATTAGTGGGTAGCTATGGCCCTCAACCACAAGTGCCTACAGGTTATGGAATGCCAGGAGGATTTGCACCAAACTTTCCTGGCGCCGTACCAACAGGATATGGGATGGAAACACCGATGGGGTATGAGGCGGAAGGAGAGTATCCAGAAGCGGGAGGATATGGACCGGGAGCACCTGCCCAAGCTATGCCAGGAGGATATGGGCCAGGTGTGGCACCAGTGTATGCTCCACCATATGGCCAGCCGTTTGCTAGTCCTCCGTATATGAACCCTTATGGACCAATGGGTGCTGGTTTTGGGATGGCAAGGAAGCAAAATGAAAGTGATGGAAGTGACGATTAACGATCAGGGAGACGGTTTATATATGGATCGTCTCCTTTTTTATTTACAAGAACAGCTTCCCTTTCAAATTAAATCCTTGCAACCTCTTAGCAATCATGTTTTCCTCCTTGAAAGTAATGACTTTGCCAAGTATATCATCAAAGGTTATCCATCATATCGACGCCTTAAGAGGCAAGTAAACATAACAATGGATTTAAAGGAGCACGGATTTTCTCATACTTATTCTTTTTATAATTTAACAAGTGGTTGCCCTTTATTTTTTGAGCAAACATTTTATGGCATTATCGAATACCTCCCTCCTTCTGATCATTCATTTACTTATGAAGGGCATGATAATAGGGTTGAAGCTTTAGCTTTGTTACATCAATTCCATGAAGTCGGCCGTGAGCTTGTTGAGAAATATAATGGAGAGTTAAAAAAACAGCACTTATTAAATAAGTGGAGGGGAAGAACAGCTGCATTTCTAAACCAAATTTCCTTTATTAAATTTTTTATTCAAAAAGAAATCCTAGAAGAGATATTACAATGGGCAGATTGGGCGCTTCGTGGTTTGGAGCAAGAGACAGGAGCCAGCAACTCTCCTACTATCTTACATGGCGACTTGGCGCATCATAATTTTCTACGAATAGAAGGGGAAGAATTATATCTCATTGATTTCGATTTAATGATGATAGGAGATAGAAGTCTTGATTATCTTCAATTTGCTAATCGGATTCTTCCACATATAAATTGGTCGTTTGAGCGTTTGGCAAAATTGGAATTAATACGTCCTTTCTTACATTCGAAATTCTTTTTGTATGGATTAGCTTTTCCATCTGACATCTTTAGGGAATGGAACAGAATGATTAGGGAGAAGCAATATAATAATCCGATTATTGTACGTCAACTTCTTGATTTAACAGTAGGGCAGTTTTTTGAAAGAGAGCGTTTTATTAAGGAGCTACAGTTTGCATTAAGCGGACATTCCCAAAAATAAAGCAGACTGGTCGGAACTGACAGGATGAAAAAGGAATTCACCTCACACTCTAATAGTGAGCAAGTGTTTTGCTCTTATTTGAGAGTAGGGGGCGTATTATTTTGAACTATAAAAAATTAACATGGCCTGCTGCTGTAGCCATGATGTTAAGTCTTGGGGCCTGTGGCAACAATGATGAGGCAGTAGATGGCCAGGATCGGCAACCTCTTGCTATCGGTTATTATTCAAATGAACACCATGAAGAAGACGGAGGAAATACGAATTGGTTGAATGAGGATAACGATGGGCCTGTAACAGAAATAATGGACCATACCATTGCAGGAGAAGGAAGAAATAACGGCATTCGTGGAATTAATAATAAGGCCGCTCCTGATGGAGAATTTAATTACACCTTATTCAGCCGCGATGATCAAAATTATCATGCCCATTTAAATACTAATAACAGTGGAGCAAGAAGCTCTTATTATACAGCCTATAATGGGAGGCTTGCTCAAAGAATCGGAAATATCGCTACGACAGTAGTCAATGTTGCAGATGCGAGAGCAGTGGTGCATGAGGATCGGATTATTGTTGGCGCTGTTTTGGAAGACCCTCTGAGAGCTGAAGAAACAAAAGCGGCTATTGTGGATGCTATAGAACCATATGTTAACGGCAGAACTGTATCAGTTACGACAAATGACAGCACCTATAGTAGAATCCGTACAATTGATAATCAGCTTCGTGATGGTGGACCGCGCGACATGGTGGATGAAGAGATTGATCATATGTTTAAAACAATTAGTAATGAGAGAAATAGAAGTGTTGAGTATAATCAATGACTTTAAGGAGCAAGCTGAAAAAGGCTTTGCTCCTTTTTTGGAAAAAATTTCTTTTTCTCTTATGAAAAAGGATAATATTTCTTTATTTGGTCAAAATAATAGTGGAGATATAGCAATTGTTTTGATGTTAATTTGATATATGTTTGATTAAAAGAGGTGACCACTGTGAAAGTCATAAGGTCTATAATATGTTTACTGATTGCAATCTTTCTTTCGGGAATCGATGGCATCGTAAGTGCTGAAGCAAAAAATGATCAGACTAAAGAAACGTTACAGTTTGAACCTCTTGAAGTTCAAGTGGTACTGGAACGGATGTATCTAGACGGGGAATTCAGTCAAGAAACGGTCAAAGAAACCATTTGGTCGATGGAGGATTTTTGGGCAAAATATGATAGCTGGCAGCTCATTGATATGACTGAAGATAAAGTAGTCTTCAGAGAATTCGTCGATGATATTTCTCCGCTCCTTAAAGCTAATGGTTATTTTGGAATTAATAACGATGGAGCATTAACCATTTTTAATGGCAAGCCGCAAACCTCAAAAATTATTCATACTTTTTTTCAATTAGATATCGGTAAGCTCGAAAGTAAGAAACATGAAGAGTTGAAAAAGGGAATCCCAATAAAGGATAAGCATCATTATGTCGAAGTGCTAGAAACTTTCAAAGACTTTACCCTAGAAGAGAAGGTAGCCAATTAATGAAGGATTGATGGAACCGAATTAAAATCGGTTCTTTTTTTATCGATGTTAAGAGGTTGTTCATGCATCTGTCACTCTTATAAACTGTCTCACCACGACAAACGATTGCCATGGTTCACATTCTGTATTACAGATAGTGTCCTAGTCTGTTCAGCGTAAAACAATTTTAAAATTTCCGCAGCATCAATCGTTGTTCCAAAAGAGAAAAATAGTGTTTTAACTGAAATAATTCATCATTGCCGCTCCTGTTTGAAACGAGGCTTTTCTTTATGGTAGGTGGATAGATAGTATGATACAATGAAGTACAGCAAACTAGAGGGGCGAATGCAATTGTTTGAGTTTATTCAAGGGAAGGTCGATTTTATCGGCCCTGAATATATTGTGTTGGAAACGAGCGGAGTGGGCTTTCAAATTACAACGCCTAATCCGTTTGTTTATGCGAAGGATCAAGGAAAAGAAATTAAAATTTATACATATCACTATGTTCGTGAAGATATGATGGCATTGTATGGTTTTCAAACAAGGGAAGAGAAGACCTTGTTTACGAAATTGTTAAATGTCTCTGGTATTGGTCCCAAAGGGGCGTTAGCTATTTTAGCTGCGGGAGAACCAGAACAGGTTGTCGACGCAATTGAAAATGAAGATGAAGGCTTTTTAGTGAAGTTCCCAGGGGTGGGAAAGAAAACAGCAAGACAAATGATTCTTGATTTAAAAGGAAAGCTTCAAAATGTCGTGCCAGACTTTTTCCCTGATCTTTTTGCTCCTGACAAAGGCGTTCGGGCGGAAAGCGCAAATCAAGAACTTGAAGAGGCGCTTTTGGCTTTAAAGGCGCTCGGCTATTCTGAAAAAGAAATGAAGAAGATTGCGCCTGAACTACAGAAAGAAACGTTAACGACAGATCAGTACATAAAAAAAGGTTTGCAGAAATTATTAAAATAGAAAGGGGTGAAGATCGTGGAGGAACGGATTGTGTCTGGTGAAGCTGATGTGCAGGAGCTTTCCCTCGAACAAAGCTTGCGTCCGCAGACTCTTAAACAGTATATAGGCCAGGATAAGGTGAAAGAGAATTTAGAGGTTTTTATTAAAGCAGCAAAACTTCGCCAAGAAACATTGGACCATGTTCTCCTTTACGGTCCACCCGGTCTTGGGAAAACTACTTTAGCAACCATTATTGCAAATGAAATGGGTGTAAATATCCGAACGACGGCCGGACCTGCGATTGAGCGCCCAGGTGATTTAGCAGCGATTTTAACAGCGTTAGAGCCAGGAGATGTCCTTTTTATTGATGAAATCCATCGCTTACCACGCTCAATTGAAGAAGTGCTTTACCCGGCGATGGAGGATTTTTGCTTGGATATTGTGATTGGTACAGGTCCAAGTGCACGCTCGGTTCGTTTGGATTTACCGCCGTTTACCTTGGTCGGAGCAACGACAAGAGCTGGCTCATTGTCAGCTCCTTTACGCGATCGCTTTGGGGTTTTAAGCAGGCTAGAATACTATCATGAAGAGCAGTTAAGGGAAATTGTGATTCGAACGGCTGAAGTATTTGAAGTGGAGATCGATTCATTGGCAGCCGTTGAAATAGCGAGGAGATCAAGAGGGACGCCGAGGATTGCTAATCGGTTGCTGAGAAGGGTGCGAGATTTTGCACAAGTTCGTGGCAATGGAGCTATTGAGCATTCGTTGGCACAGAAGGCTTTAGAGCTTCTGCAAGTGGACCGGCTTGGCTTAGATCATATTGATCATAAGCTATTAAAGGGAATTATTGAGAAATTTCGCGGCGGTCCAGTTGGTTTAGAGACGATTGCTGCCACAATCGGTGAAGAATCGACAACGATTGAAGATGTGTACGAGCCTTATTTATTACAAATAGGCTTCCTGCAAAGAACTCCTCGAGGTCGGGTTGTAACAGACCTAGTTTATCGCCATTTCGGGATGGAGGTGCCTTCTATTGAGCGGAATTCCTAAACTACTAATGATTGTCGGGGTAATCATTTTTGTTGTAGGATTTCTTATGCAATTCATTCAAATTGGAAAGCTACCTGGGGATATTGTCGTAAAAAAGGGCAATACAACCTTTTATTTTCCGGTTGTTACATCGATTTTAATTAGTATTGTTCTTTCACTTATCTTTTATTTTATTGGAAAATTTCGTTGATGTTTATATTTCAGCAGTTGTCAGCAAACTAAGAGCGAGTGATTTGGCTGCAGCTCATTTTTTGCTGAATTAAAACTGTATAAAATGAGCGACGATAAAATTATATTAAAGTGAATGAAGTTATGAATAAGGAACAGGGTGACATCATTGAAGGTAGATTTATTTGATTTTCATTTGCCTGAGGAACTGATTGCACAAACCCCTTTGCAGGAACGGGCAAGCAGCAGGCTGATGGTCTTAAACAAAGAAAATGGTCAAATTGAACATGATATTTTTAAACATTTAAAAAGCTATCTTAAACCAGGTGATTGCCTCGTTTTAAACGATACGAGAGTTTTACCAGCACGGCTTTTTGGGGAAAAAGGAGATACAGGTGCAAAAATCGAAGTCCTTTTATTAAAGCAATTAGAGGGTGATACATGGGAGACTTTGGTTAAGCCGGCTAAACGGATTAAGGAAGGTTCTGTCATTTTTTATGGAAATGGCTTGCTTTCTGCTGTTTGTGTTGGTGAAAAAGATCATGGTGGTAGACTTCTGCAATTTCGTTATGAGGGAATTTTTTATGAGGTACTAGAGGCTCTTGGTGAGATGCCGTTGCCTCCTTATATTAAAGAACAGCTTGAAGATAAAGAAAGATATCAAACTGTTTATGCAAAGGAAAGGGGCTCGGCAGCAGCACCAACTGCAGGTCTTCATTTTACTGAAGAACTTCTTGCAGAACTGAAGGAGATGGGGGTTCAAATTGCTTTTATTACCTTACATGTCGGTCTAGGAACCTTTCGTCCTGTAAGTGTGGATGATATTATGGAGCATGAGATGCATGCAGAATTTTTCCAAATGACAGAAGAAACAGCTCAAATGTTAAATGTGGTGCGAGAGGCTGGAGGGCGAATTATTTCAGTTGGGACAACGTCAACGAGGACGTTAGAAACGATCGCATCAAAGTATAATGGAAAATTTATAGCTGACAGTGGCTGGACCGATATTTTTATTTATCCGGGCTATCAATTTAAAGCAATTGATGGCATGATTACAAATTTTCATTTGCCGAAATCAACATTAATCATGCTTGTTAGTGCTTTAGCAGGGAGAGAGCATGTGCTCCATGCTTACCGAACTGCAGTAGAAGAAAAATACCGTTTCTTTAGTTTTGGAGATGCAATGTTGATATTATAGTTGTCGCATTGCTTTATGCAATGCAGACTTCAGGAGGTACAGAAATTTGACTGCAATACGCTATGAATTAATAAAAACCTGTAAGCAAACAGGGGCAAGACTAGGGAAAGTGCATACTCCGCATGGGTCATTTGAAACTCCTGTTTTTATGCCTGTAGGGACGTTGGCAACGGTTAAGACGATGTCACCAGAAGAGCTCGTGCAAATGGGAGCCGGGATTATTTTAAGCAATACGTATCATTTATGGCTTCGTCCTGGTCATGAGATTGTAAAAGAAGCTGGTGGCCTTCATAAATTTATGAATTGGGATCGAGCAATTTTAACAGATTCCGGTGGGTTCCAAGTATTTAGCTTAAGTGAGTTTCGCAAGATAGAAGAGGAAGGCGTTCATTTCCGCAATCATTTGAATGGAGATAAACTTTTCTTATCACCTGAAAAAGCGATGGAAATCCAAAATGCATTAGGCTCAGATATTATGATGGCTTTTGATGAATGTCCACCATATCCGGTGACATATGAATATATGCAAAAATCGGTAGAGCGTACATCACGATGGGCAGAAAGATGCTTAAATGCTCATCAACGTCCTCAGGATCAAGGGCTTTTTGGCATTGTGCAAGGTGGAGAATATGAAGAGCTTCGGAAGCAAAGTGCTAAAGATTTAGTTTCGTTAGATTTCCCTGGCTATGCAGTTGGCGGCTTGTCAGTAGGAGAGCCAAAGGATATCATGAATCGTGTTCTTGAATTTACGACACCGTTACTACCTTCCCATAAGCCGAGATATTTAATGGGAGTGGGCTCACCAGATTCATTAATAGATGGAGCAATTCGCGGGATCGATATGTTTGATTGCGTACTTCCATCCCGAATTGCCCGCAATGGTACATTGATGACAAGTGAAGGACGCCTTGTTGTTAAGAATGCGAAATATGCGCGTGATTTCGGTCCAATTGATGAGCATTGCGACTGTTATACATGCCGCAATTATAGCCGAGCTTATATTCGTCACCTCATAAAATGTGATGAAACATTCGGAATACGACTTACAACTTACCATAATCTCTATTTTCTGTTAAAATTAATGGAGCAAGTCCGAGAAGCGATTCGCGAGGATCGTTTAGGGGACTTCAGAGAAGAATTTTTTGAAAGATATGGCTTTAATAAGCCCGACGCAAAAAACTTCTAAAAGAGTAAATATAAATAGCTTGAAAGGAGGTTGGACGAATGGAAATGCTAGGTACAATTGCACCACTGTTATTAATGTTTGCGCTTTTCTACTTTTTATTAATTCGCCCGCAACAAAAGCGACAAAAAGCAGTTCAGCAAATGCAAAATGATCTCAAAAAAGGTGATAAGATTGTGACGATTGGCGGCCTTCATGGAATCGTTGATGCGATCGATGAAGGACAAATTGTCATCAAATGTGGCGATGGAAGCCGTCTTACATACGATCGTGCTGCGGTACGTGAAGTTATTGAATCATCAAATGATTTACTTGCTAAAAGCTAATAGTGCTTTTAAGCTAAAAACACCCATCTAAAAAGATGGGTGCAAACTGTAGACAAATTCGAAATTTTTCGGGTCTGTCTACAGTTTTTTTATGCTTTGTTATATGACTTGCTTGATCTAGTCTTGTTTTTCTTTGGACTTTTCATTTTTAGTATAACTAAAAAGATGTATAAAACCTCCGTTTTACACGAAATGCTCAAAAGCTTTTTTAATATATAAGCCAGTGTTAGCTTTCCAAGAACTGAGTCCCAAGTGCAAGCGCGCTTTATTTGCTTGATATTAACCGAAGGCGGGAGAAAGAATCATACAGTCCTACAAAAAGCGAGTTACTCTTGACCTTATGAAAGCGTCCGTTAAAAAGGACTGACGTTTAAATGCTTCTTGTTTTTGGAGTGCTCATATTAACGCCCAGTATTCCTCCCATCATTGCTGTAACAATATAGCATACATGGTAGACGATTTGCTCTAAAGAAAATAGGCTATCATAACCTAAATATTGAAATAGAAAAATGATCAATGTATAAATAACCCCGGTTAATGCACCAATGAGCCAGCCTTTCTCTTTCCCTTTTCTTCCAGTAATAAATCCGCCTGCAAATAATGTAATAAAGGAAATTATCGTCGTTAAAATTCCTAATGATGATTCTTGCGTATTCGTAAATCGCAGTATTACAGAAAATACAAAGCTGGCAATAATTAGTAGTAAAAATATGCCGATTACTCCATATAAAATAGCAATTCCATGGTTTTTTGACTCTTCTATTTTGACCCTCTCCCTTCGATCAAGACTTCATGTATTTTGTGCTTAGCAGCGAGTTCAACTTTTATGATAGTTGATGAACAAGCTACTTTGCTTGTCTTAGTACATGCATATTCAGGAGCAGAGAAAAATAGAAGCTGAACTTTTCCATTTCTAACAAATTAGAATGCTGGCGATAAAAAGCTCACTTCTCATATTTAGGCAAGGAATGTGGATAATAACAAAAGAAAAGATAGATAAGAAATTACGGAAGGGGAAAAGAATGTGGCTGAGCTTATTCCAATTGCGTTAAGAACCCTGTTTTTTTATGCTCTTATTATCCTTATTTTTCGTATGATGGGAAAGCGTGAAATCGGCGAACTTAGTATTTTAGATTTAGTCGTTTATATTATGATTGCGGAATTAGCAGTTGCTGCGATCGATGATCCGAATAATCAGCTCTTTCATGTCGTCATGCCAATGCTGTTACTGATGATCATTCAAATTGTATTTGCATTTATCTCGTTAAAGAGTAAACACTTCCGGGATGTGGTGGAAGGAAAGCCAACATTGATTATCAACAAGGGAAAAATTGATGAAAAAGAAATGAAAAAGCAGCGCTATAATTTTGATGATTTGTTGTTACAATTGCGAGAACAAAATGTTCGCAATATTGCCGATGTGGAATTTGCCATTTTGGAGACATCAGGAAAATTAACTGTGTTTGAAAAAGAAAAGAATCAAAGTAGCTACACCATTCCGCTCATCATTGATGGGGAAATCCAAACGAAAAATTTGGAACGCATCGAAAAAAATCCACTATGGCTTAGACAGGAATTGCGGAAGCGTGGCTACCGGGATGTAAAAAAAATATCCTTCTGCAGCTTTCAAAATGGCGACTTTTTTATTGACGTTCAAGATTTTAGATGAAAGATGAAGAAGATTTTCAAGATGGTTGATTTGGCCCATTTTGAATGAGGGAGTCTCAAATGAGCCAAATATGAAAAGCATACGTTAAATAAGCTTATTTAAAAGCAAAGATTGCTAAAAATCCTCCTATTTTTGGGATTCTTTGCAAATCATGTTTTCGTACTAAGCCAAACAGGAGCAAAAGAATAGCATAACTTAAGCTCATAACGATGGCAGCAAGGATGATGTGGCTTGCAAGGGAAAGACCTGTGATTTGTTCATAAGTATAAAAGCCTAGTACTCCTGAGAGAAACATGACGATAAAGCCTTTTGCATAATCTCGTATATAAAAAGTAAAGGAAATTCGTTTCAAAACCGTGGCGAAATGGAGAAAGGTAACTAGGACGATGCCAATAATAATTCCAAGCGCTGCCCCATTAATGCCAAAGTTTGATTGACTGGCAAGAGCAAAAATGACCCCGAGTTTCACAGCTGATCCGATGATGCTATTAATCATCGCTGCTCGTGCTAAATCCAATGCCTGTAACGTCGCTTGCAACGGCCCTTGATAATAATAGAAAAGGAAGAATGGGGCCATAATCTTGATAAAAATGGCCCCGGATGTAGAGCCATACATAAACTCCATTAGTGGATCTGCTAAAACATATAAAATAATAATCGCCAGTCCACCGGTTAAAAAGACAAAGCGCAGTGCTTGCTGTAAGCGATATTCAATGAGCCCCTTATCATTATTTGAATTGGCTTCACTGATTGCTGGTACTAGCGAAGTCGATAAGGAGTAGGTAATAAACGAAGGGAGAAGCAATAACGGCATGGCAAATCCGGTAAGGGAACCGTATTGTTTTGTTGCTAGTGATGTACCAACTCCGGCCAAAGCAAGGCTATAGGAGACGACAATCGGCTCAAGAAACCAAGAGAAGTTGCCGATTAGTCTACTTCCTAATGTTGGTAGTCCTACACCCATTAATTCTTTAAAGGTCGATTTACCAGCCTGTATTTGCTTAAAGAAATTTCTTCTAAATGGAAATTTCTTTTTCATTTTAAACGTTGTAATTAAGTAAAGCAGCGACATAAGCTCACCGATAACAGAGGCAAGCATTGCTCCTGCGGCGGCGAATTCAATCCCATATGGGAGAAACATCTTTGTTAAAACAGCAATCAGGGCGATTCGTATGACTTGCTCAATTACCTGTGAGTAGGCTGCTGGCTTCATGTTTTGTCGTCCTTGAAAATATCCTCTAATAACGGCTGAAATTGCAACAATTGGGATAATCGGAGTAATTGCCAGTAATGGTAGTTTTGTGCGATTATCAGTAAACAATAGGTCAGATAAATAAGGTGCGCTAAAAAGGAGAACAGGTGTAAACAACAAGGATAAAGAGATCGTCGTTGTTAAAGAGACTACTAATATTTTTTTGATTTTTTTGAAGTCTCCTTTTGCTTCTGCCTCAGCCACACTTTTTGAAATCGCTACAGGCAGTCCTAATTGTGTAATAGTGATAACTAACATAAGGGTTGGAAATGCCATCATATAGAGACCGACGCCTTCTTCTCCAATAAATCGGGCAATGACGATACGATTGATGAAGCCAAGCACTCGGGTGACTAACCCGGCAATTAATAATATGATCGTTCCTTTTAAAAACTTAGACATCTTGCTCCCTGCCTTCTGGATATAAGTTCTATAAGACGGATCTTGGAATTATAAAGTATTTTCTTGGAAAGTCGCTTTCAGAAAAGAGTTAAATCATATACAATTATCTATATGCTTGAAAGTGGACAAAGCATGACAAGTTGTTTCGTTTTCTATATGAAGATTATCTAGGAGGAGTTCAAATGAGCACTGTCCATGAATACGATCGTTTCCGTAGTGAAGTAAAACCAGCTCTTATTAGTAAAGTGGAAGAATTAAATCTATTAGGATATGGAACCATCCACGAGCAACAGTTATGGGAGTTTCTCACGACGAAGAAGTGGAAGCGAGTGAGAGATGACATTAAGCTATATGAAATAGTAGCTGATATTCTCTCATTAAAACCTGGTGAATATATGAGTTTTGCCTCCGTTGAAGCATTGAAGCTCCTTGATTTTTCTCTTGAGGACGAAACGGAGTTGAAAGAACTTTTAAAATGAATCTAGCTTATACATATAAAATTGACACCTCTTCCAAACTGTTTCATAATAATCTTATTGACTTTCATTGAAATGAAATAACAGGTTAACAGCGTTAAAGAATTAGCTTTTGCATTCTTTTAAGGAGGATTTCTACATAATGGTCAAACGGAACAGAATCGTTGCTTTTTTTCTTATAGTCCTTTTTTTGGGCGGGATAATTGGTGCAACGACAACAAATATTTTAGGAAATATTAAACTTGGCTTAGATCTTCAAGGGGGCTTTGAAGTACTGTACGAGGTCAAGGCGGAAGATGGACAAAAGATTGATGATGCTACATTGGCTAGCACGGCTGAAGCATTAAATAAACGTATAAATGCACTAGGAGTTAGTGAGCCAACCCTTCAGGTTGAGGGAGATAATCGCATTCGCGTTCAGTTGGCTGGTGTTCATGACCAAAATCAAGCACGGGAAATGCTCTCTACGGAAGCGAATTTATCATTCCGAGATGTAGATGATAATTTAATGATGGATGGTAGGGATTTAGTTGAAGGTGGAGCGCAGCAAACCTTTGATGACAATGGTCAGCCGAGTGTTTCTTTGAAATTGAAGAGCGCTGATAAGTTTAGAGAAGTGACAGAACAAATAGTTAACATGGGAGCTCCAAATAATTTGCTTGTTATTTGGCTGGATTATGAAGAAGGAGAACATAGCTTCCGGGAAGAAGCAACGAAGGAAAATCCAGCATATCTTTCTGCTCCAAGAGTTTCGCAAATTTTTAATCAAGACTCAGTCTCTATCTCAGGGGATTTTACAATTGAAGAGGCTAGTACTTTAGCAAACCTATTAAATGCAGGAGCTTTACCGGTTGAGCTTGAGGAAGTTTACTCTACTTCTGTAGGAGCGCAATTTGGGGCAGACGCTTTGGATAAGACGGTGCTGGCAGGGATTATCGGAATTGCAGCCGTATTTATTTTTATGCTTGCTTATTATCGCTTCCCTGGTTTTATTGCGACGGTTACTTTATCGGTCTACATATACTTGATCTTGCTCATATTTGATTGGATGAATGCAGTCTTAACCCTTCCGGGAATTGCAGCAGTTATTCTTGGGGTTGCGATGGCAGTGGATGCCAATATCATTACTTTTGAGCGCATAAAAGAAGAACTGAAAGTTGGCAGAAATTTAAAAGCTGCATATAAAGCGGGTACGAGCGGTTCTTTATCAACGATTGTGGATGCGAATATTACAACCCTCTTAGCGGCAGCAGTTCTTTTTTACTTTGGAACAAGCTCTGTACAGGGATTTGCAACAACTTTAATGGTCAGCATTCTAGTCAGCTTCATCACTGCTGTATTCGGTACTAGGTTGTTCTTAGGGTTATGGGTCAACAGTAACCTCTTTAATAAAAAACCTCGCTGGTTCGGTGTAAAGCAGGAAGAGATAAAAGATATTGCTGAAAGTTATGATACGCTTGATTTGCCAACAAAATTTGATAAATGGGATTTCATCAAACCGCGTAAAAAGTTCTTTGCGCTTTCAGGTATTTTATTAGCTTTAGGGCTTTTATGTTTGGTTGTATTCCGCTTGAATTTAGGGATTGATTTCTCTAGTGGTACTAGAATAGAGGTTCTTTCCGATTACTCTTTAACGAAGGCGGAATTTCAAGAGCAGCTTGAGAGTGTTGGGATAGAAACGAACGATATTGTCATTTCAGGTGACGCTCATAATATCGGGGTTGCCCGCCTCAAGGGTGAGGATATTCTTAATCAAAACGAGATTGCGGATTTAAAAACAAATTTTAAAGAGAAATATGGCGCTGAACCGAATGTAAGTACCGTATCACCAACGGTTGGAAAAGAATTGGCGAAAAATGCGGCGAAGGCAGTCCTGATCGCATCGATCGGAATTATAATCTATGTTACGATTCGATTTGAGATGCGAATGGCCATCCCTGCCGTAATTGCGTTGCTACATGATGCATTTTTTATCATTGCCATCTTTAGCATCACCCGTTTTGAAGTGGATTTAACCTTCATTGCAGCCGTATTGACGATTGTTGGTTACTCGATTAACGATACGATTGTTACTTTTGACCGGATTCGTGAAAACATGAAGAAGAAGAGACGGATTAAAAACACGGAGGAACTGGCTGATATTGTGAATCGGAGCTTACGCCAAACCTTTGGCCGGTCATTAAATACGATTATTTCAACTGTGTTCGCCGTAGTTGCATTACTTATCTTCGGAAGCGAATCAATTACGAACTTCTCTTTCGCATTGCTAATTGGTTTGATTGCAGGAACATATTCATCTTTGTTCTTAGCAGCTCAAATATGGTATGTATGGAAGGCGAAAGAATTAAAGACGAAAGGTACATTAATTACTTACAAAGAAAAGCGTAAAAAGACAGATGAACCGCAAGTATAATGGTGAAGAGGCTGAGTCAAAAGGTCGTTAATTACGACTTTTTGTTCTCAGCTTTTTTCTGTTTTAAGTTACGTTACGGTATTTGGATCATCGTGTGAAATTCTTTCTTTTCTAATTCCCACAATAATGAAAGCATTTTAGTGCTAAATTATTTTTCTGTTTACTTTTTCTGATGGAAAAGCAGAAACCACCCTTATGAGACTGGAGTGTTTAGGATAGACTGGTAGAAGGTTTGTTTAAAGGGATAGTGGACTTTTGTTTAAGGGGGGAGTACGTTGGAAAAAAGTGAACGTTTTAAAAAAGCAGAGTTTGCTGCCATCATTGGCATAGTTGGAAATGTCGTCTTGGCAGCGTTAAAATGGAGCGTTGGTATATATGCGAATAGCAAGGCTTTAATAGCAGATGCAGTTCATTCTGCTTCAGACGTGGCAGGCTCGTTAGCTGTTTTTATTGGTTTAAGGGCCGCGAAGCAGCCTCCTGATGAGGAGCATCCATACGGTCATGGGAAGGCGGAATCGATTGCAGCCATCATCGTAGCGGTGTTGCTGTTTATCGTTGGATTAGAGATTGGAAGATCCTCATTTGACGCGTTTTTTCATCCGATAGAGGCTCCTAATCCGATCGCTATCGTAGCAGTGTTAATTTCAATTATTACAAAAGAGTGTATGTTTCGTTATAAATTTCGATTAGGCCAGCAATTAAAAAGTGACGCTCTCATTGTAAATGCTTATGAACATCGTTCAGATGTTTATTCGTCTTTAGCGGCTTTAGTGGGAATTGGAGCAGCCGTAGTTGGCGATTTTTTGCAAATTGGTTGGCTTGAATATGCTGATCCAGTCGCAGGACTGGTGGTAGCCTTGATGATCTTGAGAATTGCGTGGACGCTTGGAAAAGAATCGATTGGCAATGCCCTCGACCGTGTCATGAACGATGAAGACACGGTTGAACTTAGAAAAGTGGTAGAGTCTGTTCCTGAAGTCAAAAAAATAGATGAGTTTCATGCGCGCGAGCATGGTCATTACGTTATTATTGATATTAAGATATCTGTTGACCCACATATGACGGTAGAGCAAGGCCATAAAGTTGGAAAAGCTGTGAAGAAAAAGTTGCTGCGGGAAAAGAATGTAGAAAATGTTTTTGTTCATATTAATCCCTACAATCCGAAATAGTCAAAGAATGTCAACGTAATGTGCGCCAAAAGCTAATATAAACTTTTGCTGCACATTTTTTTGTTTTTTTGAATATTTACGAATACACTCTTAGCTTGAACCGAATATAGCGCTCTAGTATAATAGAAAAGTTGAGAGGTGAACGTATGTTAAAGCCGAAAACTAGATGGATTTGCCAACAGGTCGATGAAGAAAAAAAGAGAAGACTTGTAGAGGAGCTTAGCATTACACCGCTGGTGGCATCTTTACTTGTTAATCGGGGCTTTGATACCCCGGAGCTCGCCTCGTCTTTTCTTTTTGATAAAGATCATGCGTTCCATGATCCATTCACTTTAATAGGAATGGATATTGCTGTTTCACGAATAAAAGATGCGATAGCAAATAATGAACAAATTCTTATATTTGGTGATTATGATGCAGACGGAGTTACAAGCACTTCCGTCATGATGCTTACCCTTCAGGAATTAGGGGCGAATGTCCAGTACTATATTCCCAATCGTTTTACAGAAGGATATGGACCGAATGAAAACGCATTTCGTCATGCTGCTGAAAGTGGCATTCATCTTATTATCACCGTCGATACTGGAATTGCTGCGCTCCATGAGGCAAAAATAGCCAAAGAATTGGGGCTTGATTTAATTATTACCGATCACCATGAACCAGGACCAGAATTGCCTGAAGCATTGGCGATCATTCACCCAAAATTGGAGAACAGTCCTTATCCATTTCATGATTTAGCCGGTGTTGGGGTTGCGTTCAAATTGTCTCATGCTCTTTTGGGAAAGGTGCCCGAGCATCTGTTGCAATTTGCTGCGATTGGTACGATTGCTGACTTAGTCCCTTTAGTTGGAGAAAATCGATTAATAGCTAAAAGAGGGATCCAAGCGTTAAAAAATACGGACAACCATGGCCTGAAAGCGTTGTTGAAATTAGCTGGTTCCGATTTGCCTGCCGTTAATGAGGAGACGATTGGATTTGTAATTGCTCCTAGAATAAATGCTGCCGGCAGATTGGAAAGTGCAGATATTGCCGTCGATCTTTTATTAACTGAAGATCCATATGAAGCGGAGACCATTGCAGAAGAAATTGATGCATTAAATAAAGAAAGACAAGCACTCGTCAATGAAATCGCAGAGGAAGCGATTCAAGAGGTTGAAGAAAATTATCCAATTGACGAAAATTCCGTTATTGTCGTTGGAAAATCTGGGTGGAACGCAGGTGTGATTGGGATCGTTGCCTCCAAACTTGTAGAGCGATTTTATCGTCCGGCGATAGTCCTAAGCGTTGATGATGAAAAAGGTTTGGCGAAGGGGTCTGCTCGGAGTATTATGGGATTTGATTTATTCCAAAATTTATCGACATGTCGTGATATATTGCCTCATTTTGGCGGTCATCCGATGGCTGCAGGAATGACATTGAAAATAGAAGATGTTGGAGAACTACGCAGCCGCTTAAATCAATTGGCTTCAAAAATACTTACTGAGGAAGATTTCATTCCTGTCACAAAGCTGGATAGTGAAATAGAATTAAAAAATGTCGATTTAAAGGCGCTTGAGGAAATGCAGATGCTTGCTCCATTCGGGATGTATAATCCAAAGCCGAAGGTACTTATTAAAGCAGCTAGTATTTCCCAAATGAAGAAAATCGGTGCGGATCAAACCCATTTAAAGCTTGTATTAGAGGATCAAGGAAGTTCATTAGATGGGATTGGTTTCGGGTTAGGAAGTTTATTAGATGAAGTTTCTCCTTACGCGAGCTTAGCGGTCATTGGAGAATTAGCTATTAATGAGTGGAACAACATCCGGAAACCGCAAATTTTCCTTCAAGATTTAGCGGTGCATGAGTGGCAGTTGTTTGATTATCGTGGCTTAAAGAGAATCGAAAAACTGTCCGATAGTGTTTCTAGTGCACTTTGGATTGTGTTTAATGAAAAGTACGTGAGCAAATTTACCCATCAAAATAACGAGTTAATTGTGGTGAATAATTTGGATAAAGCTCGCCATTTGGATATTACAGGACGGAACATCGTTCTTGCCGATCTCCCCCCTTCTAAAGAGTTTCTTGTTTCACTCTTACAGGGGAAGCAACCAGCAAGAATTTATGCCCATTTTTATGGTGAAGAGAGTGATTATTTCTCCACGATGCCGACAAGAGAGCATTTTAAATGGTATTATGCTTTCTTGATGAAAAAAGCACCTTTTGATCTGAAAAGATATGGCGATGATCTTGCTAAATACCGTGGTTGGACGAGAGCGACGATTGATTTCATGTCGCAAGTGTTTTTAGAACTAGAATTGATAAAGCAGCATAATGGATTTATTACCTTAAATGAGGTTAAAAATAAAAAAGATTTATCAGAATCGATCACATACCAGCAAAAGCAGGCACATTATGCTCTTGAAGGGGAGTTACTCTATTCATCCGTTGACGAACTGAAAAAGTGGTTTGACGAAATGATAATTGGGTCGGTTACCAATGAGGAGGCAGTTGAAGAATGGATTTAAAAAAACATATTGCAATTGTGGAAGATTGGCCAAAGCCAGGAATTAAATTTAAGGATATTACACCGTTGATGAACGATGGGGAGGCATATCATTACGCAACAGATCAAATTGTGGAATATGCTCGAAAGAAAGATATTGATATTATTGTTGGTCCTGAAGCACGTGGCTTCATTATCGGCTGTCCCGTAGCTTATTCTTTAGGAGTTGGTTTTGCCCCAGTAAGAAAAAAAGGGAAATTGCCAAGAGCGACCATTGATGTTGATTATGGCCTTGAATATGGAAAAGATGTATTAACGATCCATCAAGATGCGATTAAGCCTGGACAACGCGTGCTTATTACAGATGACCTTCTCGCTACCGGTGGAACGATTGAAGCAACGATTAAATTAGTTGAAGAGCTTGGCGGGGTTGTGGCTGGAATCGCCTTTTTAATTGAACTTACTTACCTAGAGGGAAGAAGTAAATTAGATGGCTATGATATTTTAACATTAATGGAATTTTAACTGATTTTGAGCGCTGTTCGCGCTCTTTTTCTATTTCATTATGTGAAGGGCAAGTAAAGCAATTCGACAAAATTCTTACTTTTCTCGAAAAAAGAATGCTCAATCTCTTTACATATCGTTGTTTTTTTTCGATAATAGTAACAATTATATTATTTTTTATTTACTTTTTTCACAAAGAAGTGATCTATACAAAATGACAGAATCGATCATATGTGTTAAACAAATACCTCAGGATAGATAAGGTGATTACATGGCCAATGAACAAGTTTTGACAGCTGAACAGGTCATCGAAATAACAAGGAAATATTTAAATGGTGAACATGTCAAGACTGTTCAAAAAGCATATGAATTTGCTAGACATGCTCATCGTGACCAATATAGAAAATCCGGAGAACCGTATGTTATCCATCCAATTCAAGTGGCTGGAATTCTCGCGGATTTACAAATGGATCCGGATACGGTCGCAGCCGGATTTCTTCACGATGTTGTGGAAGATACTGAAGTTACGCTCGACGATATTCGTGAGGCCTTCAATGATGAAGTGGCAATGCTTGTTGACGGTGTGACAAAACTAGGAAAAATTAAATATAAATCGCATGAGGAGCAGCAAGCGGAAAACCATCGAAAAATGTTTGTTGCCATGGCTCAGGATATTCGCGTGATCTTAATTAAGTTAGCAGATAGACTTCATAATATGCGAACTTTGAAGCATTTACCTGCTGAAAAACAGCGGCGTATTTCCAATGAAACGTTAGAGATCTTTGCTCCTTTAGCCCATCGCTTAGGGATTTCGAAAATTAAATGGGAGCTGGAGGATACAGCTCTTCGCTATTTAAATCCGCAGCAATATTACCGCATTGTAAACTTAATGAAGAAAAAGCGTGCAGAACGAGAGCAGTACTTAGACGATGTTGTTGTTGAGATGCGTACAGCATTGGATGAGGTTGCAATCAAAGCGGATATTTCTGGGCGGCCAAAGCATATTTACAGCATTTATCGAAAAATGGCACTGCAAAATAAGCAGTTCAATGAAATTTACGATTTGCTTGCCGTTCGCATTGTTGTAAACAGTATAAAAGATTGTTATGCGGTGCTTGGCATTATTCACACCTGCTGGAAACCGATGCCGGGGAGATTTAAAGATTATATCGCCATGCCTAAACCGAATATGTATCAGTCTCTTCACACAACAGTAATCGGACCAAAGGGTGATCCACTTGAGGTGCAAATTCGAACCTTCGATATGCATCGAATTGCTGAGTTCGGGATCGCAGCCCACTGGGCATATAAAGAAGGGAAAACAGTTGATGAGAATTCTTCTTTAGATGACAAACTCACATGGTTTAGAGAAATTCTCGAATTTCAGGATGATTCTTCAAATGCAGAAGAATTTATGGAATCGTTGAAGATTGATCTTTTTTCCGACATGGTTTTTATCTTCACCCCTAAAGGGGATGTAATTGAATTACCGGCAGGCTCTGTTCCTATCGACTTTGCTTATCGTATTCATTCAGAGATTGGCAATAAAACGATTGGTGCAAAGGTGAACGGAAAAATGGTCACCCTTGATTATAAGCTGAAAACAGGGGATATCGTCGAGATTCTTACATCCAAACACTCTTATGGACCAAGTCAGGATTGGATTAAGCTTGCGCAAACATCACAGGCAAAAAATAAAATTAGACAATTTTTCAAAAAGCAGCGTAAAGAAGAGAATGTAGAGAAAGGCCGCGAGCTTGTTGAAAAAGAAATTCGCAATATGGAGTTTGAATTGAAGGAAATTTTGACACCAGAAAATATTAAACGGGTGGCTGAGAAATTTAATTTCTTCAGTGAGGAAGATATGTATGCTGCTGTTGGATACAACGGAATTACAGCTCTCCAGGTTGCGAATCGTTTAACAGAGAAATGGCGCAAGCAACGTGATCTAGAACAGGAAACGACGATTGCCAGTGCGGTCAATGAGTTAAAATCATTCCCGACAAAGAAAAAGCGTGAGTCAGGTGTAAGGGTAACAGGGATTGATAATTTATTGATACGCTTATCAAGATGCTGTAGTCCAGTGCCTGGAGATGATATCGTCGGATTCATAACGAAAGGTCGCGGTGTCTCTGTTCACCGTTCAGATTGTACCAATATTGATACGGCTGATGCGAAGGCACGGCTCATCCCGGTTGAATGGGAGACGGCTTTAAATGACCGTAAGGAGTATAATGTTGATATTGAAATCACTGGCTATGATCGAAGAGGATTGCTAAATGAAGTATTGCAGGCAGTCAGTGAGACGAAAACCAATATCTCTGCTGTAACTGGTAAGTCGGATCGCAATAAAATGGCGACAATTAGCATGACGATTATGATCGTCAATGTTGCTCATTTACAAAAGGTAGTTGACCGGATTAAACAAATCCCAGATATATATGCTGTACGAAGAATTATGAATTAGATTTTTTTCATCCGGTTGAGTAAAAAAACGATTTGCGAAAAATCTATTTATGATAAATCCGCGCAAAAATCCCTGCTGTCGAGAATGTGACAGCTTTTCTTTTTTTTAGAGGAGGTAATATCGTAATGAGAATTGTTGTACAAAGAAGTAAAGAAGCTCAAGTAACGGTTACTGGAAAAGTTGTTGGAAAGATCAATAAGGGTTATGTCCTTTTAGTCGGTGTCACCCATGAAGACAGTGAAGACGACGCCAAGTATTTAGCTGAAAAAATTGCCCATTTACGTGTTTTTGAAGATGACAATATGAAAATGAACTTGTCCTTACTGGATGTCGGAGGCGAAATACTTTCCGTTTCCCAATTTACTCTTTACGGAGATTGCCGCAAAGGACGAAGACCAAACTTTATGGAGGCAGCGAAACCTGACCATGCAGAGAAAATCTACGATCATTTTAATCGTTTATTAGAAGAGCAGGGGATTCATGTTGAAACAGGTCAATTCGGGGTAATGATGGATGTACAGTTGACAAATGATGGACCAGTGACACTTATTTTGGAAAGTAAATAAGGCAATGAAAAGCCGTTTTAAAAATCGGTATGACGAGAATCGATTCTTTTTCTCTTCAAAAGTTGAAGGAAGGATTCAAAATGAACGATCATAATGACAAAAAGAAGAAAGATAATGAAACATGGAAGCTTTGGGATGCTATATTTACTTCAGGTCTATTGTCTTTTTTCAAAGACAGTCAAGAAGCTGGAAATGATCAAAAAAAATTCAATCAGCTGCTCTTACAAGTCGTAATCGGTCTTATTTTTGCCGTCATTTTGTTTGCGATTGGTTTTTCGATATTTTTGGACTGAAGCCATTTTCGTTCATTAGAATAGGATTTGTCATGAAGGCCACAATCAACGGATCTTATGACATTTTTTTTCGAAAAAAGGTTAAAAAATCTGCTGTATTCATTATAAAGAAGCTGAAAATCATAAGCAAAAAGCAAGGGGAAAATGATTCGTTTTCCCCTCTTGCTTTTAAAGAATTCTACCTTCATTATTTAAAATATGTCACGACACCTTGGACAATACCATTGGTGACCTGTTCTTGATATTGGGAAGTATTTACCATCAGTTCTTCTGTCGGGTTGCTTATATATCCCAGTTCTAGTAAAACGGCCATTTGTTTATTTTCCCGAATGACATGGTAATCCCCTTGGCGAACACCGCGATCATTCAGTTTGGTTTGCTTGATGACGGCATTATGTATGCTTGAGGCTAGTCCCTTCTGATGTGAATGATAGTAATAGCTTGTCATTCCTTTGACAGTATAATTATCAATGCTGTCATAGTGAAGGCTTATAAAGGCATCGACATTTTGATAGTGAGCCATACTCACTCTGGAACTGAGAGCGAGGTATTGATCGTTGCTCCTTGTCATGAATACTTTTGCCCCTTGTGCTTTCAATTTATTCGCTAAAAGCTGGGCGGTTTTTAATGTTAAGTTTTTTTCGAGGCTTCCCTTAGCTCCAGTCGCTCCGTTGTCTCGCCCCCCATGACCAGGATCGATCATGATTTTCTTACTCTTTATATCGCTACTTGTTCCGATTTTTTCGATTTGTGGGACGCCGTTACTAACCGTAACAATCCAGCCAGCGACATATCCACTTTTTCCATTTGCTAATTTCACTTCATACCAATCTTTATGAATGTTGACAATTGAAAATTTGTCTCCAGCATTTGCCCTCGCTACTACCTTTGCGCTTAAATCGGGAGCAGACCGAATATTCGTTCCATTATGATCAATCGTTAAGCTGCTGTTTTTTGGAGAACTATTGGAAGAAGGGGCTTGTGATGGTATTGATTTCTCTATATACCACCCAGCAATCCAGCCTTTTTTGCCAGAGTGAAGTTCAATTTTCACCCAACCGTTCACTTCTTCAAGAATCTTAACTCTCTCTCCTTTAGAAACACTGCCGATAACTTTTCCATTTAAAGAACCAGAATCTCTAACATTTAAAGAAGTTGCCGTGACAGTCCCCGTTATCCCAGAAAGGTTTGAATTTGATTTTGCTGGTGGAACAGAAGTACCGGTGCCTGATTCAAGCTTTACATATTCACTGCTAATCCATGCTTGTTGGTTTTTAAATGTAATTTCAATCCAACCGTTATGATGTGAGAGAACGGTTATTTGGTCCCCTTTTTTCAGCCTTCCTAACGACTGCCCCTGCGTAGATGGAGTTGAACGGACGTTAAGGGAGCTTGCGGTAATTGTCCCGATATTTCCGCCTGTTGTTGTCTCTTTCTCCGTTTGTAAATAGTCTTTTGAGATCCAGCCTTTTCCGAAACGGCTATTAACCTGATACCAATTGGCTTCAGATTTAAGAATCTCCACAGCATCGCCCTTATTTAAAGCTCCGAGTACAGAATGGCTTGTCCCAGGGCCGGTTCTGACTCTAACGCTATTGGCTGTAACATTTCCCATGAAGCTCTCATTTGCAGGGTCAACCGCCTCTTTTTTTGTGACAAGCCAGCTTGCAATCCATGCTTTCTTTCCTGAGCCGATATCGACTTGGTACCAATCACCTTCTTGTTTTATAAAGGAGAAGGTATCCCCTTTATTCACTTTTTTAATCACATTATAGCTAAGCCCCGGACCTTCCCTGACATTGACGTTCGCTTCGCCAACTTGTACTGTGCCTGCAGCAGCAGGTTGAAGCGGCGGATAAATACATGATAAGACAAGAATAAGACAAAGCAATAGTGGTAGATATTTTTTTCTCTGCATTCTCTGTCTCCCTTCGCTAAATACTAGGTTGCCTTCTATGTTACAAGCTATTGCTTTTCTCTCAAAGGCTCAGCATTTTTGATCAACTTTACCGTTACCTCGAGTTGCGATTACTATATTTGGTTCCTCTGCATCTTTCTATTCTAAGGGATCAGACTAAACTTGTTAAGTCAATGTTTGCATGATTTTTTGCTTTTTATCTGTCTGTATTGATTCTCAGCTCATTTCATGAGAAACGAGGGGGTCCACACAAAACGAATCAAAAATCGTTTGAGCGATAATATGGTTTAACAAAGCTTTTTTTAAAGTAGGATAATTATCTATCCTTCATGGAAACAATAGAGAGAGAAAAAAATAAGAAGGGTGATTTCGATGAGGTTTAGTGATAAAGGAACGACGATTCAACAAGGAGAAAATCAACTATTTGGCATTGATTTTCATGATTTTCTGCAAAAAGAACAGAACTCAAGCATGGTCGAGCTAGCATCTGAATTTGGTTTAACGATGAGCGATGTGCGAAAATTAAAGAAACAATTAGAACGTTCATGAATAGTCTTGACAATTACAGTCTTGCTCCGTATTATTATATAAATAAAGTATGAGAAGATGATAACCGTTGATGGAGAAGAGTAGTTAAGATACATATGATTAGAGAGGGAGTGCCACAGGCTGAAAGCATTCCTACATAATGACTTAATGAAAGAACACTCCGTAGGCTTCGCTCTGAAAGAGAAGATTCTTTAGTAGGAGAGGAACGTGAACAGGCGTTAACTGTCAAAGTGGAATGGCGTAATAGCACGTCTTCAATTAGGGTGGCACCACGGGATTATATCTCTCGTCCCTTGTATATTTATATACAAGAGACGGGAGTTTTTTTATTTTTATTCGGAAGATTTCAGAGGAGGATTCTCATGTCTATTAATATTCCAAGAGGAACTCAGGATATTTTACCTGGACAAGTAGAAAAATGGCAGCTCATTGAAGAAAAGGCTCGAGAGCTTTGTGGGAAATTCCAATATAAGGAAATTCGCACGCCGATATTTGAACATACTGAATTATTCACAAGAAGCGTGGGAGATACAACGGATATTGTCCAAAAAGAAATGTATGAATTTGAGGATAGAGGAGGCAGAAGCCTGACGCTCCGTCCTGAAGGAACGGCGGGAGTCGTTCGCTCATTCGTTGAACAAAAAATGTTCGGGTATGCTAACCAGCCAGTAAAACTCTATTATATGGGGCCAATGTTTCGTTATGAAAGACCGCAAGCCGGTCGCTTTCGTCAGTTTGTCCAATTTGGAGTGGAGGCTTTAGGAAGCGCAGATCCAGCAATAGATGCAGAGGTCATCTCATTAGCGTATAGCTTATATCAAGAAATGGGCTTGAAAAAACTGAAGATCGTCATCAATAGTCTTGGTGACAAAGAAAGTCGAAATGCCCATAGAGAGGCGCTGATTCAACATTTCCAGCCGCGAATTGGTGAATTTTGCAGCGACTGTCAAAATCGCCTCACGACCAATCCTTTAAGAATTTTGGATTGTAAAAAGGATAGGGAGCATGAGCTGATGAAATCAGCACCTTCCATTCTTGAATTTTTAAATGCTGAGTCTCAAGCATATTTCGAGAAGGTGCAAAAATATTTAACCGCACTGCAAATCCCCTTTGAGGTCGACTCTAATTTAGTAAGAGGATTGGATTATTATAACCATACAGCATTTGAAATTATGAGTGATGCAGACGGGTTTGGTGCAATCACTACTTTATGTGGTGGAGGTCGCTACAACGGCTTAGTTGAAGAGGTAGGCGGTCCTGAAACACCAGGGATTGGTTTTGGTTTAAGCATAGAACGCTTCATTGCTGCTCTTGAAGCAGAAAAAGTAGAGCTTCCATTAACAGAAGGTATTGATATCTATTTAGCAGGGTTAGGTGAAGCTGCTCAAGAATATACTGTAAAGCTTTTATATCAGCTTAGAAATGCTGGTTTTTCAGCAGAACGTGATTACTTAAATCGAAAAATTAAAGCTCAGTTTAAAGCAGCCGATCGCTTAAAAGCCAAATACGTAGCAATTTTAGGAGAAAATGAGCTAAATGAAAATAAAATTAATGTGAAGTCATTGGCATCTGGTGAGCAAACGGAGTATTCGCTTGACCAATTTATTGAACAATTTAAGGCTTCAGTTGAATAGGAGGAGTTTTTGTGTACGGGAGAACATATTTTTGTGGAGAAGTACCAGAGCAAGCGATTGGAGAGCAAATCGTTTTAAAGGGTTGGGTGCAAAAGCGCCGCGACTTGGGCGGTCTCATTTTTATTGATTTACGTGATCGGACTGGAATCATTCAGGTTGTCTTTAATCCTGAAGAATCACCGGAAGCACTCGCGATTGCAGAGAAGATAAGAAACGAATACGTTCTTGATATAAATGGGATCGTAGTGGCGCGAGAAGAGGGAACGATTAACGAAAATGTCAAGACAGGAAAAATTGAAGTAAAGGCACAGAAAGTAACGATCATAAATGAGGCTAAAACTCCTCCTTTTACGATCGATAATAAGTCTGAAGTATCTGAAGATATCCGTCTAAAATATCGTTATTTAGATTTACGGCGACCAGTGATGTTTGAGACGTTCAAAATGCGTCATCAAGTAACAAAAGTAGTGCGCGATTTTCTAGATAGCGAAGGTTTCTTAGATATTGAGACGCCTATTTTGACGAAGAGCACACCTGAAGGGGCACGTGATTATTTAGTACCAAGCCGTGTTCATCCAGGAGAATTCTATGCCCTCCCACAATCACCACAGCTTTTTAAACAGATGCTTATGGTCGGTGGAATAGAACGGTATTATCAAATTGCTCGTTGCTTCCGTGATGAAGATTTACGTGCAGATCGTCAGCCTGAGTTTACACAAATCGATATTGAGACAAGCTTCTTAAGCCAAGATGATATCATTACCATGATGGAAGCGATGATGAAGAAAATGATGAAAGAAGTAAAAGGACAGGATATTTCGACTCCATTCGCTCGCATGCCTTATGATGAAGCGATGGCACGCTTTGGTTCTGATAAGCCTGATACTCGCTTCGGACTTGAACTTGTCGATTTATCAGAGATTGTGAAAGATTCTGGCTTCAAAGTATTCGCAAGTGCTGTTTCCTCTGGAGGACAAGTGAAGGCGATCAATGTGAAGGGCGCTGCTTCTGCTTATTCTAGAAAAGATATTGATGCTCTGACCGAGTTTGTTGCAGTCTATGGTGCAAAAGGTCTTGCTTGGCTGAAAGCTGAAGCAAAAGGATTAAAGGGCCCCATTTCAAAATTCATTTCTGAAGATGAAGCAGCTGGCATTCGCTCCGCATTAGAAGTAGAGACGGGCGACCTCTTACTGTTCGTAGCCGATAAGAAAACGGTCGTCGCGGATGCTTTAGGGGCTCTTCGCCTCAAGCTTGGAAAAGATCTTGAATTAATTGATCAAAGCAAGTTTGAATTTCTCTGGGTCACTGATTGGCCGCTATTGGAATATGATGAAGAGGCTGGGCGCTATTTTGCTGCTCATCATCCATTTACAATGCCAGTACGAGAAGACTTGCAACTATTGGATACTGATCCGGGTGCAGTAAGAGCGCAAGCATATGACTTAGTTTTGAATGGTTATGAGCTAGGCGGGGGATCTCTTCGTATTTTTGAAAAAGAAGTACAAGAAAAAATGTTCAAGATTCTTGGTTTTTCAGAAGAAGAAGCAAGAGAGCAGTTCGGTTTCTTACTTGAAGCATTCGAATATGGTACACCACCGCATGGCGGGATCGCTCTCGGATTGGATCGCCTTGTTATGCTACTTGCTGGTCGAACGAATCTTCGCGATACGATTGCATTTCCGAAGACGGCGAGCGCAAGCTGCTTGTTAACAGAAGCGCCTGGTGAAGTCAGTGAAGCGCAGCTTTCTGATCTCCATTTATCGTTGAAAAAGAAGTAATTGGTAATAAATGCATAGGGTGCTTTCTTGAAAGGGCAGCCTCAATATGCTATGATAAATACAAATAAAGAGTCCTGATGTGTTTGTGGTAAACCCTATGTTTTGACCTAACATACTACCTTCGGGAGTTTGCGTTTCCTCGTGAAGTAAATGCCTATTTAGTAGGACTTACAACCACTCGGAACAGAACACCCACCTGCTGAGTGCGGGTTCAAAACGAAGGATAAACGAGCGACGGCACAATTGGGACTCTTTACATATGAAAAAACGTTCATGCGCTTAGCATGATTTTTTTTAAAAGATAAGAAAGTATAAAAATTTAAGGTCTACCGCAGTCATTAGGGCTGTGGTATTTTTTAT
>NZ_VTQX01000025.1 GCF_008764295.1 Bacillus methanolicus | reverse complement strand
TAGCTCTTATGTTTATAATAAACGTTGGCTAGCTTCGGCTCTCATAAAGAGTGCCTCCACTATAAGTTGTTGACGTATGATTTGTTTAGTTTTCAAAGTGCAATTTTGAAATGATCTTAAGGAAGAAAATTTCTATCCGTCGCTCGAAGGCGACTTTTTAATATTAGCAGAATCTAAAGTAAGTGTCAATAACTTCTTTTAAATTCTTTTTTGTGTGCTTGCATCTTTCGCAGCAACAGATAATAATATACCACTATAATTTATCTCGTGCAATACTTTTTTATAATTTTTTTCGTTTAGCTCTACTCCGTTACCTATCGCTATTAATCCTGAAATGTTTTAAGTAAGACGAAGGGTTTATCGCCCGAACCAAAGGTTCATCAAACCATAAATTAATAGAAAGTTTCCATTCACTTGATTCAGAACGGGAGTACATAAAAAGGCAAAGGCTATCACCTTTGCCCTTTTTATATAATTGTTAACGATGACGCATGAGCGGGAATAACAGAACATCTCTAATTGATGGAGAATTTGTTAATAGCATGATTAGACGATCGATTCCAATTCCTAGACCACCTGTTGGAGGCATCCCAAATTCCAACGCTTCGATAAAGTCATTATCCATCATGTGAGCTTCGTCGTTTCCTTGCTCTCTTTCTTTAAGCTGAGCCTCAAAGCGCTCTCTTTGGTCAATTGGATCATTTAACTCAGTGAACGCATTCGCATGCTCGCGCGCAACAATAAATAGTTCAAAGCGATCCGTAAATCTTGGGTCTTCCTCATTTTTCTTAGCAAGCGGTGAAATTTCCACCGGATGTCCGTAAATGAACGTTGGCTGAATAAGCTGTTCCTCTACCTTTTGCTCAAAAAACTCATTAACAATATGACCATAGAGCATCGTATCTTTTATTTCTACATTATGCTCTTTTGCCAACTGCCTTGCTTCTTCAACAGTCATTTCCTTCCAGAAATCAACACCGGTATACTCTTTAATTGCATCCACCATATGCAGCCTCTTCCACTCAGGCTTTAATTCCACTAGATGATCTCCATACTGCACCGTTGTTGTTCCTAACACTTCTTGTGCAATATGAGCAATTAGATTTTCTGTTAAACTCATTATGTCACGATAATCCGCATAAGCCTCATACAACTCTATCATCGTAAATTCAGGGTTATGGCGTGTTGATACACCTTCATTTCGGAATACACGACCAATTTCGTATACTTTCTCTAAACCACCGACTATGAGGCGTTTTAGATGTAACTCAATCGCAATACGCATATATAACTGCATGTCCAATGCATTGTGATGAGTAATAAACGGACGTGCCGAAGCGCCACCTGCAATCGCGTGCATCATAGGAGTTTCTACTTCCAAATACCCATGATCATCTAAATAACGTCGCATGGCTTGAATAATTTTACTTCTTGTAATAAATGTTTTTCGGCTTTCCTGACTAGTAATCAGATCTAAATAACGTTGACGGTAGCGCTGCTCCACATCTTTTAAACCATGAAATTTTTCTGGCAGCGGGCGCAAGGATTTTGTTAACAACTGAAAGTCTTGAACTTTAATAGAAAGCTCCCCAACCTTTGTTTTAAATAACACTCCTGTTACACCGACAATATCACCTAAATCTGCACTACCGAAAATATCATACTGCTCCTCACCAACGGCATCCTGTCTCACATATATTTGAATTTGGTTAGTCAAATCTTGAATATGAGCAAAACCCGCCTTACCTTTACCACGCTTTGTCATCATACGACCAGCAATCGTCACTGTCGTGGCTAATTGTTCAAGAGCCTCTTTCTCCATCTCACCGTACTGGTTAATCAATTCTTCCGCAAGATGCGTGCGTTCATAGCGTTTTCCAAAAGGATCTAGCCCTTTTTCTCGCATATCATGCATTTTTTCCAGCCTAACTCTCATCTGGTCGTTTAGTTCTTCACTCACTTAAATCATCTCCAATATTAAAATGTTTCTATGTAATTCAACCTTCAGACTAAAATCAAGAAGTGTATCTTTGAATAGAGAAAATTATACCTTACTATTTTACACAAAATAACGGAAAGAGACACGTAATATAATAAAAACTGCCAGCAACAACCGGCAGTTTTCTTTATCATCATAATGAAAGAAGCAAGAGAAGTCAATCCTTAACCTACTTGTTCGAACTGTTCCTTCGCTTCTGATTCTAACACAAGCTCGTTTAATAAATTGACAAGTTCTTCCCTTGTGTTGCATTCGTTAATTCCATTACGGGCTTTCGCAGTTCCTTTTATTCCTTTTAAATACCACGCAGCATGCTTTCGCATTTCACGAACTGCAACAAACTCACTCTTAAGGGCAATTAAGCGATCTAAATGAAGAATGCAAACATTTATTTTCTCTCTCACAGAAGGCTCCTCTATTAACTCTCCTGTTTCTAAAAACTGAACCGTTCTATAAATCATCCATGGATTTCCTAATGCCGCCCTGCCGATCATTACGGCATCACAACCAGTCTCATCTAGCATCCTTTTCGCATCCTGCGGTGTTTTGACATCTCCATTGCCGATAAGCGGGATGTTTATAGCCTCTTTCACTTCACGAATAATATCCCAGTTCGCATTGCCCTCATACATTTGTACACGAGTACGGCCATGCAATGAGATTGCACTGCCACCTGCTCGCTCCACTGCTTGGGCATTTTTCACTGCATAGATATGTTCTTCATCCCAGCCCATGCGCATTTTTACTGTTACAGGCTTATCAACATTGTCGACAACCGCTGAGACCATTTCATAAATTTTATCAGGATTAAGTAACCACTTTGCACCAGCATCACATTTAGTAATCTTAGGTACTGGACACCCCATGTTAATATCAATAATATCAGCATTTGTATTTTTATCTACAAATTTAGCAGCTTCAACAAGCGTTTCCTTTTCGCCCCCAAAAATTTGTAAGCTTAATGGATTTTCCCGCTCATCGATATATAACATATTCATCGTTTTAGCATTTTTCAAAACAATCCCTTTATCACTAATCATTTCAGCGCAAACTAAGCCAGCGCCAAACTCCTTCACCGTTAAACGAAAAGCTGAATTACAAACACCAGCCATCGGCGCTAAAACGACCTGATTTTTCAATTCCACATTTCCTATTTTAAACATCCATTTACCCCTTTACCCGTTCTATTCTTCAGGTGGCGTTAAATCATCTATACTTACTTTCAATATATCAGCAACTTCCAGCAAAAAATCTTCCGTTGGCATGCGATTACCACGTTCCACTTCTCCCAAAATAGAAACTGATACACCAAGCTCTCCTGCCAAACTCTCTTGTGTATAGCCCTTTAATTTGCGAAAAGCGCGAATACGTCTTCCCCATTTTTCAGCTTCCATATTCGTACTCCTTCTCTATCAGATATTTCATCTAAAGTTTCTCGTAAAAGATAATCCGCCCTTGGGAGCCTTTCGTTCGGACTAATCTCGAGGAGTGGAATTAAAACAAAAGCTCTTTCATGCATCCGCGGATGAGGAACAATAAGTTTCTCTGATTTAATATTTTCTTGGTTGTAGAGAAGAATGTCAAGGTCTATAATTCTTGGTCCCCATCGAACAATCCTTTTTCTCCCAAGATTCTTTTCAATTTGCAAACAGCAATCCAATAATTCAAAAGGCTTTAACACTGTTTTAATCTCAATCACCATGTTTAAAAATGGATCCTGGTCAGTATAGCCGACCGGATCAGTCTCATAAATAGAAGAACAATGCACTAACTCAACCTGAGAATGTTGATGTAGTAGTGTTATGGCATCCGTCAAGTTTTCGTAGCGGTTCCCCATATTCGTTCCTAGTGCAAGCAAAGCTCTATTTTTCAATTTATCTACTCCTTGTAATTTCCACCGCAACCGAGTCATAGTGGCCGGGAATCGGAGGATCTGGCTTAATCACTTTTACCGTGCATGATACTGCCTTCGCAAATTGCGCAAGGCAGGTGGTGGCAATTTTTTCTGCTACAGCTTCTAAAAGTTTGTATGGCTCACCTTCAACAATTTCTTTACACATCATATATAGCTCTCCATAATGAATCGAGTCAGATAGCTCATCCTTCTCACCAGCACTTTTTAAATCAGCTTCTACCACTAAATCAACAATAAATCTTTGTCCAAGGCGTGTTTCTTCCGGAAAGACACCATGATAGCCGTAGAATTCCATTCGATTTACATAGATTTTATCCATTGACTTGTCCCTTTCCGAGCAATATATCCATCATTCTAGCCATGCGGCTCATCTCTTTCACGTCATGGACACGAATTATTTGGCATCCTTTCTGAATCCCAAAGCAAACTGTTGCTCCAGTTCCTTCAGCCCTTTCATCAACCGGTAAATTTAACGCCTGGCCAATCAGCGACTTTTTAGAAGTTCCAAGTAATACTGGGTACCCAATGGAAACCAATTTATCAAGTTCTCTCATCATTTGAAGATTTTCTTGCAGATCTTTCGCAAAACCGATCCCAGGATCAAAAATAATTTTTTCATCAGCAATACCAGCGCTTTTCACAATTTGAATACTTTCAAATAGATCGTTTACAACATCCCGATAAAAATGCTGATAGTCTCGATCCTCTCGATTATGCATTAAAATAATCGGTGCGTTGTAGCGGGCAGCTAGTGGCGCCATATTCCGATCCGCCTTCGCTCCCCAAATATCATTGATAATATGAGCTCCAGCTTCTAATGCACCTTCTGCGACTTCTGATTTATATGTATCGATCGATATCGGAACATTCACCGCTTCCGAAACAGCTTTAATAATAGGGACTACACGACTCACTTCCTCCTCAACGGAGATTTGCTCATAACCAGGCCGAGTCGATTCTCCTCCAATATCAATAATATCAGCACCATCAGCAACCATCTGTTTTGCATGCTGAACAGCCCTTTCAATATGAGTAAATTTGCCTCCATCTGAAAAGGAATCAGGGGTGACATTCAAAATTCCCATTATAAGCGTTTTATTGCTATAGTCCAATGTATAAGGACCGCATTCGATCATTTTTTTTTGATTGGTAGACATAATTAACCTCCAAACCGTTTTACACCTTTATTGTAGCATTTAAAAGACACCATTTCTAAATTTCTTACATCTAACCCCTCCAGTATATCGGAACATCACTTTTTTCATAAACCAACTTCCCTAGTAAAAAAACAAAATAGAAAAGAAGCTAAGTTTACTGTCCTTTTTTAACGTAATGCAGAATATGATGATCAAAAAGGAGCAATAGCCATTTCGACTACTGCTCCTTTGTACATATTCAATACTCGTTTTTTATTCAGTATCAAATTGATACAGCGGAGTGCTCAAATAACGTTCACCGTTACTTGGGATTACCGCCAGCACCTTTTTCCCTTTGCCTAGTTCTTTTGCCACTTTTAACGCAGCTGAAATTGCAGCACCTGATGAAATACCACCTAAGATGCCTTCTTCTTTAGCAGCACGACGAGCATATTCAAACGATTCTTCGTTTGTAATTTTTAAAACTTCATCATACACATCAGTATTTAATACTTTGGGAACAAAACCGGCACCAATTCCTTGGATTTTATGTGGTCCTGGTTTTCCACCTGAAAGAACTGGAGAATCCGCTGGCTCCACAGCGTAAATCTTGATATTTGGATAGTGTTCTTTAAGAACTGCGCCAGCACCTGTAATCGTACCACCTGTTCCAATTCCAGAAATAAAAGCATCTAATTGTTCGCCCACTTGCTCAACAATTTCTTTACCTGTTGTTCTTCTATGAACTTCTGGATTCGCAAAGTTTTCAAATTGCTGTGGCATAAAATAACCATGTTCCTTCGCTAGCTCTTCCGCTTTACGAATTGCTCCTCCCATGCCTTCTGGCCCCGGAGTTAATACTAGCTCTGCCCCATAAGCACGCAATAAATTTCTACGCTCCAAACTCATCGTTTCTGGCATAACTAAGATGGCTTTATATCCCTTAGCGGCAGCTACCATCGCAAGGCCAATTCCAGTATTTCCGCTTGTTGGTTCAATGATGGTATCTCCCTCTTTCAGCTTACCTGCCTCTTCTGCAGCTTCGATCATCGCAAGGGCAATACGATCCTTTACACTGCTTCCCGGGTTCATATACTCTAGCTTTAAATAAACATCTGCACTATTTTCATCTACAAGGCGATTCAGTTTGACGATAGGGGTCTGACCCACTAATTCTGTTATTGAGTTGGCTACACGTACCATTCTACACACCTCTTATTCCGAGTATTTTTATTGGATTAATTCAAATTTACCAAGCTTATATCCAAATGTCAATCTTTTTACTCTTAAAATACAGAATATTTTTTCCACTTGCAAGAAACATCATAGCTAGCGATTTTATACAAAAATACACGAGCAATTGCTCGTGTAACTTTTAGCTTACAAAGTTTATCTCAGTGTCACTGCGAAAATAGTCCGCCTAAACGACAAGCTTTATATTTGATTCAATCTCAAAACTCAAGTATTCATTACTTTTCCCCGTAGAACCACTCTACATCCACTTCATTCCAAAAAGCTTCAACAGAAGACTCCCCTTCCATTTGCTCTAAAGCGATGACTCTGCGAATTTCATCCTTCACTTCTTTAAAACTGTATTCTTTTCCATTGATTTTCTCATGAAGCAAAGCAATCGCAAATCCTTCATCAACCGGAATTGCCTCACTCCACTCACCTGGTTTTAATTTATCAACAGCTTTTATGTAATGTTCGGAGATATTTTCATCGTCTGATCGTACAAATCCAATATCTCCCCCTTGAGCAGCGCTAAATTCATCTATAGATCTTTCCATTGCTAAAACAGCGAAATCCGAGCCATTTTCCAATTCTTCTATTGCTTGCTCTACTTCTTTCTCTGTTTTCACTATAATTTGTGAAACATGATAGGATGTAGGGATATGATAGAAGTTTATATTTTCATCATAATAAGATTTTAAATCCTCTTCTGGAACAATAACATCTTTTGTTAAAATTTCCTCCAGCATTAAGCTCGATTTTATCTGTTTTCTCCATTCTTCTTCGTTCGCAGTATCATTTGAAGTCGAACCATACATCGTTTTGATCAAAAATAGTTCGCGTTCAACAGCTTCTTCAGATATGGAAATATCATATTTTTTAGCCATTGCTTCAATTACTTTTTCATCAACTAATTCCTTTAGTGTATCCTTTCCATAGCGCTCTTCCATGACCTTGAGCCAATCCTGCCTCGTTATTTCCTCTTTTCCAACAGTCGCTACAACTTCGTTACCTCCGAAACCTGTCCCTAATTTCGTTAGAAAAAAAGCAACAGTCAAACAATTGATTGTAATAAGGCCAGCTATTATGATCCACAGCTGCTTTTTCTCCCACTTTCTCTCCAACCTTTTCTCCTCCAATTTGTTCTTTGCCCCGAATCAATAGAACCGAATCACAGCAAAACAAATTCGCTCGCCACTCATTTTGCTTCAGTTAATAACTGTTCCAGCTCTTCACGCGAATATTGATACTTCTCATTACAGAAATGACATTGAGCTTCTGCTTTTCCATCCGTCTCAATCATATCCGTAATTTCATCTTGCCCTAGACTAATAATAGCATCTGCAAAACGTTCCTTTGAACAAGTACATTGAAAGGAAACGGGTTGAGTTTCAAGAAAACGCACATTTTCTTTTCCTAAAACTTCTTCTAATATTTCTTCCGGACTTAATCCTTGCTCAATGAGCTTAGATATTGGTGAAATACCTTTTAAACGCTCTTCAATTTTCGTAATCGTCTCCTCATCAGTACCAGGCATAAGCTGTATGACAAAACCGCCGGCTGCCAAGATGGTATTATCCGGATTCACCAACACTCCCACACCAACTGAAGAAGGGACTTGTTCTGACTTAACAAAGTAATACGTAAAATCCTCTCCTAATTCCCCTGATACTAGCGGCACTTGACCAGTAAAATAATCTCTTAGACCGATATCCTTAACCACCGATAAGAAACCATTCGTTCCTACTGCTCTTTTCACATCAAGCTTTCCTTGCTCATTTAAATCAAAATGAATTTGCGGGTGCGTAACATAGCCCCTTACCTGACCTTTGGCATTCGCATCTACCAAGATCGGCCCAAGCGGACCATCCCCTTCCACTTTTACGGTAAGTTTTTCTTCTCCTTTTAACATGGAGCCCATCATTATCCCTGCAGTTATTGTTCTGCCAAGAGCAGCTGACGCAGTTGGCCAAGTGTTATGTCTTCTCTGCGCCTCCCCTACGGTTTCAGTACTCCGCACCGCATAAGCCCGAACTTGAGCATCATACGCTAACGCCTTTACTAAATAATCCTTCATCTTAGTACCCCTTTCAGTCTGCCTTAGTTGCTTTTATACATATTATTTCTTAGCGTTTCCATATTTCGTTTATAAATTAACTGGAGCCCTTTTAAAGTTAAAAAAGGATCGACAATATCTATTACTTTCGCTTCCCTTGCAATCAGTCCTGATAAGCCGCCTGTGGCAATAACCATCGGCTTTTCCTTACTTTGTTTCTTCATTCTCTTCACAATTTCTTCCACTTGTCCAACATAGCCGTACAGTATCCCCGCTTGCATCGCAGCAACAGTATTTTTACCCACCACTCCTTCAGTCGGTGGAACAATCTCAATTCGTGGCAACTTTGCTGCTTTTGAATAAAGAGCTTCCGTAGAAATATGAATACCAGGTGCTATAGCACCGCCCATATATTGCTTATGCTCATTAATATAGCAATAAGTAGTGGCTGTTCCAAAATCTACGACAATTAAAGGGCTTCCATACTCATGAATGGCAGCAACCGCATTGACAATCCGGTCAGCCCCAACCTCACGGGGATTTTCATATTTAATATCCAATCCCGTCTTAATGCCAGGTCCGACAATTAACGGCTTTAGATGAAAATAGCGTTCACACATTCTTTCTAGCGCGAGCATAATGGGAGGTACGACAGACGAGATGATAATCCCTTCAATCACCGATAAATTTAATCCAACATGTTCAAATAAGTTTTTGATCATAATTCCATACTCATCTTCCGTTCTGGAACGATTTGTTTCCATTCTCCAATGATGCTTCAATTCATCTTTATCATACACACCTAAGACCATATTCGTATTTCCAACATCAAAAACAAATATCACGTAAATCACCACTTTAGTGTATTTTCTTTGTCCTATACAAAGCTGTCGCTTTAACCCTTTTCTCACATTCTGCCAACATTTTATCATAAATGAAGAACTTGTTCGCTGTTTTAATGTTTTCTTCTTTCGATTCAGGAGCAATCTCGTAGCCGATCAGAAAAGGTGCCCTCGTAAAGGACACCTTAACGTGTAGCCAATGTTATAAACGCTTCATTTGATATAAGCTCTTTTAATTAGTTCTTTTTATCTTCATCTTCCGTAGTAGATGGAGATTCTTGCGTATCAGCTTGCTTCTCAGCTTCATCAGAATCAGACTTTTCGGCTAAATCCTCATCCTTCTTAGTGCTGATATTTACCTTTACATCATCTGTACCAGTAGAATCTGTCTTTTCTAAATCAACAGACGCGGTTGTTCTTTCAGGTAATGTACCATGGTCAAATAAATGCTTGATTTGTTCCGCATCTAGCGTCTCTATTTCCAATAAAGTGTTGGCAATTAAGTCAAGCTTATCACGGTTCTCAGTGAGAACTTGCTTCGCCTTCGCATAACACTCTTTAATGATACGTTGAATTTCTAAATCAATTTCATAAGCGATAGCATCAGAATAATTCTGCTCATTATGAATATCACGACCTAAAAACACTTGGCCTCCTTGTGCTTGACCAAATTGTAACGGACCGAGCTTATCACTCATCCCAAACTCAGTAACCATTCGACGTGCTAAAGCTGTCGCCCGTTGGAAGTCATTATGTGCACCTGTGCTTACTTCACCGAAGACAATCTCTTCAGCTACACGACCACCAAGCAAACCAACAATTTTATCAAGTAGCTCTGGCTTTGTCATAAAGTAACGGTCTTCTTTTGGAAGCATAACGGCATAACCACCTGCTTGACCACGAGGGACAATCGTTACTTTGTGAACCATATCCGCCTCTTCTAGAACAACACCTATAACCGTATGTCCAGCTTCATGGAAAGCAACAATATTCTTTTCTTTCTTAGAGATCACCCTGCTCTTCTTCGCTGGTCCAGCAATGACGCGGTCAGTTGCTTCATCAATATCATCCATATCGACTTTTTTCTTGTTTCTACGAGCAGCAACTAGAGCTGCTTCATTTAGTAGATTTTCAAGATCCGCACCAGAAAATCCTGGAGTACGTGCAGCTATCGCTTTTAAGTTAACTGATTCATCCAACGGCTTGTTACGCGCGTGAACTTTTAGAACTGCTTCACGACCATTTACGTCAGGGCGATCTACCGTAATTTGACGGTCAAAACGACCCGGACGAAGCAATGCTGGATCTAAAATATCCGGACGGTTTGTCGCAGCGATAATAATGATTCCTTCATTTACACCAAAACCATCCATTTCAACAAGCAATTGGTTCAATGTTTGCTCGCGCTCATCATGTCCTCCACCGAGGCCCGCTCCACGCTGACGACCAACCGCATCAATTTCATCAATAAAAATGATACAAGGCGCGTTCTTCTTTGCGTTTTCAAATAAGTCACGAACACGGGATGCTCCGACACCGACAAACATTTCAACGAAGTCAGAACCGCTAATAGAGAAGAATGGAACCCCTGCTTCTCCTGCTACAGCTCTTGCAAGCAATGTTTTCCCCGTCCCTGGAGGTCCAACAAGCAAAACACCTTTTGGTATTCTTGCTCCGACTTCAGAGAACTTACGCGGGTCTTTCAAAAATTCTACAACCTCTACCAGCTCTTGCTTTTCTTCATCTGCACCAGCTACATCTTTAAAGCGAACCTTTTTCTTTTCGTCATTATAAAGCTTAGCCTTGCTTTTACCGAAGTTCATAACACGGCTTCCGCCACCTTGAGCTTGGTTTAAAAGGAAGAAGAACAAGATAAAAATAATGATAAACGGAATAATAGAAGTGAAGAACGTTATCCAACCACTTTGTTCCTTCGCTGGTAAAACCTTTACTTTAGAAGCTGCGGCTGCCTGATCTACTTTCTCTAATAGCTGTTCGCTATTCCAAACATATGTGATAAAAAACTCGCCTTCTTGATAATTGGCAAGGCGTCCTCTTACTTCATATACCCCTCTTTCAGGCTGGAGCGAGATCTCTTGAACCTCACCAGCTTCTAAATGGGCTATAAATTCGTCATAGCTTATATCTTTTGTCGGCTCATTGTTTCCATTAAAGAAACTAACAACGCCAATTATTACGAGAAAAATCAATAAATAAAATATGGTATTACGGAAAATTCGATTCATCCCTTACCTCCTCCCACACATCAACAAACTATAGTAAATAGTATCATAGAGATTTACGCCAATACAAGAAATTGCCCTCTCAGCTAAATCTTGCATTCCACAGAACCTTCGCACACTTTAACAATATAAATTAGTTCGTATTTCAATTTATTTAAAGGCTTCTTAGTGCCTCATTAAATCCTTCTTATTTTACGCTTCTTCACTATTCGTATATACCTCCGGCTTCAAAACGCCAATATATGGTAAGTTGCGATATTTTTCTGCATAATCTAACCCATATCCGACAACGAATTCGTCAGGGACAATAAAACCAACATAGTCAGCACTAATATTTGCTTTTCTACCTGTTGGTTTGTCAAGCAAAGTAACGATTTTAATTGATTTTGCTTTGCGGTAACGGAACAACTCCACTAAATAGCTTAACGTTAATCCACTATCAATAATATCCTCAATAATGAGAATATCCCTGCCCTCAACTGAGGTATCTAAATCCTTTAATATCTTAACCTCTCCTGAAGAAACCGTTGAATTCCCATAGCTGGAAACATCCATAAAATCCATTTCCAAATACGTCTCCACTCGTTTTAATAGGTCACCCATAAAAGGCATAGCACCCTTTAGAACCCCAATTGCTAACGGAAAAGAATCCTGGTAGTCCTCTGTTAATTGAGCAGCAAGCTCTTTAATCTTTGATTGAATCTCTTCTTCAGTAAAAAGTACCTTTTCAATATCCTTTTTCATCATTCGTTGTGCCCCCTAGAAGATCATTGCTTATATAACTTAATAGAATGTTTCGGTGTTGACTGTTTTGACTAGCTCCTGTTAAAGAGTGCTTTGCTTTCCTTAATCCAGGTACCCAAAGGATTTCATCGAAGCGATTCGTCACAACCGGCCAAGTATTGCGCTTAACCTGCGGAATCTTTTCATCAATAAAAAGAGCCTTCAGTTTTTTTGTTCCATCCATCCCCATCACGGCCATTCTGTCACCGTTTTTCCTCGAGCGAATAACAATTGGTAATTGTTCTTCTGCAAGTCCAATTAGAAATTGATCGCGGCCCAATCCTTCCTGTCGTTCACCATTGATAAATTCCATTCGTATGATATCCCCATTAGGAAGTACTACTTCACCTGGCTCGCTCATTTCGAATGAATAAGGGGTGGGGTCTGTTTGTACTTGAAATTGAAAGGTACATACCTGGTACGAACGAACTACCTTTAACCCATTTGGGAAATCAAGTGAGCTAGAGGGGTGTGGATTTTCTAAAATGGATAATATTTTTTCAATATGTAAAGCGGATAAAGAAGCTGGTCTAACTTTATAAAGATAGTTTAATATTAGTTGAATAGCTCTCCTTTGTAAAGGCAAAGGCATTGATTCAAATCCTTTGATATCAATAGTTACTTCATTATCAGTATGTTTTAAAATAACGTTTTTTAGCTTCTCCTGGGCTAATGAAAGAAGAAGGGTTTCATCCTGAGCCAACTCTTCACTAAAGCGTTGAAATTGCTCATGCACTTGCGGATTTTCCTGTCGTAAAAAAGGTAGAACCACCTTACGGAATCGATTTCGGCTATAAATGTCCTTGTCATTACTTGGATCCCTTCTCGGGTTTAGTTCATAGCGTGAACAATATCTTTCGATTTCTTCCCTATTCAAACATAAAAATGGACGAATAATAATGCCATTGTGAAAGTCCCTTGAAAAAGGAATCCCAGACCTAGCTTTCCCCGTACTTCCTCTTGTTAATCTCATTAATATTGTTTCAACTTGATCGTCTCCATGATGGCCTAGAGCAAGTATCGAAAGATGATGTTTTTCAAGCACTTCTGTAAAAAATTCATATCTCTTCTCTCGAGCAGCCGCCTGCGAATTGCGCCCTGTTTCTTCTATATACGATTGGACATTAATTTGCTTCATTTCAAATGGAATGTTTCTTTCTTCACAAAATTTTTTTACAAATAACGCTTCCTGTTTCGACTCTTCTCCACGAAACATATGGTCAACATGGGCCGCCAAAATATAGATATTCCATTGTTCCTGATGACGCCACAAAAAATGAAGTAAAGCTAGCGAATCTGGTCCACCAGATACTCCAATTAAAATCCTTTTATTCTGCAAATTAAATTGTCGCTTTTTTAGAAAAGCTTTTACTTTTCTTTCCAAAATAATCTCTTCCTTTTTCCAACACGTCAATGAAAATTTATCTATACAAGCTTACCATTAAAGAACGCGCATATACAACTCTCCTGAAGCGATTTAAACAGAGCGCACTTTAGTAATTTTTATGGGGATTAGCACTTTCTTATGATAATTTTCATTTGCCCCTTTCTATTTTGAATTTTCTACCCTTTTTAACCTATTTGCCCATATATATAGATCATGTAAAGAATGGAAATGACCATCACAATCAACGTCGTCTCTAACCACCCACCCTTTCTTTTATGTTGAGACTGTCTTGATTTCTGTATAGGCTGTTTAGCACTTCCCTTCCTATAAGAAGATTGGGTATGCTTACCTGGCTCATTCAAATTTCTAATCATATCATAACGCATTTCCTTCGCTGATTGATATCTACCATGCAAAGCATTTACAATCACTGCCTCATATTTTTGAAGAGGCTTGGCTCGGCGGATCATCTCCTGCAACTGGGTAATCCCGCCTGTCGATTTATTAAATCTCTTCGGATACGCTGTATTAATCAAAATCATGGCAACAGCAAATAAATCGTAAGTCGGCTCTGCTTTACGCGTTCCTAGCCCCCAGTAGCCCCGGTCATAAAACTCTGTAAATTCCTTTATTGCCCTCCCCTGAATAGTAGTACCGCCAACATCAATACAGCGGATTCTTGGAGGCGGACCCATAACAATTAAGTTTTCGGGTTTTAAATCGCCAAACACCCATCCTTTTTCATGGAGCATGTGCAAGTCACTCAGCAGCTGCAACATCAATACCTCGATCCATCCCGTTCCTTTTTGATTAATAAATGTTAATAAATCAGGGCCGGCAATATACTCCATTGCATAAAATGAAACGGTTTGACGCCGGACTGAACAATCGTCTACATCAATCAAAGAAGGCCCGAGGGATGACCCTTGGACCTTCGCAAAAGACTTGAGGACATTGACCTCAGATGTAATGGACATTCCGTTATCACTCATTTTAAGAGCAACCCTCTGATTATGAAATTGTGCTAAATAAACAATTCCATTTGCACCAGACCCCAATTCCTTTATAATCGTATAGCGGTTTTTATGCCATTTTCCTTCAATAATTGTACCCGGTTGAACTTTACATAGATTCTTCAAAGAACTGTTCATCATCACGAGATAACAAACTCCTTAAGGATCGTTTTTTCTTAAAGTAGGCAAGGGCTTCACGGATAGCAGGTCCTGTCGGCGTAATCCCTCCAGTTGAGAGTTTTGGGAAAATACTCGTTAACGATTCTAATTGCGGAGTCCAATCGAGCAATTTTTCGACATCTTTCTTTTTCCCGGGAAATACAAAAACGCCAAATTGATTATTCCCTGCACGCGCATTTAGACTTAAAGATAAATCAAGCAATGCTTCTTTAACAGTTGGTAGCTTATGTTTCATGCTTGCACTCGTATCGACAAGAACCAATACTTCTAGCTTTACATTTTCACCAAGCTCATCAACAACTTCCATTACTTCCCCTCTTTGCTCAGGTGGTAGATCCTCCATCGTCTTTGTGCTTCCCAATATCTGTTGCAGTTCCTTATTCACCACGCCCTGCAGCGTTTGAGTCATCGCTTTTCTTGTCACCATTTGGACCGTTTGCGATAAGCTTTGAGCATAAACTACTTGACTAACTCCACCCCCAGACATGGCAATTCCTTCTATTTCCTTCATTCCTTGCTCGTCAATTGTATCTTGTTCCATCACGCCAATTACATTTACAGTTACACCTTGTTCCTTAGCTAAGGCTGCCATCGCAACCGGATCTTCCCCTTGGTTGGAGCATCCGTCTGTAATCAACAAGATTTGTTTTAACGTACCTGGATTCATACTTTCTCCTCCTCATTTCAGGTTGTTACCATTTTCGTCATGAAAAGGAGCAATTATACCTGTTCTTATAACTTGATTTCATAATGTTCTAAGTTTTTTAAAGACACTCTCATCTCTGTCTCGTACTTTATGCTTGTTTCTGGTATTTATGGATTGGTATGGTCGCCCATTTTGGCGTATTATGCTTAATTTTCGTTACGACAACTGTCATATCATCCTCGATCGTATTTGATCTCGAGCGGATCACCTCTTCCATAATCAAATCTGCTACTTCCTGCGGATCGTCTGTAGCTAACTCACCAATTTTCCGCTTCATCCACAAATCATAATTCTCTACGTGCTTCGGTCCTTCAAATACTCCATCGCTCATCATAATAAGCAAATCACCAGCCTTCAGTTGTTCTGTCACAACCTCCACATCAAATTCATGAATAATGCCGATTGGCAAATTACTCGCTTGGATTTTTTTTACAGTATTCCCCCTCTTAATAAAACTTGGAATGGAGCCTACTTTTAAAAATTTTGCGGAGGCATCTTGTAAATCGATCATTGCTAAATCTAATGTTGAAAAAATCTCATCTGTTGTCCTTAACGATAAAATTGAATTCACCGATTTTATCGCTAGCTTTTCCTCAATCCCCGATTGCAATATTTTTTGTAAAAGCTTGAGCGTCTCTTTGCTTTCGATATGGGCTCTTTCCCCATTTCCCATGCCATCACTGATCGCTACAGCATGTTTGCCACCACTTAGACTGATCATTGAGTAACTGTCCCCGGAAATAAATCCCCCATCCTTCGCAGCATGTGCTACCCCTGTTTCAATCGTAAATGCCTTAGCCGAACGAAATGTGACATGGCAAAAACCATTCGGATAAGCGGAACATTCCTCGGAATTAACAATGATCGTTTCCCCTAAAATGTCTGATAAAACGGGGGCAATTAGCTTCTCACATTCGCCGTGACCGTTGCAATAGGGAATGGTCATATCAATATCTACATTGCTATGTTCAAGACTATATATCTCAACATGTTCAATATGGATCCCAAATTCCTGAAGGGCCTCATAAATTTGTTCTTCTTGTTTATGATGATTATCTCTCTCCCTTTGAATCTCCTTTGCGAAATCTCCCATCACCGTGGACACGCCTAATAATTGATCTGCTACAAGCCTCCTACTTTCTTGAACTTGCTTTTTTAGCTTTTGATTCGCTTGAAAAAGCGTAAGCTCCTGCTGAATCGTATTCATTACTTTTTGAGATTTCGTACAATGCTTACCCCAATCCCGTGCTAGTTTTGGTGAAATAGTTCCATCATTTTGATCCATTTCATGCATAATTTCCTTCATATAATCATAGGTTGTATTAAAGTTACGCGCCCAACAATGCTCCTTTTTAAAACACATTTGACACGTCTTTTCTGTCACATTGCTCAAAAAGTAGTCAAGCTCTCGACTTTCCGGATCATCCCGTTCAGATAAATCGTCATAAGAGGCAAAGCTATTGGATAAAGCTTGAAAAACCGATGAAAACTGCTCGACTCTTTGGGCAGTCACATCCCGCATTTTTCTCATATAATGCTGCTGTTCTGCTGCATATTCAGGCGTCCCAGGAATATATTTCGCCAGTTTTGATGTTAAGCCCTGAGGGGTTAGAAGAAATAAAAGCATCGCTGCCGCCGATTCCAAAAGGGTTTTATCAAGATTACCACTACCTTCGCCATACATCCCAATTAATAAAGTAGAAATAAACAAACCAATGACGACGCCGACCTTTTTGCCTTCCTTGAGCAAACCACCTAATAAACCTGCAAAGGCTAGTAGACTCATATGATAAAAGCTTGACACATTTGCAAGACTAAAAATGAGACCTGTTACGACTCCCACCGTCGATCCAACAGTCGCTCCTGCAACAAATGCAAACACAAGCACTAAATAGCGCGATGTAATATGTTCTAACGACAAATCGTAGACGGACCAGCCAATGGTTCCTGTCATAATGGAGGCAAGCATAATGATGAGACAAACAACTTCCTCTGTTTTTAAGGTTTGCCTTCTCTTATTTGCCAAAATAAGGGGGATACTTTGTAAAAAAATAAGGGTTAAGATAAAGCCTAAACTCGCCTCTACCCCAGCCATCATTCCATCAAACAAAGAAATTTGTCCCGTGACAATAAAACTTTTCGCCAATTTACTCACTATAATCGTGGCAAACACAAAAAACGGAAGCGCTTTAACCTCCTGTTTCAACCAATTAAGGGCAACACGAAAGAGAAACAAAAAAAATACAGTACTGCCAAAAGCGTATGCAGCATCTACTACTGATAATGTAGCGGCTCCTACGACCAATCCTACAAGAGCGATCGGAGCCCTTTCCTTTCTGATGACATACACCGCTGCAAAAAACGGGAGAATAAACGGGGTAAGTGTTGATAAAATAAGAGCTCGTCCAAGTAGGAAGCCTATTACGAACAAAATATATCCCTTTTTTAAAAAGAAGGCTTCTAATTTTTGCAGAAGCCCTCTTATTCCTGAGGATACGTCAAGCTTCGCTTTGTTGTTTAAATTCAAACCGCTTACTGGTTCGATCAATGTCTTTACTGTCTTGTCCATAACAACTACACTCCTTACTATTTTTAATAATTTATCCCATCTTTGCTAATTGATTGAACCAAGAAATGACGACAACTGTTCAGGCCTTTAATGGATGATGAAATTTATGTGTTGCTGATTATTATAAAAGAGGGCATTATTAGAAGTTTGTCAAAATTGCGGACATGCCTATATTTTTCTTTCGACTCCATTCACGTTAATGTACGAAAAGGAAACAAATTGCTTGCCTATCTACTCTGCTAATGTGGCTAATGATGGTGAGTGAGCAAACAATTTGATGATTTATACGTGATGAATAGTATTTTGTACTCAAGTTAGTGCAAACACTATTTGGAGGCTTAAAGAAATTCAATTTTTCAGATGCCCATATAGTCATCGTATAACTCGCTTTCTACAAAACCGGACAAACAAACGAGATAGCATTTCTCACACTCGATTGAGAGAGCGCAGTGCTAAGGATTAGTATAGAAATCGGAAGAACCGTTGTGGAATTTTACAATGGGAACTAAATCTATTTAAAATAATTTCAGATCAAAAAAAGAGCAGCCTAGCGGATGCTCTTTTACTTGTTTTTTACAAAGGGAAAGGCCCTCAATGTTAAAAAACCGATCTATATATTTAATTCAGCAGCAAGTTAGCCTCTTCTAGCGCCTCTTCCGCCACGTTTCGATTCTGTGTTACGTTTTAAAGAAGATAGGCGATCTTCACTATCCTTTAAGAAACGAGCCATTTTTGATTCAAATGATTCTTTTGTAGCGCGATTATCATTTGTTCTTCCTTGTCGGGAACGTCCTCCTGAACCTCTTGCATCACCGCCACCTTTAAAGCTTTTTTCAGGTCGCGTGCTTCTTTCAGGCTTATCTATAGCTTTTTTAATTGAGAGACCGATCTTGCCATCCTTTTCCACATTAATGACCTTAACCTCTACTTGGTCACCTACTTTAAGATGGTCATTGATGTCTTTTACATAATTGTCTGCGACCTCACTAATATGAACAAGCCCCGTTGAACCCTCTGATAATTCTACAAACGCCCCAAAATTAGTAATGCCTGTTACTTTTCCCTGTAACTTGCTGCCTACTTCGATTGACATAAAAAAAATTTTCCTCCTTAAGAATTTAAAAAGTCATACTACGGCCAACTTCCACTTGCCAAACGACAGAGCAATGAAATTGTACACTACTATATATTATACAGAAAAGGAAAAAAGAGTGTCAATAAGACGGGTTATTCGGAACTTTTTTCCTCTTTTTCCTCTGATATATTAAAAATAACTTCTCCCTCTTCGGATAAGAAATAATCTTTTCTTGCCAGCTTCGCAATATATTCATCATCATTAAGCTTAACAATTTCCTCCTTGAGGATCATTTCCTTCTTCTTTAATCCAGCAAGCTCTTCGTTTAACTGTTGTTGTTCTGCTTTTATTTCTTCTAAAGAGGAGGCCTGCGAAATGAGTGTAGAGATCATAAAATAAGAAATGACAGATGCTAGTACAAAGAACATCGCTAATCGCCGAATCAATAATTTTCTCCTTCTCGATGCACTGACTTCATTTCTTTCATGCTGTTTAACATACTCTGACTGTAGCTTTGTTACTCTTTGTTTCTTGATCACACTCATTTTCACACCTCCTGATTTATCATGACCATTATTTTTTTATTTTCTTCAATTTAAAAATGAGCTTGTTAATGATATTCTTGCTTTTATGAAAAATTCCTGCAAAATAATTATATAACTTCTCGATCATTTTTTTAATCTTTTTCGGCAATAAACTCCAAAAAAGCTTTAAAATCCACTCAAATGGCTTCAATAATACTTGTACAACGAATAATAGTACCTTTCCACACCCTTTCGCAAGTGCTAAAAGTCCCTTTCCTACCATCAGCAATAAAGAGAGTAAAAGCATTACCAAGGAATAAATAGGCCGAAAAATGAGAATACGAACCATTTTTACAAAAAACCGATAAATAGAGATTACCATGGAAATGACAATCTCTAGCAATCGCAAATATCCTGCTTTCAATAAACTTTGATAGGCAGCAAAGCCGCATAAAAGGGCTAGAAAGATATAAAACCTTAATTCTCCTTTATTGACTAGAAAAAGCACATAAAAAATCAACAATCCTTGAAGAAACCAGAAAAGGATATCATGACAAAACACAATCCACCTTTTTCTGTTTGAACGTTGAAGAAAACGGTTGTACGTATCCAACGAGGCCCCAAAATAGCTCCCCATTCCAATCATGGCAAGCATCGTTAAAAATTGTGTTGACAGTGTCATCGGAACAACTTGCTAAAGAAGCCCTTAGCCTTCTCCCCATGCTGTTCATCAAGATAGACAAGATCATATACCTTCCCTTTTAACGAAACAATCCCTTTGTCGACATCAAGATTTTTCATTTGCAAATTTTGTCCTCTTATTGCTAAAAAACCCATAACAGTCTCTAGCAAAAATTCTTCGTTATCAAAGCTCTCCACTTGCTTTACACCCGTAATATCGAGGAGCTTTCTTCCCCTCATGATGACATCGTGCTCCTGGACGGGTCCCTTTGTCGTATTCATATCGTGATATTGACTCATTTCTCATCCCTCGCTTTTTACAAATACACATTTGTACAAGTGTATGAAGCAATAGCGAGTAATAGAACAAGCTTTAGCGTTCCCTAGGAACAAAGCATCTGTTTTTAGCTTCGCTTTCTTAAAACAGAATTGGCGCTAAAGCGATCTTTGACTCATTTCGTGTAAAAACTTGGTTTCACACGAAATGAGTCAAAGATCAACACGAAATATAACATCGCCTTTTGCTTATAGACTAAGCGAATGGGAGCAGACTCCCATTCAGCATAAATGGCATCTTAGTTTTCTACTTTTTCCTCTTTTACGACAGAGTACATTGCCGCCGCATCTTCTTTCCTTACTGTTTCCTGAAGCCTCTCAATCTTAACGGTAACAAGCTTTTGCCCGAAACGAATAGCAAGCACATCGCCGACTTTCACTGTTGAACTAGCCTTTGCTACTTGTCCATTAATCGTAATTCGTCCTTGATCACTTACTTCCTTTGCCAACGTTCTTCGCTTTATTAGTCGTGAAACCTTTAAAAATTTATCTAAACGCATAGCATTCACTCCCCTATTTCTTTTTACTTATTCATGTCATTGCTGTCAATCTTATAACCCTTTGCTTTTTGCCTCATTCCAAAACGCATCCAATTCCATTAAAGTATAATCGGCAAAATCTTTGCCATTTTCCTTCGCCCTTTCTTCAACATATGTGAATCGACGAATAAATTTTTGATTGGTATGAAACAAGGCTTCCTCAGGGTTTATTTTATAAAAACGCGCCACATTAATAAAAGCAAAAAGCAGGTCACCGAATTCTTGCATCAGGCGCTCAGAAGAGTTTTCGTTCATTTCTTTCTCGAACTCGTCGAGCTCTTCTCTTACTTTTACAAACGCATCTTCGACATTCTCCCAGTCAAACCCAACTTTTGCTGCCCTTTTTTGAAGCTCATACGCCCTTAACGCATTTGGCAAATGTTTCCCAATCTCTTCTAAATGCGATGTGACCGATTCTTTTCCTTTTTCTGCTTTTTTAATCTCTTGCCAATTCTTCACCACATCCTCTGAAGTGTCTGCTTGACTATCAGCAAACACATGGGGATGACGTCTCACCATTTTCTCACTTATCGCTGCAATCACATCATCGATCGAGAAAAAACCATCGTCTTCTCCAATTTGTGCATGGAGCATTACTTGAAGGAGCACATCCCCTAATTCTTCAATCATATGATCGATGTCCTCTTCATCTATCGCTTCAATTAATTCGTAACTCTCTTCAATCAAATACTTTTTCAAAGATTGATGCGTCTGTTCCTTATCCCACGGACAACCGTTTGGACCGCGCAAATCAGCAATAATTTGACGCAGCTTTGAAAATTGCTTATATAAAACCTCTTCATTCTTAACAGGCGGAACATAGACTGATGTTAAATTATTAAGGGACACTTCTCGATCTAATTCATATAAGGGAATCCTCGTTACCTTCTCTTCTTTACTCCCTGCTGCAGTTACAATGTAAACTTCATAGTCATCCGGAAGCTTCTCCATAAGTGTCAGCTTTACTTCGGATGCCATAAAGCTATCATATACTTGCCCGATAATCATATGCTGCCGTACTTCCAGTTCATCCTTATGCAAGCTTGTTGCATCAAGGAGTTGAAACCCTTCAATCGGATCTATTTTTACTGCCTGAAAAAGCGGATCGAGAAAGCTTTGCCCACCGCCTATTTCAACTTCGATCCCGCGTCCTTCGCAGCCTTCTAACAACAATTGCACCGTGCGCTCAGCAACAAGTGGATGACCTGGAACAGCATAAACAACAGACTGCTGTGCTGCTAGCTGAAACAAGCGACCACAAATCTCTTCATACACCGCTTCAAAGGAATTATGCTTTTCGTATATATCGTCAAAGGATGGAAAGATATAACCTTCCGCCTCTAATTCTTTGACAACTGGATGCTCTCTTGTCCGTAAAAACACGTTTTCAGCTTTAGTTAGGAACCGATAAATCCCTAATGGTAATTGTTCTAGCGTACCGGCGCCCAGCCCCATAATCACGATTCTATTCAAAACATTCATCATCTCCTATTTCTCTTTTGTGGGAATAAATGCATGATTTTACTTCCAAAAGGAAGTAATGTTAATTCCTCTATCGAAAACACCTTTGTCCTAATAATCACCAATAAATAAGTAAAGGCCCCTAAAACCACTGCGGTTAACGCTTGCATAGCCGCAATTAAACGCGGATGGCCAAAAGCATACATAAAATCTGTAATCGACAAAAAGCCTTGTAAAACGATATACATCGCTGCTGCTGCGGTCAGGGCTCTCGCTGTAAATGGTAAGAGATTCATGCTTCCTTTTCTTTTCCTTCTCATCCGAAAAAAGAGAATGAGCAACACTGCGGTAAGGCTCAGATTAGAAGCCCATGCCGCGCCCATTGTACCGTAGGTCGGAACTAGCATAAGATTAAAGGAGTATTTGCAAACAAAACCAATGAGAACAGCAATTGCTGGAAAAACCGTTTCTCCCAAGCCTTGAAAAATAGCAATGAGTGTCATAATAATGGAGCTTAGCCATATGGTGATTGAAATGATCGATAAAACTTCAGAACCCTCACCGTTTTCAAACAGCATAATATTAGTTGGCTCCATAATCGTCATTAAACCGACTGTAGCACCCAGTCCAACGACAAAGCTGACGCGAATCGCTAAGTGGATATGCTGCTTGAGCGTCTCCACTCTATTTTTCATGCGCTCGCTCGCTATTAAAGGAACAAGCGAAAGGGACATCGACGTTGCCACTACAGTCCCGAGCTGAATGAGCGGCTGTCCTCTGTCATAAATACCTTTTATTCCTTTAGCATCTTCTCCATTAATACCAGTCGATATGAGCAGCGAATACAAGTTTAGAGAATCCGCTAATTGCATTAACAATAAAAGCATACTGCTGATACAGATGGCAAAGCCTTGTATCAATAACACTTTTAACAATGCCAAGACTGCCTTATATTCGAATAAACGACCCGACTCCTTCAATCGAAACACACTGTAATCTTTTTTTATCCATATGAAAGCGAGTAGGATTACGACTCCAACGATTCCCCCTGTTACTGAGCCAAATACCGCCCCAGCTCCAACCTCATAAAGGCTAGCTCCAGTTCCCATGAAGATTACCGCTGTCATTAAAATAGTCGCGACGCGAACAAACTGCTCCCCGACCTGCGAGTACGCAGTCGGAACCATATTTCCCTCTCCTTGATAATAACCTCTTAGCATCGCTGTGATCGGCATAATCAAAAAGACAACTGATATGACCCGAATCAAAAGGGCAAGCTGTAGATCATCCATAAAACGAGCAATTGTTTCTGCTCCATAATAAAGGAATAGGAACATCGCAACACCGATTACAAGGAAGAAAATGGTTGAAACAACCAATAAACGTTGCTTTTCCAACTGGCCTTTTTGCTCCGTGTACAGCTTAGATAAAATAACTGGAAAACCTGTTGTTGCTAGCACAAGGGCTACCCCATAAATTGGGTAAACCTGCTGATATATGTAAAAGCCTGTATCCCCGACGATATTTTGAAAAGGGACTCGATAAACAGCACTCAAAATTTTCGTTAATAAAGCAGCAATCGCTAAGACGAATGCTCCTCTCACTAAAAGCTTTGACTGTTGTGCGGGCTGCACAAGTACAACTCCTTCCGACACACTTATAAAGTGAATGAATTGACTGTATTATAGCATAGACTCGAAACATGATGAGAAAAAGTAGAGAGGGGGCGACTCATCCAAAATAAAGAATTGCTGTTTAGCATAAATGAAAGGAGATTCGCGTAGAAAACTGCCCTTGCGATTAAGAAAGCTATACAGAGCATAAGCCTCCAGTTAACTTAAGTGGACAATACTAGAAGCTAGATATTTATTGGGCAACAATGAAAAGAGTTACCCATACAAATAATTATGTTTTCCTTCACCACAAAAAAAAGGTAGCCGTAGAACGCTACCTTTTCAAAATTGGCTATGGTTACATATTTGACTCATTTCGCGTGTATCGCACACGCGTTTCTAAAAAGTACATTTCACGAAAATCATCTGTGCAAATAGAAAGTCTTTTAACTACAGCTCCCTCAAAAATTACGACTCCATTTGGCGTGCAAGGAATCCTGCAGCCGTTTCTACTGCTTTTTGTTCGACCTCACCTAATGTTTTTTCTTTAGAGAAGATGACAACTGCCCCGATTGGATCTCCATTCGCAATGATTGGGCCTACTGTATAAGATGTCACCGTTTCCTCATTTCCATCAACAAGCGAAACTTCTCCTTGACTTGTCTTTAAAACAGAGCTTCGTTCTTCCATAGTTTTTCCCATGAGGTCACTGATATTTTTGTTTAAATAATCCTTCTTTGAACTCCCTGCTACCGCAATATAAGCATCTCTGTCACAGATTAAAACGGGATTTCCTAAACTATCATACAGTGCTTCTGCATATTCTTTAGCAAAATCGCTTAATTCACTAATAGGAGAATATTTTTTTAAAATGACTTCTCCATCGCGGTCAACGAATATTTCTAGTGGGTCCCCTTCACGAATGCGAAGTGTTCTGCGAATTTCTTTCGGAATCACGACACGACCCAAATCATCGATTCGACGAACAATACCAGTTGCTTTCATCCAATGTTGCCTCACTTTCATCTGATGATTTTGTAGCACTAGCATGACTTCAACGGATGTGAAATCTTGCCATGTTTGAACTTAGTATCTTTCATCTGGAAAGTTCTATTCACAAACAAATATTTTTTCTCCTGTTTAGTATTTCTTCCATCAGAGTGAAAATATTCCATTATGGTTTTCTATACCCATGACTTCTTAAAATCAAACGAAAGGATATGCCCAAATTTCCAATTTGGTACCCGCAACGATATAAATTCGCCCTTACACATGATAAAATCGCCGCTCTATTAAGAGACCGTTTTTTCCTCATCTCGCTTAGCCTCTTGGAGCCCCTGGACCATTGTGAAAGCAGCTTGAAGCCAGTGAGCAACTTCAACTCCTTTTATATGAAGGACCATTTTCAATCGATTGCCTTCCATGCCTAAGCCAACCATTCGTCGAAACTGGTTGCTGATTTCAAAGATTTTTTGCCCATTAATTCGAGCACTTTCCTGTTCAGACAACAGAATCGTGACTTCGTCCTTTATTTGTTTAATCGATTCCACACCCACCATAATCGCATGAGCTTTAATCTCTGCAATTTGGAATAAATAAGAGACTTCCTTTGGATACTCTCCAAACCGATCGATCATTTCTTCCTGCAGCTCTTGAACCTCTTCCAACGTAGTTGCTCCACGGAATCGTTTATACATCTCTATTTTTTGATGCCCATCGGCAATGTACGTATCAGGGATATAGGCATCGATTTCTAAATCCACTTCCACGCTTTGCTCTCTCTCCACTTTTTCAAATTCACCTTTACGCTCTTCAATTGCTTCTTTCAGCATTTGAGAATAAAGATCGAAACCTACTGAGTCAATAAATCCATGCTGTTGGGCACCTAAAATATTTCCAGCTCCTCTGATCGATAAATCACGCATCGCAATTTTAAAGCCGGATCCTAGCTCCGTAAACTCTTTAATTGCTTGAAGCCTTTTCTCCGCAACCTCCGTCAGCACCTTATCCTTACGATACGTAAAATAAGCATAGGCAACACGATTGGAGCGCCCGACACGCCCACGGAGCTGATAAAGCTGAGATAATCCCATCCGATCTGCATCAAAAACAATCAGCGTATTCACATTCGGAATGTCAACCCCTGTCTCAATAATCGTTGTGCTGACAAGAACATCAAATTCGCCTGCCAAAAACCCAAGCATGACGGATTCCAGCTCGTTTTCCGTCATTTGACCGTGAGCATACGTTACCCGAGCATCCGGCACAAGCATAGATATTTCCTCCGCCTTGCGCTCAATATCCTCAACACGATTGTAAAGGAAGTATACTTGACCATTTCGAGCTAATTCTCGTTCAATTGCTTCTCTAACTAGTCCCCCGTTATACTCCATCACATAGGTCTGCACAGGGAAGCGATTTTCTGGAGGAGTTTCAATAACGGATAGATCACGAACCCCCAGCATCGACATATGCAATGTTCTTGGTATCGGAGTCGCCGTTAAGGTGAGGACATCAACATTTGTTTTTAACTGCTTAATTTTCTCTTTATGCGATACGCCAAAGCGTTGTTCCTCGTCAATAATAAGCAGGCCTAAGTCCCGATACGTAATCCCCTTCGAAAGGAGACGATGGGTTCCAACAACAACGTCAATCGTTCCATTTTTTAACCCATTAATGGTTTCTGTTTGTTGCTTCTTCGTTCTAAAGCGACTTAATAAACCAATTTCAATTGGATAATCCTGAAATCTCTCACGCATCGTTTCGTAATGCTGTTGAGCCAGAATCGTTGTTGGAACAAGAATTGCCACTTGTTTTCCGTCTGCAATCGCTTTAAACGCCGCACGGATCGCCACCTCTGTTTTTCCATAACCGACATCACCGCATAACAACCGATCCATTGGACGTTCCTTTTCCATATCCTTTTTAATTTCCTGAATGGAGCGAAGCTGATCCTCTGTTTCTTGATAAGGGAAGGATGCTTCAAACTCCCTTTGCATATCTCCGTCTGGTGAGAAGGCATACCCTTTAGAAGCTTCTCTCTCGGCATAGAGCTTTATTAAATCATCAGCAATGTCTTGGACCGACGATTGAACCTTGCTCTTCACCTTCTTCCAATCATTACCACCTAACTTATAGACTTTCGGTTCCTTACCTTCCGAAGCGACATATTTTTGTACTAAGTCAATTTGTTCAACTGGAACATAAAGCTTATCACTACCTTGATAACGGATATGAAGATAGTCTTTATGAATCCCGTTGATTTCCAACGTTTCAATCCCTAAATATTTACCAATCCCATGGTTCACATGAACAACATAATCCCCAACCTTAAGCTCCGAATAGCTCTTAATCCGCTCAGCGTTAGATAGCTTCTGTTGGCGTCGGCGCGTTTTTTTCGGCTTGCGATTAAAGAGTTCCTCCTCTGTTATGACCGCTATCTTTTGAATAGGAAGTTCAAACCCTGTTTGCAGATCGCCCTCGATAATTTGAACTTTTCCACCTGCTAATGATTGGCTTTCATGAGCTATAACTGCATCTATTCCATAGTCCTCCAGTACGCGCTCCAGCTTATCTACTCGCTTTTCATCCGCACCGAGGAATACAACCGCATAATTTCCTTTTTTCAGCCTCTCAATTTCACTTTTCAAAACATGCATTTGTCCATGGAAATTTTGCATTTGCTTACAGGATATATTGATGATGTTTTGTGGATTTGTATTTGGAACATGCCTTAAAAATAAAGACATATAAATGAGCGGATGCCTTACCTTTTGCATCCTTGATTGAATTTGATGACTGATCATCAAATCATGAATAATCTTTCCTTCACTAAGTAGACTGAGGTACCATTCTGCTTCTTCCTTATCCAAAGAATCATTCATTTCCTGAACTCTACTAATTTCATCAACAAAAATTAGGGCATTTGCCGGTAAATAGTCCACTAGACTATTAGACTGTTCATATGCCAACGAAAGATACTTAAAGAGCTGTTCCGGTTTTTGCTGATTTCTCAGTTGCTCAATTTCATGATTAATATTTTGTGTGAGGGTAATTTTTGCCTTCTCATCCTTTATCTTCTTTAGACTTTTGCTTAAACCTGCTTCAAGCTTATCCGCGACCCGTTCATAATGCTCGTTTTGAAGTGGAGTTTCCGTCGCCGGCCCGATGAGTATCTCCCCTAATTTATCACGAGACCGCTGATCCTCAAGGGAAAAATATCGGATTGATTCAATTTCAGTATCAAACAATTCAAGGCGAATCGGATCTGCCTCTGTTAATGGATAAATGTCAATAATTCCACCCCTGACGCTAAATTCTCCTGGGGATGACACCATCTCTGAGCGAACATATCCCATTTCAACAAATTGTAATAACTGGGCCTCAATATCAATATCTTCCCCGACCCTTAAAGTAATTTGTTGTTCCTGCCACAGTGATTTCGGAGGAATAATCTTTCGTAAACCTGAGATCGGGACGATAATCATTCCTTTATCATATTGGCTCCAATAATTTAATACATCTATGCGCTGGGCCCTTAATTCCGGACTGGCAACACTCATTTCTGCCGCAATTAATTCATTGGCCGGATATAAAAATACCTCTTCTTCATCAACGAGCTGAGTAAGATCATCATATAGCTTCTGAGCCTGTAATAGATTGTAAGTTACAATCAATAAGGGCTTCTTCGTTTCATTATAAACGGATGCTAAAAATACCGTTCTTGCAGAGCCCGATAGACCCGCAACCAATTGTTCCTTAAGTCCTTCCTGAACGCCTGCAATAACCGAGCGAATATCATCCTGTCCTGTAAATAGCTGTTTAAGACCTAACACAAGGCTCCTCCTCCCATGTCTACTGGAAAATATCTTTATAGTAAAATTCCTATTCCTTGTAAAAAATAGGAGCTGTTAAACTATTTTGCTTAAATAAACTTTATTAACCATCCTGTTAAACAAAACCAAAAATAAAAAATAATTGCAAAAATCAAAACAGAAAAATGCTTTGGATAAAAAGTCCAAAGCTTGTATTAGTGAATGAGATAATCATTTTGATAAAAAGCCGGGTTTCGTTCCAACGATTCATGGCAGTCTTCACATATTGATTTAATATGCACATCTCCCGTTAAATCATAAGAGACCATTTCCATTCTTTCCTCATTGGTTAGCTTATGGAGTCCTAATCTCTCCATATCAACTGACATATCATCAATCCTGCCCATCTGGACTCCACAATGACGACAATAATATTTTAGAGCCACGTATAGCCCTCCCTTTTAAACCATTCTATATTTTATTATGAACGGTTTAAAAGGTACTTATTCAAGACTTATATCAGATTATTTTGCCAAACTCTGATTATTTATTGATTAAAATCATTCATCACTTGAAGAAAGGGCCTTTCTAAAGTAGCCTCACAGGCCTCTGAACATTTTTGAATAACGACTTCAAGCTGCTCTTGCTCCTCTTTTGTAAAGCGCCCTAACACATAATCTGTAATAGGCATCCCGTTTGTTGGTCGATTAATCCCTACTCGTATTCTATTAAATTCCTGCGTACCTAAATGGGCAATAATAGATTTTATTCCATTATGTCCTCCCGCACTGCCCTTCTGTCTCAAGCGTATTCTACCCACCGGAAGATCGAGATCATCATAAATGACGATTAAATCCTCCATCTCAATTTGATAGTAATCCATCAAGGGTCTAACCGATTCACCAGATAAGTTCATATATGTTAATGGTTTTAATAAAACCACTTTTTCTCCGCGCACATTTCCAATCCCATAAAGCCCTTTGTGCTTTGATTGAGCAAGGGGAATTTGTAACCTCTTCGCCAGCTCGTCAATGACTTCAAACCCGATATTATGCCTTGTCTTCTCATATTGCTTTCCTGGATTCCCCAATCCCACAATTAGCTTCATCATTATCCACCCTCACTAGCTTTTTCTCAACAATCAATGCACGTTAAGGGGCTGACCTTTTTTGGCCAGTCCCTTCATTCTTTTTCCTTACTCTTCCGCTTCTGTTTCTCTTCCCTCTTCCTGAGTAGGAACGCCACCCTCTTGTTCTTCCCCAGAATCTATCTCTTCTTCCACTTTTGGTGGAAGAATGGAAGCAACGGTTTGCTCCGAATCGTGATCAATGACAAAGTTTCCAGCATTCAAATCAGCTACTGTAATGGTCTCACCAACTTCAAGACCTGAAATGTCTACCTCAATGACTTGCGGAATATTTGACGGTGTCGCCGTTACAGAAACTTCATGCAATGATTGCTGCAAAACGCCCCCATCCTTGACTCCTACCGCTTCGCCCACGAGGGCAATTCTCACATCCGCTTGAATTTCTTTCTTCATATCAACAGCCAACAAATCAGCATGAATAATTTCGTTCTTAATCGCATCCGCCTGATAGTCACTTAAAATAACATTTACTTTTTGTCCATTTAAGTCTAATGGAAAAACTCCATTTCTTCCAACCTCACGCATCGTCTTTATAAAATCCGCCCCATTTATGTATATGGGTTTCGACTCTAATTTGTTTCCATAAACAACGGCTGGAATATTCCCTTCAATTCTTAATTTCGTCAAGGCAGAATTTCTAAACTCCGTTCTTTCAACGGCCCGCAGCACTGTATTCATTTTTACAATCCCCTTCCTTATTGTTAGATCCATTTATTGTTAGATCCATTTTTAGAGAATCTCGTAAAAACCTCGGCTTACGAATTTCACTCTCTTTTATAAAAAATGCCCATAATAAGTCAGGAATAAACATGATTAGTAAATGAATGTTCCACAATGCTTAAGTAGAGATTTTTTCACAAAGCATGAAAGTTTATTCTTTAGATACTAATCTCCATTCAAGGTTTAATTCCTTCGAGAAAGGGGAAAAGCCTGATTTTCATGTAGACGGAAAGGCTTGCGAAAATTGCAAGCCTCACACATTTATTAATCAAATAAAGTACTAACTGATTGATCTTCGTGAACGCGAATAATCGCTTCCCCGATTAAAGCAGCCACCGATAATTGTTTAATTTTTCCTGTCAATTTTTCTTCTGGCAAAGCAATGGAGTTTGTCACCACTAATTCCTTGATCTTCGAATTTTCAATTCGTTCAATCGCCGGTCCAGATAAGACTGGATGGGTACAACATGCGTATACTGCAAGCGCACCGTTCTCTACTAACGCATTGGCAGCCAAAGTAATCGTTCCAGCCGTATCAATAATGTCATCAATAAGGATAGCAACCTTTCCTTCAATATTTCCGACAATATTCATTACCTCCGCCACATTTGGCTTTGGTCGACGTTTATCAATAATTGCAATTGGAGCTTTTAAACGGTCTGACATTTTACGAGCACGAGTAACGCCACCATGATCAGGAGATACAATGACAATGTCTCCTCCAAGGTCCTTACTATCGAAATAATCAGCTAAAATAGGTACTCCCATTAAATGATCCGTCGGGATGTCAAAGAAGCCTTGAATTTGCGGAGCATGTAAATCAAGCGTAATCACGCGGGTCGCTCCAGCCGTTTCAAGCAGATTAGCTGTTAATTTCGCTGTGATTGGCTCGCGAGCACGAGCTTTACGATCTTGTCTAGCATAGCCATAATAAGGCATAACAATATTAATGGTTTTGGCTGACGCTCTTTTTAATGCATCGATCATAATCAGCAATTCCATTAAATGCTCGTTTACTGGTGAGCTTGTTGATTGGATGACAAACACGTCACAACCACGAATACTTTCTTCAATGTTAATTTGAATTTCCCCATCGCTAAAACGTTGAACAGAACACTTTCCTAATTCAACACCGATGACTTTCGCAATATCCTTTGCAAGCTCTGGGTTTGAATTTAACGTAAATACCTTTAAATTCGGGTCTAAATATTGATTTGGCATGATGAACCTCCAATTGCTTTTCTTTTTTGGCTTACTTAATTACTTCAATCAGTTTTTTTTGGTACTTATTTATTTAATTTGTCCACGTAGTCTTCCTTGTTCACTTGTCGCGCTCTGGCAATCGCCAATGCTTTTGCTGGTACATCTTGCGTCACCGTTGAACCAGCCGCAACATATGCCCCCGCTCCGACTGTAACAGGGGCTACTAAGTTGGAATTACAGCCAATAAAGGCCCCGTCTTCAATTTTTGTTAAAAATTTATTTCTGCCATCATAGTTAACGGTAATAGAACCACAGCCAATGTTCACATCTTGACCAACTTCTGCATCCCCAATATAACTCAAATGGGACGCCTTGCTTCCTTTCCCGAAAACCGTCTTCTTAATTTCTACAAAATTGCCGATTTTTACTTCATCGTGAATAGTAGATTGCGGGCGAATATGAGCAAATGGGCCAATATTGACATGGCTGCCAATTAAACTGTCATGGGCGACAGATTGGCGAATTACCGTACCCTCTCCAACCTGACAATCTGAAATCTCACTATTTGGCCCAATCACACAGTCAGAGGCAATGCTCGTCTTCCCTGAAAGAACGGTCCCTGGCTGAATAATGGTATCAGCTCCGATTTCTACATCCACGCCGATGTATGTATTATTCGGATCGATAATGCTCACGCCATTGCGCATATGCGCTTCATTAATTCTCTTTTTCATAATCGTCTCTGCTTGTGATAAAGCAACTCGGTCATTAACCCCTAACGTCTCTTCAAAGTCTTCTGTTTGGTATGCGGTAACGACCTCTCCAGCATTTTTCAAAATTTCAATCACATCTGGCAAATAGTATTCACCTTGTACATTTTCATTCGAAACATTTTTCAATGCTGCAAATAAGGCTTGGTTATCAAAGCAATATGTGCCAGTATTAATTTCCCTTACTTCTCGCTCCGATTCTGAAGCATCCTTATGCTCGACAATTTTCTCCACTAGACCCTGTTCATTGCGAATAAGGCGACCATATCCAGTTGGGTCCGCTGCATAAGCCGTTAATACGGTGGCTTTCGCTTTTTGCTCTTCATGCTGTTTAAATAAAGCCTCCATTGTTTCCGCTTTAATCAAAGGAGTATCACCGCATACAACAAGCGTAACGCCTTCCTTATTTGCCAACAACGCTTGCGCCTGCATTACCGCGTGTGCGGTACCAAGCTGCTCCTCCTGTAGCGCGTAGCTGCACTGTTCGCCAAGTTGAGATTTCACTAAATCTGCACCATGCCCTATAATTGTAACGATATGGTCAATATCTAGCTTCGCTACTTGATCGACGACATGTTGAACCATCGGTTTTCCACACACAGGGTGTAAAACCTTGTATAACTTTGACCTCATCCTTGTCCCTTGACCCGCGGCTAAGATGACCGCATAACGTTTAGACATCGACAGTCCTCCATTTTTTCATATTTCTAGGACACTCCACTTCAACACAGAAAAGATGATTGTATGCACAAACACCTGTGTTCTATATAAATACCTCTTTCACTAAACCCGAGTGATAATTTTTCCTTATCCTTACATTTATAAGGATTTTCCTGCGAAAAAATTAAAAATAATCCATTAAGAATATATCCTAAATACATAACTATTTCAAGGACGCACCATAAAGTACAAATTTTTGACATATAGGATTATCAAGGTCGCTTTAAGGCTTTACACACAAAAAAGAGGTGCGAGAAATTTATTCAAAGCTTTTTAAAAGCTTATGCGATAGAACTCGGTTGTTTTTGCTCAACTCATGAAAATCAAATGCTGCTTACGGCTTTTAGCAGAGCTGAAAGATCCTCTGACTCGATGAAGCCAAGGTGGATTTCTCCTAGCGTTTCATTGAGTCAGAACTAAAAATAGCAGGGTTAATTTTTTTTGCAAAAGGAGGTTTTAAACTTTTAAAAAAGGGTAAATAGTTGGAGGAAAGTAGTAGTAGCAACTTAGTCTGACAAGAACAAAGGGCATGACAAATGTTTTAAAGAGGTTTCTTCTTCGCTCCCATCGCCGTACAAACACTAGAGGACCTGTTCTTTCGTTAATAGCGAAAACACTTCTGAAAGCGGGAATGGCTCGTTAGACCGCTTATGTTAAACAAAGTTTAAAAGAATGGACGCAACAATAAAATCGCTCAGTTCCAAACGATAAAAAAAGGCGCTACTTATGAAGTAGGCCCTTGTTGCTATATCCTACGAAGCTCCGGCTTCTTCAAATTCAACTTCTAATTCACCTAGACGGTGGTATTCAGCCAAAACAGCCTCTTGGATTTTACCGCGTGTTCCTGAGTTGATTGGATGTGCAATATCTCGAAATTCTCCATCTGGAGTACGTTTGCTTGGCATTGCTACAAACAAACCATTATTTCCATCAATCACACGAATATCATGAACGACAAACTCATTATCTAATGTAATCGAAGCAATCGCTCTCATGCGTCCATCAGTATTTACACGGCGTAGTCTAACGTCTGTCACTTCCATTTTGTTCACCACCTTTGCAAATAGATAAAAATCTAGTTAACTAATTCAACATAACTTCCAATTATCCTTCTTTTTAACGGAAAATTTTTTCAAAATTAAGTCGATCTATTGAATCCGCTTCCAAATGAATCGGACAATACTGAACTCGTTAACCCATCCCCTATTTGCTTGGTTGAACATTTCTAAAACGACGGAGACAAGAACCTTTATGAACGTCATAAAGGCCCTCTCAATCATTATTTTACTAAGGCAATAACCTCAATCTCTACTAAAGCATCCTTTGGCAGTCTCGCTACCTCTACACAAGAACGCGCTGGCTTATGATTTGAAAAATATTGACCATATACCTCATTAATACTTGCGAAATCACCCATATTTTTAATGAATACCGTTGCTTTCACAACTGTTTCTAGCGATGCACCCGCTTCTTTTAAAACCGCCTGAAGGTTTTTAAATACTTGATGGGTTTGATCCTTCACATCCCCTTGAACCATTTCTCCAGACGCTGTCAACGGAATTTGGCCGGAGCTATAAAAAAGATTATTCACAACAATCCCTTGCGAATATGGTCCAATCGCTGCTGGCGCCTCATTAGTTTGTACGATTTTCATGAACTCACCCTCCAAATATTAAACTTCTACCTTTTGAAAATAATTGCCTTCACTTACTGTAATCTTTTTTTCCTTCACATCTACATCTGAAAGCTTCACTAAAGAAAGATAGTCATCAATTAATCGTTCTTCTGTTTTCTCCGCTTCTACTAGAACAGCAATGCCGGCTACAGATGCATTAAATTCTTCCAATAAGCTAATCATGCCGTTAACAGTTCCGCCCGCTTTCATGAAGTCATCGACGATTAAGACGTTAGAGCCTTCTTCTAGACTGCGCTTCGAGAGCAGCATTGTTTGGATTCGTTTGGAAGAACCCGAAACATAATTTATACTTACGGTCGAGCCTTCCGTCACTTTACTGTCTCTTCTTACAATCACAACAGGGACATTTAACTGGCTCGCCACTGCATAAGCTAACGGAATTCCTTTTGTCGCAACTGTCATTACAACATCAATTTTGGTATCTATGTATGCAGATGCTAACAAGCGTCCGGCCCGCTGGACAATAGATGGATCCCCTAGCAAATCCATCATATATAAATAGCCCCCTGGCAATAAACGATCTGGATTTGCTATTAAATCGCATAATTCACCAATAAATGGCTTCGCTTCCAATTCTGATACTTTAACAAAATACTTCACCCCGCCTGCTGCTCCCGGCACCGTTTGAAGCGTCCCTATTCCTCTATGTTCAAAAGCTTCTTTAATGATCGCTAAATCTTCACTAATGGAGGATTTCGCTGAACCATACCTTTCTGAGAAAAAGGACAGGGAAACAAGCTCTCTTGGATGGTCTAGCAAATAATGGGTCATATCAATTAAACGTTCACTTCTTCGGAATTTCACCAGATAGAACCTCCTTTTATCCGAATATTTTAACGTAAATATATCATTAATATACGGATTTAATCAAGGGGATTCCTTTCACCGAGTAATCTCACTGCAAAAACCTGATCGCAAAATCCTCGCAATCCGTTATACAATCGATGCATTCTTGAATCGTGCTGCACAAGCGCAAAAACAGTTGGACCACTTCCGCTCATCAATACTGCATCGGCGCCAAATCGGTGCATTTGCTCCTTAATCTGTGCAACCTCAGGATATAAATTCAATGTGACACCTTCAAGGACATTACCTACATTTCTACAGACACCAGCAAAATCCTGATTTCGAATTGCTTCAATCATGCCACTGGTATTCGGATGAATAACATCTTTTAATTGAAGGCGGCCATAGACATCAGCAGTGGAAACCCCTATTAACGGTTTTGCCAAAACAACCCAGCAACTAGGAGGTGATGGCAGCTCCTTAACCTTTTCTCCTCTTCCCGTCGCTAGAGCCGTACCGCCATACACGCAAAAAGATACATCTGAACCAATTTGCGCACCGAGCTCTGCCAGATCGTCCAAAGACAAACCCAACTGCCACAGCTTATTCAACCCTCTCAAGGTGGCGGCTGCATCACTGCTTCCTCCAGCAAGACCAGCCGCAACAGGAATCGTTTTTTCTATATTAATCTTTACACCTTTTTTAACCTGAAATCTTTCTTTTAATAGCTTTGCTGCTTGGTAAGCCAAATTACGCTGATCATCTGGCACAAAGCGATTTTGAGAAACAATTTTGATTTCATCCTCTGACAACAGCGTCAATTCAAGACGATCTGCTAAGTCGATTGTTGTCATAATCATTTCAACCTCATGATAGCCATCAGGCCGTTTATGTAAAACATCTAATGATAAATTTATTTTCGCTGGTGCCTTTATTAAGACCTTCAACACTTCCACCTACTTGAGTAAATTCAATCTGATACTAATGCAATCCGCATAAGCAGTAAGATTCTCCATTTTTTGTCCTATTTTACCACAAAACGATACATATAAGACCTGCTCATCTTGACATTTTCAAAAACGTGAACGAAATTACATCAAAAAATCAAGCCGAGGCAAAAAAGCCCCGACTTTACGTAGTGAATCCATTTGGTTGTAAACTCGTTTTTGCTACTGCCTTTTAGCTAATTGCTGTTCAGCAATTTCTATCGCTCTTTTTACCATATTTCCAGCATCTTTTGCGCGAATTCCGCCCCAGCCTTCCTTTTGGACAACATCATAAAAACCAAGCTCTTTAGCCAGTTCTTCTTTAAACTGCTCTGACATCATTCCACGCCTTCTGCCCAAAATGAACAACTCCTTTCTCCACTACGTATTCTTATTATGAATAAGGAGTTTCATTTTCATGAGAACCTAATTTATCCTAAAGGAACGTTTTCTTCGGGTCAAGTGACAGCGATTTGGTACGATTCACACCTAAAAACATATAATATCGATATAGCTCTAATAAACCAAATAAAAAGCAGTAAACATCGATTGTTCACTGCTCACATAAATAATATAGGCTTTCTAGCTTAACGCTACCTGTCCTGTTGTATCTTCATAGAAGGTAATCTGAACCGTTTCTGTAAGTACATCTGCATAGCTGTACGATACACGCTCAAATGCATTTTCATCCTGATCTAATTCAATCACAAATACGGATGGATAAGTCTCAGCCAAAATACCTGAACGTTCAATCGTTTTCCTACGTCCACCGTTGGCCTTTAATAACAATCTCTTCCCTAGATTTGAGTCAAGGGCTTTTTTAATATCAATTAACGTTTTTGCCATTCGGTCCACCTCACTGTGTAAAGTATAACACACTGACATAAAATAGTCAAACAAAAATATAAATTATAACAGTGTTTAAAAATAGTTGTCAATAGATTTTATTCCACATTTTTTTCTAATTTTCTACAATAACGTTTTTTCGCGCTAGCGAAAAGAACGTTCCTTAATTTTGCGTAGCAAAAAGAACGTTCCTTTAGCTTCACGTTAGAGAAAGAACTCCCTTGCTGTTGTTTCATACAGCAAAGCTCAAATTCCTTAATCGTTCACGCAAACAGAAACTACTCTTCTTTGCAGCAACAGAACTTTCTTTAAATAGACTTTCCTTATTTGACAGAAATATGTATGTCAACAAAAAATACGGCTAACGGTATAAAAATATTGATTTGTTTTCTCATTGAGAGGGAACGAGAATACTTGGCTCGACCTCTCTCAATGAAATTGTTGAAACCCAGCTCTTTTTGTCGAAAAAATTAGTTCTGATTTTCAGAATGAAATGGCATCCCCGTTCTTAGTATCCCTCTCGTTTCAATGCCACCAAGTCCTTTTTCGCCTGTTAGAGTATTCCGCAGCACATCCCAAACATTAATCCTTTCCATAAAAGGGGTAAAACTAATTTTTGCGACGATATAAACCGGGTCTAAAGCATGAATATTAACGCGAGAAGGGGAACTGGCAAAATTAGCTCCGGCATGTATGAGCGACTCAAAATGGGATTGGCAAGCACCAGCAAAAATCACCAACTGATCTAAGTTCGGAATCTTCCTCCTTGCCTCTCTCACCGTTTGAACAAAGAACTTCGAGTGCCGGTAGGCGTTGATATCCCCAATCGCTCCCTTTGATTTAGAGTAAGCATCATGTCCAGTAATAACCAATATATCTGGGCGATAATATTCAATAAGATGGCTTATTCTTTGCGGCATTTCCTTTTCATTACAATGAATCCCAGTCACAGGTATGCCGATCTTTTCATAAAGGCTTAAACATTTTTTCAGATAAGATGGATCTCCATCAATATGAAGAACACGGCCGGGAAGTTGAAAGTAGTTGACCTTCATTTTATAGCCTTCCGTCGTATCGTACTCTTGCCTTTGCTTTAATAAATCAATGTCCTGTTTAAACAAGCGAAAGGATTGCTCCTCTAAAGAACGAAACTCCTGCGTTAATTCCATCCTCTTCATTTGGTCAATCAACAGCAGATCTTCATAAGGGGCATCCGCTATTAAACGAAAATCCTCACCATACAGCACTGCTTTTTTTTGACCATTTTCTTCTTTAATATCGATGACACGAAATAAAATATCACATTTATAAGAAATTCTCCCAACAACATCCATGAGTTTAATCGTCACTGAACGTCACTCCAATTAGCACAAATAGAGCCCCCTTTTATAGAGGGATGAACAAATAAAAATCTAGTTGTTTTTTTTAAAATATGCATTGGACAAAAAACATGTGCTTTTAACGGAGTATTTAGGAAAAGTTCGAATAACACCACCAAATAACAAGTTCGTAAAAAAATGTTTTTGAGCGGGAATCTGTACGGCGTTCCCTTTTTGCTATTGGCATTTAGCGGCACTTTAAGAAGCAGCGCGCTTGCGAAATAGTTTTCATGTTTAAAGGGTGTCCAACCAGCTAAAATTAGCCGATTAGACACCCCTTACGTAACGGTTTTATTGAAAATGTGGCAGCAACGCATCGCTTAATGCGGCGAATTCTTCGATCGACAAAGTCTCTCCCCTTCTTGTCGGTTCAATATTAACCTGGCTTAATGCTGAAAGAATTTCCTCCTTTTTCTCCTTTCCTTCAGGAAGCTGACTAGTCAAATTGTTTAAAATCGTCTTTCTCCTTTGGGCAAAGCTTGCCTTCGTGATTTGGAAAAAGAATGCTTCACTCTTTACAGGCACCTTTGGAGTTGCTCTAACTGTCAGCCGGATCACGGCCGAGTCAACATTCGGCTGAGGAACGAAAACCGTTTTCGGTACAATCATCACAGTCTCAGCCTCCGTATAATACTGAACTGCAATGGAGAGAGAGCCGTAATCCTTCGTTCCTGGTTTTGCTGCTATTCTTTCTGCTACTTCTTTTTGCAGCATCACAACAATTCCTCGAATTGGCAACTTCTCCTCCAAAAGCTTCATAATGATTGGTGTAGTCACATAATAAGGAAGATTCGCTACAACCATGACATCCGTAATCCCAGCAAACTCTGTTGCCATCATAGAGGCAACATCCACTTTCAAAACATCTGAATGGATAATTTTTGTATTCCCATAAGGAGATAATGTCTCTTCTAATATCGGCAATAGTCTCTGGTCTATTTCAAAAGCAACGACCTTTTTACTTCTGCGAGCAATCTGCTCCGTAAGGGCACCGATTCCTGGACCTACCTCGATTACTCCTGACTCATCAGTAAGATTTGCGTGATCAACAATTCGATTAAGAATATTGGTATCAATTAAGAAATTTTGTCCCAAGCTTTTCTTAAAAGAAAAACCGTATTTTTCTAGAATCTCACGTGTCCTAACGGGGGTAGCAATATCTTTATTCATCTTTTTCCTCCTGTTGAATAACTTGAATCGCTGCTGAGAATGCTGCCTCCGTTATTTGAAACATCTGCAGCCGCTTATGCAACTGTTTACCATTCGTATACCCGATCTTCAACAGCTTGCCTAGTTTTTCTCGCCTTTCTTTTGCACGAGGTCCACCGACTAACCCAGCATTCATAAGATCGTCTTTCGTAATGATCTCTTTTGCATCATCCATCATATGATGAGCATCCTTTAATGCCCGGCGAATTTCCTCCGGAGAAGCATGCTCTACGCCAACTCCCCTCCCATGCTTATGGAGCGCTGCTTCCTTTGTTATAAAAGCATGCTTACAATCTGGAACATGGCGAGCAATGGTTTGTCGTATTTTTTGACCCGGATAATCAGGATCAGTAAAAATGATCACCCCTCTTGTCTTTTGGGCCAACTCAATCTGCGCGATCGTTTCCATAGTTACGGCCGAACCATTCGTTTCAATCGTATCTGCATCTATCGCTCTTTTTATCGCAGTTGTATCATCTTTCCCTTCCACCACAATAATCTCTTTTATTTTCATAAATCCTCCTCATCCTGATTCGTACACAATGAACCCTACCTGAAAAATCTTATAATTTTTTTGAAAAAAAACAAATATATTTGAAACATTTTTGTAATCTTAATCGTCTATATTAGTGTAAAGAAAAATTGCGCAAAAAACAAAAAAAGCAGAGGACGCCCCCCCTGCTCAGCATGACTTTTTATAAGTGCGTACGATCTTAATTCAAGATCTTAATCTTAACATTTTTCCTACCCCAGCGATAAGCAGCAGACTGGGAAGAAAAGAATACATCAATCTTGTTGCCCTTGATGGCTGAGCCAGTATCCGCAGCTATTGCATAGCCATATCCTTCAACATATACCTTTGTTCCCAAAGGAATAACTCTCGGATCGACTGCAATGATTTTTGCGCCTGGGTTCGCCTTCAAATTATATCCTGTTGCGGTAATACCTGAGCAGCCATTACAGTTAGCTGTGTAGGCTGTAGAACTTACTGTAAATTCTCTACTCACATTACCATTCGACCCGCGTGATACGGTTTGTGCAACAGTTTTCGTGCCAACCGCTACAACTTGATCGCGCTTTTCTTTCAAAGTTGACTCTTTAAGTAATTTACGGGACACTTCTTTCCCGTTTTCCAAGACAACTTCGTATTCCTTCTTAAGTAGTCCCTCTTGCCCATTTGTAACGGTTTTTTCCGTTCCTTTGGCAAGGCTACTATCCTGTTTCGTGACAACAGCAAATCTAACTGGTTCTTCCACTACATCGGTGACCTTTTCAACTCGAATGACGTTAATAGTAGCGTCTTCTTTGACTGTTTCATCCATATTTGGCTCAACTCGGTCTAATTCATTCAGCTTGATTTCTTGTTGTGATAAAAAGTCAGCGACCGTAGTCGAAGTGGACCATACCTGCTTTTCTTTTCCACCGTCATTCAGTGTGACAGAAAATGCTCTATCTATTTTGATTTGTAAGTCGTTTTTTATCTCTGTATCGATTGTTGGTTGAATCTTATCATGTTCGTTTAAAGAAACATTTTGCTCTTTTAAAAATTCTTCAACCGTATTAGCTGTTGTCCAGACTTGTTTCTTTTCGTTTTCCTTAACCATCTGAACCTGCTTTGCTGGTTTCCATTCAACCTTTAGATTATCCTTGACCTTCGTATCGGCTGATGGAGACACATAGTCTTCTGAGTGAAGAGAAATGTTTAATTCCTCTAGTACTTCTTTAATTGTTCCTGCGTGTGTTTTAACAATCTTCTCTTGACCGTCTAGCGTTAATGCTACAGTTTTTTTCGTAGTTTCATAGAAAACAAACCCAAAAGCTGCAACAAAAACTACGAAACTAGCTCCTACAACGGCTAATTTCCTTTTACTCAAAGACTTGGAAAACAGGTTTTTCATGTTTTTGATTACGATGAAAAACGCCTCCTTCTCTCTCGAGTGATTATATAGAACTTAACCTGCACATGTCAACCCTCCACCCTCCAAACATATTCCCTATTATGCGAAATATATCCAAAAAAGGAAAGAGGGACTTATCGACATGGTTATCCTATGAAGAAAAGAAGACATGTAGAACTTTTTAGAATAGGAATTCATTTGGACAAGCATCCTTGTATTTCGACAGCATTCTATATCATTTTATGGCGAATAATTTTTTTGCATTTGCCGTTGTAATTCTGGCAACTTCTTCATAAGAAATCCCTTTTAACTCTGCAATTTGTTCTGCCACAAGTTTGACATAACCTGGTTCATTTCGTTTTCCTCTGTAAGGATGAGGAGCTAAATAAGGACAATCCGTTTCAATTAACAGTTTTTCCAGCGGAACTGCTTCAGCTACTTCCTTTGGTTTTCTTGCATTTTTAAACGTAACCGGTCCTCCAAGCGAAATATAGAAATTCATGTTTAGGCATTCTTGAGCTACCTCAACACTCCCGCTAAAACAGTGCATGATCCCTCCAACTTCAGAGGCACCCTCCTCTTTTAAAATCTCCACAATATCTGCTGTCGCCTCCCGATTATGTATAACAATTGGCAAATTCACCTTTTTCGCAAGCTGAATTTGCTTTCGAAATACTTCTTTTTGAATCTCCTTTGGCGACTTATCCCAATAATAATCAAGCCCCATCTCTCCAATGGCCACTACCTTTGGATGGCTTGAAAGGTCTTCAATCCATGCTAAATCCTCGTCATTCATATCAATGGCATCAACTGGGTGCCAGCCTACACTGGCATACATAAAATCATATTTTTCTACCAGTTCCATTGCTCTAGTAATCGTCGGGCGATCAAATCCAACAATGACCATATTCTCTACCCCATTTTCTTGAGCCCTTGCTATAACTTCCTCTAAATCCTCAGCAAATTGTTCAGCATTTAAATGGGCGTGTGTGTCAAATAACATCAAAATTCTCCCTTCATTTCATATATTATTTTTGTGTTACAAACTTTTCTTTTTCTTTTCTTTTTCATGTATCAGCCTATTAATATTTTAGAAAAACAGCGCAAAAACACATAAATTATCGCAAGAAAGTTCTTTTTTAAGAATAATCTTATTGTATCAATTCAATTTATTATTTAAACAAAAGAAAACATAGAAATGTTTCGTGCAAGTTTGTTACACGTGAAACATTTCTATGCTCCTTGCAAACATTTTTACTTAACTCGTGCACCTAATGGTAAAGACTCAGCAATGGTAGCAAGCGATAATTCGCCATCCTTCGAGCCTGCCAATATCATCCCTTGAGAAAGTTCTCCTCTAAGCTTAACCGGCTTCAGGTTTGTAACACAAACGACTTTTCTTCCGACAAGCTCCTCCGGTTTATAAAATTGTGCAATCCCCGATACAACTTGACGCTTTTCATAGCCTAAATCAAGCTGCAATTTAAGTAACTTATCAGCTTTTTTCACAGGCTCCGCTTCCAACACCTGGGCCACACGTAAATCAACCTTCATGAAGTCATCAATCGTAATCTCTTCACTGTCGAGTACTTCTTCTTTTTTCTCCTCGACTTGAGCAGGAGCGGCTCCTTGCATTTTTTCCTTAATAAAGGCAACCTCTTCTTCTAAATCTAGACGAGGAAACAACGGATTTCCTTTTGCGACTTTGACACCTTCTCCAATTGCTCCGAATGTCTCTAAACTTTCCCATGTTGTTAAAGCTTTCTCCACATTCAGTTGCTCAAAGATGCCATTAGGTGTTCTTGTTAAAAACGGCTGCAGCATAATTGCTACCCTTCTTAATGACTCAGCCAAATGTGCCATGACCGATCCTAACGCTTCTGTTTTTTCTTCTTTTGCCAACACCCACGGCTGTGTTTCATCTATATATTTGTTTGTTCGGCTCACAAGCTGCCATAGAGCAGTTAACGCCACTGAAAACTCCATATTTTCCATGGCCTCTTCATATTTTTGAACCGTCTCAAGGTTGACCTGAAGAAGCAGCTTATCATACTCTCCGTCTGAGCCCTTATAAGCAGGAATCACTCCATCAAAATAACGATCAATCATCGCAACAGTCCGATTAAGAAGATTTCCTAAATCATTTGCTAAATCAAAATTGATTCTTTCAACAAACCCTTCCGGTGTAAACACTCCATCAGCGCCAAACGGAACTTCACGAAGCAAATAATATCTTAGAGCATCTAAACCATAGCGATCAATAAGGGTAACCGGATCAACGACATTCCCTTTTGACTTAGACATTTTCCCATCCTTCATCAATAGCCAGCCATGGGCAAATACTTTTTTCGGTAGCGGCAAGTCTAGTGCCATTAACATAATAGGCCAGTAAATCGTATGGAAACGTACGATTTCCTTCCCAACTAAATGGAAATCAGCAGGCCAGTATTTGTTGAATTTCGCTTCATCTCCCGTACCATATCCTAATGCAGTAATATAGTTAGAAAGCGCATCAATCCACACATATATGACATGCTTAGGATTACCAGGAACCTTGATGCCCCAATCAAAAGTCGTTCTAGAAACAGCTAAATCCTCGAGCCCTGGTTTAATGAAATTATTAATCATCTCATTTTTACGAGATTCTGGTTGTATGAACTGTGGATTTTCTTCATAATATTGAAGCAAGCGATCAGCATATTTACTTACCTTGAAGAAATAGGATTCTTCCTTTACCTTCTCAACTGGTCTTCCACAATCAGGACATTTTCCTTCATTTAATTGTCTTTCAGTAAAAAAAGACTCACATGGCGTACAATACATGCCTTCATACTGATCTAAATAAATATCCCCTTGCTCAAGCAATTGAGCAAAAATTTTTTCGACCACCGCTTTATGACGATCCTGTGTTGTACGAATAAAATCATCATAGGAAATATCAAGCTTTTTCCAAAGTTCCTGTATACCTGCCACAATTTCATCAACGTACTCTTGAGGAGTAACCCCTTTTTCTTGAGCTTTCTGCTGAATCTTTTGTCCATGCTCATCCGTTCCCGTTAAGTACATCACATCAAAACCACGTAAACGCTTATAACGCGCCATTGCATCGCCTGCTACTGTTGTATAAGCATGACCAATATGTAGGTTTCCGCTCGGATAATAAATTGGTGTTGTTAAATAAAATGTCTTCTTTTGTTCCACTATAATGGTCCCTCCTCATAGGGATTTAGATTAATTAGGTACCTTTTTTAAGAAGATTCCTCAAAAGTCGCTATTATATATTTTAGAAAAAAATGGACGAATTGTGTTTAACTGGATTACAAATGGGGTACATTTACAATAATTCCACGACACTCTCAAAAAAATAGATAAAACTAAGCCAGTACACTCGTCATCTTTACCTATTCTATCATCAAAATATACATAAAAATAAGAAAATGTGCAACCTGCTCTTCCTTTTATAGTGGTTCTGTTTTTTACACTTTCACCGTTGCAAAAAAAATTTTTAAAAAAAAATAAATAGACCACCAAAAACTAGTAAATGTACTCGTATTATTTCTTGTATTGTTGAAAATAAAGATTTTGACGGTTCCAGTAATTACTAAAAAAATGGATATAAAATTATTGACGTTTATGGGAATAACTGTTATTATTGTATCTAGGAAGAAATTTGTCGAATAATGACGAAAAGAAATAGATAGAGAAAAATTTTTGGAGATTGAGAGGAGATTATTTAAATGAAATCTACAGGTATTGTTCGTAAGGTTGATGAGCTTGGTCGTGTGGTTATTCCAATCGAACTAAGACGTACATTAGGTATTGCAGAAAAGGACGCATTAGAAATTTATGTAGATGATGAGCGCATTGTTTTGAAGAAATATAAGCCTAACATGACTTGTCAAGTTACTGGAGAAGTTTCTGATGATAATGTAACATTTGCTGATGGCAAACTAATTTTAAGCCGTGACGGCGCTGAAAAGCTTTTAAAAGAAATTCAAGAAGCTTTCCAAACAGCAAAAGCTTAAGACATTTATGAAAAAACCTATATGTAAAGGCTTCTTTTCTTTAAGAAGCCTTTTTGTTTTGCCCTCTAACCTTCAATATGGAAGGCATGATAAACATCTCTCTTATTCATATTTCGATCCTTTGCCGTTTGTTTAATGGCCTCTTTCGATGAAAGGCCTTGTTCTGTCATATAGTGCTCAATATGTTCCCGAAGCGACAGCTCTTTCCACCATGTATTTTTTTCTTCTGCCCGCTTATTGCTTCCTTCAATAATGAGGCAAAACTCCCCTCGAACTTCATCACTAGACGCCCACTGTATCACTTCACTAATGGTACCTCGAATAAATTCTTCATATCGCTTTGTTAGCTCACGACAAAGTGAAATTTGCCTTTCGCCAAATACGGCGTAAAGTTGCTCAAGCGTTTCCCTTAATCGATGCGGAGATTCATATAAAATGAGCGTAGACATCATCTTTGACAATTCTTCCAGTTCTTTCATTTTCTCTTTCTTTTGTCTAGGCAAAAATCCATAAAAATAAAATGGTTGCGTCGCTAATCCTGAGGCAATCAGGGCTGTTAAAGCAGCATTTGCTCCTGGAAGGGGAACGACCGTTAATTGTTCATTCACTGCTGCTACAACTAATTCATAACCAGGATCCGAAATCGTTGGCATCCCAGCATCGCTTACTAACGCTATTTTTCCCCCTTCTTTAAGCCTTTCAATCAGCTTTGCCCCACTCGCTTCCTTATTATGTTCATGATAGCTCACCACAGGGGTGGAAATCTCAAAATGATTGCAAAGCTTTTTCGTGTTTCTTGTATCCTCTGCAGCAATGTAGTCACTTTCTTTTAAAAGACGCACTGCCCGAAAGCTCATATCCTCTAAATTGCCAATCGGTGTGGGAACTAAATATAGAATTCCCTTTTGTTGTTCATTTTCAAAGCTCTTTTGCTGCCACATATTTTTACACCCCATCTCATTTACTGCTTATCTCCAAACAGGATATCCTTTATTTCAGCCGTATACTCATTATCATCATGGTAAACAACAAGAGGCGGGAGAATCTTCAAGTCTGCCTTCCCATCTTTTATTGCTTCTACTAACAGCGTATTGGCTTCCTTCCCTTGCTTCGGATAGACAAATTGAACTTTTTTAGGCTCTAACCGATATTGCCTCATCAATGTAATCATATCCAATAATCTCCCTGGTCGATGGACAAACGCTACCTTTCCCCCCTGCTTCACAAGCTGGCTTGACACGCGAATGGCATCCTCCAATGTACAGAATATTTCATGACGAGCAATGGCTAAATGCTCATTTTCATTGATTTCTTCTTTCGATGGAGTTGGAAAATAAGGAGGGTTGCAAGTAACGACATCATACTTGCCCATCCCCAATTTTTGCGGCATATCGTTAATATTTCCATGAATCATCTGGAGGCGATCATCCAGCTCATTATACTGAAAGCTTCTCTTCGCCATATCGTACAAGCGCTCCTGTATCTCAACACCTGTTATCTCTCCTTTTGTTCTCGTACTGAGAAAAAGAGGAATCACACCATTTCCACTGCATAAATCAATAATTTTCCCTTTCTGTATCGGGACATAAACAAACTTGGCAAGCAAGACAGCGTCCAATGAAAAAGCAAAGACGGACGGACTTTGAATAATCCGCAAATCTTCTGCCAATAAATAATCCAAACGCTCATCGTCTTTTAATTGGACCATTCTTTTTCCTCCAGTTTTTTTTAGTTCACACCCACAAGAAGTAGCTTTAACGTGCTTCCTTAATAACTGTTGCTGACAATTCCTATCATAAACAGGGAGCTAGAGCATGCTGAGTGACTGGCATTACTCGTTGTGTAACTTATATGCAGAAAAATGGTCTCCCTCATAAAGGAAGACCCAAATTACTTCTTATTAAGAAAAGATAAGCAAAAAAGACAATCGCCTTCTTTACGAGGGCTTCCAAAATGCAAATTACAAATGTGGAAGCCTTCCTGATAAAGTCTTGCTAAATTATCATACCCTTCCCCGATATCTACTGCTTTTTCATCAAGCTGCTCTGCAGCTTTCGCTTGCTGCTTAGCCTGACTCTTTTTCGCTGCATTAGAGGTATGCTCCAGCCGACGTCTTAGATGATCATTCTCTAGCTTTAATGAGTTGTTCTCTTCAAGAATTTCTGCTAAATGTTCTTTTAACTCACCAAGCTGTTGATACAGCTGCCCTATCTGCACTTCCATATTACTCACTGAATCAAAGATTTCCTTTTTATTCACGCCTTCCACCTCAATCGTCCGTGGATCTCCTACATAGCGCCTTCCTTTAATATTTCATCCAGTGTATATTCGAGGACACGCTCTTGTTCTAGCATTTCTACTTGTAAAATACGTTCTAAAATATTTAATCCAACCACTTTCCCTAATCCTGCTGGAGTACCAATGATTTCACCCACATCAGGTAGCTGTTCCTTAGCCGTTTCATATTCGTCGTTTTCATATTTTAAACAACACATAAGTCGGCCGCATAAACCGGAAATTTTCGTTGGATTAAGGGATAGGTTTTGATCCTTAGCCATTTTAATGGATACAGGTTCAAAATCCCCTAAAAAGCTGGAGCAGCAAAGCATTCTGCCACATGGCCCAATTCCACCTAGCATTTTCGCTTCATCTCTTACCCCGATTTGCCTTAGCTCAATTCGTGTTCTAAAAATCGCGGCCAGATCCTTAACGAGCTCTCTGAAATCAACCCGTCCATCGGCAGTAAAATAGAAAATAACCTTATTGCGGTCAAAGGTATATTCTACATCTACCAGCTTCATATCAAGCTCATGTAAGTTGACCTTCTCACAACAAACCTCATACGCTTCCTTGGCAGACTGTTTGTTCTCTTCGACGATAAGCCGATCCTTTTGATCTGCAATTCTCAGAACTTTTTTAAGTGGGAGAACCACATCGTGTTCTTCGACCTGCTTAGGGCCGATGACCACTCGACCGTACTCAACTCCCCTAACCGTCTCCACAATGACGAAATCGTCCTTTTGAATTAAGAGATCTCCGGGATCAAAATAATAGATTTTCCCCGCTTTTTTAAAGCGGACTCCCACTACATTATACAAATGATGATCCCTCCTGCAATTGTAACACAAGCTGCTCTAACAGCAGCTGTGGATTCATATTTGCGTGCAGCCTTCTTTTTGCATCTAAAACGGCGGCCATTTGACTTGCCAATCTTTTTGCAGATGTTTGCAACGCAAATTGTTCGAGACGATCTCTTTCGTCCAAATAAACAACCTGGGTTTGCTTCCCGTGTTGTATATATAATAAATCCTTCAGAACTAGAAGTAACAAGTCTAATCCTTGATCGTATTGCTCTTTATCTTTAAAGTGTAAGAACCAATCCTCCTGCAGGGAGACTAATGCCTCCAATGGATTCTTTCTTAATACTTCATATAATTTTAACACTATTTTTTGAGCTTGTGCAAACCATTCATCATTACTTAGTGCAAGTCCTTCATCCAAATTATTGGTAAGCTGGGCAATAATAGGAGCCTTTTTTTCAGAAACTCCCCTTTCCACTAGTTTTTGGATAAGATGTTCAGAGGATAACTGCTTAAATGTCACAATTTGACATCGCGAAAGAATAGTCGGAAGTATTTTCTGCGTTTGCTCAGTTAGTAAAATAGCCGTTGTTTCAGAAGTCGGTTCCTCTAGGAACTTTAAGAGACTGTTAGCAGCGTTAACGGTCATGCGGTCAGCATGAACAATCGTGTACACTTTTTTCTTCGATTCAACGCCAGTCTTAGCAAATTCCTCCTGCAACATTTGTATTTGTTGCTTTTTTATCGATGCCCCATCCGGCTCCACTATATGAATATCAGGATGATTCCCGCTATTAATCCGTTTACAATTATGGCAAACCTCACATGGCATATATCCATCAACAGGCTGCGTACAAAACAAACTTTTCGATAAGAGGAGACTAACATCTTTTTTCCCTGTCCCCCGCATTCCCTCAAATAAATACGCGTGGGCTAACCGACCTTTTTTTATACTATTCTTCAACATTCTCAAAACGGTTGGCTGGATCGTTTCATAGCTTTCCCACGTGTTCAAACTATATCATCTCACTTATTTTTATTAACTATCTGATAATCCTGACTCCATAAAACATTGGGGTCATACGTTTTATGGAGTCTGAATAATGCATTGATTACCTTTGACATCGCTTATTCTTACTAAATTATTGCATTTAGAAATTGTGGAATTGTTCAATTGGGAGCACAAACACAGTCGCTCCTCCCACTTCCACTTCAACTGGATACGGTACGTAGGAGTCAGCACTTCCCCCCATCGGAGAAACAGGCGCCACTAGCTGATCTCTCGATTGACAGTTGTCCTTAATGATTTGTAAAGCTTTATCAACACGTATATCTTCTGTTCCGATCAAAAAAGTCGTATTACCGGACTTCAAAAACCCACCGGTACTGGCTAACTTTGTTGCTCTGAAATTATGATCGACAAGTGCACTTGATAAACGATTGCTATCTTGATCCTGTACAACTGCAATAATTAACTTCATCCTATCAACTCCTTAGTATCCATTTATATTATGTATATTATAACAGGAATTTATATGAATGATTTTGTTAATGAACAAAGCCTCTCCAATTTTTTTACTGATTTCATCATGGTTGAGTACGAATAAGGGCTGCAACCTCCTTATAAGCTTCCTCATATACACGCTCCAGTTCCTGCTCAGCATTTATTTTTTTGATTCTCTGTGGAAATCTCTGTAAAAGAATGTGATAGCCTTCCCGCACATCCTCATGAAATTGAAGTTTCTCCAAATCTAATCGATTCACTTCCCGCTCATTGCTTCTATTAATTCTCTCTAGCCCAACCTTTGGATCAATATCAAAATATAAGGTTAAATTTGGCATCATATCAGCAATAGCAAATTGATTAATGCTGTACACCTCATCAATGCCCAATTTTCGTGCATATCCTTGATAAGCCAATGAGCTGTCTACAAAGCGATCACATAAAACGACATAGCCTTCTTCTAAAGCGGGCTGTACCTTTTCCACTAAATGCTGTCTCCGTGCCGCAGCGTATAATAGTGCCTCTGTTCTAGAATCCATTGCTGTATTGTCCTTATCTAAAATCACTTTTCTAATTTGCTCGGCAATTTCAATACCACCAGGCTCCCTAGTATGTAATACCTTTTTGCCATCCTTTTGAAACCTTTCGGCAAGTCGGTTTAATATCGTTGTTTTGCCAGCTCCATCCGGCCCCTCTAATGTAATAAATAAACCTCTAGTCATTATTATCCTCCAATTTATCAAAAACCGTAATCTTTCCTTCTACTAAATTTTCTCCGCCTTGAAACCTAGCTCCTGACTCTAACAGCAACTGCAAACCCTCTACATCCTCAGCTGTAATTTTTTCTCCTGGAAGCAATAAAGGAATTCCTGGGGGATATGGAATGATCGCTTCTGCACAAACTGAACCAGCTGAATCTTCAATCGGAAATAATGCTTTCTTATGTGATTGTACACGATATAGAGTCGAAATTCTTTTCTTGTTAAAATAACGAGTTCTTTCTCTTTTCTTAGCTGCTTGAATTCGTAATCCTTTTAGCCTTGTGATGATGTCACCAAATGGAAATTCTGCATCCTTTTTCAAAAGTGGCAGGACAAAGAGAATATTATTCGGCTCGGCCATTTCTGCGTAAATTCCCTTTTCTTCAAAAAGCTGCTGTAATTCATACCCTGTATAGCTGCAATTCGATTGAACCGTTAGCTTTAGTGGATCCCCATCTTGATTCGGATATTCCAGCACTTTTATGAATTCTAATGTTTGCAAATCCTTTTTAAAGCTGGCAAGCCGTTCTTTTGTATATTGTGCATCGCTACTTGTATAGGTGGCAATATATTTCCTCGCCAGATCTAAAGAAGCCATGATCGGATAAGAGGGGCTGCTTGATTGCAACACTCGTAAATAATGAGCTATTTTCTCCATTGATACATACTGGCTGTTAACGTGTAAAAAAGATCCCATTGTCATCGCAGGCAATGTTTTATGAGCCGACTGCACTACGACATCAGCGCCTAATGCTACCGCAGATGATGGAAACCCTTCTATGCCAATAAAATGAGCTCCATGTGCCTCATCCACTAATACCGGAATTTTATAACGATGGGCAAAATCAATTATCCCTTTAAGATCATACGTCATTCCATAATAATTCGGGTAGGTTAACACAATGGCTCGGCACTCTGGATAGCATTCATACGCTTCCTTAATGGTTTCAAGTGCAACTCCTCCTGACACCTTCCATTCAGGATCGTATTCAGGTCCTAAAAGAACAGGCCTTGCCTTTGTCAGCTCCAACGCATTAAGAATTGATTTATGACAATTCCTCTGAATAAAAACCGTATCCCCTTCCTCTAGGGTCGCCATCATCATTGCCAAATTTCCAACTGTCGTACCATTTACAAGAAAGAAACTTTTCGATGCGTGAAAGGCATTCGCCAATAAACTTTCCGCTTCCTCAATCACGCCCTCAGGAGCATGTAAATCATCCAAACCTGTCAATTCCGTAGCATCAATATGTAAAATTCCTTGAAAAAACTGATCGGCCTTTAGTAACAAGCCATTTTTATGCCCCGGAACATGTAAAGAGATCGGCCTTTTTTTATAATGATTTTCCAAGGCAGTAAACAGCGGGGTATCATTCTGATTCATTTTATATCTCCATTTTGCTCTGTCCTAATTTCTATTACTCGTCTATTTTATCTTAAATTCCCACACCAACACAATTTAATCAAAATCTTATAAAAAGACATACAATGTCTGCTCCTTCTTAACATACACTAAATTAACATCTTCATTAAGTAACTCATATTTACTTAATCCTCTTAGAGCACGAGAATATTCTAAAAATTGTTATATATCGGGGGATTCATGGGCAGAATAGTTTTGTGGAGGTGGAGTCATAGTGAACACGTTATTAAATAACCAACCTGGGGAAACTTGCTGTGTCATCTGTGAGCAATACAAATGGAAAGGCATCTATTTATACACATCCTTTATCTGCTCTGACTGTGAAAAAAGCATCATTTCAACAGAAACAAACGACCCTCAATATAAATTCTACTTAAAAAAATTGCGAAAAATCAACGCACCAGAAATTTATTCCTAATAGCCCCCTTTAACAGGGGCTTTTTTCATTTTAATTAAGACCGATTATATCGCTGTCCCGGTTAACTAAAAAAGGTTGCGCGATTGGGATTACCGTTTTATTTCTTGTCCTTTCGGACATTCAGATCAAAAAAAGAGTACCCTTGCGGATACTCTTTTTACTTCGCCCGGCAGCGTCCTACTCTCACAAGGGATCGTCCCCTAACTACCATCGGCGCTGAGAAGCTTAACTTCCGTGTTCGGTATGGGAACGGGTGTGACCTTCTCGCTATCGCCACCGGACTATTGGGTTAAAGGTGATGAAACTTAGTTGCTTACGCAAAAAGCTTTGTACCTTCAAAACTAGATAATGGATGAAGAAGAAAAAGACCGAGTAACCTAATTGGTTAAGTCCTCGAACGATTAGTATCAGTCAGCTCCACATGTCACCATGCTTCCACCTCTG
>NZ_VTQX01000024.1 GCF_008764295.1 Bacillus methanolicus | reverse complement strand
ACCGACAGGCGGGTTAAACCGCGCGGGGGTTCGAATCCCTCTTCCTCCGCCATATCACTTTTACTATTATCGCGGGGTGGAGCAACAAGCGTTACTTCACTGAGTAAACTGCGAGTTGTACCGATTGAAGTGCTTCCTTGAGTAAGCATACTGAAATCGGGACAGTCAATAAGCTATCTAGTAGCATGTGCTTATCTAGGTATATACTATTATCGCGGGGTGGAGCAGTCTGGTAGCTCGTCGGGCTCATAACCCGAAGGTCGCAGGTTCAAATCCTGCCTCCGCAATCGACTTTTTCAATTAAATAAGACTTGAGGAAATAAAGAAAGATATTTTTCTTTCGTCGAAAGGATAAAGAAAAAGTTATTTTCACTTAACGTTGAAAAAGACAGAGGAAAGCTATTTTCTCCTACGTCGAAAAAGACAGAGGAAAGCTTTTTTCTCCTACGTCGAAAAAGCTTTGGTCCGGTAGTTCAGTTGGTTAGAATGCCTGCCTGTCACGCAGGAGGTCGCGGGTTCGAGTCCCGTCCGGACCGCCATTTACATATGTTGGCTCAGTAGCTCAGTCGGTAGAGCACGATGAATAAACGGCAAGGATAAACATCCAGCGCACTCATCGAGCATCATCTTGAAAAATATTCTGAGATGAGGGCGAAGGACAATGACCAACTATATGTAGGATTAATATCATGATGGCTCAGTAGCTCAGTCGGTAGAGCAAAGGACTGAAAATCCTTGTGTCGGCGGTTCGATTCCGTCCTGAGCCATCAAAGCTTTTTTACGAAGCGTTAGTGAAGTAAAGAAGCTTTCAATATGCGGGTGTAGTTTAATGGTAAAACCACAGCCTTCCAAGCTGTTGTCGTGGGTTCGATTCCCATCACCCGCTCCAAAAGGGGCCTATAGCTCAGCTGGTTAGAGCGCACGCCTGATAAGCGTGAGGTCGATGGTTCGAGTCCATTTAGGCCCACCATCTTTGCTTTTGTAATTTATAGAAGCTAGAACATGAGATTTGTATCGTATTCCGCGGTAGCTCAGTGGTAGAGCAACGAGCAAAAGCATCATGAATGTGTTGCGAGTTGTACTCATCGAGCTGCTACTTGAACTAGCATTCTGAGATGAGGACAATCAGAAAGTAATCAAGGTAGAGGAATGAAATAATAATTTTCCGCGGTAGCTCAGTGGTAGAGCAATCGGCTGTTAACCGATCGGTCGTAGGTTCGAATCCTACCCGCGGAGCCATATGGAGAAGTACTCAAGTGGCTGAAGAGGCGCCCCTGCTAAGGGTGTAGGTCGGGTAACCGGCGCGAGGGTTCAAATCCCTCCTTCTCCGCCATTTCAGGCCCGTTGGTCAAGTGGTTAAGACACCGCCCTTTCACGGCGGTAACACGGGTTCGAATCCCGTACGGGTCATAAAAAAAGCTGTTGACATTAGGTCAACAGTTTTTTTTATCGTTCTACACTAAATGAGCTGGTTTTAGTCTCTAAAAATTTATTGAATTTGGAAACAAACTTTTAAGTATAAAGACATCTAACCCCGCAACTCTTTTCTATATTAAATAGACGAGAACTGAAATAAGAGACGACATTACTATTACTCGCACAGGAGTTTAAGAAGGGCGCTAATGATGAAGGATATCTTCATCATTAGCGCCCTTCTTTTATCCGTTACCGAGTTCTTTTTTCATCCGGGCAATCATTAATAATTCAGCAGCGTCACGCTTATTTAAGCTGTTAAATATCGTAATTAACTCTTTTGCTTCTGCCGTTAGATTCACGATTTCTTTCGTATCTGTGTTGTTCGTAGTTCCTCTGTCTTTGGAGGGACTGATTGCAGGTTTATCATCCTGGATCACGATATTTCCGTTATTAAACAGTGAATCCACTACGTATTCCTTTCCAGTCAGCAGCCAATCCGCAGTTACGTCAAACTCCTTCGTAATTGCATAGATAGCTTTGGCGCCAGGCAGAGATTTCTTTTTCTCGCTTTCCCAGTCTCCAACATTTCCAGCGGAAACACCAATTCTTTTTGCAAAAGCAGCCTGAGATAATCCATGTTTATCTCTTAATAATTTGATCCGCTCTCCAATATTTTCGATATTTTTCACCAATTTTTTCTCCTTTCGTACGAAAATACGTGTTTATATACGAAAATTCGATTATTTTTGTTAACTCACACGTAAAAACGTGTATAATTTTAATTAACAAATGATATTTGTTCACCGGTGCTAAATAGCTGCAAATATTTTTTGTGAAATATGAAATTGCGTATTTTTAATTTAATTGCTTGACACCTAAGTTAAAGTGCTATGAATAATATGTTTTCTTAGAAAAGGGCTCCTTGCATTCTGCTTTGATTTAGTTTGGAAATAAAGGCATACGTATGTCTACATTGGGTTGATTTTAATCACACGTATATGCGTGTTTGTTTGGCCGCGCCTTCATATCAGTATCATAAACAAAAGGAGCTTTGCTCACTCATACTTATACGTTTATCAATCAGAGAGCGAGGCTTCATATACTGAATCGCTCCTAGCTGTAAATGACACAGATTTATTAGATTGTCCCATGTCAGAATGGACAGGGGGAAACTAATAGCAATTTTGTTCCATTCTTGGTATGAAATGAAAGCTCCAAAGTAATTCGAATAACTGGTTTATTGATTAGCTACAATCAGCTTTACATTGTAGCATAGGGCAACTAAAGTTTTGCTTTACATTCGATGCTCCTTGTGTGCTGTAACAAATGTTCTAGTGTTGGGGCATCCGTATTGCCCGATCCACTTTAAGATATTCTGAAAGACGTCTACAAAAAGTTTAGAAAAATAATGTCATCTGACTGCATGGATGAATCGCAGACTTGCGACCTGCCTATTTTACTGTGCATAAAGTGAGCAATGATATACAACTTGTTTTTAACAAGGAGTGATTTGATGCAAATTGGCATGATTGGTTTAGGGAAAATGGGATATAACCTTGCGTTAAACTTAGCAAACAATGGCCATTCTGTCTATGGTTTTGATCGATCTAGCGAAGCAAGAATAGCAGCAAAAGATAAAGGTCTACACATTGTGGATAGCATCGAGCAAATGCTGGCAAATCTGCCGTATCCAAGAGTGGTATGGGTTATGGTACCTGCGGGGAAATCTAGCGAAATGGTAATAGATGAACTCCTCCAAAAAATGAAAGCGGATGATATCGTGATTGATGGAGGAAATGCGCATTATAAGGACTCCGTCCGGCGTGCAGCCCAGGCTAATGAAAAGGGAATTTATTTTTTAGACGTTGGAACATCAGGAGGCATCGCTGGTGCTAATGGAGGAGCTTGTTTAATGATCGGTGGCAGACGCGACGTTTTTGAACGGCTGGAGCCAATTTTTAAAGCAATTTCCATTCAAGGAGGATGCTTATATGCGGGGGAATCTGGAAGTGGTCATTTCTTAAAAATGGTTCATAACGGAATTGAATACGGTTTTATGCAAGCGATTGGTGAGGGCTTTCAAGTGCTGAATCAAAGTCGCTACGATTTTGATTTGGCAGAAGTGGCTTCAGTTTGGAACAATGGTTCTGTCATTCGCAGCTGGCTAATGGAACTGACTGCATCTGCTTTCGAAAAAGATGCTGAACTTGAACATATTCGTGGAATGGTGGCATCGTCAGGCGAGGCGAAATGGACGGTAGAAGCAGCCTTTGAGTTAGAAGTTCCTGTACCGGTTATTGCCTTGTCGCTTATGATGAGAAATCGTTCTTTAGAAGAAGATAGCTTCTCAGCAAAAGTGGTCGCCGCTCTGCGAAATGAATTTGGGGGACACAGTGTGGTAAAGAAGTAATTTTGTATAAATATGGTGGTTTTACTTCTATTTTTATGGGAAGGAGGAGAGTATTGTAGTAGTTTGTGAAATTAATAACATTTAAATATACGAGGGAGTGATCAAACAAATGGCAACACTTTCCGTTGGTCAAGCACTAATAATAGCCATTTGGGTAGCGATTGTTATGTCCCGTGGGATTGGCTATGCTACCTTAACTTTGCGCTTTAGCCCATTAATGACAGGTCTGGTTGTGGGGATAGTGACAGGACATATAACAGAAGCAATGATTATTACAGCAGCTATTCAATTAGTTTATATGGGAGCGGTAGCGCCAGGTGGAGCTTTACCGAGTGAACCTGCGATTGCCGCAGCTATTGCTGTAACTGTCGCTGTCCTAGGTGACTTCACTCCAGAAAAGGCAGTGGCGATTGCGGTGCCAGTTGGAATTTTAGGCAGCTATGCTTATCAATTTCGCTTCTTTTTAAATACGTTTGCATTACGCATATTGGACAAGTATGCAGCAGAAGTCAATGACAGAGGAATTTTTACTTCCGTAATCATTATTCCAATTGTAATAAGCTTTATTCTTTATGTTCCATTAGTGTTTGTGGCTCTTTACTTTGGAGCACCAGTTGTTGCTGATTTTGTTAATTCTATTAGCGACGGGCCGGTTATTCACGTTTTAGAAGTGGTTGGCGGTGGTCTTGCGGCTCTTGGAATTGCTGTTATTATGCACGTAATTGGCAAAAAGGAATTACTTTTATTTTTCTTCCTTGCCTATTTTATGAGTGTTGCTTTAAAGGGCCTCGAAATCAACACGGTAACTTATGCGATTTTTGGAGCCATTTTAGCTGGTCTATATGTGTTATTCACGAGAAGAAAGGAACCGGCGTAAAAACTTAAAAGGTGGGATGACAGATGAATACGGAAGAAAAGAGACAAACTCCGGAGAATTATCCAGAGCCAATCACCAAGAAAGATTTGCTTAAAGCTTGGTCACGATGGTGGTGGGCAAATGAAATTCCTCATACATTTGACAGAATGGTCGCGCCATCGTTTTTATTTGGGATGATGCCAATTTTAAAGAAATTATATAAAGATAAAAAAGATTTAAGCGAAGCATACCAAAGACATTTATTATTTTTTAATACACAAGCGATTTGGGGTGGAGGGACGCTGACAGGTATTACAGCATCTCTTGAGGAATCCCGTGCAAAAGCGTTTGCGGAAGGGAAGGAAGATGAAGCGCCGAGCCCTGATATGATTAACAATACAAAAGTAGGGTTGATGGGAGCTTTAGCTGGTATTGGAGATGCGATTGACTCTGGTACCGTTCAATATATTTTTATTGCCATAGCTCTGCCATGGGCAATGGCAGGTAGTCCAATTGGTGCATTGTTTCCGTTCATTTGCTTTACGCTCGTCACATATTTGTATGGCTACTATTTCGTTAGAATGGGCTACGGTTTAGGTCGCAATGCTGCAAAAGAAATTTTAGCTGGTAGTCGAATTAAAACGATGATTGATGCATTATCTGTGCTTGGGTTATTCATGATGGGGATCTTGGCCGGGTCGTATGTAAAAGTGAGTAGTTCACTCTCTTTTACACTATCTGAAAAGGAATTCGTTCTGCAGGATATTTTGGATTCGATCTTACCAGGTTTATTGCCGTTATTAACCGTATTAGGTGTTTATTTATACTTTGATAAGAAAGGATTCAATATTACAAGAGGGCTTTTATGGCTAACTGGTACATTAATTGTCCTTGGTGCAATTCGAATTTTATAAGCTTTTGTTTTGAAAACGGTAATGGAGTATAAATCATTTTAAATGATAGGACGTGGGCGACTTACTTTTGTTAAGTTTCCTACAGAATAAAGGAGCGGGAATATGGCAAAGCGTGCGATTTTAGTGATTACGCATGGGGAGTTCGGCAAGGAGCTCATAAAAAGTGCGGAAATGATTATGGGACCGCAGGAAAATTTATGTGCATTAGCGCTTAAACCAAGCGCATCAGTAGATGATTTGCGTGAAGAAGCTAGTGCGCTCGTAGCGGAGAATGAAAAAAGGGGATTAGAAACAGTCATTCTTGTCGATTTGTTAGGGGGAAGTCCTTCAAATGTATCGTTATCTCTGCTGAGCAAGTTTGATTTGCATATATTAACTGGAGTCAATATGCCGATGTTAATTGAATTATTGACTTTGTTTCAATCAGAAGAAGACACAACAAAATTAATCGAAACGGTGCGAGGAACAAGTGTTGCTGGAATCTATCATTTGAATCGGAGCTTTTTAAAGAAGTAAATTTTAGTGTCGAAAGGGAGGTCTGTATGGGGAAAATTAATTTGGTAAGGGTTGACGAGCGCTTAATCCATGGACAAGTCATGACAAAATGGTCAAAAGGCTTAGGTACGAATGCGCTCTATGTTATTGATGATGAAACAGCAGCAGATGAATTTATGAAAGATATTTATATTAATACGAATTCGTCATCTGGGCTGAAGATTCAAGTATACAGCAATAATGAGGTTGTGGAGAAATGGAATTGTGATCAATTTGGAAATGACAGCGTTGTTTTATTATTTAAACATATTGCCAGTGTGAAAGAAGCGGTTGAAAGCGGGCTTCCTGTTAGTAGGCTTAATATAGGGGGAGTTTCTAAAAAAGGAGATGCCCAATTTGTGATCCCAACCGTCGCTTTAACGAATGATGATGTTGAATGTTTAAAGAGTTTAGATGATAGAGGGATTGAAGTTTTTTTTCAAACTGTACCAGATAGTAAAAGAGTTTCTTTTACTGAAGGATTAAAAGCGATTAAAAAATAACGATGGAATCAAACTTACCTTAGTTAGTGTCTTGCTCTACAAGGTAAGATATTTCTTCAGTTTGATAGAAGTAGAAAGGGATAAAAGCAATGGGAAATAAAATTGCAATTGTCAATTCAAGTAGTTTTGGAGAAAAGTTCCCTTGGCAACTAGAGCGTCTTAAAAAACTTGGGGAAGTTGAAAGATTTACCTTTCATATAGATATTATGGGGAAAGAATTAGCTGAAAAATTACATGGCTTTAATATCATTATTTCTAGTGTCACTCCCTTTTTTACGAGGGAATTTTTTGAACATAAAGACGAGACGTGGATCATTTCACGGCATGGTATTGGTTATAACAATATAGACATTGAAGCAGCGACAGAAAAGGGTACGATTGTGACAGTTGTCTCCGCTTTAGTAGAAAGAGATGCGGTAGCTGAAAATGCCGTTACGAACTTGTTGGCAGTGGTAAGGAAGACGGTTTCAGCCGCGACAGCAGCAAAAGAAGGACGATGGGTTGAGCGGGCTCAGTTTGTCGGACGGCAAATCACTGATAAAACAGTTGGTGTTATAGGATTAGGCAATATAGGAAGTCGGGTTGGTGAGATCTTTAAATATGGATTTAATGCTAGAGTACTTGCTTACGATCCTTATCAAACAAAAGAGCAGTTAGAACGAAAGGGAGCGGAAGCTGTTGCATTAGAGGAGTTATTAATTCAGTCCGATATTCTTTCATTAAATGCATATGTTGATCAGAAAAGCTATCATCTTCTCTCTGATAGAGAGTTTGCCTTAATGAAAAAAGGCGTATATATCACTAATACGGCACGTGGAGAACTATGGGAGCAGGATGCTGTGTTGCGTGCGTTGGAGAGCGGTAAAATCGCTGGACTGGCTACAGATGTTTTAGAGGGGGAACCAGTTGATAAAACCCATCCATTTTTCCAATATGACAATGTTCTTGTAACGCCACACACTTCGGCATATACAATGGAATGTTTGAGAGGAATGGGTGAGAAAGTAGTTTCTGATGTTGAAAGGGTCATTCAAAAAGAACAGCCGGATAACGTGGTAAATCTTGAGTTGTTTCGAGGTAATTTATCATAGGAAAGTACTGAGTAAACATCTATTCAAACGAAAGGAGAATCAGCTTGGAACTTCCATCTTTAGTTATTTTTGATATGGATGGCTTAATGTTTGATACGGAAAAATTGGCCTATGAAGCGTGGCAGATAACCTCTCACTATTATGGCTTCCCATTTGAAAGAGCGTTATTTGAGCAGTTTATTGGGATTACTAATCAAGATATTATCCGTAAAATGGCTGAGTATTATCCAGATCAACCTGTGCAGGAATGGCGAGCATATATGCGTTCTCAAAAGCATGAATTAGAAAGTTCGTTTATTAAAGGGCCTCATTTTAAAAAAGAAGGGTTGGACGAGTTGCTTCAATTTTTGACATCCAAGGGTATAAAGATTGCGGTTGCATCATCCAGTTCGACTGAGGTAATCAACAGATTTCTAACAGTTTCGCATACACTTCCATTTATTGATTTATATGTTTCTGGAGAGGAAGTGGCACGAGGTAAACCAAGTCCGGACATATTTCTCGAAGTTTGCACTCGGGCAAAAGTGAATCCGAAGGGTGCCGTTGTACTTGAAGATTCACCTGCGGGAATTGAGGCGGCTTACAAGGCAGGAGTCCAAGCATTTTTTGTACCAGATTTTGTGAAGGATTCTGAAGTGATCGATAGATTCTCGCCGAAAACGTTTGAAACGTTAGCTGCTGTCGAAAGATATTTCCGTTTAACATCGTGTTCTTCTAAAAGAAATAGAGAGAGGAGGGGAACGGATGCCTAAAGTATTAATTACTCCACGATCATTTGGAAAGCACAGTGATGAGGCGAAAAGAATTTTAATTGCGAATGGTTATGAAGTTGTCGAAAATCCATATGGGAGAATTTTGACAGAAGAAGAAATGAAAAAGGAAATCGCCGATGTTGACGCAGTTATTATTGGTATTGATCCGTTGAATAGAGAGGTACTTTCGTGTGCCAAAAACTTAAAAGTGATCTCAAAGTACGGCGTAGGTACAGATAATATTGATATTGAGTTTTGCAAGGGGCATAACATCCCCGTTACGGTTACCCGCAATGCAAATTCTGACTCAGTTGCAGATTTTACGTTCGCCCTTATGTTAGCGATTGCGAGAAGAATAGTAGAAATAGATAAATCATGCCGTGCATTGAATTGGGGCAAAAAAACAAGTATCGGTATACATGGAAAAACACTTGGCGTCATCGGTACTGGTGCGATTGGGAAGGATGTCATTAAAAGAGCGTGTGGCTTTGATATGAAAATTCTTGCTTACGATGTCTACCCAGATGATGAATTCGCACAAGAATATAATGCAACCTATGTTGATTTTGAAACGCTTATTAAAGAGAGCGATTTTATCACCTTGCACTTACCCGCAACACGAGAAACAGTTAATTTGCTCAGTGAGAAGGAATTTAACATGATGAAAGAAACGGCTGTGTTGGTCAATACAGCTCGCGGGGAACTTATTGATGAAGACGCGCTTTATGATGCTTTAAAAAATAAGCGAATATGGGGAGCTGGTCTTGATGTTTTCAAGAAGGAACCACCTGAAAAAATAGAACTGCTTGAACTGGAAAATATCATTTTAGGAGCACATGCTGCCGCTTCAAGTGTGGATGCAGTTAATAAAATGAGCTTAATGGCAGTAGAAAATATTCTAGCCAATTTTAAATAAACATAAGGGATGAACATTTATGGATAAAATTGAAGTTTTAGCAAAGATGAAAGAGGAAAAAGTTATTGCTGTCATTCGTGCGCCAAATGAAGAACAAGGATTCCTTATTAGTGAAGCCATTCATCAGGGAGGCATCAAATTTTTAGAGTTAACGATGACCGTTCCAGGGGCGTTGGAGCTTATCAAAAAATTATCGGCAAAGTACGTTGGAGGGGATGTCATAGTTGGTGCCGGAACAGTGTTAGACCCTGAAACAGCACGTCTAGCCATTTTAGCAGGAGCTAAATTTATTGTCGGTCCAAATCTTTCACCTAAAGTCATTACGATGTGTCATCGATACCGAGTTACTGTAATGCCAGGTGTGATGACACCGACGGAAGCATTAACGGCATTGGAATTAGGAGCAGATGTTATTAAGGTCTTTCCAGGAGGAGCTTTCGGACCAAGTGTCATTAAAGATTTTAAGGGACCGCTTCCACAAGGGAATTTCATGCCAAGCGGCGGTGTCACGGTAGAAAATGCAAATGAATGGATCAAAAATGGCGCTTACGCAATCGGAACAGGCTCAAGCTTAACAAAAGGAGCGAGCACAGGAGATTATGAGGCAGTAACGAAAGAAGCAGAAAAATTTGTTGCGATTGTGAAATAGGGAAAAAGAAGCTGTGTCAAAAGGTTGTTAAAGGTACTGCACCCCAGAAGTTAGAGTTAATATGGGGTGCAGTACCAAAAGGACTTTTTGATAGCAGCTTTTTTTCTTTAAATGAATCATTATGCACATTTATTAATAAATAAACCAAATTACAACTAAATCTTTCCCTCATTTTTAGCCATTATCATCCTTATTTTTATAGTCCGAGACGATGCTTGTTTTTTACCTTAAGTGGTAATTTTAAAATTGCCTTACTTTCATAAAATAGAATAGAATGGAAAGTACAAGTCATACTTTAGGAGCGTTCATGATGTATGAGCTAAAAACAAAAGAAAATGATCATAGTGTTCTAGAGTTTATTGAAAATATGGAGAGTTCGAAAAAAAGAGAGGACGCGTATCGATTACTGGATATTTTTTCAGATGTAACAGGCTATAAAGCGAAAATGTGGGGAACAAGTATTATTGGATTTGGCAAGTATCATTATAAATATGCTTCCGGGCATGAAGGCGATGCTCCCTTAGTGGGCTTTTCTCCACGTAAAGCGAAAATTAGCTTATATTTTGCCCCAGGCGAGTCAAAAAGGGATGAGTTACTTAAGAGATTTGGAAAGCACACGACAGGCAAGGCGTGTGTTTATATTAATAAAGTGGCAGACATTGATGAAGAGGTTTTAAAGGAGTTAATTGTCGCATCCGTTGAATTTTTGAGAGAATTGTATCCTTCTACAGGTGAATAGAAATAGAATAAGGAGAAGTCTTCATCGCTGAAAGACCTCTCCAAATTCTATTATCAATTTAGGTTATTGAGAATTAATTTTTCCCATTTACGCTTCCGTTGCTATTTCCTTTTTTGACGATATTTAATTTTCCTTCAGCTTTAGCGCGAGTAACATTACCGAAGCTGTCTGTAACATTTACTTCGATTACAGCTCCTTTGCCTTCAATATTATTAGGAACCGTCCAATAGCCAACATAATGTCCATCATCTGTTTCCATCATCGGCAATTCGGTTGCATTTTGGACATCACCAATATCGGTTAATGGCATTAAGATGGAGAACCTTGCTTTTAAATTCGGTTCGCTATCAAATTCAATGACGACTGTCTGACCAACCGAGACGTCCCGATCTTTTGTAGGAGTTAAGTTCGTAATCGTTGGTGCGGTATAGTCAACTTCAACAGTAATTGATTTAGATTCAGAGTTTCCTGCTAAGTCGATGGCCTTCACTTCGATATTGTTTGAGCCTTCCTCTAATAAAATTCGTTTTGCGTAACGGCCGTCAGTAACAGTAGCTTTTTGCCCATTTACTTCGACATAATCTAAATGGGGGTCAACTACTTCTCCTTCAACTGTAACGGTTTCGCGATTGATCTTCTCCCCGTTTGTTGGGCTCGTGATCGTTAATTGTGGTGCTTCTGTATCGAGAATGACGGTGACAGTTTCAGATTCATTTGCCCGTTCTCCATTTAAATAATTAACTGCTTGTAGTTCATTTTCACCTTCGTTTAATGTAACTGGAATTTTAAATGTACCATCTTCTCCAATTGTTACTTCTTCAACTTCCTCCCCGTTGTTCAGCAAAGAAATGGTTGTTGTTGGTGAGGCTTTCCCTTCAACTTCGATCGCTGGTTCGTTTGTCATGTAGCCATCGGAAGGGGAGGTGATTTGAACAGCTTGAACCTCATAATCCACTCGAGCGCGAATCATATAATTTCCTTCACTAGAAGGGGATGGGGACCAAGTGCCAGCAACTGACTGGAAGCTTCTCCCTGCGTATGGTCCATTTTCATCGGTAGCTAGACCAGGAGTATTAGGATTGGCTCCAGTTTGGACGTATACCATGTAGAAATCACCTGAAACCTGAATATTTTCGTCACGAAGATCTACTACAGTCCACTGGTTTAAGTCTCGAATTGCTTCGGCCTCAATAGGGCCTGCTAATTTTTTTCCAGGTAAGCCGTCAGGACCTGTAGCATCCCAAACTTCGACGGCAAATTCAGTAGCTCCAGGAGATGGCCAATCTGTTCCATGGAATTGGAAAACGCCATCTGTTACAATGGCCTCTTCTTCACCTTCTGGTAGGGACATGCGAACCCCCCATTTATTCCCCGCATCGTAATAGGCGCGAGCATTTTCTGGAGTGCCATCATCATAGCCGATTTCTCCACCAGGATAAGTGAATAAAGGTTCAAGTTCAATATTTACTTCTTTATTTTCATTAAAATTCACTTCTAATTCTTTGGCAATAAATCCTCGTGCAGCAACTTTTAACGTATACGTGCCTTCATAAGCAGTTAAGCGATAGTTTCCTTCAGCGTCGGTTTGTACTGGCGTTATATTGGCGTCCTCCACAAGTAGGAGGGTTGCACCTTCGACTGCTTCACCAGAATTGGCACTTGTAATAGTTCCACTGATTGTTGCTTTTGGTAGTTCTTCAAGAACAAAATGAGCGGTGGAAACTCGATCGGCTTCAACGGTTACAGCTTGCTCTTCTGAACGGAAACCGTATGATTCAGCAACCAATGTAAAATCACCGGCTGGATGAATGAAAGAAAAGCTTCCATCTGCTGGGTTGGTCGCTGCAGATCTGCCATTCTCTAATACAGATACTCTTGCGCTAACTGGCAGATTTGAAAGTTCTTTTTCAATTAATTCTACTTGATCGTTTTTGGATAGGTTAGGGCGAATTTTATTAGGATCCACTTTTTCAGCATTTTTTTCTTTTGTGGTATCCTTCGCTGTTTCTTTTGGTATTGTAATGCTTCCAGCAGGTTCTTTTATATTTATAGATGTACTGGACAGGGTTACATCATCAATATACCAGCCATCTCTGACTACGCTGCTGTCCGTATCTAAATTAAAGGCAACATAGACTCTATCGCCAGCATATTGGGATAAATCTATTTCAACGGGAGACCATTCGTTTTGAATATTCGTTAGACGTAGCACTTGAGTCCATTGTTGCATATCAGTTGAGATAAAGACGTGTGCGAAGTCCCAATTGTTCTCAATGTTGTACCAATGTTCAAACTGTAGATAGGCATTGCCTTCAGGTAAATCAATGGGTGGCATCAGTAATGTCGAGTTTTCATTGTTGTTGTATGTTCCTTCAGGATTAGTGGCAAATACGTGTTCACCTGAAATTGCTCCACCAGGTCCTGAAGTTGGAATGCCACGAGCCCAAGAATTATTTTCACCGTAACTAGTCCAACCAATAGGCTCTGATTCAAAGTCGGTTTCATATCCGACTGTGATTCCACCTATAACATTTGTTTCGTATTGTTCACTTGTAACGGAGTTATTTCCAAAATCGTTCACTGTTATCGTGTAGGAGAGGGCTCCTTCTACCACATCTTCACCTGGGATAGTGGCAACAAAGGAACCGGACTTGAAGTCACCGGATGTTCTTTTAGCTTGAACAGAGCCTTCCTTTCCTTCTGCATTAACGTAATCGACAGTGACAGAAGTAACGCTAATATTGTCACTAGCCAAAACAGTTAGGTCTAAATCCATTTTTGAGTAAACTTCCTCGGAAGGAGTATGTTCTAATACAGGTGCCTCTGTATCTTCTCCTTCCATCGTTACAGAGCCTTCAATCGTCCCTAATCCATCAATCATCGATGAGACTGCATCAAAAGCATTGACTAAACCATGGCCAAATCCATTGTTCGGGGACTCTGGATACTGGCTATTGGTCAGAGGCGTTGCGGTGTTGAGTAGCACCTCTTCAAGTTCATCAACAGATAAACTGGAATTTGCTTGTAATAATAAGGCGACGACGCCGGCAACTGCTGGACCAGCCATTGATGTTCCGTTCCATCCGCCTTCATAGCCGCTTCCTGGTACAGATGAACGTATGTTGACGCCAGGAGCTGAAATTTCTGGCTTAATCTCATTGTACGGAGAAGGACCCTGTAATGAAAAGCTTGCTAAATTATTGTTTGAATCAGTAGCTCCAGTTGCAAATGATTCAGGGTAGTTAGCAGGTACTGCAACAGACCCTGGACCTCCTGGATTCGTTAATGTTGTATTTCCAGCAGAAAATTCTGGGAAGATGTCAGCAGCGCGCCATGCTCTTACGATATCGCGATACCATTCATCTAGTCCTCTACCGCCACCCCAAGAGTTATTGACAACATCTGGAGCTTTCGTGATATCTCCACCAGGAGCTAGCATCCATTGACCAGCTGCGATTAGCTGAGCATCTGTCCCACCTCCAGCAGCGTTTAAGGCTTTAGCATGAATAAACTTTGCTCCAGGAGCAACTCCAATTTGATTTGTTCCGTTTGGCTCGCTTCCGACCATTGTACCGGTAACATGAGTACCGTGTCCATGATCATCGTATGCAGCAGCCCGTCCGTTTACAGCATCAAAGAAGCTATACGTGTGGTCAACTTCACCTGTGGCGGCATTGTACCCTCTATATTTTTCTTTTAATGCTGGATGATCCCATTGTGAACCTGTATCGATTGCACCGACAACGATGCCAGATCCGTCGATGCCAAGATTCCAGACATCAGGGGCGCCGACCCGCTCAACGTTCCATTCGATATTTTGAACCTTGGATTGAACAGGTTCAGCTTTTTTATCAACGGTCGCTTCAATTAATTTTCTTTCCTCGTTTGGGAGTAGTTTTTCAACTTCTTGAAAATGAGCAATTTTTTCAGCGACTTCTTTTGTTCCAGTAACGGCAATGGCATTGACGATATAAAACGACTCATAGTCAGTGACAGCGCCTTCTTCTAATTGTTTATCGAGGAATTGCTTCACACTATCCTGGGTAGTTAACGCAGTATATTTAAGTTCAGAAACAACAGCTGAGCGTTGTGCATATTCAATATTTGTTGATGATAACCCATTCTTTTTTGCCGTGTTAATAGCGTTTTTAGCAACTTTTTGTACATCTGCTTTTTCTTTGAATTTTACTAAAAATGTTACTTTCCCTTTGTTCTTTGTAAATTCTTCAATGAGGTGCGTGCTTATTTTTGATTGAGCGATTTGATTACTGTTCTTTAATGCTCGACTAACTTCCTTTGTTTCAGCGAAACCTGTACTTGGTATTGCTAAAGACACAAGCATTAGAAATGTGAGTAGTATACTTAAATATCTCTTCAACCTAGCTCCTCCTCTCGAATAATTGCTTTAGTGTAGCGAGATGTACGATCCTCCTTTCCACTTTGTGTGCATAATGTCAAATCATGAATGTTACAAATTACTATATAGGCTGAGAAGGAGAAATCCTGTCGAATTATAGCGATTAAATGTCAGAAAATTCAAAAACAGTAGATTGGTAATGTCTTCCTTTCAGTTATCAGTAATTTATTCCCTGTCGTTTTTAGTTCCTTTGTCTGTAATTCCCCTGTAAATCGGATGTAACGTTACAGACATATAAAGAGCTTTACAAAAAATGAAAAGAATGAACTATATGAAATTAGTAAAATATGTAATAAAAATAAAATAGTAGTAATTTATTCCTTGTTTTTACAAATGATTAGTAAATTGTCAAATTTCGATGAGAGAATCTGTCGATAACGGTGGAAGTGAAAAAGGGTATAAAAAAGAGAGATGTTCAATCACACCTCTCAAATCCTTTTCTATTAATTGATAAAATAATCAATGAATAGTCCAATGGTTAATAGAAATCCAAAGATCGTGTTTGTTTGTGCTGTAGATTGCATAGCGGGCATCATCTGAATCGGTAAAGTTTTACCGATAAATCCTTTTGTTGCTTTTACAGCTTTTGGAATACTCAAGACGACGAGTGCTAACCAAACGGAAGAATAACCGATCATCATTAAAGCGAAAATCCAAGCATAGGAGACGGTAAACATTGCAGCTAATAAAAAGATTGCATGTTTCCTTCCTAATAAAATCGCGAGTGTTTTTCGACCGAATTCCTTGTCACCGTCCAAGTCCCGAATATTGTTTGCTAGCAGAATCGCCCCAACAAGGATAAAAATTGGGACTGAAATCAAGATACTTGCTGTTGTGACCGTGCCAACCTGGATATAAAAACTAATTAATATAATTCCCATTCCCATAAAGAAGCCGGCGAAAATTTCACCAAATGGCGTATAGGCAATTGGCAGTGGCCCTCCTGTATAAAGATAGCCAATAATCATACAAAATAATCCAATGGCAGCTAACCACCATGATGTACTCATGCAAATATAGACGCCAATCAAAATAGAGATTCCGTAAAGGCTTAATGCAATTTGCATAATCGTTTTCGGCTTGACTCCATCACGAACGATGGTTCCGCCTATACCGACAGATTCTTCTGTATCGAGTCCTCTTTTATAATCGTAGTACTCATTAAACATGTTCGTCGCAGCTTGAATGAGTAAGCTTGCTACAAGCATCGCCAGAAATAATCCCACATGAATCGTTGTCTCGTGGATCGCTAAAGCTGTTCCTAGTAAAACAGGAACGAATGCAGCTGTCAACGTATGGGGCCTAGTCAGTTTCCACCAAACCCTCCAGCTTTTGTTTGGAGACATAGGTGGGTAACTTATCTTTGTCTCTGTTTGCATGTCTCTCCCTCTCCTTTTTCATGCATCTAAAAAATCAAAGAGTCGTAATTGGAATGAATGATCGTATAAAATAAATATTAGTAACACTTACATCAATTTCAAGTTGGATAACATCCAAATTCAAGTTTAGGCAATCAAGAGAAGGGTGTCAATGGCTTTTTACAGTTATTATAGGACAAAGTTACCAGTAGTGAATACTATGATTATATAGTAAAAGCATGTCAATAATATAATAAGGTAAATAGTCGGGAGAAAGTGACTGCTGTCATTGACATTTCAATAGGTAGAGGTGTATTTTAAAATAAGTTTGTATTCTAGATAAAGCAGGGAAAGACTGTTATTATTTTTTATGAAAGCTATGTTAGACGATGCTGTTGATTTTCACGCTTTGTGAGGATACTACCGCTTTTTTTGATGCAGTAAAAATGAGCTAGAACGATACAATTAAGCAAGAATGTTGTTAAACATAGCTTTTATGAAAGCAATTTCATGTTGTTATGATCATTTTATGATCTTATAGGAATGCAACATTACATAAAGAGCCTTTTTATTGGAGGGGATTTTTTGGTTACGATACTTGAAACGGAACTGAAAAAAGGGATTGAACAAGCGATTAAGAAAGCCAAAAAAAGTTTGGCCCCCATATTAGTAAGTGAAGTTCAGAAAGTCGAACATATAGAACCGCTGTCTTTTTTTTCTGCTGGTAAAGAGAATTTTCATGGCGAACGCTTTTTCTGGAAGGATCCGGATGAACAAACGTATTTAATTGGTTTGGGGATTTGTAAGCAAATTCAAAATGAGCAACTATCCGACCGTTTCGAAGCAGTGGAAAAAGATTGGGCTGACCTCATAAAGGAAGCGATTGTTTTTAATGATGAGGGGAAAAGAGGGACAGGTCCGTTAGTATTTGGGGGATTTTCTTTCGATCCGCTGAAGGAGAAAACCCCATTATGGTCCCAATATAGCCATTCTTTATTTCACCTTCCGCAATTTTTATTAACGCTAGTAGACGGGGAGGCATATTTAACGACGAATGTTTTATGTACGCAGCATGATGATATGACAGTTTGGAAAAAAGTTCTTAGTGAAAGACAAACTATTCTTTCATTTGCTAGTTCGCCAGCAGAGTTGGAAATGGCACAGATTTTAAAGAAAGAGGAAGTTGTCAATCCTGATGAATGGAAAGATTCGGTCCAAAAACTAGTTGCAGATCTGAAGGCAGGACAACTAAAAAAAGTTGTTCTGGCAAGAGAACTGCGAATATTTTTTAAAGATAAAGTAGCGGCTGATTTCGTTCTTCCACGTCTTTTAACAGAACAAAAAGCAAGCTTCACTTTTGCACTAGAATCAAACGGGGACTGCTTTATTGGTGCTTCTCCTGAAAGATTGGTCAAAAAGGAAGATGATCAGTTATTTTCTACCTGTTTGGCAGGCTCGATTGCTAGAGGGAAAACGAAGGAAGAGGATGAGCGCTTAGGTGAAGCATTGCTAAGCGATGAGAAAAATTTAATTGAGCATCATTATGTGGTAGAAATGATAAAAGCAGCCATGGATAAAGTATGTCAACAGATCGAACTTCCTACAAAGCCGACTCTTTTAAAAATGAGAGATATTCAACATTTATATACACCTATCGTAGGGGAGGCGTTAGAGGATAGCACATTATTGCAAGTGGTTGATTCACTGCATCCAACTCCAGCATTAGGTGGCTTGCCTCAGAGAGAAGCGGTGGAGAAAATAAGAAGGATTGAGGCATTGGATCGCGGCTTTTATGGAGCTCCGATTGGCTGGCTCGATTATCAGGGTAATGGTGAATTTGCTGTTGCGCTTCGTTCAGCTCTTATTCAAGGAAGCGAAGCCTCCCTATTTGCAGGATGTGGAATTGTTGCAGATTCTGATTCTGAAAGTGAATATGCTGAAACAAACATTAAGTTTCGGCCGATGCTATCCGTACTTGGAGGTTTAGGAAATGAGTAGTCAAGAAGCATTAACATCATATATAGCCGCTTTTGTTGCGGAATTAGTGCAAGCAGGCGTAACAGATGTAGTGGTTAGCCCTGGTTCTCGTTCCACACCAATGGCCATGGTAATGGCTGAGCATCCTGAGCTTCAGGTTCATATTAATGTAGATGAACGCTCAGCAGCATTCTTTGCCCTTGGAATAGCGAAAGCATCAGGCAAAGCGGTCGGATTATTGTGCACCTCAGGAACGGCTGCTGCTAACTACTACCCTGCAGTTGTGGAAGCGTATTATTCACGCGTACCATTAGTCGTTTTAACGGCGGACCGCCCTCATGAGCTAAGAGATGTTGGGGCACCGCAAGCCATTGATCAGATCCATTTGTATGGCAAGCACGTGAAGTGGTTTGTAGAGATGGCAGTTCCGGAACAGACAGAGGAAATGCAACGCTATGTTCGCAGCGTGTGCGCACGGGCGACGGCTACTGCTACTTTAGCTCCAGCGGGTCCAGTGCATTTAAATTTCCCATTCCGGGAACCTTTAGTACCGAACCTACAACAGGAAAATCTTTTTCATCTTGAAAAGCGCGGTGAAGGGTATGTGACGATTCACCAAGGGATTCCAACTATGCAAAGGGAATTGATAGAGCAATTTGGTGAAAAGTTAAAGAAATACGAAAAGGGAATCATTGTTTGTGGTTCACTTGAAGAGAAGCGATTTATTGAAGCGGTTACTCGCTTTGCTGACCAGTTGCAATTTCCGATCATTGCTGATCCGCTTTCACAACTGCGAAGTGGACAGCATGATGGAACAAATATTATCGATACATACGATACATTTTTAAGAAACGTGGATGCAAAAAAAGCTCTTAAGCCTGACATTATTATTCGGTTTGGGGCGATGCCTGTTTCCAAAGCGTTAACGATATTTTTGAATGAAAATAAAGACGCAGAACAATGGGTGGTTGATAGTGGAGCGGGCTATAGAGACCCTTCTTTATTGTCAACTTCAATGATCTACTGCAGTGAATCTGCATTTTGTGATGATATCGCTAACTATGTTGGGAAAAAGAGTTCAAGTTCGTTTCTTTTAAAATGGCGAGAGATAAACGATTTTACAAAGGAAAACCTTTTGAGAATTAGAGAGGTTCCCCAGTTAAGTGAGGCCAAGCTTTTTCATCAGCTTTCAGAGGTCCTCCCTGAGGGCGCAACATTATTTGTTGGGAATAGCATGCCAATTCGTGATTTAGATTCTTTCTTCCATTTTAATAAAAAATCCATTAAAATTATGGCCAATCGTGGGGCGAACGGAATTGATGGGACGGTCTCAACGGCTTTAGGTGCATCAACAGTACTTGACCCACTATATCTTGTTGTTGGAGACTTGACCTTTTTTCATGATTTAAATGGATTGATGGCAGCGAAGCTCTACAATCTCAATATGAAAGTTATTGTGATTAATAATAATGGCGGCGGGATTTTTTCGTTCCTACCTCAAGCCAATCACCGTAAAAATTTTGAGCGCTTGTTTGGAACCCCATTAGATTTAGATTTCAAACATGTTATTCATATGTACAATGGCTCATATGAGCTTGTTTTGGATTGGGAACATTTTACTTCCTCTTTCTTGCGAAATATGCAAAATAATGGATTATCAGTAATGGAAATGACGACAAATCGTGACACGAATTTAAAAGAACATCGAGATTTGTGGGATTTTGTTTCCCGGGAAATAAGTCGTTTTTTGAAAGGTGACTTGTCATGAGACATGTAATAGACGGCGTTCGCTATAATGTCGAATCATATGGTAATGGATTCCCAGCCATTCTGCTTCATGGCTTTACTGGTGATAGCTCAAATTGGACTCCGTTTTTAGAGCGATGGGGAAAACAGTCGAAATTGTTTATGGTCGACATTATTGGCCATGGCAAATCCGATGCTCCTGAAGAGCTAGAACGGTATCATATGCTGTCAGTAGTTGATGATCTATTCCTGTTAATGGAGAAATTAAAAATTCAAAAAGCTGATTTTGTCGGGTATTCAATGGGGGGAAGGCTTGCGCTATCCTTTGCGGCTAAATATCCAACCAAAGTTAGAAAATTGGTGCTGGAGAGTGCCTCTCCAGGATTAGAGTCAGATATTGAACGAAAACAAAGAATCAAAGAGGATGAAAAACTTGCCGCCTTCATCGAAGAAAAGGGGATAGCGGATTTTGTTGATTATTGGGAAAACATTGCTTTGTTTGCGAGTCAGAAACGTCTTCCTATTGAAAGGCAGAAGCAAATAAGAGAACAACGGTTACTCAATTCAACTCAAGGCTTAGCCAATAGTTTAAAAGGCATGGGTACTGGTTCACAGCCATCATGGTGGCTGGAGCTTTCTGATCTTAAAGTCGACATGCTGCTTATTACTGGGGCGTTGGATCGGAAATTTTGTCAAATTGCAAAAAAGATGCAGAATATCGCCAATCATGCTGAATGGATTACGGTTTCAGACTGTGGACATACAATTCATGTGGAGAATGCTGAAAAATTTGGTACAATAGTAGAAGGGTATTTGTCGAACGCGAGAAGTTGAAGAAAACACCCTAAACTAAAGATTATGGCTCTGACGCAAAAGAACAGAGTACAAAATTTATATGACGGAGGTTGCTGTATGTCAGTAGAGTGGGTTGCAGGACGTCAATATGATGAGATCATATATGAAACATACAATGGAATTGCGAAAATCACGATTAATCGTCCACATGTACATAATGCATTTACACCAAAAACAGTATCGGAATTAATTGATGCCTTTGCTTATGCTCGTGATGATTCAAATGTCGGGGTGATTGTCTTAACAGGCGCAGGAGATAAGGCATTCTGTTCAGGTGGGGACCAAAAGGTACGTGGGCATGGAGGATATGTTGGAGATGACCAAATTCCTCGGCTTAACGTTCTTGATTTACAACGCTTAATTCGTGTTATTCCTAAGCCAGTAATTGCGATGGTTAAGGGATATGCAATTGGCGGTGGACATGTATTACATGTTGTTTGTGATTTAACCATTGCTGCAGATAATGCCGTTTTTGGTCAAACAGGACCGAATGTTGGCAGCTTTGATGCTGGTTATGGCTCTGGCTATTTGGCACGAATTGTCGGTCATAAAAAAGCGCGCGAAATTTGGTATTTATGCCGTCAATACAATGCTCAGGAAGCATTAGACATGGGCCTTGTTAATACGGTTGTACCACTTGAGCAAGTGGAAGAAGAAACGATTAAATGGTGTGAAGAAATTCTTGAGAAAAGCCCAACGGCTCTACGCTTCTTAAAAGCAGCGATGAATGCTGACACGGATGGACTTGCTGGGCTGCAACAGTTTGCTGGAGATGCTACACTCCTTTATTACACAACGGACGAAGCGAAGGAAGGCCGTGACTCCTTTAAAGAGAAACGCAAACCTGATTTCGGTCAATTTCCTCGTTTCCCTTGATTGGAGAAAGAGCATTATTTTTTGAAACAGCTTGATGAAGTCATCAGGCTGTTTACTTTTTATCAATTGCGGTGATAGAAGATGGACAATCAAATGATACCGAATCTGATTATAAAAAGAGCCACTTTGACGCCGAATCGTGTAGCAATTCGATTCGAAAGACAGAATTATACGTATAAAGAGTTGTACGAACTGGCTTATCGGAAGGCTGGATATTTACAAAAACTTGGGGTGGAAAAAGGGGATTATGTTGCTTGTTTGTTGAAAAGCCATCTGGATACGATCGTCATTCTTGTTTCTCTACAATTAATAGGTGGGGTCGCTGTTCTATTAAATAATCGCTTAACAGCGGATGAACTTATGTGGCAGCTCAATGACTCAAAGGCTGATCTCCTTATCACAGAAAGAGAGTTTGTCGAAAAAATTAGCGTGGTGGCAAGTCAGCTAGATAAACTGACGATTGTTTGGAAAGAAACAATCGATGCCATCCCTTTTGAAGAACCGGCAATTCTGGAAGAAATAGAATTGCAAGCAGTTTGTACAGTAATGTATACCTCTGGTACAACAGGAAATCCAAAGGGCGTTTTGCAAACTTATGGAAATCATTGGTGGAGCGCGACAGGTTCCGCACTCAATTTAGGTATTCAGGAAGAAGATAGTTGGCTTTGTGCGGTTCCTTTATTTCATATAAGCGGCTATTCGATCCTAATGAGAAGTCTGATCTATGGAATGAAGCTTGTTTTGCATGACTCCTTTCAACCGGATGAAGTGATCAAAGCGATTAAGGATGAGAAGGTAACGATTATGTCTGTCGTGACGACGATGATGACAAGATTACTTGATGCCTTAGGGGAGGAAAAATTGCCCACAACGTTTCGATGCATGCTTTTAGGGGGAGGACCTGCTCCGCTCTCAGTGCTTGAACAATGTGTTGAACGCAATATTCCGATCTATCAAACGTATGGTATGACCGAAACTTCTTCTCAAATTGTCACACTGGCTCCGGAGTACAGCATTGAGAAATTAGGTTCTGCTGGAAAACCACTGTTTCCGTCACAATTGAAAATAATTGCTGCAGATGGCAGTGAGGTAGGTGCTTATCAATCCGGTGAAATAATTGTCAAAGGTCCCAATGTCACTAGGGGATACTTGCATCGTGAACACGAGCATGAGAAATATTTTCTAGATGGTTGGTTTAAAACGGGGGATATCGGTTATTTGGATAAGGATGGCTTTCTTTTTGTGCAAGATCGCCGCTCTGACCTTATTATTTCTGGTGGGGAAAATATCTATCCTGCAGAAATAGAAGGGGTCATTACTTCTCATCCACAAATAGAGGATGCAGGTGTGATTGGTATTGCCGATCCAAAATGGGGCCAAGTACCGGTCGCTTTTGTCTTGACGAAAGCAGATTTAACTGAAGAAGAAGTAAAGGAATATTGCAAAGGGAAAGTGGCTAACTACAAACTACCTAAAAAAATATATTTTGTTGAGCAAATTCCGCGAAATGCTTCTAGAAAATTGTTGAGAAGAGCTTTAAGAGAAATGTTATAAAAAATTGCTTTGGAAAATTCATACTTGCTCACGATCCAAATCGTTATCGAGCAAAAGGGGAGTCTTTAAACTCCCCTTTTGCTCATTTCGGTTCAATGAGTGCTGTTTCTAATGCTTGTAAGTTATCCTTCATAATTGAAAAATACGTTTTGTTGTTTTTTATATCTTGAGCAGTTAAAACGGATAAATTGTGAAGATATAAGGGCTCTGCATTTAATTCTCCTCGGACAATTTCTGCTAATTTAGAGCTGACATTTTGTTCGAAAAAGATGTGTTTAAGCTCGTGCTCTTTTGCCATTGTAATAATTTCTTTCAGTTGCTTTTGTGTAGGTTCGTTTGAAGAAGACAAACCCGAGATGCTAATTTGCTTCACACCGTAGCGTTTTTCCCAATACCCATAAGCAGCATGAGCGACAATGATTTCTTTATGCTCCGCTTTCTCGATTAACTTTTTAAATTGTTGATTTAATTCATCTAGTTGGTTGGAAAGTACAGTATAATTTGCTTCAAGTTGCTCTTGATGGTCAGGAAGCTGTTGAATAAGCTCATTCTTAATGGCTTCTGCGAGCTCTTTCGCGTACAGTGGATCAATCCACACATGTGGATCAATATCTCCGTGGCCATGACCATCATCATGATGTTCATGTTCATCGTGGGTGTGTGTTTCCTCTTCAGCAAAGTGAATATGTTCACCGGCAGCCACTAAATGAGCATTTTCATTTTCTAATGTTTGTTTCGCTTTATTGACAAAACCTTCTAACCCTAAACCAACATAAATAAAAAGGTCAGCTTGGGCTAATTCGAGCATATCTTTTTGCGAAGGTTCATAAGTATGTTCATCTGCACCAGGTGGATAAATAGTATCGACCGTAACGAGATCTTTTCCAATTGCTTCTGTGAAATATTGCAGCGGATATACCGTTGTATAAATATGGAGCTTTTCTTTTGCTGCTTCTTTATTTGCGTTATTATCCTTTGAACCGCAACCTGCTATAGCAAGGAGCAACAGCAAGATGAGTAAACTGATTTTAGTGCGCATAATTAGGCTCTCCTTATATCAAACTCTATTGTTCTATGGTATTTTTTTGTCAGCTATTTGTTTTAGCCGAATATCGGACATACTTTTTTTACAGTAATATATAAACGAAATTATTTCGATTTAATAATGGATATCAATACGTAATCGTTCCGATTAACTATAGTATAGTATTATATCTATGATATAATTGCAAGAAAAAATTACTTTTTTCATGGAATTAGAGAGCCGTTTAGCCAAGCTGAAAGGCGCAATGAACCAAAAATGGTTTTATCAACAATATTGTCCCCATAAAGGGATACTAGTATTATGTTATTTACGCATAATTTCACGGTGCTGTTAGCAAAGGAGAGTCATGATGAAGCTATTAGATGAGATTCTTCAATACAATGAGGAATTTGTTAAGGAAAAGAAATATGAAGCCTACTCGACTACTAAATATCCTAATAAACGAATGGTTATTGTCACCTGTATGGATACAAGATTAACCGAATTACTTCCTAAAGCGTTAAATATAGGAAATGGTGACGTAAAGCTTGTGAAAAATGCTGGTGCACTCGTATCGCATCCATTCGGTAGTATCATGCGAAGCATACTTGTCGCAGTATATCAGCTTCAGGCTGATGAGATATTAGTAATTGGTCATCATGATTGCGGAATGGCAGGGATGAAAGCGGGGCAAATGATTGACAACATGAAAGAGAGAGGGATTACAGAGGAGACGTTTGAAATGCTCACTTACTCTGGAATTAATGTGACAAAATGGCTTCAAGGTTTTCAAGATGTCAAAGAAAGTGTCTCCCATAGTGTAGAAATGATTAAAAAGCATCCTCTTTTAGCGGAAGATATTCCTGTCCATGGCCTTGTTATTCATCCTAACACAGGAAAACTTGACTTAGTGATAGATGGATACAAGGAATAGCTATGAGTTCGGCTTTTTTTCCTCAGGGACTAAATCAACTCCACCAGGATGGAAAGGATGGCATTTTAAGATTCTTTTTATCGTTAACCAACCGCCTTTTATCGGTCCAAAGCGACTTATCGCTTCGATTCCATAGTGGGAACAAGTAGGGTAAAATCGACAAGTAGGCGGTTTCAGCGGGGAGATCACCATTTGATAAAATCGAATGATGCCGATCATGAGTTTTCTCAGCATTTCTTTTCGTCTCACTTTCCAATTAAAATGAGTTTACCGTCTTAACTGTAACTCTTCAAAAAGATAACATAATATGATATATTAGTCTATGAACGAGTATTACGTATTAAATTGATAAACTTACTAGGGATTTTGTTAGAATTTGTTTAAATGAACTAGATAACGATTTTTTTATAAATGAAGGAGTGAAGAAAATGCCATCAGTTGAAAGCTTCGAGCTCGATCATAATGCTGTGAAGGCACCTTATGTAAGACATTGTGGTGTTCATAAGGTAGGGACAGATGGAGTTGTCAATAAATTCGATATCCGCTTTTGTCAACCGAATAAGCAAGCGATGAAGCCGGATTCTATTCACACATTGGAACATTTATTAGCCTTTAATATCCGTGAGCATGCGGAGAAATATGAGCATTTTGACATTATTGATATTTCTCCAATGGGTTGTCAAACAGGCTATTATCTCGTCGTTAGCGGTGAACCAACGGTTGAGGAGATTATTGATTTACTTGATGATACAATGAGATCAGCAGTTGAAATTGTAGAAATTCCAGCAGCAAATGAAAAACAGTGTGGGCAAGCAAAGCTTCATGATTTAGAAGGAGCCAAGCGCTTGATGCGCTTTTGGCTGGAACAGTCAAAGGAAGATTTAAAACAAGTATTTGCTTAAAAAACCGCTATGCTCGCTCAACTAAAATTGGATTTTGTTGCGTACAGCAATAGAAAAGGCCGATTGTTGCAATCGGCCTTTTTCTATTGCATTGTTGGGTAGACAGGGGAGCATTATTGTTGCTTCGTCTATAGTGTTTCGAGCTTTACCTCTAGTAAGAACCCCTACCGCCTAACGAACGACTTCCTAGGATAAGCCAGCTGATCCGGATCGCTCTTTATCATTTGTCTAAAGACGATCATGAACTAGTATTGCTGTTTTTATAGGATTGGTGACAGGAGACGTGAGACAGATTCTTTGAAGCGAATGACAAGTGAGCGTTTTTGATAAATTTCATCGGTTAGTTCCCACGATAGCTTCATATCTTCTTCGAAGCTTTGTGTCAGCTTATGTGCGATATCATGATTATAAATGAAGGCGTTCACTTCAAAGTTTAGGCGGAAGCTGCGCACATCAATATTAGCTGTACCGACAGAGGAGATTTCATTATCAACAATGATCGTTTTCGCATGAATGAATCCATTATCGTAAATGTAAATTTTTGCGCCAGCCTTGATCATTTCTCCGATGTAGGAATATGTAGCCCAATAAACAAACATATGGTCAGGTTTATTCGGAATCATGATTCGCACATCAATTCCTGATAAAGAAGCAATTCGCAATGCATCAAGGAGGCTTGCATCAGGAATAAAATATGGTGTTTGAATCCATACAGCCTGCTTAGCAGAAGAAATCATTTTGATATAGCCGTTTTTAATTTGTTCCCACTCAGAATCAGGTCCTGACGTTACAATTTGGATCCCCACTTCTCCTGTGGAATTTAATGGCGGAAAGAGACTATCGGAATAATGAATATTATGACGATGGGATGCTTGATTCCAGTCTAATATGAACCGGGTTTGAATGGCATGTACAGCATTGCCGACAATACGGAGGTGGGTATCTCGCCAATAGCCAAATCGCGGATTTTTTCCTAAATATTCATCCCCAATATTAAAACCGCCTACATATCCAATTTTTCCATCAATAATCGCTAACTTACGGTGATTGCGAAAGTTCATACGTAAATTAATAAATTTTAATTTTGACGGAAAAAATGCTTCAATTTCTCCTCCAGCGTTTCGAAGATCTTTGAAGAAACCTCTTGTTAAGGTCCTTGAACCAAGATCATCATATAAGATCCGGACTTTGATCCCTTCTTTGGCTTTACGAATTAAAGCATTTAATAGTTTTTGACCAAGCTCATCCCGTTTAAGAATATAATATTGCAAATGAATATGATCCTTAGCTGCGGCTATATCGTGAAACAATGCTTTAAATTTATCATGACCATCTGTAAAAATCGCCACCTCGTTATTTTGAGACAGCAATGCATCATTGTTTCTCAAGTGCATAAAGATGAGATCGTGATATTTTTTTTCAAGCTCGTTTCGGTAGGAAAATTTATTGGTGCAAATTTCTAATAATTGATTGGAAATTAATTGTGCGATTCCAACCTTTTTTTGATCCTCCCATTGAAACATTTTTGAACGGGCTAGATTTCTGCCAAATAACAAATATGTTACAAACCCTAATCCGGGAATAAAAAATAAGACCAGTATCCAAGCCCAAGTAGCTCCTGCATCTTTTCGTTCCAAGAAAATGACGATGGTTGCTAAAAACATGTTTAGAACAAAAATAAGTCCAACTAATATTGAAGTGATACTCATTATCGTTTTCCTCGCTTATTATTTGATTGATCTGTGTCCCTATCCTGATTTAAGTGAGGATTATCTTCTAATGGATCGACAGAATGCTTATAGGAATAGGCTTTGCTAGTAGTTAATACGGATAACAGCAGCACCACAAAGACAATAACGATACAAATAATTAAAACGATTAACATTCTCTCCCTCTCCTGACTTCATTATTCATGTATTCTTTCCTATTGTAACAAAAATGACAAATTATATGGTCAAAGACTATTCTAACATGAATCACGTTATCTTTTGTAAGTATTACGTTTTAGTATGAAAAACTTGGGTATTATAGGAATGGGAGGTTGATAAAATGTCAAACAAATTAGTACAAGCTGTCAATAAGCAAGTAGCCAATTGGACCGTTCTTTATGTGAAACTCCATAACTATCATTGGTATATAAAAGGGCGGCATTTTTTCACCTTACATGAAAAGTTTGAAGAGCTCTACAATGAAGCAAATCAACATATCGATGAGTTAGCAGAAAGGATTCTAGCACTTGAAGGACATCCTGTTGCAACAATGGAGGACTGTTTAAAGATGGCCTCTGTCAAAGAAGCAACTGGCACTGAGAATGAAGAAGAGATGGTTAGAACGATTACAGCTGATTTTGAAACAATGGTCGGCGAACTTCAGGAAGGAATTGAGTTAGCAGAGGAAGCAAGTGATGAAGGAACAGCGGATATGCTAATTGCCATTAAACAAAGCTTGAAAAAGCATATTTGGATGTTCAAAGCGTTCTTGAGCTAAAAAATAAAAGAAGCTGGTTATTGTGAACGATGCTGTTCAAATAGCCAGCTTCTTTTCGCAAAAATATGTATGCGCTTTTAATGTAGGTTTCGTGAGTGCGGAGATGATGTTCGCTGTTGGCCGTAGCTTTCTTGGGCAAATTTCCCCTTTAAAGTTTCAATCATATATAATCCGATTAAGTCATAGAGCTCCTGTTTATCTAAATCTTTAATGATATTCATCAAATCGTCATAGGTCATTTCTTCTAATAAAGCAAATGCGAGCATGTCAATATCTTCGTCATCCCCGGTCAATTTATCACGATAAAATTCAAAAATCTCGTCTATCAATTTCATAGTTCCACCCCCAATTTTTTATACAATACCCTAAATGGATGATAGTTATTCCTATTATACATGAAAATTATTAGAAAAAGATGAGTAAAGGCCTAGAAAAAAACGAATGCTAGTAAGAAAAGTGCAAGTATTTTATGGCCGGGTACATAGTGACGATATCATGCAGTCAACATCGGCAGTTCAAATTTGAAAAAGGAGGATTCATCATGAGTCAGGAGAAAAAGACGTATTATATCACTGTAGGAACTGGCGAAATCACGAAAAGTCGCACCGATTCCGCATGGAATTTTAAAATAGAAGCAACAGATGATGAGATTATTCAACTGCGCGAGCTGTTTGAACAAAATTATTCAACGGAATGGCAAAATTTTTTTCGCGCCCATGTACCGTATGTACAATATCATCATGACCGTGAAAATGATCAATACGACGATACAATCGTTCAAGTATATCAAATGATCTATAATCTAGGTGACGCTGAAGCGAAGCAGCATATTGAATCGATGGGAATCATTAAAGATCTGTAAATCTGTTAACGTTTAAACTCTTCGTAGAACGAACTTTCTCCAGCAAATGTTATAATAATGGTGCGAATATTACATAAGAAGAGTTGCTCCATTAGGAAGGAAATCTTTCCGGGAGTATTGGAGGATTTATGGATACGTTTAAAGATTTTTTCGGTGCTACTGTTCGTCTAGCCTTTAAAAAGGGTTCATTTAATGAAGCACCAAGGCATGTACTCGTTATTTGCGAATATCAGAATGAATGGCTTTTAACGAAGCACTCTGTACGTGGCTTAGAATTTCCTGGAGGTAAGGTTGAACCAGGTGAATCAATCGAAGAGGCTGCCAAAAGAGAAGTATACGAAGAAACGGGCGCTAAACTCGAAACACTGCAACTGATTGGGGAATATGAAGTAGAAAATGACAGAGAAACTTTTGTAAAAGCGATTTTTTATGGTAAGATCAGCCACCTAGAAAAAAGGCCCCATTTTCATGAAACAGAAGGTCCAGCACTGATTAGCGGAAATCTTCTGGAAGAACGTTTTAACGATACCTATAGTTTTATTATGAAAGATTCGGTCATTGAAAAAAGCCTGCTTTTTATCGAAAAACTGAAAAACAGGTAAATTCATATAATACAGCTTCAGCTAGTTGCACTTTCACGCTAACGGCAATATACATCAGCGTAAAAATTTGGAGAGAACGACACGGTTTGTTTGGAATGAGCGAGATATGTGAAGGTGTAGTCCGACTGGGCGGTCTATTCGAGTGAAAAATGCGAAGGCTCTAAGAGGTGTAATCGAGCGAAAGTGAAAATGTTCAACTCGAATAAGGTTCTTATCGTCTGGAACGAGTGAAGCGTGTAAGGATGTAGTCCGAATACGAGGTCTATTAGGACAAATTGAGTAAAGTGTAAGGCTCTAAGTTCGAATAATAAGAGGCGTGATCGGAACAGAACGGTCAAAGCGAGAAAGTCTCCAGTCCGAATACTCCCAATTCGTCTGACTGGAACAAACAAAACCCGTTCAATCCGATTAATAGTGCCAGTATAAAACAAACTACCGGAACAAATGTCATTTTTTTCTGCCCCGACAGAACAGAGGACAGCAGTTTTAGAAATCCTGCAAAAACAGACCGCTGAAAGCTTTTTTCAGCGGTCTGTTTTTAATTATGTTTTATGAGCTTTTTTTCGAGCAGTTCCACTAATTGATACATAATGGTGGCGAATACTGCGATGACAAGTAGGGAAAGCAAGACAAGGGTAAAATTAAACACTTGAAAGCCATAAATGATCATATAGCCTAATCCTCTTTGGGAAACGAGGAATTCTCCGACAATGACACCAACCCATGATAATCCTACGTTTACTTTTAAAGTGGAGATAATGGTTGGGAACGAGGCGGGGAGAATCGCTTCTTTGAACGATTGGAATCGATTTGCGCCGAATGTTTGTAAAACCTTTAAATAATTGGCATCTACTTCTCTGAAAGAAGTATATACAACAATGGTTGTGATGATGACAGAGATAATGGCACCCATGGCGATAATCGAAGTCATACTAGGACCTAGAGCTACGATTAATATGGGGCCTAAAGCAACCTTAGGCATCGAATTTAAGATGACGAGATACGGGTCTAATACTTTGGAAAGAAATGGCGACCACCAAAGGACTGCAGCTAGAATGGTACCGAGTAGAGTTCCAAGGATAAAACCAAAGACGGTTTCTGTTAAAGTATAGCCTAAATCCAAAAACAGTGAACCGTCCATAACTTTATTGATAAAGAGGTTCCATACTTTTGAAGGTGCACTAAAAATAAGTGGATCAATCCATTGCTTTTGGCTGAAAAGCTCCCAACCAGCGAAAAAGACGACGAAGATAACAAGCTGATAAAAGCGAACCCAACGATTCTCACGTTTTAAGGACTGGATATATTTTTTATGGAGGAGCTCTGTTTTATTGTTCAGGTTCAATTTGCTCCAACTCCTTCCATATCTTTTGAAAAATTTCAGGATATTTTTCATGATTTCTTGCATGAAATGGTGTCAACGTTCGTAATTGCTCAGGAATTGTAAATGTTTGATAGATTTGACCTGGCCTTGGGGAAAAAAGATAGATACGGTCGCTCATGGCAATCGCTTCTCCAATATCATGGGTAACTAAAATGGCTGTTTTTCCAAAGGATTTAAGTGTGTTCGAAACGAGATCTTCAAGACGGAGTTTTGTTTGGTAGTCCAGTGCTGAAAAGGGTTCATCGAGCAATAACAATTTTGGCTCTGTTGCGAGTGTTCTGACTAAGGCAGCTCTTTGCCGCATTCCCCCTGATAATTGTGAGGGATACTGCTTTTCAACGCCTTCTAACCCTATCTGTTCGAGGAGGGCAATCGTAGCCTGTTTTTTCTCCCGGGTTAGTAAGTTATTTAACTTTAAGCCTAAAAGAATATTTTCTTCAATTGTTTTCCAGGGAAATAAATAATCCTGTTGTAGCATATAACCAATCTGGTGATGAGCCTTTTCAAGTGTTTGATTTTCCAATGTTACTTTGCCTTCTGTCGGTTTTAGTAACCCTGCAATAACGGAAAGCAATGTCGTTTTACCGCACCCACTAGGACCGAGAAAGGAGATAAATTCCCCTTCCTCCACCTCTAGCGAGATATTGGAGAGGGCCGTTGTTGCAGAGTTTTTGCTAAAGTAAGTATGATGTATTCCATCGATCTTTAAGAATCCCATTTAACTTGCGGCCTCCTCATTAAAAACCAGTTTTTGAAATTAAGAATTTTCCTTATACTATACTATTACGCTACTGAAAGAAGGGTAACGGCCATTTCGTCAAGGTAATTGCTACAAATAATATCTATTCCATGACACTTTCAGCGATGTCTGTATTGACTAAGCTATTGTAATCGATGCGCTCAGGTAGTTCTCCCGCTTCGTCCATTATATTTTGCAAATTGTTCCATTCGTCTTCATCAAGAACTGGATCGACTGCAAAGGAATCCTGCCCTTTGTAACGTTCTACGACCATTTCAATAATGTCTAGCTCTGTATCAGCAAAATGCGGTTGAATAGCTTTCGCTACTTCTTGTGCGCTATTTTCTTCTACCCATTTTTGCGCTTTATAAATCGCTCGAGTGAATTTTTCAACCAATTCTTTGTTTTCTTCAATATAGCTTTGTTTAGCCATATAGCTTGTGTATGGAACATGGCCAGATTCTTCACCAAAGGAGGCAACAATATAGCCTCGGCCTTCTTGTTCAAACACGCTTGCCTGAGGCTCGAACAATTGAACAAAATCTCCTGTTCCAGAAGCAAATGCGCTTGAAATATTAGCAAAATCAATATTTTGAATAAGCTCAAGGTCAGCATGGGGATCGATATCATGTTTTTTCAACACGAATTCTCCAACCATTTGCGGCATGCCTCCCTTTCGTTGACCAAGAAAAGTCACGCCTTTAAGCTGATCCCAAGAGAAATTATCGATTTTTTCTCGAGATACAAGAAAGGTTCCGTCTGTTTGAGTAAGCTGAGCAAAATTGATCACTTGATCACTAGCTCCTTGTGCGGCAACATATATGGAGGTTTCAGAACCAACAAGACCAATATCAGCACCGTCTGATAAAAGGGCGGTCATTACTTTATCTCCGCCAGGGGTAAGAGTAAGTTCAATATTTAATCCCTCTTCCTCAAAAAATCCTTTTTCAATTGCGACATATTGGGGGGCATAAAATATCGAATGAGTCACTTCAGCAACACGAACGGTTTGAACCTCTTCATTATTACAAGCAGCTAAAGCTATAATAAGAATAGCTGTTAAAAGACTAGCGAAACTTATCTTGAACCACTTTTTCATGTTTTGACCTCCTTAGGTGAAATCATGTGAAATTGTATTTAACCATCTATATGAAAGGTTTATAAGCCTAACATATCGTATGAAATGATAAAAAATGTGTGAATGCCTAGACAAAAATGACGAACTATTTTTAGGAGTTGAACATATGCAGTGGGATGACGGTCAAATTATCACGAAACAAAAATTTCCTTCACCACATCCACAGATCGATCTCTACACGATTACCTATATGTCAGACGGTTTTAAAGTGAAAGGATTGCTCGCTGAACCGAAAGATGGAGGTCGGTACGGAGGATTCCTCTATTTGCGCGGAGGAATTAAAAATGTTGGAAAGGTTCGTCCAAGCAGGATCGTCCAATTTGCAGTAGAGGGATTTATCGTTTTTGCCCCTTTCTATAGAGGGAATCAGGGGGGAGAAGGGAATGAGGATTTTGCTGGAGATGATCGCAAGGACGCTTTCTCCGCATTTAAATTACTTCAGGCTCACCCAAGAGTGGACAAGATCCATGTATTTGGCTTTTCTAGAGGAGGAGTGATGGCACTTTTCACCGGAATCACTTTTCCAAATGTGGCTTCTGTAGTTACTTGGGGCGGGGTAAGTGATATGTTTCTTACTTACGTGGAAAGAAAAGATCTGCGAAGAATGATGAAAAGAGTGATTGGAGGGACACCGAGTAAATATCCTGAACGCTATCAATATCGAACGCCATTATTACAATTGGAAAGCTTGGAAGCCCCAATTCTCATTATCCATGGGGTCAAGGATAAAAATGTGTCCGTCGAACATGCTTATCGACTTGAAAAAAAGTTAAAAGCACTAAATAAAAGGGTGGAAAGTTGGTATTTTACTGAATACACCCATTATTTCCCTCCGCTAGTTAATCGCCAAATTGTTGGAGATTTGACGAAATGGATGAAAAAGCAAGAGTGAAAATGGTAAGATAAAAATATATAGGAGTCTTTGTAAGAAAGAAGTTCTACATGGCAAAGGAGAGAGAACGATGGGTATGCCTTTGGAATTAAATACAATGATTGTGACGAAAGGAAATGAAACGCGTGTAAGGGAGAATCTTTTTACGCTGGTAAAGGAAGGGTTTCGACTATATCCAATAGAAATTCCGATTGAAGTGAGAAGAACGATTGATGGTGATTTAATTGGCATTGCTAAAATTAAAAAAGTGGAATGGGAGAAGAATGAAACGACATTGCACTATCAATTGATTGCTTTGAATTCTACAAATTAAAAATCGCTTTTTGGGTTTCCGGAATTGTAGGGTGAAATTCCGGAATTAATGCAATTTTTCCGGGAATACATCCGTTTTTTCCGGAATTAAGCAGAAAAATTCCGGAATTAATCACGATTTTTCCGGAATCCACCTTCGTCTAAGTAGTATGCACGATTTTTGTTTGTAGTTATTACAGTTGTTAAAAAAAGCTCCTCTGTAAGAGAAGCTTTTAGGTCACAAAATGAGCAGTGATTAAGAAAGTGGCCCGCCTTGTTCACGAATAGATGCGGGTACATCTGTGAATTTCTCGAAGTTTTTCTTGAATTTTTTTGCTAATTCCTTCGCTTTGTTTTCATAAGCAGTTTGATCAGCCCATGTTTTATGTGGCAGCAATACTTCATCTGGTACGCCAGGAACGTGGAGGGGGATATTTAAGCCAAAGAAATGGTCTTTTACCGTTTCGACATTGTTTAACTCCCCTTCAAGGGCCGCGTGGACCATTGCCCTTGTATAGCTTAGCTTCATGCGGCTGCCCACACCATATTCTCCCCCAGTCCAGCCTGTGTTAACAAGATATACTTGAGCGTTATGCTCATCGATTTTTTCTCCGAGCATTTCTGCATAACGAGTCGCTGGCAATGGAAGAAATGGCGAACCAAAGCAGGTAGAGAACGTCGCTTCAGGAGAGGTAACTCCCCGTTCTGTTCCAGCCAATTTAGAAGTATAGCCACTTAGAAAATGATACATTGCTTGTTCTTTTGTTAATTTTGCGATTGGTGGAAGTACACCAAATGCATCAGCAGTTAAAAAGACGATAGCATTTGGATGACCGGCGATGCTCGGATCGACAATATTGTCAATAGCCTGAATAGGATAAGCCGCACGGGTATTTTCCGTTAATGAGCCATCATCATAGTCAGCAACTCGAGTTTCTGGATTAAGAATGACATTTTCTAACACTGAACCGAATCGAATGGCTTCGAAAATTTGCGGTTCTTTCTTATAGGAAAGATTAATGCATTTTGCATAACACCCACCTTCAATGTTAAAAACGCCATTTGCTGACCAGCCGTGTTCATCATCTCCAATAAGCCGGCGATGCGGATCAGCAGATAATGTTGTTTTACCCGTACCAGAGAGGCCAAAAAATAAGGCGACGTCTCCTTCTTGCCCCACATTGGCAGAACAATGCATGGGTAAAATGCCGTTTTCAGGAAGTAAGTAATTCATAATGGAAAAGATCGACTTTTTGATTTCACCTGCATATTCTGTTCCACCAATTAATACAGTTTTACGCTCAAATGATATAATAATAAAGGTTTCAGACTTTGTTCCGTCAACAGTCGGATCGGCTTTGAAATCTGGAGCAGAAATGACAGTGAATTGAGCCTGATGGTTGTCTAGTTCATCTTTCGTTGGTCGAATAAATAATTGATGGGCAAATAGATTATGCCAAGCATATTCATTAATTACTTGAATCGGAAGCTGTGAATTTTTATCGGCACCAGCAAAGCCTTTAAAAACAAATACTTCATCTTTCTTTTTTAAGTAATTAAGCACCTTTGTGTAAAGGGAGTCAAACGTATCTTCGGAAATCGCCTGGTTGATCGGGCCCCAGTCAATTTTATCTTTTGAAGAACGTTCTTCCACGATGTATTTATCTTTAGGGGAACGTCCAGTATAGGTTCCAGTAGTAGCACATATTGCTCCAGTAGAGGTAAGAACTCCTTCATTTCGTCGCAAAACTTTTTCGACTAATTGGGGAACAGATAGCTGGATATGAACATTATTTTGTTGTAGCAATTCATTTAGTTCATTAGTAAGGCTAACTGAATTCATTTGATGAATACCTTCTTTCAATATAGTTTAAAAATGTATTTCTCGAAAGCGATATCATAATACGATTAGTATAACACATTTATCTCATTAGTCTATACTAATTCGTGGAAAATGCCACTGAATATCCAAAAAGTTTCAATGGTTAAGGAAAATTACTAGAGTTCTTTTAGCAATACGATGATCATAATATATTCATTCTTTAACAGGAAGGGAATGGGAAAGTTGGAAATTGTGGCATTATATGATGGAAATTGTGCGTTATGCTTGAGAACAAAGACTATATTACAAAAAATAGATTTATTTAAAAAAGTTACTTGGCTTTCTTTACAAGAGTTTGAGGAAGTTCAAAAGGATGCTAGATTTACAGCAAAGGAATTAAGAAGTGAGCTTCATATTCTTCTTCCAAATCAACGGGTGCTTAAGGGATATAAAGCTGTAAGAAGAATTTTGCTCATTAGCCCTTATACATTTATCTTTGCAAGTATATTATATTTGCCTTTTCTGCATTTCATAGGAGATCCTATTTACAGGTGGATTGCCCGAAATCGGCATTTATTTTTCAAGCAAAAATGTGATGATGGAAGTTGCTCCTTATAGTGAATCTTTCGCCATGAAAATGAAAAAATTAAAAGAATTATTCCATAGCTGTTGACACATATGCACTCGTTCGTTATGATCTACACTTGAACGGATACTCTCTTATCCCGAGTAGGTGGAGGGACAGGCCCTATGAAACCCAGCAACCGGTTATTAAGTTCAAGATTCTGTTGGAATCCTTGAAAGCTTTGATAGCAATGGTGCTAACCTGAAGCAAGGATAAAGTCCTTGAACGATAAGAGTGAAAGGCGAGAATTGTTTACATACTCCTTTCCTCTTCTTAGGAAAGGTTTTTTTGTGTTTAGTGCAAGTGGTTTATCATCTAACAAAACTAAGAGTTCTTTAAGTTTGCCGGTGATGGGCAGCAAGGAGAGCTCCTTAGAAAGATAAGCTGCATTAGATTTGTGGTGAAGGCACCTTGTACTTTTCAATATTGTAAACAATTGAATGAGTTTCAAGATGGCAGAACGATTATTTGTTCTCAACATAATATGAAATGAGTTCTTCAACCCTTTTTATGAATTCTTGAAAATCATCATAAAAACTCCATGTTTATTTCATACTACATAGGGAATGAGTTCCGTATCAGCGTGGGGGAAAGCCCTCGTACTTATAGATGAGGAGGAAGTCAGATGTCAAGAAACGCGCGTTTGTTTACTTCTGAGTCAGTTACTGAAGGTCACCCAGATAAAATTTGTGACCAAATTTCTGACGCAATATTGGATGCGATCTTAGCAAAAGATGCTAATGCTCGTGTTGCTGCTGAAACTTCTGTCAATACAGGACTTGTTTTAGTGGCAGGAGAAATTACTACTTCTACATATGTAGATATTCCAAAGATTGTCCGTGAAACGATCAAAGAGATTGGATATAATCGAGCCAAATACGGATTCGATTCTGAAACTTGTGCAGTATTAACTTCGATTGATGAACAATCCCCCGATATTGCTATGGGTGTTGATCAAGCTTTGGAAGCACGTGAAGGCAGTATGACGGATGAAGAAATTGAAGCAATTGGTGCAGGTGACCAAGGATTAATGTTTGGGTTTGCTTGTAATGAAACAAAGGAACTTATGCCGCTTCCGATTTCACTTGCGCATAAATTATCTCGCCGTCTAACAGAAGTTCGGAAAGAAGAGATTCTTCCTTATCTTCGACCGGATGGAAAAACACAAGTGACCGTTGAATATGATAAAAACAACAAGCCGGTCCGCATTGATACCATTGTCATTTCAACACAGCATCACCCTGAAATTACCCTTGAACAAATTCAGCGCAATATTAAAGAGCATGTGATCAGTCCGGTTGTTCCTAGTGAATTAATTGATGAGAATACAAAGTATTTTATCAATCCTACTGGACGATTTGTCATCGGGGGTCCTCAAGGGGATGCAGGCTTAACAGGTCGTAAAATTATTGTAGATACTTATGGTGGTTATGCTCGTCATGGCGGCGGTGCATTCTCTGGTAAAGATCCGACAAAAGTGGATCGCTCTGCAGCCTATGCTGCCCGTTACGTAGCGAAAAATATCGTTGCTGCGGGGCTAGCTGATAAGGTAGAAGTACAGCTAGCTTATGCGATTGGTGTCGCACAACCAGTGTCTATCGCTGTCGATACATTTGGAACAGGGAAAGTAGACGAAAATATTTTAGTCGAAGTAGTTCGCCATAACTTCGATTTACGTCCTGCTGGCATCATTAAGATGTTGGATTTACGCCGTCCGATTTACAAGCAAACAGCTGCTTACGGGCATTTTGGTCGTACAGACATCGACCTTCCGTGGGAGCGTACGGATAAAGCTGATGCTTTGCGTGAGCAGGCATTAAAGGGTTAAAAAGAGGGGGCAGAATTCTCTTTAGTTCCTATCAGACTGCAGACAAACTCGATATTCAAGATTGTCTGCAGTTTTATTATCACTCTGTCAAAGTTTAAAGCTGATATTACTCAATATAGTCAATTAATTTTGCAGGAACCTGTTCAAAAATATAAAGTTCAGGCTTATTAAAAGGTTTGTGCTTTAAATAGTCAGACAGAGTCATCATACTTTTCCAATACTGTTTCATTAACTCCTCCTTTGATGGTAATCCCTCAACAAGGGCCCCGTTACCCCCATCATATTTATCCTCAAGATAAGCAAATAATTCGCTTGATATATCGAAGTTAAAAACTAAGATCTTATCACTAAACATAGGAAAACGATAATACGGTTTTTCATATGGCTCCAAATCTGCACCGAAGGCTACTTTAAAATCAATCCATTTTGGTAAATTCGTTGGTCTGCAACGCTCCGTTAATTCTGGAAAGAAATTAGCACCCCTTGAATACCATCTTGTTGCGGTTCGATGCGTTAATCCTTCTTTTAAAACCTTTTCCGAACTTATATTTTCTCCGAACTCATTTTGAATAGTCATATGATATAAATACAATCAAGCTCCTCCTTTTTTAAGCAAATCTTACCCGGTAGTTGACCAAGTAGTTTTGTTTACAGCGTGAATCTACATAATCTAAGTGTATCATTGTTTCCATATTTTGTATTGGATTTTCATGATGATTTCTTTGAGGATGCTTTCCAAAATTATTTCAGTTTATTTGGCTTTAGGCTAGTCGTGTAGCTTATTTGTATAAGAATGAGTAAAATGCCGATGCCGATTATACTTATTAATTGAGAGTTTCCGCTAAAAATAGAATAGTACATGAGACCGGATGCTAAAATAACAAGGCCCCAAATTAAAAATGAATATACTTTAAGCAAGCTTTTTAAGATGACATATTTTTCACCGTCATCAAATTGGTCAATTACTTCTTGATTATAATGATTGGACTGCGGATTAGGGAATTGAAAGTTTGGATTTGTGATCTTCATAAGCTGAGGATTAGGAAAAAAATTAAAAACAGAAATAATCATTAAAGCAAAGCTCCAAAAAGGCACACTTGGTGCTGTCTCTCGAAGTAGTAAAAAGCCAATAAGCAGTCCGATAAAGGAGAGAGAAAGTGCCATTTGAATAAAAGAAGTGCTCGTATATGCTTTTCTCTCTAAAGCAATATAGTGGGAATCTTCTTTATCTTTTTCCACTTGTTGTTGACTGCCACGGATAATTTTATAGAATTGAAACCTAGCTATGATTAAAAAAAGAAGTATCGCTATATTTACTAGCATTAAAAGATTTGCATCAAGCGCTCTTTCGTTAAAATGAGAAATTAAATCATTGAGTGCAAATAAAAAGATGATGATGTAAATAACTAAGATTTTCATGATAGCTCCTCCTCGCTAAAAATAAAAACATTCTCTATTGGTTCTTGAAATACTTTGGCGATTCTTATTGCAATCAATAATGATGGCATATATTCATTCCTTTCAATTAGACTGACTGTTTGTCGAGAGATTCTTGCTTTTTTTGCCAGCTCCGTTTGGTTTAGTCCATCTCTAGCTCGCAATTCTTTGAGTCGAGTTTTCATCGTATCACCTCGTATACATAGTAAATTATCTTTGTCCTTTTGACAAGTATAATAGTCAAAAAGACAAAGATAATTTTCTTTTTTGTGAAAAATTTATTATATATTTGGTTTACCTCTTATAAATGCCAAAGCCTCGCAGCTAATGAATTAGCATCGATTTTATCAGCAATATGGTCATGAATAAAAAAAGAGACGCATTGAATAAATGTCGTCTCCAAAAAATGTTTTTATTTGTTTTGCTGCAATTTTTTATAATATTGCCCTTTCTCAGCGTATTCTCTTGTTATTCTTTGCATATCTTTAATATCATCTAGCGTAAGATCTCTAATTACTTTAGCAGGTCTTCCGAACGCTAGTGTATTAGGCGGGATTTTTTTTCCTTGTGGCACAAGGCTTCCAGCTCCAATAAAAGCACCCTCACCAATTTCTGCATTGTCTAAAATAATGGATCCCATTCCAATCAATGAATTTTTGCGAAGAATGCAGCTATGTAAAATCACTTGATGCCCGACGGTAACCTCGTCTTCAAGAATTAATGGGTTGTTCGGGCTTTGGTGAAGGACGCAGTTGTCCTGTACGTTTACTCTTTTGCCGATGATTGTAGGAGCAACATCTCCTCTAATAACTGTATTAAACCAGATGCTTGCTTCGTCACCAATTATCACATCTCCAGTGATTGTGACGTAGTCAGCAATAAAGGCGCTAGCTGAAATTTTGGGAGATGTGTGATGAAATGGATAAATCATGAGCATTCTCTCCTTAAGAGGTTTTACTCCCATTGTACCTAATTTTTGTGTAAAAAGTGTGAATTAATCAGAGGCGGTGGTAAAAACTCTGAGGTTTCGCCTTTTTTGTGTTAAAATGAACTATAATTTCGATTCTTTTTTACCATCAGGTTGAATAGAATGAACCGATTTGACTAAGGTTGTAGGTCTATAACCAATTTAAATAAATGGAAGAACTGTTTGATAAGGGCTTTGTAGGAGGAATATTCATGTGGAAATGGGAACCAGACGGGGAAGCAAAAGGAGTCATAGTCATCGTTCATGGTGCGCTGGAGCATCATCGCCGCTATGGATGGTTAATTGAAATGTGGCGTAAAGAAGGCTTTCAAGTCATCATGGGCGATTTGCCTGGACATGGTCTCACAACAAGGTCTAGAAGAGGGCATATTGATTCTTTTGAGGAGTATATAGCAGAGGTTAAGGACTGGGTGAGGACGGCTTATCAATTCGATTTGCCTGTCTTTCTCCTGGGGCACAGTATGGGGGGATTAATAACGATCCGTTTGCTTCAAGAGGTGAAGCTAGACTTGGCGGGTGTTATTTTATCATCTCCTTGCCTCGGCTTAGTGAAGAAGCCCGGAAAGCTGTTAAACGGCTTAACCCATATTTTAAACGTTGTTGCCCCTGAGTTGCGGGTGGATCCTGGTATTACCGTCAAAATCGCAACCAGAAATAGGGAAGTTCAAGATGTTGACCGAAACGATACGTTATATATTGATAAGGTGTCGGTAAGATGGTTTCGCGAATTAGACAGTTCGATTAAGCTTGCTTTTGAAGAAATAGAAAAAACACATGATGTTCCTCTCCTTGTGATGCAGGGCGGCGATGATAAAATCGTCAATAAGCTCGCTGTTAAAGAATGGTTTAATTATGCACCATTGTCAGAGAAACGCTTTAAGGAATGGCCAAAGTGCTATCATGAAATTTTCAATGATCCTGAAAGGGATGAAGTATTTGAATATGCAAAGGATTTTGTATATAGTCAATTGAAAGCAATTGGTTACATTATTTAACGGAGGATGTTTATGATACCGTCAGAACCGCTTAGTTTAATGTCAAAAGTATATCGCCATATTTTACCAACAGCACATGTTGAGCTTGCTTATTGGAAGAAACGTGCAGAAGAAATTCCTGATCCGGAATTGAGGAAACAGGCATTGGCCAGCATTGAAGGGAAAACCTTCCACTGTGAAGGTGGTTCGATCTTAGCGATTATGGCTGGGGAGAGGTATAAGGAAGCGATTAAATTTATTGTTGCCTATCAAACGATTAGCGATTATTTAGATAATTTATGCGATCGAAGTACTTCATTGAATCCTGATGATTTTTCTGCTTTGCATGAATCCATGGAAGTGGCTTTAACAGTTGGGGCGGAGCAACGAAAGTATTATCGATTTCGAAAGGAATTTGATGATGGAGGGTATTTAGAGGAATTATCGCAAACATGTCAGCATGTTTTGAATAATGTCGCCGCTTATGGTGATATTAAAGACTATTTACTCGAGCTTTGTGGCTATTACTGCGACTTGCAAATACATAAGCATGTTAAGGTTGAAGAACGGATTCCCCGATTGCAAAAATGGTTTAAGCGCCATAAGAATCAAATCCCTGAAATGGAATGGTACGAGTTTTCGGCATGCTCCGGTTCAACGCTTGGGATTTTTTCTTTAGTTTCTCATGGGATGAGCACTGATTTTAATAAAGAAGACGCTGAGAAAATTAAAAATGGCTATTTTCCATATATACAAGGTTTGCATATTCTATTGGATTATTTTATTGATCAAGAAGAAGATCGCCTTGGTGGCGATTTGAATTTTTGTTTTTATTATCAAAATGAAGAAAGTTTATTCGATCGCTTAAAGCATTTTGTCGAGGAAGCGGACAAGCATACTGATGGACTTCCGAATAAACAATTTCATCGCCTCATTAATAGAGGCTTACTTGGAATTTATTTGTCCGATGAAAAAGTTCGCAGGCAGAAATCGGTCAAGTTGCTGGCCAGAGAGATGATTAAAAGCAGCGGATTAGTGAGTTTTTTCTTTTATGTGAACGGACGCCTTTACCGCAAAGTGCAAAAATGGATTCCTTCATTAAAAGTGAAGACCGACTCATAAATTTGAGTCGGTCTTTGTCATTTTATCACAATTACGCATTCTTATCTTTTTTCTATTGCGATGATAAATGGCGGGGCATTTTCTTGATTAATAAATTGGTACTGGAGAACATGAGCCTTTTTTTGTTCGAGCTGTTTCACGTATGAAAGTAGTTCTTCTTTTTCTACTACACCTTCTGGATGACCATGGTAAATGACAAGCACAAGGATCCCTTCTTGAGCAAGGATTTCCAGCAATTGCTCAATCGCTGCTATTGTCGTATTGGGCTGCGTCACTATTGCCTTATTTCCACCAGGTAAGTAGCCTAAATTAAAAATAGCTCCTTTGATTTGCCCATGCATGCTTGCTTGAATAGATTCTGCTATTTTTTCATGTCCCTTGTGAAATAATGTCACTTGATGGCTAAGTCCATGCTCCTGTAAGCGCGTCATCGTGTTAGCAATCGCCGCTTCCTGTATATCAAAGCCAAAAACATGTCCATTTTCTCCAACGAGATTCGCTAAAAATACGGTATCATGACCATTTCCAACGGTCGCATCGATCGCGATATCTCCCGGACCGACTGCATTTGTTAATAATGTTCTTGCAAAAGGCAATATCCCTTGAAGCTTCATTATTTTGCCTCCCAATACTTTCCTTGCCAGCTATTGCGGCGTTTTAGCTCGGCATCGATTGAATTAAGAACCTCCCATTTATTGACACTCCACATCGGACCAACCATTAAATCGATGGGGCCATCTCCCGTGATGCGATGAACAATCATTTCAGGAGGTAAAATTTCTAGCTGATCACATACGAGCTTTACGTAATCTTCTTGAGAAAGGAATTCAAGCATTCCCTTTTCATATTGCTTAACCATAGGTGTCCCTTTTAATAAATGGAGCAGGTGAATTTTTATCCCCTGTACATCAAGCTTAGCTACTTCCTGTGCTGTCTCCATCATCATGTCGTATGATTCTAACGGTAGTCCATTGATGATATGGGAGCATACACGAATGCCATGCTTACGAAGTTTTTCAACCCCTTTTACATAACATTCATAATCATGGGCACGATTAATTAATAAGGCTGTTCTTTCATGTACAGTTTGCAGGCCAAGTTCAACCCAAAGATACGTTCTTTCATGAAGCTCTGCCAAATATTCAACAACATCGTCGGGCAAGCAGTCTGGACGAGTCGCAATCGACAGACCAACAACCCCCTCTTGTGCGAGGACACGCTCGTATTTCTTTCTTAATTCTGCTACTGGAGCGTGAGTGTTTGTATAGGCTTGGAAGTAGGCCATATATTTGCCATCCTTCCATTTTTCATGCATTTTTTCTTTAATTTCATTGAATTGTACTTCAAGATCATCCGCTCGGTTTCCAGCAAAATCTCCTGAGCCTGCTGCACTGCAGAAGGTGCATCCTCCATGGGCAACGGTGCCATCTCGATTCGGGCAATCAAACCCTCCATCTAATGCTACCTTAAATACTTTATGGCCAAATTGCTGGCGTAAATGGTAATTCCATGTATGATAACGTTTATCATCTAATGCATATGGAAAAGGCTTTGTCTGATTCAAATCAGTACCCTCCTTTATTTTCGAAAAAAATATAAACCTTTCGCCACAGAACAAACCAAATGAATAGTGAATTTGTAACGTGAGCGCTCAAGTTTTTAATGAAGCAAGCTTCGCACTTCTATTAAGCATAAGAAAAATTTTAACATGAAATAAGGAATTTTCATAATGGAGTTTATTTCTATAGTAAAAAACGGGTAAGGAGAAGATGGGGTGAACAAACTAAAAAAGAAGCTTTTATGCTTCGTTAAATGAAATGAGTGGGAGGTTTTATAGGATGGCTACTCGTCAATCAATCGAAGACCTTCTTCAGCAGTGCGAGGATGCGATACGCAACGCTCATGAACAATATCAGGATCATACAAGACAGGAACATGATAATGAAACAGAATTTACAGAGGCGATGCAACAAATTGAAACGGCGTATAATGATTTGGCGAAAATGGCTCTCAGTGCAAATGGACAACAGCGCGAACAGCTCCATCGGATGAGACTGCAATTACAGCAAGTGCAAAATAATTTGATCTTACATGAGCATTAAGGAGAGGTTCAAAAGTGAAGAAACGCTCAAAACAAAACAATCCTGAGCAAAAAACACGAAATGGCATTAACAATCAAGATTTAGAGCTTGGACAAGATTTTGATCAGGTAAAAAAAGCTAAAAAGACGTATGAAAAATCAGGAGGACAGCCGATTAAATCAAAATTTCATCAAGAGTAATCGGCTCGTTTTCCAATAAAAAAGAACGGTCTAAAAACGAATTCGCTTTTAGACCGTTCTTTTTTATGGTCTAGAAAAAATTCGTTTTATAAGAAAAAACTGAATAAATTAAATCATTGCACTGAAGGCAAAAAAGGAATAATATAATATTTTGGAACTCGAAGTTTTGCGCTATTTAGGCGCTGTTTACAAATATAAAAAGGGAACAGGGAAAGGAGCGATTGGCATGCCACGAAGTCTTTGGCTTTTAATTATTGGAATGGCGGTAAATGTTACAGGTTCTTCTTTTTTATGGCCTTTAAATGCGATTTATATTCATGAGCATCTTGGCAAGACCTTGTCTATCTCAGGAATAGTTTTGATGTTAAATGCAGGGGCAACCGTAATCGGGAACTTGTTTGGCGGTTTTCTTTTTGACAAAATTGGCGGATATAAGTCTATTCTTTTAGGGATTACCATTACCGTTGTTTCATTTACAGGCTTGTCTTTTTGGCATAGCTTCTTGCCTTATGTCATCTTTCTCACGATAGCTGGTTTTGGTTCGGGAATCATTTTTCCATCCATGTATGCAATGGCTGGCTCTGTTTGGAAAGAAGGGGGCAGAAGAGCCTTTAATGCCATATATGTCGCGCAAAATCTCGGAGTGGCGATCGGTGCCTCATTGGGCGGAATTGTTGCTTCTTATTCGTTTCAATTTATTTTCATTGCAAACACATTGATGTATGTTATCTTTTTAGCTATTGCTTCAATGGGGTATCGTACGATTCAAACGACAGCCAATCTGCAATCAGCGGCACGATTAGAACCAAAACCTGTTAAAGATTATACAAAATTATATGCACTGCTGATTTTATGTATCGGCTACCTTCTCTGTTGGGTAGGCTATGTACAGTGGCAGGCGACAATCTCCACTTATACACAGCAATTAAATATATCATTAAAGCAATACAGTTTTTTGTGGACAATTAACGGTGCGTTAATTGTGTTAGGGCAGCCATTTTTAAATAGAGCACTGAGAATAAAAGCAATTGAAAAAAATGTTAAGTCACAAATTGTTATCGGAATGTTGATCTTTATTATTTCTTTTTTCATTGCAGCAAAGGCAGAGGCATTTTCTGGCTTTTTAACTGCGATGATTATTTTAACAGTGGGAGAAATGCTTGTTTGGCCAGCAGTGCCAACGATTGCTGATAAGCTTGCTCCGAAAGGAAGAGAAGGCTTTTATCAAGGGATTGTCAACAGTACAGCAACTGGCGGAAGAATGATTGGACCTATTCTCGGAGGCCTGTTGGTTGATTTATATGGGATGTCGATGCTGTTTACCGTTTTGATTTTCTTATTTGTGATTGCCATCTTCACAACGATTTTCTACGATCGGAAATTGGCAATGAAGTCTGAGCAAAAGGTTGTTTCGGAAGTAAGTCATTAAATCACCATGTATATCTTTCTAAAAAAGATGGTAAAATCGGAATATGAGGGAGTACATTTTAAGAAGATGAACATACACTAGTTATTACTTTTTCGCCATTTTAACAACTTGCAACTCGTTCGGAAATTTTATACAATGTTTGTATCTATACGGTTTTTGTTAAATGACGGTATTGATTTTTCACACGTAGAATCAGAAGTTTTTTCAGTTTTAACAAAACCATTTATAAAAGTAATGACTGGGATAAGGAATAGTAATGATGTTTACCCGTATATAGAGAGTTGACGGTGGGTGAAAGTCAACCGGGACCATCACGAACTCGCCTTTGAGTCGCAAGCGTGAAAATAAGTAGCGTTTGCCGTTAACCGCGTTAAGGATGGATGAGCGAGTGACTTTGTCACTAATGTGGGTGGTACCGCGGGAGATTAATGATAATCCTCTCGTCCCTTTTGGGATGAGGGGTTTTTTATTATGTTTTCGCTATCCATGTTGCTATGTTATGTTTAAATAGAGCTTTTTAACCCATTTATATGCGGTCTGCTATTATACGCTGCTAGCTAATTCAAAAAGCAGCAATATTATTGAAAAGAGCGCCAAAAAAAATATCGCAATAATCATCTACATATTCACACTATATTTTTATTAGGAGGAAAGAAAGATGAGTTTTAATCATCAGGAAATTGAAAAAAAGTGGCAAAGCTACTGGGAAAAAAATAAAACATATAAAACAAGTGAGAATAAAGGGAAAAGAAAATTTTATGCTCTTGATATGTTCCCATACCCGTCAGGTGCAGGGCTTCATGTAGGGCACCCTGAAGGCTATACAGCAACAGACATCCTTTCAAGAATGAAGCGTGCGCAAGGCTATAACGTTCTTCATCCAATGGGATGGGATGCTTTTGGTCTTCCTGCTGAGCAATACGCGTTAGACACAGGAAATGACCCAGCAGAGTTTACAAAGCATAATATCGAAACATTTAAACGCCAAATTAAGGCACTGGGATTTTCCTATGATTGGGATAGAGAAATTAACACAACAGATCCGAACTACTATAAGTGGACGCAATGGATCTTTCTAAAGCTATATGAAAAAGGCTTAGCATATATCGATGAGGTAGCAGTTAACTGGTGTCCTGCGCTTGGAACAGTGCTTGCGAATGAAGAGGTTATTGATGGTAAAAGTGAACGCGGTGGGCATCCGGTTGAACGTCGTCCAATGAAGCAATGGATGTTAAAAATTACAGCTTATGCTGATCGTCTTCTTGAGGATTTAGAGGAGTTGGATTGGCCGGAAAGCCTTAAGGAAATGCAGCGGAACTGGATTGGACGCTCTGAAGGTGCGGAAGTGACATTTGCGATTGATGGACATGATGAAACGTTTACCGTCTTTACAACACGCCCAGATACGTTGTTCGGAGCAAGCTATGCTGTATTGGCTCCTGAACATGACCTTGTTGAAAAAATCACGACCTTTGAACAAAAAGAGGCAGTAGCCGCGTATTTAGAGCAGGTTAAAACCAAAAGTGACTTAGAGCGTACCGATTTAGCAAAAGAGAAAACAGGTGTATTTACTGGTGCATATGCCATTAATCCAGTCAATAATGAAAAAATGCCAATTTGGATTGCCGATTATGTTCTTGTCAGCTACGGTACAGGTGCAATTATGGCTGTTCCTGCGCATGATGAAAGAGACTTTGAATTTGCACAAAAGTTTGCTTTGCCAATCCGTGAAGTTGTTGCTGGCGGGGATGTTTCGAAAGAAGCGTATACAGGTGATGGAGAGCATGTGAATTCTGGATTCTTAAATGGCATGGGTAAAGAAGAAGCTATTGCAAAAATGATTGATTGGCTTGAAGAAAAAGGGATCGGAACTAAGAAAGTTACTTATCGTCTTCGCGATTGGTTGTTTAGCCGTCAACGCTACTGGGGTGAACCAATCCCAATTATTCATTGGGAAGATGGAACGATGACAGCTGTTCCTGAGGAAGAACTTCCATTGATTCTTCCTGTTACAAAGGAGATTAAGCCTTCTGGAACGGGAGAATCTCCGTTAGCGAACATTGAAGACTGGGTCAATGTTGTCGATCCAGTAACAGGGAAAAAAGGTCGTAGAGAGACAAATACAATGCCGCAATGGGCAGGGAGCTGCTGGTATTTCTTACGCTATATTGATCCAAATAATGATAAGGCAATCGCGGATAAAGAAAAATTAGCAGAATGGTTGCCAGTGGATATTTATATTGGGGGAGCAGAGCACGCGGTGCTTCATTTACTATATGCCCGTTTTTGGCATAAATTCCTTTATGACATCGGCGTTGTTACGACGAAAGAGCCATTCCAAAAGCTATTCAATCAAGGGATGATCCTTGGAGAAGGCAATGAAAAAATGAGTAAGTCAAAAGGAAATGTCGTAAATCCTGATGATATCATTGTTAGTCACGGAGCGGATACCCTGCGTTTGTATGAGATGTTCATGGGACCACTTGATGCATCGATCGCCTGGTCAACAAATGGCTTAGATGGTTCTCGTCGCTTCTTAGATCGAATTTGGCGTCTGTTCGTTGAAGAGGATGGTACGTTAAGTCCGAAGGTGAAGGATAGTGAAGACATTCAATTAGAAAAGGTATATCACCAAACAGTCAAAAAAGTAACAGAGGATTTTGAGGGCTTGCGTTTTAATACGGCGATTTCTCAGCTCATGGTATTCATTAATGAAGCTTATAAAGTGGATGTATTGCCAATCCGCTATGTGGAAGGCTTTGTAAAGATGTTAGCCCCGATAGCTCCGCATATAGCAGAAGAGCTATGGGAAAAGCTAGGACATGATGGAACGATTACGTATGAAGCATGGCCAGCGTATGATGAGGCTAAGCTTGTAGATGATGAGGTTGAGATTGTCGTGCAAATTAACGGTAAGGTGAAAGCGAAGCTAATGGTACCGGCTGATGCAAACAGAGAGGCGCTTGAAGAAATTGCGATGGGAGATGTAAAGGTAAAAGAACAAATTGACGGCAAAACTGTACGGAAAGTAATTGCTGTACCAGGTAAACTAGTGAACATTGTTGCAAATTAAATAAAAGGGCCGAATGAACTTTTGATATGCTCCTTATTAAGTAGCCAGATTAATAGGTAATCTGGCTATTTAATGGGGAGTTTTTTTGTATGAAATTCGTGCGGTTGGACTGGAATGAGCAAGGGACTGGTGGAAAAGTCCGAACAGAGATCCGATTGGACCGGAACAACCTCCAAGCCTAACAAACTTCTGGTTCCAGTAAAAATTGATATTTGGATTTTTACAATCTACGATAAGTCAACCGGAGGTGTTAGCGCTGTAGGTTTCCTATATCGAAAGAACAGCCCTTTTAAGTTGATACAACGATGAGTACGAAGGAAAGCTTTTAGAATGAACATCGCAGGAACTATCTGCTCTCTGCTTGTTCCGAAGCTGCCCTGCGCGTTTGGTTTGCAAACTTGGCTTATGGAAAAGGAACGATTATGACAAATGTCATCACATATTGATGACACAATCCACTAATCTCAACGCTTGTCCCGTCGTTATACTAAATATAGAAACGATGGAGGTGGATAAGGTGGAAGAAGTGGTTTCAATTGAAAAAGCAACAAAGAAGTTTAAAGATAAAATAGCTGTTGATGAACTTTCCTGCTCGATTCAGAGAGGCGAAGTTGTCGCTATTTTAGGTCCAAATGGTGCTGGGAAATCGACGACCATCCTCATGATGTTAGGATTGTTAGAGCCAACAGAGGGGAAACTTGAAATTTTTCGAATGGACCCAAAGGAAAAGGCCGTGCGTGAAAAGATTGGAGCTATGCTTCAGGAAGTAAGCGTCATTGATACCTTAACGGTGAAAGAGATCATTCAATTATTTAGGAGCTATTATGCAGCGCCGATGGATTTTGATGAGCTTGTGGCATTAACAGGTCTGAAAAAAGAAGAAATGAAAAAAAGGGCTGATAAGCTTTCAGGTGGGCAAAAAAGAAGGCTGGGCTTTGCACTAGCACTTGCTGGTGATCCAGATTTATTATTTTTTGATGAGCCAACGGTTGGAATGGATATTACTGCCCGAAAACGATTTTGGGATACTGTTAAAGCATTAAAAGAAAAAGGGAAAACAATTATCTTCACGACTCATTATTTGCAGGAGGCAGATGATGTTGCAGAGAGAATTCTCCTTTTCCATAAGGGAAAGGTTGTCGCAGATGGAACTCCACATGCGATAAAAAATAAGCTTACGAAGCAGTCTGTTTCCTTTTTTGAGAATGGTGCAGTACCGCTAGATGAAATTAGAAGCTTAGCGATCGTTTCTGATGTTTATATAAAGGAAAATCGCGTCTTTATTGTAACCGAGCAAACGGATGACGTACTTGCTTATTTATTTGAAAAAAGGCTCGGAGTCAAAGGGATTGAGGTAGAAAAGGGAAGACTAGATGAAGCGTTTGAGCAATTAACGAAAAATAAGGAGGCCATATAAATGAAAGGGTTATTGATGCAGTGTAGAATGGAAATAATCAAGATTTTGCGAAATCCCTATTATGTTTTTTGGTCTCTCCTTATGCCGATTGTCTTTTATGTTATTTTCACAAGAATTTTTAATCATGCATTCGACAATGATCAGGAATGGCAAGCCCATTATTTAATGTCTATGACGGCATTTAGTGTAATGGGGTCCGCTATTATGACGCTCGGGGTTCGACTTGTCGAGGAGAGAACGCAAGGCTGGTCATTGTTTATGAGAATTACCCCGATTTCAAATAACGCTTATTTTTTCGCAAAAATGGTTGGTCAAACGGTTATTCATATTCTCTCGATTATCGTTATTTTTACGGCAGGAGGTCTTATAAATCGTGTTTCCTTATCACCTCTAGAATGGTTATTGAGTGGGCTATGGATTTTACTTGCATCTGCTCCTTTTTTAGCTCTGGGCGTATTATTTGGGACTATGAAACGGGTCGACACCGTTTCAGGTGTTAGCAATCTTGTTTATTTATTATTAGCTTTATCCGGAGGGATGTGGATGCCGTTGGAAATTATGCCAACAATCGTTCAAAAAATGGCCCATTGGCTCCCTTCCTATAATTTTGGAAATGGGGCATGGCAAATTGTCCGTGGAAATGGGCCAGACGTTTCGAATGTCCTCGTTTTAATCGGATACCTCATCATTTTCATGGTATTATCAAGCTATATCAGGAGAAAACAAGAAGCGGCGGTGTAAGCTTTTATGAGTGAGAAAAAAAGATTTGCGCTCTTTCCTAGACAGTATGGTCTGTTTCCATATATTTTTTTAGTGTATTTATTAATGCCAGGCTATTATGTGAGTCAGGAGAGCGGCTTGAAACAAATCCTTGGATACGTATTGCTATTTCTTTTTCTTTTCACGTACCGACAGCTTTATATGTCAAGTGAAGCCAAAAACATGTTTAGTTTTTGGCTCTTCATGCAAATTGGGATTATTTTGATTCTCTCTCTTTTTTATAACGTAAATAATGTATTCCTTGGCTTTTTTTCTGCCCATTTTATTGGCTGGTATCAACGGAAAAAAATATTTTTTTATATGTTGATGTTTCTTGCAGGTACGATTATTTTGCCATTTCTCATTCATATGGAAGCGCATGACTTTGAGAGGAGCATTTTTTATTTTACCCCTTTTATTATTATTATGCTTGTGGCGCCATTTGGAATCCGCTCCATGATCAGCAGGATGGAGCTTGAAAGAAAATTGGATGAAGCAAACGAACAAATTAAAGAACTTGTAAAGCGTGAGGAAAGAATGAGAATTGCCCGTGATCTTCATGATACCCTTGGACATACATTATCGTTGTTGGCTCTAAAAAGCCAGCTTGTCGGTAAGCTGGCAGTTAAGGACCCGGAAAGAGCGCATAAAGAGGCGCAGGAGATGGAAAGAACGGCTAGATCTGCATTATCTCAAGTCCGCGAACTTGTATCAGATATGAGAACCATTACGGTGGCGGAAGAAATTATAGAAGTCCAAGCATTGCTCCAAACAGCAGGCATTGCCTTTCATTTAAATGGTGATTCAGATTTAAGCGATATCCCATACTTGACCCAAAATATTTTAAGCTTGTGCTTAAAAGAAGCGGTTACCAATGTGGTTAAACATAGTGGAGCAAAAAATTGTCATGTATCCATTTGCTCTCTTGAAGGGGAAGTTGTGATCGCAATCGAAGATGATGGTGAGGGGATTTCGGATCCTACTAGGTTAGGAAATGGCTTAAAAGGAATGGAAGAACGGTTAGAGCTTATTGATGGATCCCTACAATTAACATCTAAACATGGAACAAGACTGGAAATAACAGTCCCGATTATTATCAAGGAAAGGGAGGCTGAAGATGTATCATGATTCGCATTATTATAGCTGAAGATCAGCGGATGTTAAGAGGTGCATTAGGTTCTCTTTTAAATATGGAAGATGACATCGAAGTAATAGAAGAAGTCGGAAATGGGGAGGAAGCTTATAACACTGTTATCAATCTGGAACCAGATGTCTGTCTTCTCGATATAGAAATGCCGATTAAATCCGGACTAGAGGTGGCTGAGGATTTGATGAGAATAGGTTCTCCTAGTAAAATCATTATCCTCACGACCTTTGCCCGGCCAGGCTATTTTAAAAGAGCCGTAAATGCAGGAGTTCATGGCTAGTATTAAAGGATGGCTCCAGTGATGAATTGGCGGAAGCGATTCGAAATGTGATGAAGGGAAAAAGAGAATATGCGCCAGAGTTGGTATTCGGAAGCTTACAGGGAGATAATCCACTAACAGAAAGAGAAAAAGAAGTATTAAGATTAGTGGCAGAGGGAAAGACAGCAAAGGAAATATCGCAGGAGCTGTACTTGTCTTCTGGCACCGTAAGAAACTATATTTCTGAAGCAATTAATAAGTTAAACGTTAAAAATAGAATTGAGGCCATTGCTGTGGCTAAAGAAAAAGGGTGGATGTAAAATCCCATAAAGGAGGAAAAATTGAAAAACTCCTCCTGAAACTTTACAGGAAAATTGAAAGGGAGTGTTATTCGACTTGGTATTTATTGACCGGTTCGAAGAGCTTTAGGCATTGCTTCCGGCCAATCAGTCTCCGGCAGGAGCGGCTGCTCAGAGGATGCTCACCGCCTTGCCTCAGAAAAGCAAGTGCCTGCGCATTTAGAACTACCATTTTCGGTTAGCTCTCATTTGCTTTCATTAGCTCTTGGATTTTTTGTGTAGCTTCTGAAGAGAGCGTATAAAGAGATTCAGTGTTATCTATTTCAGAAATTGCACTTGTTTCTTCCTTACTTCTTACCCATAGATGATATTTATCCTCTCGATTGTCCTTATAAATAGCAGATACGATATAATCTGGAGCGGTCATATTAATGATTCCCTCCATTTTCTTTTTATTGTTTATAAATGCTTGGAGTTTATGTAGATCTGGCTTGTTCACGGTGACTTCGTGGCTTCTATCTGAAAAAGAAGTTAAAATAATTTTATCAATTTCTTTATTTTTATCTTGAGTAGACGAACTTGTACAACCATTTAATATCGGAATTATTAAAAGCATAGCGAAAAGGATTTCCCATTTCCTCATTTGTGAAAAACCTCCTGTAAAACGATTTAATAGATACGACGAGTACAAAACTGATAAAGTTACAGTAATACATATTTTATCCATCGAAAAATAAAGGGATTTACGTTAAAATTTCATTCATATACAGATAATAGGAGTGAGATCCATTGTTTCAAATACGAAATACTGGTGGTTGCAACAATAAACGACAGCTATAAAGGATAATGAAAAAATACCAGTTTTTAAATTTGATAAGGAATCTTTTAAGAGAAGCTCAAAAATATCGATGCAAGCCGCTTCCCCCTTCCATCGAAGCAGAGAGAAAATGAGCTAGAATTAACACTATGTATAATAAGCCCAAAAAACCTATAGCATGACAACTAGAGCCTTTTTCATTTATATTAGTATAATAAAATGTTTTTACTGTTTAAATAGTGATAAATGTGAGGTGTTGTGTGATGGAAGCGATTAAGACCATTACAACGGAAGAATTAGAACAGAAAATTGAAAATGGTGAAGAATTACTTCTTATTGATGTGAGAGAGGATGAGGAAGTTGCACAAGGAATGATTCAAGGAGCGAAACATATCCCAATGGGACAGATTCCCCTTCATTTAGATAAACTTGATAAGGATAAGGAATATATTTTTATTTGCCGTTCAGGTAGAAGAAGTGAAAATGTATGTTACTACTTACAGGAGCAGGGCTATAAAGTGAGGAATATGGTCGGGGGAATGCTGGAATGGAGCGGTGAAGTGATCGTCTAATCGTTATAAAATCCTCCCAATCTGTTAATAATGGATAAAAAAAGATTGGGAGAGAAGAACGGTGATCCAGGTTAAGTTATTTGATCAGGAGCATGAAAAAGATTTAGAAAGAGAAATGAATCGTTTTTTGGAACGATTGGATGAAAGAAAGCTACTTGATATTAAATACAATATTGCTGCATTTCCAGAGGATGAAGAAGAACAGGAACAAGTTTACTGTTTTTCTGCGATGATTGTTTACCGAAAATAAAAAGTGAGGCCCTTAATATAAACTGGCACCTATGTCAAGGACACAATAAAAAAAGAGATTAAGCAACTAGAAGATGATTCC
>NZ_VTQX01000023.1:15961-56375 GCF_008764295.1 Bacillus methanolicus | reverse complement strand
ATTTGGCCATAATAATACCCCCAGAAGTTAGATTTATTACTCTAACTTCTGGGGGTCGGTACCCCTTGGAGCTTTTTTTAAATGGATTTGTTGTATCTTGCCGTTGATTTTTGATTCATCTTCTCTCTGATTCCATGAAGCGATAAAAAAGTGTTTTCTCACATCATCTCTTCGGAATCAGAAGCTTTTTTTATATTGAAAAACGGTTCAATGATATTGTGTAATAAAGCGATTTCAATAAATGATTGGATATGTGACAAAAGAATTATTGAAGTGCGATAATGTTTCTATAGCTAGCAGTTTAAAATATCGTTAAAAGGATGGAGCATATGTTTTCTTTGCAGGAGATTCGCAGTTTAAATGAGCTTGAACTGGCTGTCTATAATTACGTAATATCAAATGCAGATAAAGTTTACCATATGAGCATTCGCGATCTATCAGAACAAACGCATGTTTCAACGACAACGATTTTACGATTTTGTAAAAAAATGAATTGTGATGGGTTCACTGAATTTAAATTTAAGCTAAAAACGCTTAATGATAACAACGGTGTTGCCATGCCTACTGAGGATGCGGCACAAATGATTGATTTTTTTAAAAAGATCAATAATCAAGAATTTGATCAATTGTTAGATCGCGCAGCGGAGATGATTGTTAATAAAGATAGAGTTTTATTTATTGGGGTTGGATCCAGTGGCTCATTAGGTAAATATGGGGCACGGTTTTTCTCTAATATTGGAAAATTCGCTCAATATTTAGATGACCCGTTTTATCCTGTACCTGACGGCTATTATGATTCATCCGTCACTATCGTATTGTCTGTATCTGGAGAAACAGAAGAGACGCTAAGACAGGTCAGCCGTTTTAAACGCAAATCATCAAAGATTGTTAGCATAACAAATTATGAAACCTGTACATTAGCGAAGCTATCTGATTTAAATATCGCTTATTATATGCCATTGATAATGGTGCAAAATGAATTAAATATTACTTCGCAAGTTCCTGTTGTATTTATTTTAGAAATGATTGGAAGGAAAATTCAAAAATTGCTTCAACAATAAGTTCTTTCCTAATTATGATCATTTAACCGAATGCTGAGCCCTGACGATTCTTATTTGTTTTTTTTATGGAACAATTTTTATATGATGGAACATGTTTTTTTAGATACGGGATTTAATGATCTCTCCGATGCTTCCTTTTATAATGAATTAAAGCGATTACAGGTTGTAACTAGAGGAGAGAACACGTGATGAGAGCAAATGGTTTTCCAAAAGGGTTTCTATGGGGTGGAGCGATCGCAGCCCATCAAGCGGAAGGAGCTTGGGATAAAGATGGAAAAGGGGTTAGTATTGCAGATGTTATAACGGCGGGAAGAAATGGCGTTCCACGTGAGATTACTGACGGTGTATTGACGGGATACCAGTACCCTAGTCATCAAGCTATCGATTTTTATTCCCATTATCAAGAAGATATTAGGTTGTTTGCGGAGATGGGATTTAAAAGTTTTCGTACTTCAATAGCTTGGTCAAGAATTTTTCCGAAAGGCGACGAAGAGGAACCTAATGAAATTGGATTGCAGTTTTATGACGATATCTTTACTGAGCTAAGAAAGTATCAAATCGAACCAATTATTACACTTTCTCATTTTGAGATGCCTTATCATCTCGTTAAAAAATACGGGGGCTTTAGGAATCGGAAAGTGATTGATTACTTTGTCAAATTTGCTGAGATTGTCATGAAGAGATATAAAGATAAAGTAAAGTACTGGATGACATTCAATGAAATTAATAATCAAACTGATACAACCCATGATCTACATATTTTCACGAACTCTGGCATTCTTTTTCAAGAAGAGGACAACAGGGAAGAAATCATGTATCAGGCAGCGTTGCATGAGCTAATTGCAAGTGCAAAAGTGATTAAATTGGCTCGCGAGATTAACCCGGAATTTCAAATGGGGTGTATGATGGCATATGTTCCGATTTATCCTTATTCCTGTCACCCTAATGATGTCATGGAATCGGTTGTAGCTATGCGTAATCGCTGGTTTTTCAGTGATATTCATGTTAGGGGGAAAATACCTACCTACATAAAAGGTATTGGGAGCATCAAGGCTATGAAATTCAGTATTCTCCAGAGGACGAAGCAATTTTACTAGATGGAACAGTCGATTATATTGCCTTCAGCTATTATATGTCCGCTGTTGTCAGTTCCCGTGAAGTAGAGGAAAAGAATGTACCTGGGGAATTCGCCAATATGATTCGAAATCCTTATCTGCAAGTGAGTGAGTGGGGATGGCAAATTGATCCTGTGGGACTGCGTTATACACTAAATATTGTATACGAGCGCTATCAGAAACCATTATTCATTGTTGAAAATGGCTTGGGTGCGAAGGATGTTGTTGCAGAGGACGGCTCCATCGATGATCAGTATCGCATAAAATATTTGACACAGCATATAGAAGAAATGAAGAAGGCAATCACTCGCGATGGTGTGGAGATAATCGGATACACTCCATGGGGATGTATTGATATCGTAAGTTTTGGCACCGGTGAAATGGAGAAACGGTACGGATTTATTTATGTTGATAAAGATAATGCTGGAAACGGGACGATGGAGAGAAGGAAGAAAAGGTCGTTTTATTGGTATCAACATGTGATAAAAACAAATGGGGAACAATTGCATTTCGGGTCATAATGTGGAGCGAAAAGAGAAAGAATGCAATGGTGAAAATACTGAATATTCGATATATTTTTCAGCGTTAATTTTTGAGCATCCAAATAAGGAGGAATAGAAGATGTTTTCTAAACGTCAAAAAGATATCATCACCGTGTTATCTAAAGTAAATGAATCTATTACCTCGGAATGGATAGCAAGAGAGATAGGCGTTAGTGATCGAACTGTGCGAAACGATATTAAATTTATTCAAAAGGAATCAAGCGTTCTAGGTATTGAAATTCAGTCCTTGAGAGGAAAAGGATACATCCTCAAAATAATAGATCGGCAAAGATTCTTAACAGCTTTTGGTAAGCTCATTTCTGAATCAAATACGAGTTTAATGAATTACGCTGACCAGGAAAATAGGGTCAATCATATGCTCACACAATTATTGTTAACGAAGAGCTTTATAAAGTTAGAAAAGTTTTCCGATGAGTTATTTGTTTCGCCTTCAACTATTCAAAACGATTTAAAAGTTGTTCGTGAGATTTTAAAAAAGTACAATTTGAGGCTAATGAACCGTCCGTATTATGGAACGAAAGTAGATGGCGATGAGTATATGAAAAGACAGTGCTTATCAAACGCGGTATTGAATCGTAGTAATGATCTATTTGTTGACAGCGATTCCTTTCAGTTTCTTAATGAGGAGCTTTATGAAAAGGTAAAGAGAAGTTTAATCGCCAAATTAGCCCATTATCATATTGAAATTTCGGATATAGCGCTAACTAATTTAGCCACTCATATAACGATAGCCTGTAGAAGAGTGGAGGAAGGCTTGATTATTGAACAGTTTGAGGATGGAACGATTAATCAATATCCATTTGAAAAGATGGTTGCGAGTGAAATACTTCAGGAAGTAGAGCGATTCACTGGCCTTACGTTTCCGCACACTGAAAGGGATTACATTAGCATCCATTTATTAGGTACAAAATTGCTTAACGAAAAAGAATTGCAAGAAATAAGCGAATACGATGAAGTTGGAAGAATAGTCCGAACCATATTAGAACGGCTTAAAGCCGAATTAAATTGGGATTTTAGCGATGATATTGAATTTATCCAAGCTCTCACTTTGCATATTCGACCAGCGATAAATCGTTTGAAATATAAAATGAATATTAGAAATCCACTTCTTAATGAAATCAAAACGAAGTATCCAATTGCATTTGATGGGGCAATCATAGCCAGTAAATGTATAGAAGAGCATATCAAAATAGAAGTAATTGAGCATGAGATCGCTTATATTGCTCTTCATATTGGCGTGGCTTTAGAACGAAAGAAAACAAGAAGAAAGGAACTAAAAAGAGTACTTGTTGTTTGCGCATCCGGTGTGGGAAGTGCAAAGCTGCTTTATTATCGGTTGAAAAATCATTTCGAACGTGAAGTTGAAATTGTGGATACGATTAATTATTACAATTTAGTATCTTATAATCTTGCTTCCATTGATCTAATCATTAGCACAATTCCTATTCAAGAATCCATGCAAGTGCCTGTTCTAGTAGTAAATCCCTTTTTAGATGATGCTGATAAACAAAAGATTAGTTGTTTTTTAAAGGAGGATATGTATCAAGTTGAATCCTATCTGCATCCGGAAAGAGTATTTATTCACCAAGATCTAAGGGATAAATTCGAAGTGATCAATTTTCTTTGTCAGCAGTTGTATGTCCAAGGTCTTGTTTCTTCAGATTACGTTAATCTTGTTCTGGAAAGAGAAGCGCTGGCTCCAACTTGTTTCGGTGAATTAGTGGCGATCCCTCATCCAATGACTCCGGTGACGAAAGAAACATTTTGGACGATTTGTACGCTGAAAAGACCGATTAAATGGCATAAGGGGCAAATGGTCCAATTTGTTTGCCTCTTAAACATCCGAAAGGGTGGAAGAAATGATTTGGATCAAATGTATCAGAAATTAATTGCCATCATTGATAATCGGACAATGCTTCAAAGGTTAATCGCGAGCAAATCATTTGAAGAAATGCTCCCTTTGTTAAAGGCCCCTAAATGGCCAGATTGATAAAATGGTTCCATTCTTTTCCGGAGCCCAACGGAAAAACAAAAACTAGAGATAAAACGCTTTCATAATAGAATAGAATTATAGGATCCTATGAAGATTTGCAGTCGAACCGGAGATGATAAAGTTGCGCAAATGGGTCATAAATGCTGATGATTTTGGATATTCCAAGGCAGTTAACTATGGGATTATTGAGGCTCATAGAGATGGGGCTGTTACATCTGCCACTTTAATGGTAAATATGCAAGGAGCTAGGCATGGGGCACAGCTGGCAAAGGAATTCGAGAATTTAGGGGTCGGCATCCACTTTGTTTTAACATGTGGGAAACCGATTAGAGCAGATGTAACCTCATTAGTGAAAGGAGATGGAACGTTCCATTCTATTTCAGAGATCGAGAAGTTTGCGTCCCTTGAAGATGTAGAGAAGGAACTCATAAGTCAAATGGAATTATTTTATTCCTATGGTTTGAAGCCAACGCATATTGATTCCCACCATCATGTCCATGCTCTAGAAAAATTTTATCCGATCTTTAGAAAAGTAGCCCAAAAGTATAATCTTCCTATTCGAGCTAGTGGAAATGATGATCGGGATTTCCAGCCGATAGAATATTTTTGTCGAGAGTTCTACGGGAATCACCTAACCGTGGAAGGGACGCTGATGTTATTTGAGAGCTTATTGAATTACAAAACAGTAGAGGTTATGACTCACCCGGCATTCATCGATACAGCACTTATTATCGGTAGTTCTTATACGAAGGAAAGATTAAAAGAATTGGACATTTTAACCGACCGCAGAATACTTTCTTTTATTAAAGATCATGGAATCCAACTTGTTAGTTATAAAGGGCTCGACAGTTAATAATTAGGGAAAGGAAAAATAAAATGACAACTATTTCTGAGGAGACTATTTTCCAAATTATTTTACATGGAGGGGATGGGAGAAGCTTGGCAATGGAGGCGATTGCTTTCGCCAAAAGTGGGGATATTGCTGGGGCAGAAGTAAAATTAAAAGAATCTGAAGCAGCAATTAATCAAGCTCATCATATTCAAACGTCACTCATTCAGGAAGAAGTTAAAGGGAATCATTCATTGGTATCATTATTGATGGTACATGCTCAAGATCATTTGATGAATTCAATCACGGTAAAGGATTTAGCAAAGGAAATGATTGATATGTATAAGCTTATTTACAAAAAGGCTGAATAATACCGATGCAGTCATGCATTCTTGAAAGGAGTGATTTTTTTAAAAAAACAGCGTAAAAATGAAATCGTTTTCTTGGATTAAGGAGAATTTAGGGAGGAATGAGGATGAAAAAAATTTTATTAGTTTGTGCAGCTGGTATGTCGACTAGTCTTTTAGTAAACAAAATGAAGGAGGCTGCAGCCAATAAGGGAGAGGAAATCGACATCTTTGCATTGCCGATCTCAGAAGCAAGTTCAGTAGTAGATGAGGTAGATGTGGTGTTATTAGGGCCTCAAGTAAGGTATCAAAAAGCCCAAGTTGATTCTTTAGTAAAGGGGAGGGTTCCTGTAGAAGTAATCGATATGAGAGCATATGGCATGATGGACGGTGAAAAAGTATTAAATAGAGCATTTGAACTAATCAGTTGATAATGAGAGAAAATAAGGAGTGAATCACTATGGGGGTTATGGATAAATTTGAAAAAGGGATGGAAAGATTTCTTGTCCCAATTGCAGCGAAGTTAAATTCACAAAGGCATGTTGTAGCGATTCGTGATGCATTTATTTTAGCTTTTCCCATTACGTTAGCTGGTTCTTTGGTTTTGCTATTAAACTTTGCTATTTTAGCTCCAGACGGCTTTATTGCAAAAATCCTTTTTTTGCATAAGCTATTTCCTAATCTTGCAGACTACCAGCAAGTGTTCACACCAGTATTAAACGGTTCCACCAACATCCTCTCGATGTTTATCGTTTTTTTGATTGCTAGAAATATTGCGATTGAATTAAAAGCAGATGAGCTATTATCTGGGATTACGGGATTATCAACATTCTTTATCATCTATCCTGCTTATTTGAATGTAGAAGGTGCAAATTACCTTTCGACACAATGGGTAGGAGCACAAGGACTCTTTGTTGCCATAATAGTTGGACTATTAGTTGGTGAATTTTTTAGTAGACTTTCAAAATCGGAGAAATTGCAAATAAAAATGCCACCATCAGTGCCGCCGGCTGTAGCAAGATCATTTAAGGTATTATTCCCTATCGTTATTATTACGCTTGTTTTTGCCATCGGTAATGCGGTGATCAACGCTTTTTATGAAGAAGGGCTACACCAATTTATTTATGCAATGCTCCAAACTCCATTGAAAAACATTGGCGATAACGTCATTTCTTTAATTGTTTTAGCAGTTGTTTCAAATTTGCTATGGATTTTTGGAATTCATGGTCCAAATACAATTGCAGCCATTCGGGAAGCGATGTTTGCTGAAGCAAATATTGAAAACTTAAATTTTGTTGCTGCCAATGGTACAGCTTGGGGAGCCCCTTACCCAACAACATGGGCAATCAATGATGCATTTGCTAATTATGGTGGTTCAGGTATGACCTTAGGTTTGATCATTGCGATTTTCCTTGTTTCAAGGAGGAAAGAATATCGGGATATTGGAAAACTGTCAGTTGCACCAGGTTTATTCAATATAAATGAACCAATCATCTTTGGATTGCCGGTCGTTTTAAATCCAATTTTAATTATTCCGTTCATCTTAGCTCCAGCAGTAAATATTTTTATTGGATGGACAGCGATTCATTTTGAGCTTATTCCACCAATTGCATATTCCGTTCCATGGACAACTCCTGGTCCATTAATTGCTTTCTTAGGAACAGGCGGAAATTGGTTAGCGCTAATTCTTGGCTTTGCTTGTCTGGCAGTTACGACACTTATTTATATCCCATTCGTTATGGCTGCAAATAAAGCGATGGAATCAACCATTAAGACAACGAACAAAGATTCAGATGTTCCAATGTAAACTGCTGAAAGGAATGATTTCTTGTTGAATCAACATCCATTACAAGTTTCATGCGGACAGATCAAGTATTTATATGATTTTATTAACCACTATCGTGATGAAAAGATACACATAACGGTATCTCAATTAAATAGGATTGATATGAATATCATTGTAGAAACTGAATTGTCGCAAGAAGAATCCGTTAAGTATGTGAAGGAGCTATTGAAGAGCTCTCCAATGGGAAGTGCCTTATATTTTACCGTTAAATCTTAAAAATCGTTTACGAGATATAGGAGTCTTGGTTGAACAGGCTCCTATCCTTATGAGAAAAGATGAAAATACTAAACTAATATCATATAGAGGAGGCATTATAAGGTGAAAAACGGGTTGAAAATCGCAACAATAGGTGGAGGTTCAAGCTATACTCCGGAATTGATTGAGGGTCTTATTAAACGATATGAGGAATTACCTGTGTCGGAAATTTGGTTGGTCGATGTGGAGGAAGGGAAGGAAAAACTAGAGATTGTCGGAAATCTTGCTAAGAGAATGGTGAAAAAGGCAGATCTTCCTATCGAGGTCTATCTCACTTTAGATCGACAAAAAGCAATGAAAGATGCTGACTTTGTAACTACGCAATTCCGTGTCGGGCTGCTCGATGCGCGGGCAAAAGATGAAAGGATACCGCTTAAATATGGCATTTTGGGCCAAGAAACTAACGGTCCTGGCGGCTTGTTTAAAGGCTTAAGAACTATTCCTGTTATTTTAGATATTTGTAAAGATATGGAGGAGTTATGTCCAGATGCTTGGCTTATCAATTTTACCAATCCCGCAGGTATGATCACGGAAGCGGTGCTTCGCTATTCCAATATTAAGAAGGTAGTGGGTCTTTGTAATGTACCAATAGGGATGGAAATGGCTATTGCCAAACTGTTGGAGGTGGATCATTCCCGAATACGCATTGATTTCGCTGGTCTGAATCATATGGTCTACGGCTTAGAAGTTTATTTAGATGGAAAGAGTGTTAAAGGTGAAGTGATAAAAATGATAACGGAGCTTGACGACAGCAGCTTTGTGAAAAATATTCAAGGTATTGCTTGGGAGCCTGAATTTTTAAAAGCGTTAAATGCGATTCCATGTCCATATCATAATTATTATTATAAATCACAGGAAATGTTCGAAAAAACGAAGAAGGATGCTGAAACAAAAGGAACGCGTGCAGAAGTAGTCAAGGCGCTGGAACAGGATTTATTCGAGCTTTATAAAGATCCGGAGCTTAATATTAAACCGCCTCAATTGGAAAAAAGGGGAGGGGCCTACTATTCTGATGCTGCGATACGTCTTATTTCAAGCATTTATAATGATAAACGGGATATTCAGCCTGTCAATACAATCAATAATGGAGCAATCGCCAGCATCCCTAATGATTCGGCAGTTGAAATTAGTGCAGTTATTACAAAAGAAGGACCGAAACCAATAGCGATGGGTGATCTACCTATCTCTGTCAGGGGGCTTGTTCAACAAATTAAATCCTTCGAACGAATTGCAGCAGAAGCGGCCGTCACTGGGGATTATCATTTAGCCGTATTGGCTTTAACGATTAATCCACTAGTTGCATCAGATACATTAGCAAAAGCAATTGTTGATGAAATGCTAGAGGCACATAAAGAGTATTTGCCACAGTTTGCTTAAGTGAAGGGGTAAGAAATTAAATTAGTGCTAGTTATTCATGAGCAGCCATTATGACTTGTTTCATGTAGGTATATTACAATAACGATTTTAAAAATTAAAAGAAAAAGAGCTTACAAGTTTACGAAATGTGTAAGCTCTTTTTTGCGTGTTTAAATTTTTAAAATATACCACTTATTCTGAATTTAAGCAAACCGTAATGTTTTTATGGAAATAGGTCTTTTAAAACAGTAAAATCTACTCATGTACATTTTTTGTATATGAAAATAGTAATAAAGAACAAAAAATAAGAGAAGCAACGAAGATAAACAGTATTATGTGAAAAATCTTATAGAAAGAAATATCGAAACATTTCGCCAAAGATGCCACTATCAACAGAGGAGGATTCGTATATGAGAAAAAGAATTCAATTTAAGAAATTAAAAAGTTCTCAGAAGAAAAACTTTCGATTGAAAAGTATTTCTTTAAAAAAGCTATCGTTTATAAACATAAAAGGACAGGGTTTAAAAACGAAAATATTGCTTGGTTATGGGGTTGTTTTATTATTGCTCATTATCTTAGGAGCGAGTGTTCTTTTTAATGTAAACAGCCTTAATCGTCAAATAGAAAAAACGATTCAAGAGGATGTTCAGACCCTTACATATGAGTCACAAATGAGTTACAATATCGCCAATCGAATGGCGATGTTGAGGGGATTCCTTTTATTTGGAGATACCCAAGATAAAGAGCTTTTTGATGAATATACTAGGAATAGTAAGGTGTTAGAAGAAAAGCTATTGGAAATGGATAATTCCAAAGAGCTGGATCAGCTTCTATATGCAAGTAACAACTGGGGCATGCTTATTCAGGAGCGAGTGTTCACTGCTTATGACAGAGGCGAGCGTGAATTGGCTTTGAAAATCGTCAATGATCAAGTAGGTCCGATCGGGCAGCAATTGATGGATTCCTTTGATGAGAGAGTGAACGAGAAGGAAAAAATGGTCGAAAAAAGCGGCAAAGAGTTGCTTAATCGAGGAATTGCCATGAATAGCTTTGTGATTATTTTAACGATTATCGCGATTGTTCTTGGCGTAGCAGTTGCTCTGTTCCTTGCTAATTATATTGTGAGACCCGTTCATCATGTTGTCAATAAGATGAATCAAATTGCCAAAGGGGATTTCACAGGCGATGATTTAAAAATAATCTCTAACGATGAAATCGGACAGTTAAGTACTTCCGTTAATTTGATGTCTGTAAGTTTAAAGGGCTTGGTAGAGAGTGTGCAAAAAGTGACTGAACAAGTAGCTGCATCATCGGAAGAATTGTCGGCAAGTGCTGAACTAACAACGGCTGCCACGGAGCATGTTGTTAATAATATTAATGAAGTTGCCAAGGGCTCTGAAGTTTCGGCAGAAGTTGCGACTAACAGTGCGCTAGCGATGGAAGAGGTAAGCATCGGTGTTCAAAGAATCGCAGAGTCCTCCTCAGAGGTCGCAGCTATGTCGCAGCAATCTACTGATATTGCCAAAGATGGAAATGCAAAGATTGATCGAGCGGTAGAACAGATGAGTCGAATCTCTGGAACAGTCGAGTCGACTTCTACAATTATTAAACAGTTAGGGGAGAGATCGAAACAAATTGGTGACATTGTTACAGCGATAACTGATATTTCAAGTCAAACAAATTTACTTGCTTTGAATGCAGCAATTGAAGCAGCAAGAGCAGGTGAACATGGGAAGGGTTTCGCTGTCGTCGCAGATGAAGTAAGAAAATTAGCGGAGCAATCGCAAGAGTCAGCAGGGAAAATTAAAGAATTGATTGAGAAAACGCAGGAAGACACAAATGATTCGATTCAGTCAATGTTGAGAGTTGTAAAAGAGGTTCATGCAGGAACATTGGATGTCAATGAAGCAGGTGAGGCTTTTAAAAAGATTTTAGATGCTGAAATTCGGGTTGCAGAGCAAATACATGAAGTTTCTGCCATTTCTGAGCAGATGTCAGCCAATACACAAGAGGTATCAGCATCTGTTCAAGAGGTTCAAACGATCGCAACACAAAGTTCTGAAGGGACTCAAATGATCGTTACAGCTTCCAGAGAGCAGCTTGCATCGATGGAGGAAATTTCCGAATCAGCCAAGTCGTTAAGCGAAATGTCTGAAGCGCTGCAAAATGAACTTGCGAAGTTTAAAATATAAGTGAGGAAAGCTGGTGCGTTTTAAGGCACCAGCTTTTCATATTACTTCTGGATTTGGACATCTTGAAGTTTAACATATTGTCCGTCGCTAATCGTAATATACATATCCGATTGAACGTTTTCATTAGTGACAATACTATCGATTTGGTGCCTGCTGTCTTTTGAAACTTCTAAATAGCCCATCCCTATCGCACTGTCTAAAATTACTTTATATTCACCTGCGGGGATATCTTGCCCTACCTTGAACATTCCATTTTCATAGAGCCCGTCTTCTGGAATAATTGATGGAGCTGAATCAACTGGATACATATCTGCACCTTGTAGCTTGAAATATTCCCCCTCGTTTAACGTTACATAAGTGTGACCGCCGCTCGCCAAGTTGTCGTTAAAAATAATGCTTTCCAATTGTCCAGTACTATCAGATGCGCTCTCGATGTAGCCGGCTCCATTGGCAAAGACAAGATACTCACCGGCAGGAATATCGGAACCGATTTTATAAACCCCTGCATTGATTTTGGTATCAGTTTCTTCTTCCCCCGCCGAATCTTTGTTATCACGCTCATTGTTCGTTTCTTCCCCTTTAACTCCATTGTTTGTCGTTTCATCTGTCTGCGCGTTTTCGTTGGACGTTTCGTTATTATTTGCCTCCTCATCACCACATTGGGTTAGGGCAATGATGATAATGATTGCTAATAACCAAAACCACCATTTTTTATAAACAGGTTTTCTCACTTTATCTTTTGCCATGAATAACTCTCCTTTACATTTTAAGTTTTAAAAAAAGAGAATCAGCATTATTATGAGTTTTATGGACAAGAATTACCCACCCAAAAAATAATTAAAAAATTCTTCTTGCGCTCTCGAAAGGAATGCTCTATAATCAATTTTAAAATTAATTGAAATTTAAGAAATGAAAGACGATGAAGAGAAAAAGTAGGATTTAGCAATTTTACACAGAGAGCTTCGGTAGCTGAAAAGAAGCAAAAATTCGAATCTGAACAATGGCCTCTGAGTTTCGTGCTGAACATATCACATTTGATATTAGTAGGTTCCGACGAGATTTGGTACTCGTTATCAATACCACAGTATCTGGGAGAAGAATGCCCATGTACTCGTTGAGGCTGTTTTGTGTGAGCAAACAGTGAAGTAAGGTGGTACCACGTGAATGATAAACACGTCCTTATCCAGTGATGGATAGAGACGTGTTTTTTTATTTCTTTGCAAAACATTAAATTTTTAATTTAGAGAATGGTCTAGCTCCAACGCCTATCGCCTAGCAAGCTGCATAGCGCCTCTTTACGATAAGTCAACTTTTATCTTTAGTCGGAAAGTCTTCCAGTTTGCACGGCGATGAGCAAGGCACTTCCATTTCTCTAATAGGGAGGAATTATTGTGAATAACTATTTAGTGCTACAAACCGATTTTGGGATAAGTGACGGTGCTGTGAGCGCGATGTATGGAGTTGCGTTATCCGTTCATCCAGCTATACGAATATTTGATTTAACTCATGACATCCCTCAATACAATATTTGGGAAGGGGCTTATCGCCTTTATCAAACGATTTCTTATTGGCCGGAGGGGACCGTTTTCGTATCTGTTGTAGATCCTGGTGTTGGTTCTGAACGAAGGAGTGTCGTGGTGAAAACAGCGACCAATCACTATATTGTCACTCCTGATAATGGTACATTGACGCAAATTAAGAAGGAAATAGGAATTGTTGAAGCAAGAATTATTGATGAGAAGGTAAATCGACTTCCAAAATCTGGCGAATCATATACATTCCATGGCCGTGATGTATATGCATTTACGGGTGCAAGGTTGGCAACAGGAATCATCACGTACGAACAAGTTGGTCCTGAGGTAGAGGTTGATTCAATTATTGAATTGCCAGTATCTGAAGCAAAGTTAATTAAAGGGGGCGTGAGTGGCAGCATTGATATTCTTGATGTTCGTTTTGGAAACTTATGGACCAATATCGAGAGAGAACTTTTTAAACAATTAGATGTCGTTTATGGTGATTCCTTTGAAGTGACGATAGAAAATGATACACGTCAGGTTTATAAGAATATTATGACTTTTGGCCGTTCTTTTGCAGACAGCCATTTAGGAGAACCGCTTTTATATGTTAATTCTCTAGATAATATAGGCGTTGCTCTAAACCAAGGTTCTTTTGCAAAAGCATATCATGTAGAAACAGGGGTCAATTGGACAATTTCGATACGAAAAGTTCAGAATATAAGTTATAATTAATCGTATTTCCGAACGATTAACGATAATTCATTTGTGAATATGCGGGAAACTATAACAAATATTTAGAAAAGAGTTTATAATTAGTAATTGTAATATTCAAAAGATAAGGAGCTGGACATATTGAAAAGAAATTATTTATCCATTAAAACGATCGTAGCTATTGGAATTGGAGCTGCACTATTTATGATTTTAGCCAAATTTGCTTCCATTCCTTCTCCGATTCCGAATACTTCAATCCAAACCTCTTATGCATTTTTAGCGTTAATGGCTGTAGTCTTTGGGCCGATTGCAGGAGGGTTAATTGGTTTTATCGGTCACGCTCTTAATGATGCGATCTCCTATGGGTCAGTGTGGTGGAGCTGGGTTATTGTTTCCTTATTTGTAGGAGCGGTGATTGGTCTGTTTGCGAAAAATATAAACATTGAAGCAGGTGGTTTTACCGTAAAAAAAGTCATTACATTCAATGTTATTCAAGTAGTGGCTCAAGGAATTGGTTGGTTTTTAATTGCCCCGGCGTTAGACATTCTTATTTATGCCGAGCCGGCCAATAAAGTATTCGCACAAGGTATATTTGCAGGATTATCTAACATTGTTACGGTAGGGGTATTAGGAACTATTTTGCTATTCGCCTATGCCAAAACGCGCAGCCAAAGCAACAGCTTGCATAAGGAATTATAAGGAGTTTTTTTCGAGAGGATTCGATTAAGAAGATGAAAAAACCAGTCATTAAATTTAGCAATTATAGCTTTAAATACAACAGCCAGATAGAGCCCACGCTGCATAATCTGAACCTTACTATTTATGAAGGGGAAAAAGTATTGATTGTCGGACCTTCTGGGTCCGGGAAAAGTACGATTGGTCAGTGCCTCAATGGATTGGTTCCTTTTTCATATAAAGGTGAAGTGACTGGGAGCCTTGCGATTATGGGGCAAGAAGCAAGGGACTTAGATATTTTTACTTTATCCAAAATGGTTGGAACTGTTCTGCAGGATCCAGATGGTCAATTCATTGGCTTAACAGTTGGGGAGGACATTGCCTTTTCGTTAGAAAATGATTGTGTTGACCAATCTGAAATGGTGGAAATGGTCGATGATATTGCGAAAATGGTCGATATGGAAAAACGCTTGCAATCGTCAGTCCATCATTTGTCTGGCGGACAAAAGCAGAGGGTCTCATTAGCAGGAGTGATGGTTGACCAAGTGGATATTTTATTATTTGATGAGCCGTTAGCAAATCTTGATCCGACGACAGGGAAATCAGCCATTGAACTCATTGATCAGATTCATGAGCAGATGAATAAAACGATCATCATTATTGAGCATCGCTTAGAAGATGTTTTACACCGAAATGTTGATCGCATTATCGTTATAGATGAGGGGAGAATCATTGCTGATGAGCACCCGGATACAATATTGGCAGGTTCAATTTTAGAACAGCATCATATTCGAGAACCATTATATGTGAAAGCAGCAAAATACGCTGGGTGTTCATTGACAGCAGAGATGCGTCCTTCCCAATTGCGTACATTTGCTTTAAAAGATTGTCAAGAACAGCTGATAGCATGGTATGAAAACGTGGAAAGAGAAGGGCGGACAAAAAGCAGCCCACCTGTACTAGAAGTTGAACACCTGTCTTTTTCATATCACGGTGATCAGGAAATCATTCGAGACCTTTCTTTTTCCATCCAAAAAGGTGAAATGGTCAGCATCATTGGTAAGAATGGAGCAGGGAAATCAACTCTTTCGAAGCTGATTTGTGGATTTGAAAGGCCTCAGTCAGGGAAAATTATGTTTCATGGTCAAGAGGTGACTGGGGACTCGATTAAAGAGAGAGCTCTTAGAATTGGCATGGTGATGCAAAACCCCAATCATATGATTTCAAAAAATATGATATTCGATGAGGTTGCTTTAGGATTAACAATTCGTGGTGTCCCGGAAAACGAAATTAAAGAGAGAGTGGAAAAAACACTGAAAGTTTGCGGCCTTTATCCGTTTCGAAACTGGCCGATTTCAGCTTTAAGCTTTGGGCAAAAAAAACGAGTCACCATTGCCTCGATTCTTGTTTTAGAGCCGGAAATCCTCATTCTTGATGAACCAACTGCTGGACAGGATCTTCGCCATTATACAGAGATTATGGAGTTCTTAGTTGAATTAAATCGGCAAGGAATGACGATTCTCATGGTTACTCATGATATGCATATTATGCTTGAGTACACACCGAGAGCTATTGTCATTACAGATGGACAAATCATTGCTGACGATTCTGCAGCGGCTGTGTTGACGAATAGAGAACTTATTAAACAAGCTAATTTAAATGAAACATCCTTATTTGAGTTAGCAGAGCGCATCGGCATAGAGGATCCAAAGGAGTTTGTGGAACGCTTCATTGTCTTTGATAGGGAGGAGCGAGGGAAATGGCAGTAGAAATGCTCTCATATATTGAAAGAAATACGGCGGTGCATCGCTTAACTGGTGTTACAAAGCTCCTATGCTTTATCCTCTGGTCTACGGCGGCAATGCTTACTTATGATACCCGCATCCTTATTTTTTTGTTTCTCATGAGCATTTGGATTTTCATTGTTTCAAAGATAGAGATTAAGGAGGTTTCCTTTGTTCTCATTTTTATTTTCATTTTTTTGCTGCTGAATAATGTGGCGATTTATGGGTTTTCTCCTCAAGAAGGAGTCAAGATTTATGGTACAAGCCATGTTTTGTTTGAAATAGCAGGGAGATACAATGTAACGCTGGAACAGATTTTTTATCAATTTAATATTACCTTAAAATACTTTACAGTTGCCCCTGTGGCATTACTCTTTATTGTAACGACACATCCAAGTGAATTTGCTGCTTCATTAAATAAGATTGGAATTAGCTATCGAATATCTTATGCAGTTTCTTTGGCACTTCGTTATATTCCAGATGTGCAAAGAGATTTTCGTAATATCGCTCTGGCCCAACAGGCCCGAGGACTGGATATGTCGAATAAGGAAAAGCTGCCAAAGCGTGTGAAGAATGCCGCCTCTATCATTATTCCGCTCATTTTATCTAGCTTAGATAAAATTGAAACCATTAGCAATGCGATGGAACTTCGCGGTTTTGGGAAAAACAAAAAAAGAACGTGGTACAGCTCCCGACCTTTTCAAAAGAGTGATTATTTTGTCATAACGTGCTTTATTCTGATTTTAGTTGCGAGTCTTATCATTACATTTCATGATGGGAATCGTTTTTACAATCCATTTCAATAACGATAAAAGGAGAACCTTTTCATGTGAAAAGGTTCTCCTTTTAGACTGTCTACAAACACTTGACTTTCTTATTGCTTCGCCTTACCCGGCGCTCATTACCGATTATAGGAACTCTGTTTCTCGAAAGATACATGTTTTCATTCCGTCTCAAAGGAAACGGCTATCTGTTATTGTTGACTTTGCCTACGCTCTGCTTGCTTTTGGTATGCTAGCGAATTCTCATTTCTGTTTCCTTGTCAAAGAAATGTACTTTATTCATATCAAATGCGATATCGATGGTTTCACCTGGAGCAATCTGGCTACGCGAATCGATGCGGGCAACAAAGTCCTGATCCTCCAGAGAAGAATAGATCATCGTTTCAGCACCTGTAAGCTCGGCCACATCAACTTTTACTTGAAGTTTAGATCCTTGCGAGGCCTCAATAAATAACTGCTCATCATGAATATCCTCTGGTCTGATTCCCAGGATGACTTCTTTCCCGACATATCCTTGACTGCGCAACATTTTCATTTTCCCTTCAGGAATATCTATTGCTGTACTGCCAGTTACAAATTTGCCTTCTTCAATTTTTCCATTGAAAAAGTTCATGGAAGGAGAACCGATAAAACCGCCTACAAAGATATTTTCAGGGTTCTCGTATACTTCTTTCGGAGCTCCAACCTGCTGAATTATGCCATCCTTCATAACAACTAGGCGGCTTGCCATCGTCATCGCTTCGGTTTGATCGTGGGTAACATAGATCGTTGTTGTTTCTAATCGGCGATGAAGTTTAACGATTTCTGCACGCATTTGCACACGAAGTTTGGCATCAAGATTGGACAAAGGTTCATCCATTAAGAAGACCTTCGCATCACGAACAATGGCACGACCAAGTGCTACACGCTGACGTTGACCACCAGAGAGAGCCTTTGGTTTACGAGTTAAGTAAGATTCTAATCCTAATATTTTCGCCGCTTCCTTGACCCGCTCATCAATTTCCTTCTTAGAAAACTTTCTCAGCTTTAATCCAAAAGCCATATTATCGTACACGGTCATATGCGGGTAGAGGGCATAGTTTTGGAATACCATCGCAATATCTCTGTCCTTTGGTGGTACGTCGTTAACCCGTTTCTCGTCGATGTAAAGATCGCCTTTAGAAATTTCCTCAAGTCCTGCAATCATTCGTAATGTTGTCGATTTTCCACATCCAGACGGGCCAACAAATACGATGAATTCTTTATCTTCAATCTGTAAATTGAAGTCCTCCACCGCAGTAACTTTATTGTCGTATATTTTATAAACATGATCTAATTTTAATTGAGCCATCCTTATGACCTCCCTTTTGTTTTGAAAAGGCTTACAATAATAGTCTAGCGTTAGCTTTACATATGGACAATGGCATCTTGCACAAAAATAAGGAGAGCTTTTTAGGCAAAGTGCTGATAGAGTGAAGTTGGCTATCCTAAAAAGTTATAAAAATCTAATAAAATTAATAACATCTTATATTCTAAACAAACGTTTGATCTAATTTAATAAAAATATAGCTTTCCGAATTATTAACAATATTGTTATCTTAATTATAAGAATAAATACGAAAACTAGAATTGAGGTGTTTTCTTGACTTTATTGGAATTATTATTTTCCGTCATTATGGTGACAACTATGTTTTTGGGTGATTAAAAATCAGAACGTTTTGAAAATATTACTTATTTTGCAATGGATGATGATCATCTTACAAATATGGATATCCGGCTGGCGTTGGCCGATGATACCTTTGTATCTATTTACTATCGCTTTTACCATCTTGCTTACGAAGATACACCACAAGGTCCGCAATTTAAGAAAGGTCATACTGACAGCATTATTGCTAGTATTTGCTCTCGTGTTACCAGGATACTTATTTCCATGGTATACCATTGCTGAACCAAGTGGAGCTTATAAAGTGGGCACACATTCCTACGAAGTAGTGGATCATACACGAGATGAACGGTGGTCTAATATCGAACAATCACGTAGGATCATGGTCCAGCTATGGTACCCAACTGAAGATGTAAATAATACAAGTAAAGCACCTTACCATGAGCATCCTTCATTATTTATGAAAGAATTTGCTGAAAGTAATGGCATACCGGGATTTTTATTACAATCATTTGCAAAGCAAAAAACTCCAGCATATAAAGAAGCAGACCTCTTAGACCGAGACCAACCATATCCACTTATCTTTTTTTCGCATGGACTAGGAAGTAACAGAAGCCAAAATCAATTTCAAGTTATTGAGCTTGCAAGTCATGGCTATATAGTAGTCGGAATTGATCATACCTATTACTCACCTGGAACCGTTTTTCCTGATGGTACAAAACCGGGATTGGCAAATATAGAGTTTAGCGAGAGTGGAGAGATCATGGATCCGTATATTTTTGAATGGAGTGAGGACGCAAGAAGTGTGTTGAATTGGCTGGAACAAGTTGCAGAAGGCGATATTGATCTTCAACAAGAGCAGTTTATAGGTCAGATAGATTTGAGGAAAGTAGGATATTTTGGACATTCATTTGGTGGAGCAACCGCAAGTCACACATTAGCGGTTGATGATCGGTTTCGTTCAGGAATCAATATGGATGGATTTCCATATGGGAAAGCGGATGAATTGGGAGTAGAACAGCCTTTTTTAACGCTTATGAGTGATACAGAACGAGTGGCAAATTATATCGATGATAAAGAGTATTTGGAAGACTACTATCAGAAAGTTGAAAAGATCAGCGGAAAAGAAAATGTTATTTCACTGGAGGGAGCCCTGCATTTAGATTTTAGTGACTTTCCGTTACTATCACCTATTACGTCTTGGGTAGGGATGACAGGGAGAATGCAACATAAAAAGATTAATAAGATGACGTTAGAGTTTTTTCATGAAACACTCCAATAAATAGAATAAATTCTATCGTAATAAGTACACAAGTAAGAAGGTTTCCAATCGGAGGATTCCTTCGCAACAAAGATAGGATTGTTTTTATGACGATTTTCCCTGCAATTAACAGAGTGGAAATTTACCATTATGCTGATAGAATCTGTTTTCTACAGCTTAAATTGTAGCATGCCCCTTTGTGTTTTTAATGGGTATTTGTTCATTGTGAAACTGAATCGAAATAATTTTCTAATTAGAAAAAAATAAAACTATTAAACTCATTTTAACTGTGATAATATTTGCTTACACATCAAAAAAATTGTAGACAAGATTTGTATGAAAGGGGAGAATCGATAGGTATTTCGCTCTAGTATTTACGTTTTTTTTAGGATTGGGCGAAAGGGAAAGATAGCGAAAAAAAGTAATAAAAATGGAAAAGATTTTTAATAAAATGGCCCATTCTATTTATCAATAGGAATGGGTCATTAATGCATTCAAAATTAAATTATTTGTAGGGAGAACAGCGATGAAATTTTTAAAAATATGAAAGTATTACACAAATTACTTTGTCTTATTTTATTTTTTGCTATTTCCGTCCTTGTTATTTCTTATGTTAGCATTAGTAGATTAGCTGATACTGCCAAAAGTTCGGTTGAAATTTATGAGCAGCAGTTGGTTCCGAGTGAGTTGTTTAGCGGAATCAATGTCAATAACAGAGCAATCAACACCTATTTATTAGAGCTGTTAATAACGGAGGATACTGCACGAAATCAATATTTAAACGAAAACATTGATGCATCGATCAAAAATTCGCAAATAGTAGTAGACGAATTATCTTCCATGCAACTAATACCTGAAATAAGGTCGCATTTTGATGAGTTAGTTACGCTTAATGCAGATCTGAATATTGCGAGAGAATATGTAAAAAGTTTAGCGATGGAAAATAAAAATGAGCAGGCGTATCAGTTGTTTCAACAAGAAATTGAAAATAAAAGAGTAGAATTGAATGAACTTATAGATGAAGTTATAACTTTAAATTCGTCTAATGCAAAAGCAACCTACGAACAAGCAGTGTCCAATGCGGATCAAGCTACAGTAACAGTAATTATCGTAATCATTATTTCTATATTGATTACTGCTATTGGTGGTGTGTTAATTGCTGGATTAATTACAAGGCCGATCAAGAACATACAAGAATTATTAGGACTAGCTGAAAAGGGTGATTTTACCGTGGTCGGTCGTTATGATTCAAAAGATGAGATTGGCATGTTGAATCAATCCTTTAATAACATGATTGCAGGTGTGAATAAGGTTATTCGCACTGTGGGAGAAACTTCTGAACAGGTTGCCGCATCTTCCGAAGAATTGAGTGCAAGCGCTGAGCAAAGTACAAGATCAAGTGAGCATATTTCAGAAACGATTCAAGAGCTAGCTGTAGGAGCTGAGGATCAGGTTAAACACATTGAAGAAAGTACAGGCGTTATCAATCAAATAAATAATAGCACTCAGCAAATTTATGAAAATACACAAGAAGTATCTAAAACAGTCCATCAAGCTGCGCAAATGTCTGGAGATGGAAGAAAAGTAATTACCGAAGTAAATGAACAGATGAATTTCATTGATAATAAGGTGACTTCACTTGTTGAGTCTTTTAATGTATTATCTGCACGTTCAAAAGAGATTGGCAATATTATAGAGGTTATTACTAATATCGCAGCACAAACAAATTTACTAGCATTAAATGCCGCGATTGAGGCTGCAAGAGCTGGTGAACATGGAAAAGGGTTTGCGGTTGTTGCTGACGAGGTAAGAAAGCTCGCAGAGGAATCTGCAAACTCTGCAGAACAAATTTCTATGTTGGTTGCACAAATTCAAAGAGATACTGAAGAAACAATGGATACGGTTAATAATACTACTGTTGAAGTTAAAGAAGGGATTGCCGTTGTAGGAGAAGCTGGCAAGACATTCACGCAAATCGAGACAGCTATTAACGGTGTTGTTCCGCAAATCAATCAAGTATCGGAACTAATTAAAGAGCTCCTAACAGGAACAGATCATGTCTATACATCGATTGTGGAAGTACAAGGGGTTTCACAAGAGGCTGCTTCAAGTACACAATCAGTGACAGCAGCGACGGAAGAACAGCTTGCAGCGATGGAGGAAATTGCATCATCAGCCCATTCCTTAGCTTACTTAGCTGAAAATCTTCAAGATTTAATTAAGCAATTTAAATTATAAAAGTAAATATGTTAGAAACCTCCGATCCAATTATAAGGAAAGGAGGTTTCTTGCATATTTTTCAGATTGAATATTGAGAAAATTAATTTTAAACTAAATATGTATTATTGAATTTTATCGTATTTATTTGTTCATCACTGTAATTTTTTATTTATATAGGGGAGGCAAGGCGATGCTCGAAAAAATATTATTTAATGAAATACCTGTCAGAAATATGGAGAGGTCCATTTCATGGTATAAAGAGGTTCTTGGTTTGCAGCTGGTCTGGTATTCAAAGGAGGAGGGGCTGGCACAGTTAAATCTTCCTTCAGGTCAGATGATATTTTTAAATGAAACGAGTGATGAAGGTACGAATGCAAATTTTATGAAAAACGGGAGGGAGCACAATGTCATAGCGTTTCAAGCTTCTGATATTGAAAAACTATACGAGCACTTGAAAGTACATCATGTATACGTGGAGGATATCATTGATGATGGACTTGGAAACCTGTTTTTACACTTCCATGATTTATGGGGAAATAGATTCTGTGTACAGCAAGATGTGAATTTAGCGTGAAGCTTCATTTTTTAATGGGTCCATCTTCGTTTAGCATGAATTGGAACAAGAGTCTAACAAACTTCATGTACCGGCACTTGGATATTTACAGGCGCAAGTTTTCTTTATTGCAAGAACGGGTGCTGTATTGTTTATCCGACGTTGAGTAAAAAAGAAATCTCCTTTGATTCATCCTCGCAGGACAAAGCTTGCTCCACGCTTTTGAGCTGTTTTCTGGAATTGTAGGGTAAAATTCCGGAATTAAGGCAATTTTTCCGGAAATACGTCTGCTTTTTCCGGAATTAATCACGATTTTTCCGGAATTCACCTTCGTTTAAGTAATACACACGATTTTTTGTTCTTTATCAATTGTCGTGATGACAATACACAATGGCTACTCGACTAGCCAAAAGTACTTAAACAATAGGTTGTCACTGATAGAGAGAAATGATGGAGCCGGACTATAAAATGAAGCGACACCAAAAGCTGAAAAAGAGCGAATGGGAGATCATTCACTCTTCAACCATAACGAATTATTTTTTATTTTTAGTTGTTTTGCCATCCACAGGATGCGGCTCTCCATATCCTTCCACATTTCCTGCATGTTCTTGATGATACTTTGATCCTTCTTTGTTAAACTCTTTCACTTGTTTCGTTTGAGGTTTATTTATGTTGTTAGCCAATGGGAACACCTCCTTTCTTAAAATCAATTTGTTGTAAAGGATTTAAGCATGAATTCATCTTCAGTTATATACTCTTTTAAAAATTCGTTTTCTATTCATCAACCAGTACTATTTAACAGAGATGAACGCGTAACGAATCCTTCCTTTTTACAGTCTAATGCAATAAACAGATCGCGTGGTGAATAGCTTGAAAAAGTTAAACATGCTTAGTATTTTGATTACTCTTTTAATATTGACAACAAGCTGTGGGAAAGAGACTAGTAACGCAGATTTTCGAAAAGATGACTATCAGGAAATCGTTGCACCTAATAATCAATTAGGGTTTGAATTATTCTCTAAGGTGAAACCAAATGATGATGGAAATATTTTGATTTCACCTATTAGTTTATTTATGGCATTATCAATGGTTTTTAATGGAGCAGATGGTGTAACGAAAGATGAAATGACCAATGTTTTAAATAGTAAAGGAATAGATGCAGAGAAGTTGAATCAGGCTAATGCATCTATGGCATCGATGCTGCAAAAGGACTCCAAGAAAATTCAATTGAATGTGGCCAATTCAATATGGCTAAATGAGGCTTATCAGTTTCAAGCTGATTTTGCTCAAAATAATCAAGATTACTATAATGCCATGATCGAAGAAATTGATCCTTCTGCGCCTAAATCAGCTAAGAAGATTAACAATTGGGTTAAGGAAAACACAAATAAAAAAATAGAAAAAATTGTTTCGGATCAATTGAATCCGTCATTAGTGGCGATGCTTATTAACGCCATTTATTTTCATGGTGAATGGAAGTATGGTTTTAATAAGAATCAAACAGAGAATCGTCCGTTTTATAGCGATGGTGAGACTATTAATGAGCTTCCTGCAATGTCTCTTAATGAAGAATTACCCTACATGGAGAACGAGGATTTTCAAGCAGTGTCTCTTCCTTACGGCGATGGAGAAATGAGTATGAAAATATTCTTGCCGAGAGAAAGCTCCAGTTTAGAAGAGCTTGAACAAATATTCTCATATGATAATTGGATAAAGTGGAATTCTCACTTTCAAAAAAAGGAAGGAACGATGATCCTCCCGAAGTTTCAAATAGAATATGAAACACTGTTAAATGATGCGTTAATCGCTCTTGGAATGCCCTCAGCGTTTAATGATGATGCAAATTTCTCAAACATGTTCGAAGGTGCTTCTTCTGTGGCAATTAGTGAGGTAAAGCAGAAAACATTTCTCAACGTGAATGAAGAAGGGGCGGAAGCGGCTGCGGTAACTTCAGTAACAATGGAGGAATCAGCGAAAGTCACTGCTGACGAGCCATTCTACATGGAGGTGAATCGGCCATTTGTGATAGTCATGACGGATGAACAGTCCGGTACAATTTTGTTTATCGGTGCTATCTCAAATCCAAAGGAAGGAGAATAAGCATATTAAATTAAAAATAGCATCGACTTTTGAATAGAAATCAAAATCGATGCTATTCGTTTTTTTTAGAAAGATTACCATGTATGAAAGTTTATATTGTTAGGTATTAGTCTTTTTATGGCTTCAATTTGGTCTGGATTTAAATCATAACCAACAAATTCGGTCCCATTATGTTCAGAGGAAAAAAAGAAACAACCTTTTCTACGGAAGAATAAGGAAAACCATTTTAGCTGGTTTTCATCGCCAAGAAAATTAGAAGTAAGATATTCTGTGATCTTTGGTGTTAATGCTCCGGAATATACCGTTTCATTCCGATCCACTTTATAGACAAGCTCCGTCAAGAATCTTTCCTTTAACTCATTTATCACTTCTTTTTCATCATTCCAGCATCTAATTTCTAACGAATCAGACATAGCTAAAATATAGTTCATAAGCGGCTTCCAAAAGGAATAAGACACGGAAATACGGTAACCACTATCTGTGTATTCAAGATCGCTAATTTCAAAATAAATATTAGCTGTGTTCATATAGATCACCTGATTGGTAATTTTTTCTATTTATGGTTTATGGAGTACTAAAGTTATTATCTTTTATTTTGAGCGTTTTGGCAATTTAATTTTTGTTTAGGTATGGACTAGGCCTTGTTTTCGCTTTATTGACTACGTGATCCTGCAATCAAAGAATCAAAAATTGCTATTGTTGGTTATAAGCGAAATAAGTTGCATGGTGATCCAGCTGTTTCTTATGATATGGTCGTTCATGGTATAACGTTTTTCCTGTTAAAAAAGATTTAGCAGCTCTAGATGCTAAAAAGGTATTCTTGTCTTATAATAGGCAAAAGGAACGATAGTTTATTATAATTGAAGGCTTTCGTGATATAGTAGAATCCTTTTATAATTAGTATAGTCAATTTCTAAATGGCGTCCTTAGGCGCTCGTCTATATTCAAAAGATTGGCTGATTATGTAATGTATGTACATAACCATATTGGATTAGTACCAAATTTTAAAATAAATTGTTCTTAGCTTCATATAAAATGACCTTTTTATAAAGGAGGGATAAAATGATACGAATTGCAGTAGTCGAAGACGAAATGAATTATCAAGAACAGTTGCTCGAGTTTCTTCGCAGGTTTGAGCAAGACAGGGGCGAAAAAATTGAAATTGAAACCTATACTGACGGCGATGAATTTGTTGAAAACTATCAGGCGCAATTTGACATCATTTTAATGGATATACAAATGCCATTTATGGATGGCATGTCCGCAGCAGAGGAAATTCGAAATAAGGATTCGGAAGTAGTCATTATTTTTATTACGAATTTGGCGCAGTATGCGATCAAAGGCTATGCGGTTGATGCGCTAGATTATGTTTTGAAACCGATTTCGTATTTCCAATTTTCTCAGCGATTACATCGGGCGGCAGAACGAATGAAGAAAAGGGAAACGCAGCATCTTACAATAAAGGTAAAAGGGGGCATACAACGGTTTAAAATTTCCGATATTTATTATGTTGAAAGCCAGGGGCATAACCTTATTTTTTCTTCCAAGGCAGGAGATTTTATTACTTCAGGAACGTTAAAGGAATTAGAAAAACAGTTATCTAGCTTTCATTTCTTTCGTGGGAATAAAGGCTATTTGATTAATTTGGAGCATGTAGAAGGAATGAACGATAATTGTGCCATTGTGAAGGGGAAGGAACTTCTTATAAGTCGAAATAGAAAAAAGGCATTTATGGAAGCATTGTCCCATTATTGGGGTGAGGTGATCAAGTGATTGATGTCATTCCCGATATTCCACGGTTTTATACAGCGTTGGCTGAATGGATTGCTTGCATGATTTATATTTCTGTTTTAAAGAAGAGGCTGAGCGGATGGAAGTTTTATTCTTTTGCAGCTGGAATTCTCATTCTTCAGTCTGTTTTTTTAATCGTTACAAAAGATTTGCCGATTGTCTTTTGGATTCCGTGTATGATTGTCGCGATCGGAATCATGTATTTATTCATTTATATGTGTTGCGACATCAATCCATTAGAAGTAGGTTATTTTAGCGTAAGAGCATTTGTGGCAGCAGAATTTGTTGCCTCATTAGAGTGGCAAGTGCATTTCTTTTTTGTAGGTGGAGAAGGAAATCGTTTGATTTTAGATTTAACTCTTTTGGTTGTTATTTTTGCACTTTTATTCTTGTTTATCTGGTTTTTAGAAAAACGTCATATACCGGACGAAGGAAAGCTAAATATTAGACAGGGGGAACTATGGTCAACAGTTTTAATCGGAGTTGCTGTTTTTGGAATTAGTAATTTAAGCTTTGTATCGTCTCGTACCCCGTTTAGTGGACAGTATGCTCAGGAGATATTTAATATTCGTACATTAGTAGACTTGGGGGGTTTTTCCATATTATATGCCTACCATATTCAATTAAACGACTTAAGGATTAAGCATGAGTTAAAAGCAGTAAACGATATCCTTCAAAATCAATACGTACAATACCAGCAATCGAGAGAAAGTATTGAAATGATTAATTATAAGTATCATGATTTAAAAAATCAGATTATTGCATTAAGAGCTGAGGAAGATCCGGAGAAACGAAATGCATTTTTGACGCAAATGGAAAATGAAATTAAGGCGTATGAAGCTCAAAATAAAACAGGAAACCAAGTGTTGGATACTGTGCTCACCAGTAAAAATATGCACTGTATCAAGAATGGGATTACATTAACTTGTGTTGCAGATGGTTCATTGTTGAATGGGATGGACGTCATCGATATTTGTACGATATTTGGGAACGCCCTTGATAATGCGATTGAGTATGTGCAAAAAATTGCTGATCGGGAAAAGAGATTAATCCATGTTTCGCTTTTTTCTCAAAAGGGGTTCATTATGATCCGCTTTGAAAATTACTTTGAAGGAGAACTTAATCTTGAAGGTGGATTGCCGACAACGACGAAGCTAGATACATTTAACCATGGTTACGGCTTAAAAAGTATTCGCTATTCCGTGCAAAAATACAACGGTGTTGTCAATGTAGCGAAGAAAGATCAATGGTTTGAATTAAAAATATTAATGCCTCAATTGACATAAAGGAATAAATGATTTGTCTAAAAAATAATTTGGCTTGGATGGGTTAAGATGCCTATTCAGGCTTTCTTATTTTTTATGCTTACAGTTCATGCAAAAAATCTAACAGTTTGTGCAGGCTCTGTAACATCTCTGAAAAAATGTGTTAACATTTCGAAGTGAAGCAATAGGAAGAGATAGTTTAAGGGAATTTGATAAGCAAGCGTTTTCTATTGAATTCCTATATGACTATGTCAATATTTCTGCCATTTTGTTATTGATGTAAGCGTAGTCATTGTTGGTGATGAAAGAAAAAGCAATATTAAAGGGGAGCATTTATATGGAAAAAACCGAAAAAGTAAAGATGAGTAAGAAAAAAAGAAACATACTCATCGCTTTAAGTGCACTTGTTGTTTTACTCGGTGGGATTCTGTTATATGGGTTTGTAATTACCTCATCAGGTTATTGGCTATTAGCTAAATTTAAGCCTGATACAGAAGAGCAAAAATTGTCTTATTCAACGGCAATTGAATCCATTGAAAAAATTACGGATGAGGGATTTGTGTTAATGCAAAATAACGATAATCTCCTTCCAATTAAAACCTCTGAAAAGGAAAAAGCAAAAATTAATGTATTCGGCACAAGATCTGTCGTAACTTTATTTAATTCAGGTGGATCAACAGCAACAGACGTTACAAGTGCTGTTAAGCTTGAAGATGCTCTTCAAAGTAGTGATGGAAACTTTGAATTAAATCAAGACTTGTTATATCTTCACTACAATTTTTACAAAAAAGGAAAAGTTTCAATCGAAGAAACTTCTGCACCAAAGAATAAGAGCGACTCAGAGATTTTAGGAGAAGCAACGAATCTTATTCTGCCAGAGATCCCTAAAAGTGCATACGAAGATACTTCTTTATACAATGATGGAAAATCCTTAATAGATCATGCAAAGGAATTCTCTGACACTGCTATGATTGTAGTAGGTCGTGGTGGAGGAGAAATGGTTGAACTAGGTCCGAAAGAACTTCAACTTACAGCGGAAGAAAAAGATATGGTTGATGTTGTCGGGTCCAATTTTGAGAATGTAATTTTAGTGATTAATTCAGCGAATGTTATGGAACTTGACTTTTTAAAGGATTATCCTGCAATTAAGAGTGTTATTTGGATCGGATATCCTGGAGAAACAGGGACAAAATCTTTGGCTAGAATTTTAAATGGTAAGGTAAATCCTTCAGGTCATTTAGTTGATACATGGATTGCTGATGTCATGAGTATGCCTGCGGCCAACAATTATATGGAAATAGATGATGATGGAAAATGGTCGGATAGTTTAAATCATTATACAAATGCTCCTGAGGAATTTGGGTATTTTAATCAGCTTCACGAAGGAATTTATGTAGGATATAAATATTATGAAACGCGTCATGCTACCGATGAGAGTTATAACTATGATGCTGATGTTGTATTTCCGTTCGGTCACGGCTTAAGCTATACAACATTTGAAAAAGAAATCATCGAAATGAATGTAGATGATGATGTGATTACTTTACGTGTTGCGGTCAAGAACACAGGAGATATAGCAGGTAAAGATGCGATTCAAATTTATTATAACCCGCCTTATACAGGTGCTATTGAAAAATCAACAGTAAATCTTGTTGAATTCAAAAAAACAAATGAAATTGAACCAGGAGCAACAGAAATATATTCACTCGAGTTTAATGTAGAGGATATGGCATCTTACGATTATAAGGAGAATAAAGCGTATGTCCTTGAAGCGGGTGATTATGAGATCATGCTGATGGATGATGCTCATACAAAACTTGATTCAGAAATATACGCTCTTGATAAGGCAATTGTTTATAATGACGAGAACGATGGTAAGAGGCTTTCAGATCAACAGGTAGCTACGAATCATTTTGATGATGCTTATCATATTGACGATTATTTAACAAGAGAATGGAATCAAGAAAGTCGTGCATTTACTGGACCACAAGAGTCTGACTTTACTGCAACACAAGAAATACTTGATGCTATGTCGTTCGAATTACCGACTGATAAAGAATTAGGGCTTACGTCAGAGGATATGCCAAAATATGGACAGAATTTGGATAAAACAATTATGCTTTCCGATATGGTAGATGTTGAGTATGATGATCCGAAGTGGGATGAATTTCTTTCACAATTAACGCTAGAGGAAATGACTAACCTTAGTGGAACCGGAGCTTATCAATTGCTTGAACTTGAAAGACTAGGGGTTCCCAAAACACTACAACCTGATGGTTCAATGGCAATCGCTTCCAATATTTACTCTGGGCCGATAATGGGAGTTGAAGGAGTAGGGGTTACGTATCCTTCACCAGGAATAACGGCTGCTACATGGAATCAGGATGCTGGTCATTTAATGGGAACGAGTGTTGGTACTGAAGCACAAGCATTTGGTTATAGTGGTTGGTACTCGCCTGCAATGAATATTCATAGAACACCATTTAATGGTAGAAATTTTGAATACTATAGTGAGGATGGAGTTCTTTCCGGTAAGATTGCCGCACAAGTGGTAAAAGGCGCTACTGACAAGGGTGTCATCACTTATATTAAGCATTTTGCACTTAATGAACGTGAGAAAGGGGTTCGTAATCAACTTTTTACATGGTCTAATGAACAAGCGATTAGAGAAATTTATTTAAAACCATTTGAACTTGCTGTTAAAGAAGGTGGAAGTCTTGGGGTCATGTCATCCTTTAACTATATTGGATTAACATGGGCTGGTGGACATGAAGGGCTTCTTACTGAAGTGTTAAGAAATGAATGGGGCTTTAAAGGTCTTGTCATTACTGATGCGAATATGTATGGGCACATGAATGTATTGCAAATGCTTCAAGCAGGTGGAGATGTAACCTTAGACGCGATGGCAGTATGGCAAGGAGGAGCGGGCCAAAATAAGGATATGTTAGAGGCCGCTCAAAATCCAGAAACTGAGATTAATATGACTAAAAACTTATATAGAGCGAGTAAAAATGTACTTTATGCAGTTTCTAGAACTTGGAAAATGGATCATGAATAAATTATAGACAGCAGTGATTTCAAAAAAGATGAAATAAATGTTTTAAGCTGTGATAGCACGTATAACTTTTATTAATTTATTTCGGCGGTACTTCCTAAAATGGGAGTACCGCCGAAGATATAAATGAGGTATGAAAATGAAATACAAAGACCTAGTAAATAAAATGACTTTAGAAGAAAAAGCATCTTTAATGTCGGGTAAAGATTTCTGGCAAACGATGGACATAGAGCGTCTCGGCATTAACAGCATTTTTTTAGCCGATGGACCTCATGGAATTCGCAAACAGGCTGCTGCTGCAGATCATTTGGGATTAAATGAAAGTATTCCAGCAACTTGTTATCCGACTGCTGCAACAATAGCAAATAGTTGGAATGTTGAACTAGGAGAAACAATAGGAGATTATTTAGGAAAAGAAGCACTTGCCCAAAAAGTGAATGTCCTTCTTGGTCCAGGGATCAATATGAAGAGAAATCCACTTGCTGGGAGAAACTTCGAATATTTTAGTGAAGATCCATATCTAGCAGGTAAGCTGGCTGCAAGCATGATTAGAGGAATCCAATCCCACGGAATATCAGCTTGTGTGAAACATTTTGCCGTAAACAATCAGGAAGAAAGACGGATGTCAATTGATACGATTGTTGACGAACGGACACTGCGGGAAATTTACTTAACAGCATTTGAAATCGCCATAAAAGAAGGCAAAACAAAAACAGTTATGTCTGCTTACAATATGCTAAATGGCGCCTATACCAATGAAAATATCCACTTAATGCGCGAAATTCTCCGTGATGAATGGGGATTTGATGGAGTTGTTGTGACGGATTGGGGTGGCAGCAATGATCGTGTAGCAGGACTGATTGCCGGTAATGAGCTGGAGATGCCAACGACAGCAGGTGAAACAAACGAAGAAATAATCGCTGCCATTAAGAGTGGCAATCTAAAAGAAGAAGTCTTAGATGAATGTGTAGATCGATTATTAGAGTTAATTTTTACAACCGAAGAGGTCTACAAACAACCACAGAGAGAATTCGATGTTGAGGAACATCATAAGCTCGCCCAAAAAGCTGCTGAAGAGTCGATCGTACTGCTAAAAAATGACGACCATATTTTACCGCTGCAAAAGGATAAAAAGGTTGCCATTATTGGCGATTTTGCCCATAATCCACGCTATCAAGGGGCAGGGTCATCAATCGTTAATCCAACGCGACTTGATAATACATTGGATTGCGTTAACGATTCGGGGATTACAAGCATTGGTTATGAACCAGGATTTGATCGTTACGGGAAAAATAGTTGGAAGAAGATAAATAAAGCATGTGCACTTGCGAAAGAGGCAGATGTTGTTCTTTTATATATGGGTCTTGATGAAGTAACCGAAGCGGAAGGCTTAGATAGACAAAACATGAAGATACCGCAGAATCAAGTTGATTTATTATCGGCTTTGCATGAAGTGAATGAAAATATAATTGTCGTTCTTTCATGTGGAGCAGCAGTAGAAATGCCGTGGATTGATAAGGTGAAAGGGTTGGTTCATGGATACTTAGCTGGACAGGCTGGAACGAAGGCAATTCTTCGAGTTCTTACCGGTGTTGTAAATCCTTCGGGGAAATTAGCAGAAACGTATCCACTTCGTTATGAGGATACCCCTTCTTATCACAACTTTCCGGGGAAAGAAGTTAGTGTAGAATATCGAGAAAGTCTTTATATCGGCTATCGTTATTATGATACGGCAAATGTGGATGTTCTTTTCCCGTTTGGATTTGGACTCAGTTATACAAGCTTTGAGTATACAAATATCCATGTCACAACCGAAGGAGTTACGTTTAACATAACGAATTCTGGGGAGATGGCTGGGATGGAAGTAGCTCAGCTATACGTAGGATGTAAGTCGACAGATATTTTTAGACCGAAAAAAGAGTTAAAAGGCTTTGCGAAAGTATTTTTGAATGCCGGTGAAACGAAAACGGTCTTGATCCCGTTTGATGACAAAACATTCCGTTATTTCAATATAAAGACAAATAAATGGGAAATTGAAGAAGCTGAGTATGAGATTATGATTGGTGCATCAAGCGAAGATATTCGCTTAGTAGATTCTCATTTTGTTGCAGGTACAGGTGCACCACTTCCGTATGAGAAAATGAAGCTACCTAGCTACTACTCTGGTAAAGCGAATAATGTGAGCGTGGAGGAATTTGAGGAGCTGCTAGGCTATAAAGCCCCAGCCTCGAAATGGGATCGCACCCGTCCGCTTGGATACAATGATACGATTGCCCAGTGCCAGTACGCAAAGGGTACTTTTGCAAGATTTGCCTTTCATGCCATTACTTTTGCCCATAAGTTTTTATGGAAAATTGGGAAACGAAGTACAGCTAATTTAATTATGATGTCAGTCTATCATATGCCGTTTAGAGGTGTAGCGAGAATGACTGGAGGAATCATCAATATGCCGATGTTAGATGGTATTTTAATGATTGTTAATGGTCAGTTTTTTAAAGGCTTGAGACATGTGTTAAGAGAAAGAAAAAAGATGAAAAAAAAGATAAAGATAGAACAGCCCCTAGCAAGAGTGGAGAAGGAGATGTAGAATAGAATGAGCAACCTGGATAACAAAAATAATAAAGTTCTTGCTAGGACAGTAGGATTTTGGAACAATTATAAAGAAAAACATCCTAATATTGCCCAGTTCCTTGTATTCTTTATGTTAAGCAATGGGATAACCGTGTTACAGTTAGTATTAATGCCTGTTTTTAAGAGTATTTTCGCGAAGACAGCCTTAGTCACTACAAATTTTCAAGTATTGCAGTTTGGTCACAATTTTGACGGCAGTCCATATTACGTTTTTGACTATGCCGCTGGAGCCCTTGCTGCCGGTGGCGGCGGCGGTCTTGCTTATTTCCTTGCGGTGCAGATTACGATCGCTATTGCCCAAGTCATTAACTTTTTTGCCCAAAGAAGTATTACATTTAAATCAAACAGTAATATTTGGAAAGCTGCTTTTTGGTACTTAGTTGCCTATATTGTCATAACAATAGGGGCAGCGGCAGCACAAGGCTTTTACAAAGCTCCAATTTACAACCTATTGATGAATACTTGGGGCTGGGGAGCAGTCGGGGAAACAACGGCAGATGTTATAACGATGATTATCAATAGTGCTATTTCATTCTGGGTGTTCTTTCCGATTTTTAAAATTATTTTCAAGCAAGAGCCTGAAAACGAGGTCAAGTAAAGGAAGTGCGAGTAATGAAATTATTATCAGTGGTAATTCCTTGCTATAATTCAGAAGCCTATATGAGATATTGCATAGAATCTCTTTTGCCTGGTGGTGAAAGTGTTGAACTGCTGATAGTGAATGATGGCTCATCTGATAATACCGCTTTAATTGCAGATGAGTATGCTAAAAAATATCCTTCAATCATCAGGGCGATTCATCAGGAGAACGGTGGACATGGGGAAGCTGTAAATGCAGGTATTCGTCATGCAACTGGCTTATATTTGAAGGTGGTTGACAGCGATGATTGGGTTGATACGAGAGCTTATCTGAAAATATTGCATCAGCTGCAAGAATTTACAGCAGAAAATCAAACGATCGACATGCTGATTAGCAATTTCGTTTATGAAAAAGAAGGCGCAAAGTACAAGAAAGTGATGAAATATGAAAATGTGCTGCCAATTGGAGAAGTTTTCACTTGGGACGATATAGTGCCATTTCGCAAAGGACAGTATCTTTTAATGCACTCGCTCATATATCGAACACAATTGTTAAGAGACTGCGGGTTAGAGTTACCGAAGCATACTTTTTATGTTGACAATTTATTTGTCTATGTTCCTCTTAACTATGTTAAGACGATGTACTATATGAATGTGGAGTTTTATAGATACTATATTGGCAGAGAAGACCAGTCAGTTCAAGAAAAGATCATGATTAAAAGAATTGACCAACAGATTAAAGTGAATAAGTTGATGATCGATACGATTCCATTAAGCACAATTAAAAATCCAAATTTGCGCCAGTATTTATTCCATCATCTTGAAATTGTTACAGTTGTATCGGCAATCCTTTTGATCCGCTCTGGGACAGCCGAAAATATCCAGAAGAAAAAAGATTTATGGAACTATATTAAGGAAAAAGACTCAGAGTTGTATCATGATATTCGTTATGGTATGATGGGGCACTTAATGAATTTACCAGGTAGGTTTGGACGCAGTATTTCAGTAGGAGCCTATAAAATATCACAGAAATTGGTTGGATTCAATTAATGTTCATATAAAAATAGCTTTCTATGAAAGAATCTCATAGAGAGCTATTTTTGCTTAATTATTGGTTGGAGGAATATTAGTATGAGTTTTGATTATTTAGTTGTCGGTTCTGGTTTGTTTGGCAGTACGTTCGCTTATGAGGCAGCCAAAAAAGGAAAAAAAGTAAAAGTAATTGAAAAAAGAGCGCATATTGGTGGGAATATTTATACGGAAAATATCGCAGGGATCAACGTGCATAAATATGGGGCACATATTTTTCATACGAATGATAAAGCAATATGGGACTATGTCAATCAGTTTGCCGAGTTTAACCGATATACGAATAGTCCTATTGCAAATTTCCGCGGGGAGATTTATAACTTGCCCTTTAATATGAACACCTTTCATAAATTATGGGGCGTTACGACTCCTGAAGAGGCAAAGGCAAAAATTGAGGAACAAAGAAAAGAAGCCAATATCGAGAACCCTACCAATTTAGAGGAACAGGCTATTTCCTTAGTGGGGATTGATATTTATGAAAAGCTGATTAAGGGTTATACAGAAAAACAGTGGGGGAGAAAAGCAGCCAAGCTACCTGCGTTTATTATTAAACGTCTTCCTGTGCGATTTACTTATGATAATAATTACTTTAACGATCGCTACCAAGGGATTCCGATCGGAGGCTATACACAAATTATTGAGAAAATGCTCTCCAGCGAGAAAATCGAGGTGGAAGTGAATAAGGATTTCTTTGCGAATAAAGCGGAATATTTAAAAGATCATTCGAAAATTGTTTATACGGGCATGATTGACCAATTTTTTGATTATCAGTTTGGCCAATTAGAATATCGCAGTCTACAATTTGAAACATCCGTTTTAGATCAGGAAAACTATCAAGGGAATGCGGTCGTGAATTATACGGACGCCAAAACCCCGTATACACGAATTATTGAGCATAAGCATTTTGAATTTGGCAATCAGCCGAAAACCGTCATCACGAGAGAATATCCGAAAACATGGGAGATGGGCGATGAGCCTTATTATCCAATGAACGATACCCGAAACAATGAGATATTTAGGCAGTATGCCAAACTTGCCGACGAACAACCACAAGTCATTTTTGGTGGCCGATTAGGGATGTATAAGTACTATGATATGCATCAGGTGATAGCTGCTGCTTTGTCTGTAGTAAAAAAAGAGTTAAATTAACCACGAAAAAGCTGTGTTAACGCCATTTTGCCACAGCTTTTTCAACAGTTAAGGTGGATCCGCTGATATATTTATTTTTTCACCGATATATCACCATAAACGCCGATAAAATCAATTTTCCGCCGATATATCACAAAAATCTCCGATACATACTTATTTGAGTTGTGCAACACTTATGATTAGAGGCATGTCATTCCTAAATTATAGTGGATCATCAAGCTATTTCTCTTTTAGATAGCCGTTTGGATGTGTAGAATGCCACCTCCAAGCATCTTCCATAATTTTCGTGATGGAGGTGCGGACAGGAGTCCAGCCTAACACTTGCTGCGCTTTTTCTGAACTTGCAATTAAAATACTAGGATCGCCAGCTCTGCGTGGTCCTGACAAAGCGGGAATCTCTTTACCTGTGATTTGTCTTGCCGTATCAATCATTTCTTTGACAGAGAAACCTTGGCTACTACCAAGATTAAAAATATCACTTTTTCCACCTTCTCTTAAATATGTCAATGCTAAGAGGTGGGCAGCAATGAGATCTTCTACATGAATGTAATCACGGATGCATGTCCCGTCTGCAGTGTCATAATCCTCCCCAAAGATGGTAATATGTGGTCGCTGCCCAAGTGCTGTTTGGAGCAGGAGCGGGATTAAATGAGTTTCGGGAAAATGATCTTCTCCGATTTCTCCAGATTCTCTAGCGCCAGCTACGTTGAAATAGCGTAAGGAAACATAATTGATTCCATGTGCTTTCTCGACCCAGCTCATGATTCTTTCCATCATCCGTTTTGTTTCTCCATATGTATTCGTCGGGTTCGTCGGCATCGTTTCTGAAATGGGAATAGCCTTGGGTTCACCGTAAGTAGCTGCAGTGGAAGAAAAGACAATTTTCCTTACATCATACTCGTTCATTACTTGAAGCAAAACTTGTGTTCCATAAACATTGTTATCAAAGTATTTAAGTGGAACTTCCATCGATTCTCCGACTAAAGAATGGGCTGCAAAATGGAGAACCGCATCAATCGTTTCTTCTTCGAACACGGATCGTAGGAACTCAAGATGACGAATGTCCCCTTTATAAAATTTTGCTTTTGGATGAACCGCTTCTTCATGCCCTGTCTCGAGATTATCAACAACGACAACCTCTTCACCTTGGTCAATTAATTGATAAACGGCATGAGAGCCTATATAACCAGCCCCACCTAAAACCAACACACTCATATTTCAAATTCCTCCGATTTTATCATCTTGTATTGTTAATAAAAGTTTAATATAGATTGAAGCGAGAGGCAATTTGGGTGAAGCCGAGTTTCATGAGATGAGTGAGCATTGTTTGGAGGAGCAAAGTGGAGCTTACAATAATTTTGCCATATAGTATTCATCTATAAACTGCTGATCGACTTTTAAAGAATGTTTTTTCACGCCTTCAATTTCAAAACCCATTTTCTTATAAAGTGCAATACCGGGCGTATTGTGACACATCACTGTCAGTTCGAGTCTGTGAATCCGGTGCTGAGATGCCCATATCTCTAACTCTTTGAATAATTGCGTCCCTATTCCTTTACCGGTGAAGTTTTTAAGGATTCCGATCACAATATACGCACTATGCTTCATTCTTGTATAATTTTCTCGATTTGCTGTAAGATGACCGACTATCTTTCCATCAATCTCACAAACAAAAATAACGGACAAACCGTCTTTGTGCATATTTTTTATCGCTTCTTCTTGCTGTGCTACTGTAGTGTTTCTTTCCTGTGGCTCCAACATCATAAATTTTGACTCTACATCTAATTGTTTACATAGCTTCAGAAATTGGTCGGCATCGCTTGCTTCAATTTTTCTAATGATCATATCTGTCTCCCCTTATTTTATGGTCAATTATACGAAAAAAGCGCTTTTGAGACAAGGGAGTGTGAAATAAGTGAGACTAAGCGGAGGCAAATACGGAGCTAGGATAGAGAGGAAACCTAATTTTAAGTAAATTTGTAGTTTCGTAATCTTTTCACAGCTTCTGTTCCAACGATACAACCAATTAATGAAAGAATTTCAATTGAAAAAAGCGCTTTAAAAACATAATAAAGGGTTGTTCCTAACATAATATCATACGTAAAGATTGATTTTATTTTAGAACCTTCAATGGTGTAAAAAATAAATTTATGATTAGATGTCTTCACTCGCACTCCGCCTTTTTTGTTATTCCTAATTTTATGCTTTCAAGTGCTTGGCATATAAACAATAATTAAAAATATAGGTGTTTGTCAGAAAAAAGTGAAAAATTTAGGTTTTAAAATACGAATTTGAGTCTGTATTAAACTCTTGGCTCTTACTTATCAATAAATTTTTGATAACCATATAAAAATAAAGCCATTGCCATTGAGAGGTATAAATGGTGATACCGGGAAAACTTCACATAGTTAAGAAATTGTGTTTTTTCAAAAAAAGTTATTAATGGAAATGAAAAAAGCAAATTTTGCAATAAATTTGTCAGTAAATATAACCAAAATTTCCCGTATGTTAATTTGAATGTCCAAATTGTAGCAACAGAAAAACCACACAAAACAAGAGACAAGATATTAATGATTTTATTTGAGATTCCGCCTTTAACTTTAAATAAATTAAAGTGTGCTCCAATAAAATTAATGGTCATTGTGATTAATAGTGACAGAGTAGTTACTGGCAAAAATCGCTTAATTGTTTTTCGAGGAATAAAATATAAGCTCCCTAAAGAAGAAATTAATAAAACTCGAATGAAATTAATTGCCATGGTTGCACTTCCTCCTAAATTGGGATCCAACTAGAGTTCGTTCATTTTTTAATTGTGTACTTCAAGTTAAAAACGAAATTTTGGCATTTAAAAATGTAAATAAAAACGATTTTATATTAGCAGCTGTAATGACAAAAACGATTCAATAGCAAAGTGATTAATAAAGAAATTATATTTTCCTCGTTAAGGATAAAATTCCCTGACGTAAGCACTAATATGTAGGTGATTTGTAACTTTAAATTTTTCATTATGTACATATGCTTTGGTAGCAATACTTGATAACATTAATGATACTTTTAGCGACTATAATGATTCTCGCTGCCAGCGGCGGTAAGCAAGAAGCTAAACAAAATGAATCCAGCAGGAAAATGGATAATAAAACAGGGAGAAACGAAAAGGTAGAAGTAGATAAAAATTTAGGTAACATTACCTGAGTCATTCTTTGGTTATATCCATATTCTGGATAAAAAGAAACAAATGATTCTTTTAATCTAAAACCGATCAAAAAAAGAAACTCAGTGAAATCATAGGAAAAATAAAAATTGAGAAACCAATTGATATTGAAATAATGAGAGAAGTAGCACAAAAAGATGTTGCTGAGAAATTCTATAGAGAGGACATTTTAGGAGATAATGAATAAGTTTCTTGTTGACACAAATATATTAATTAGAATCCTCACAAAAGATAATGAAAAAAATTTTCAAGCAATACAGAACTTAATTAAAAGATTAGAAACGAATCAAACAGAACTAATTATATCAACAATAGTTATCGCAGAATGTTATTGGCCGTTAAAGTCATTCTACAAGTTAGATAAACATTTGATAAGCGAATATTTGTTAGAAATTTTAGACGCAGAAATAATGGAAGTAGAAGAAAGTATTTCAATTTAAGCATTAAAAGTTTTTGCAGAAAAAAACGTTGATTTTGCCGACGCATTACTAAGTGTAAAATCAAAAGAAAATCTCCCTGTACTTACATGGGATAAAAAAGATTTCAAAAAATTAGAATGCGAATATTAATCATCTGAGCAACTAATTGAAACCTAAAAATCAAATGCGAAAAATGCAAAATAGAATCAAAAACTTCAGTTTCATCAGGATTTTGAGAAAAATAAAAAACGTCAATCCCTTGATACAATTGGGGTTGGCGTTTTTCGTTAAAACACTTTAAAACATACAGGACGTCCCAGGAGGGATTCGAACCCCCGACCTACAGTTTAGGAAACTGTTGCTCTATCCTGCTGAGCTACTGGGACATATTGAAATAATATTTATGATAATTTACTCACACAA
>NZ_VTQX01000023.1:0-15863 GCF_008764295.1 Bacillus methanolicus | reverse complement strand
AATCAGTACGCTGTAGAAAAATCAGAGAAGCGGACTCGAACGTGCTCTATCCTGCTGAGCTACTTGGACATAATTAATTGCACACGTGAAAGGAAATGCTCCAGAAGCTGTTCGTTATGTGAAATGTTGTCCACGAATTTTCCTTTAAACATCGCTGTGTTTTTCCAATAATCAGCATTAACTATTATAAGTTATTCTCAGAAAAGGTCAAGTAGTACGAAGAGGACTTAAATGGCTGAGTTGAAACTTTCATTAGTAGGAAGCGTCTAATTAATAAGTATTATTTTTAGCTTGAAATTAAAGAAATTTATAAATATGAGCTCTAAAGTACAAGGTTATTTGGACAATAAACAAGGGTAAGAGAAGAGCAGCTAGAGGTTTTAACTACATTAATACATTGTTAATTTTCTCCTTTTAAGAGGAATTTTGCAGAATCATATCGAAAATAAGTTAAAATAGAAGAAAACATCAAAAGCAAATTGCGGGAGGGAAAGCATGACACACGAACAAATGAATCCGACGATCGGAAGGATTTTAGAAAATATAGAAAAAGTAATGATTGGAAAAAGAAATGTGGCAGAATTAAGTTTAGTTGCGCTGTTATCAGGTGGGCATGTCCTACTTGAGGATGTCCCAGGTGTAGGAAAGACAATGATGGTTCGTGCGCTTGCAAAATCGGTGAATGCCAAGTTTCGACGCATTCAGTTCACCCCTGATCTTCTTCCGTCCGATGTGACAGGTGTGTCTATTTACAATCCAAAGGAATTAGAATTTCAATTTCGCCCAGGTCCGATAATGGGAAATATTATATTAGCTGATGAAATTAATCGTACTTCTCCTAAAACTCAGTCGGCATTGCTGGAGGGAATGGAGGAGAGCAGTGTAACCGTTGATGGAGTAACCCATCGTTTGGAGAAGCCTTTTTTTGTCATGGCGACGCAAAATCCTATTGAATACGAAGGAACTTATCCTTTACCAGAGGCCCAGCTTGATCGTTTCTTGTTAAAAATGAAAATGGGCTATCCTGATGTGAACGAAGAGATGGAAGTGCTTAGTCGTGCTCAAAGGACGACGCCAATTGAAGAGCTAGAGTCGGTTATCGATTTGAACGATCTTAGAGAACTACAAGAAAATATTAAACTTGTAACGGTAGATGATACGATTAAACGTTACATTGTCGATATCGTAAACGGAACACGAAGAAATAGCAGTGTCTACTTAGGTGCTAGCCCTCGTGGTTCGATTGCGCTTATGAAAGCGGCACAGGCATATGCTTATATGTATAAACGTGATTATGTACTACCAGATGATGTGCAATTTTTGGCATCATATGTGCTTGCTCATCGAATTATATTAAAATCGGAAGCGAAGTTTGAAGGAATTTCAGCTGAGGATGTGCTGGAGCGCGTATTGGCTCGGGTGCCGATTCCAGTTCAAAGGCTTGTGAAATAAAATGAGACAATTTATGAGTCGAATGAGGCCTGTGTGGAAGCTGTTAGTCCTATTATTTTTAGTTGTCTTGACCTTTTCCTATGCAATGTTTCAGGGAGGGTTTGTGAGTTGGTTTCTATTTTATAGTTTTCTTCCTTTTGCTTTATATAGTCTAGCCCTGGTGTTTTATGGAGTTCGGCACATGACAGTGAAAAGGGAGTTTTTAAAAGAAGAATACCATGCAGGCGAAAAACTTAAAGTAAAAATCAAGTTGAAACGCCCCTCATCTTTTCCTCTTTTTTATATGATAATTGAGGATGATTTAAGCAATGAATTATTGGCTCCGACTCAGAAAGGTCAGATGAAGACTTTTGTCTATCCCCATTTTCGTAAGGAAATAGATTTTGAGTATGTGATTGAATCCCTTCCAAGAGGAGAACATCACTTAAAGGGAATTCACATTAAGTTCGGTGATCCTTTAGGGCTCATAGAAAAACAAATTCACATTGAAACAGAAAATGATAAGCTTCTTGTTTACCCTGCTTATGAAGAAATCATCTATCGGTTAATGGACAATCATTATGAGCAGGGAATGACTGCATCAAAGGAAAGAGTGCAGAGGGACACTTCCATGGCGATTGGAATTAGAGAGTATCAGCCGGGCGATCGTTATTCGTGGATTAATTGGAAAGCGACGGCGAAAAGAAATGACATTATGACAAAAGAATTTGAACAACGGAAATCACATGATGTTTTTTTAATGATGGATTGTGCTCCAGATATCAGATTTGAGGCAATTGTTTCATTTACCGCATCGCTGGTGAGAGGGATTTTGCGCAAAGGGGCCCAAGTTGGACTTCTTACTTATGGAGAGGAGAGAAGATTATTTCCGATCCAAGGTGGTGAGAGTCATCAGCAGCAACTTTTTTACCATTTGGCGAAAGTAAAGGATCGAAGTCCAGTAACATTAGATGCTGTACTTGATAGTGAGAGCTTTATGATGTGGCAAAATGCTTCCTTTATGTTAATCACTTCCCAATTAACGAAAGAGTTAGTAGAGAAAGCAAGTCAATTTTCCATGAGAAAAGGAATGATGACGATATATTTGCTAAAAGAGGAGCAAGAAACGATCGGTAACAAAGAAATTGCCTTAAAAAGTGAAGCGAACTCAAGAGGCGTACGAGTCGTATTTGTTCATAATGGCCAGTTCTCCCAGGCTTTCTTGGAGGTGGGTAGAGGATGAACGGAGGGAAATTACAAAGCAAAATATTGAATATGTGGCTTTATATATGTGGCTTTTTTTTATTATGGGAATGGCTCAGACCGTTAAAACAGTTGACGGATACGGCTAACTTAACTGTCTTTATCATTTTTCTAGTCATATCCCTTGTTTTAGCTTATTTTAAGGTCAATATTTTTGTCCGAAATGGCATTAAGCTTCTTTATGTTCTTTACACTATAAATCTGTTGTATTTTGAAGACTCCTTTTTTAAGCTAAAATGGCTCTTTTATATGACAGATTCAGTAATTGAGAACATGCGCGTCGTTTTTCAAGGGAACTGGATGTCCTTAACCGATGATTTTCGGAGCATCCTGTTTTTTATCTTGCTTGGGCTAATGGCTTACCTGCTTCGATATTGGCTCATAAGTCGAAGGCAAATCTTCGTTTTCTTTTTTATGACCTTGTTATACATTACCGTCCTTGATACGTTTACTCCCTATGAAGCTCAATTTGCCATTGTCCGAACGATCGTAATTGGTTTTGCGCTCATGGGAATTTTGACATTTTATCGGATTTTAGATCGGGAGAAGCTGCAAATGCCAGCTGCTTTCGCGAGAAAATGGCTTATTCCATTGGTTGGGATGGTCTGCGTAAGTATTATTATTGGTTATGCTGCACCGAAGGCAAGTCCTATTTGGCCTGATCCGGTTCCGTATATTAAATCCTATTCACAAGATACTCGTGAAGATGGAAATGGTACCGGGGGAATACGAAAGGTTGGGTATGGAATCGATGACTCCACTTTGGGAGGTCCGTTCATGCCGGATGATACCGTTGTTTATGAGACAGAAGCGGATCATCGTCAGTATTGGAAGGTTGAAACGAAAGATGTTTATACAGGAAAAGGTTGGGTTACTGCTGAAGAGAATGGAGAAAAGATTGCCTTTGCTCAAGGAGAAGAGTTTCCAATTTCTAACTATACAGATGAAGAAATGACCGTGGATGAAAGAACAGCGACGATAAGACCGTTTCTTCAATATCCTCATATTATTTATCCGCTAGGATTGAAATTTGTTGAAAATGACATTGGTCATTCATATGAAGTGGATTTAAGCTTGGAAAAAATAAGCGGTGCTGATTTAGGAAACCTCTCAGGTATCGGTCAGTATACAGTGGAATATGAATCGCCAAGGTTTAGCGTTCGTGGGATGATGAGTACGGTTGATCAAAACCATCCGCTTTTAACAGAAGATTTCCTTACCCGTTACACACAACTGCCGGATGAGTTGCCTGAGAGAGTTAGAGACTTGGCGTTAGAGCTTACACAGGACAAAGAGAATTGGTATGAGAAAGCGAAAGCGATCGAAGACTATTTTGGCCGTGTAGATTTTCAATATGATCAGAAGGACGTAGCAGTTCCAGGAAGAAATGAAGACTATGTAGATCAGTTTTTATTTGAGACGCAGAAAGGCTACTGTGACAATTTTTCAACTTCAATGGTTGTGATGCTAAGGTCGATTGGAATTCCAGCGCGCTGGGTTAAGGGTTACACGGAAGGTGATTTTCGCGGGATGACAGACTCCGGTAAGAGGCTGTATGTTATTACGAATAATAATGCCCATTCATGGGTAGAGGTGTTTTTTCCTGAAGTAGGCTGGGTGCCGTTTGAGCCGACGAAAGGATTCTCGAATAACGCTCAATTTACATTTGATTTAGACAGTGAGCAGCCAAGTCAGCAGGATGATGTTTTAGAAGCGCCGGAGGCACCGGAAGTGGATAAACCAGAAGAAACGGATGCCCCTGAGCAATCTGCCCAAACCTCTTTTTCATGGAAAGATACTTTCGATAAGACTACGCAATTTTTGCGTACAAATTGGCTGTGGTTTGCAGCTGCGATTGCGGTGCTTACCTTAACAACCTATATTTTGTATAAAAAACGATTAAAATGGCTTCCTTACTTTTTAATCTTCCGCTACAGGAGAAGAAAAAAGGACGAGGATTTCCCTGAAGCTTATATTGCATTATTAACACAGTTAAATCGATACGGCTTGAAGAGAAATCAGGAACAAACCTTAAGGGAATATGCCCGCTATGTCGATCATTATTTTTCCAGTGGGGAGATGAGTGCATTAACCTCAACCTATGAGCAGTATCTTTATAAGGGAAAATTGCAAGAGGGTAGCTGGGAAAATACAAAAGAATTGTGGGAAAATTTAATTAAAAAAACAATAGCTTGACCTGTCGATCTTCATGTTGTTACAATATGTCTTAATTGGAACGATGAGCGTTTATAACATGAATCCTTCATATATCCTCGGTAATATGGTCCGAGAGTCTCTACCGAATCACCTTAAATGATTTGACTATGAAGGCAGGAATATTCTATTTTAGCTACGAAACTAGAATTCTGCCTTCACGTCATTTTTTTGGAGGAGACTCTAGTTTTTTTATTGCGGAGATAGAATGGTCACTCATATGAAGGATGGATAAAACACGGTATGGAATAACACTTGCTAGAACCTCATTTGCAGGGTTTATAAACACATAATGAGGCAAACTAGTACTGAGATTATATAACGAGGTGGACGAAAGAGATGACAATTGAGGGTTTACAAGGACAAGAAAAAATAGTTGTGTTGGACTTCGGAAGTCAATATAATCAGTTAATCACAAGAAGAATACGTGAGTTTGGCGTTTATAGTGAGCTTCATCCACATACGATTACAGCAGAAGAAATTAAACAAATGAATGCGACAGGAATTATTTTTTCAGGCGGACCAAATAGTGTGTATGATGAGAATTCCTTCCGTGCAGATGAGGCTATTTTTGATTTAGGACTCCCAATTTTGGGAATTTGCTATGGAATGCAGCTCATGACTCAGCATTTTAATGGGAAAGTGGAGCCGGCGAAGAATCGTGAGTATGGAAAGGCTGAAATTAAAGTTGAAAATGAGACAAGACTTTTTGGCCAGCTTCCACAGAAGCAAATTGTGTGGATGAGTCATGGCGATCTTGTTGTTGAAGCACCGGCTGGCTTTACTGTTGATGCAACGAGTCCTTCATGTCCGATTTCGGCGATGAGCGATGAATCTCGCAATCTGTATGCGGTGCAGTTCCATCCTGAGGTGCGTCATTCCCAATACGGAAATGAGCTATTGAGAAATTTTGTATTCAATGTTTGTAAGTGTCAAGGGAATTGGTCAATGGAGAACTTTATTGAAATTGAAATGGAAAAAATTCGTCAAACCGTTGGAGATAAAAAAGTTCTCTGTGCCCTTAGCGGTGGAGTTGACTCTTCTGTTGTAGCAGTTTTGATTCACAAAGCGATCGGTGATCAATTAACTTGTATTTTCGTCGATCACGGTTTATTGCGCAAGGGTGAAGCTGATAGTGTTATGAAAACTTTCGCTGACGGCTTTAACATGAATGTCATTAAAGTCGATGCCAAGGAGCGATTCTTATCTAAGCTCCAAGGGGTTAGCGATCCAGAGAAAAAACGTAAAATTATCGGAAATGAATTCATTTATGTTTTTGATGATGAGGCTACGAAGCTTGAAGGAATTGAGTTCTTAGCACAAGGAACTCTTTATACGGATATTATTGAAAGTGGGACAGCAACAGCGCAAACAATCAAATCACATCATAATGTTGGTGGACTACCAGAGGACATGCAATTTAAGCTAATCGAGCCGTTGAATACGCTCTTTAAGGATGAAGTACGTGCTTTAGGAACAGAATTAGGAATTCCTGATGAGATTGTCTGGAGACAGCCATTCCCAGGACCAGGTCTTGGTATTCGCGTTCTCGGGGAAATTTCAGAGGACAAGCTAGAAATTGTCCGTGAATCCGATTGGATTTTACGTGAAGAAATAAAGAAAGCTGGGTTGGACCGTGATATTTGGCAATACTTCACTGTTCTTCCGGATATTCGCAGCGTCGGTGTAATGGGCGATGCAAGAACGTATGATTACACGATCGGCATCCGTGCCGTTACTTCTATCGATGGAATGACTTCTGACTGGGCAAGAATTCCGTGGGATGTACTCGAAGTCATTTCAACGCGCATCGTCAACGAGGTAAGCCATGTTAACCGCGTAGTGTATGATATTACAAGTAAGCCACCAGCTACGATTGAGTGGGAATAAGTAGCAGGAGAGCCGACCCCTGTTTGTTACAGGGAGTTCGGCTCTTTTTTAATTATACTTTAGATTCTATACCTCCAAAACATCCGTAGTAATAATTTATAGAATGATGGAATTTTATAACTTACTGTTTAATCGATTTTCAGGGCTTTATATAATTAATCTTTTTAGTTTTACATACTATTCATTTCTGAATGAGTAATTATACTATCTACGATCCGAAATCTTGCATAATGTATAAAATGAGGTACTATCTAACTAAGTGTAATAAAATGTTAATTTCTCGACAGGGGAAGAACTTATGGGAGTTTTTAAATTAAATATTACAGTCGATAATCCCCAAATAGAATTAGAGGGTGAGGGAGAATTAGTTTACAAAATTTTTTAAGAGCTAAAAAATGGATTAGGCAAATTAACTCCATTAGTTAAAGTGTATTCTTCTAATCTGGCACCTGCTAACAATAGTGAAGAAGTCTCAAGAGATGTCCCAAAAACTAAGACCACCGATAATTTAACTGCCAAATAATCAAAGACATAATCAATAATTCTCTTAAAATAAAATCAATGTTCAAAATAAAATTTATTTGTTGTTTTTTGAATTTTTACAAAAAAGAGTTTTAAAGATTAAAAAGCCGAAATGATTACTCATTCCAGCTTTGTGACTTATTAAAATCAGTGGCACAGTCGTGGGGCGGACCAGCCCTTAAGGGAGCGATATCATCTACAAGTTATGTTGATTATATGTTAGACTTGGCTTTTGTATATAGCTTTAGCGTATCTGCGATTTGGGCTCTATCTGGATTACGAATATCTTTTAATGGAGCGCCCATGACAATACATATATATTCATGACCGTTTACCAACCCAAGTGTTGCCCAGCATTGTCCAGCTTCGGACGTTGTGCCGGATTTACCCCCAATAATTTCAAATCCGTTTTGCTCTTCTTTATTAAGAAACTTAAGAACAGAGGACTCTAACAAAATTCCATCAGGATGCTCCGCTGTTGACGTTGTTAAAAATGTCTTTTTTGTAAAAATCGCTTTAAAATGACCGTTATCTAATGCATAATCTAACAGTTTGGCCATGTCAAATGCCGTCGTATACTGATCTTCATTATGGAGACCTTCTGGGTTAGTAAAGTGCGTATCATTTAAGCCGATTTCATCCGCTTTGTCATTCATCATTTGAACAAAACTGTCCACATTTCCTGCGATGTGAACGGCTAAGGAGTTAGCGGCTTCTCCGCCTGAACTTAAAATCGTACCATACAATAGATCACGGTAGGTTACTTTTTCTCTTCCAAAAAAACCTGCCATTGAAGAGTTTCTCGCCACCATTTTTTTATATGTATCTATATCTATAGGGGCAGTTTCCGATAAATCATTAATATGCTCAAGTGCTACGATGTCCGTCATTATTTTTGTAAGCGATGCGGGATATGCCTTTTCCTTCGCATTTTTTTCATGAACCACATTCCCTGTTTTTCTATCGATCATATAAATATGTGGACTGGTGTAATCGGTCGTATCCCTTTCTATTTTTTCTTCAATGATATCGATGTTTGGACTAACGTAATCATTCGATTCCTTCATTTCTGTATTTTTGTTATCTTCTAATTTAAATAAATAAAACATCACTACTACTGCAATTACTAACATAAACGTTATAAATTTTTTCATGTAACCTCTATCCTTTGCTAACATATTCTTTTATGCTAGGTAAAGTATAGGTAAAACTATTTAAATATTAGTCAGGGCAAATCTTAAATTTTTCTTAAATTAAGAAATTAGAGCTAGATAGAGTTACTCTTCTCTTGGCAACCGTACTTCAAACAAAGTCTCTATAACGTTACTGTCGGCAGTAATCATTCCATTATGCTGTTCCACAATATTCTTTGCTATAAACAATCCAAGACCTGTGCTATTTTCTTTATGCGTTCGCGATTTATCCCCTGTGTAGAACATATCAAAGAGATGTGGAAGTTCATCGGAAGGGATGCTTCCTCCATAATTGATTACTTGAACGACAGCGTTGCTTTCGTCTATAAAACCGTTAATATCGATGTACTGACCATCATTTCCATAACGAACAGCATTAGTCAGAAGGTTTTCGAAAACACGTGCCAGTAGATCTCCATCCCCTACAATGAATAGATGAGGAGTGCAATCCAAGCGAACAGTCAAACGATTTTTTTCAAGTAAAGGATACATTTCTTCTTTTAATTGATTAAGGAGATCGGTTAAATTAATTCTACTTTTTTTAAGGGTAATCATTCCATAGTTCATTCTAGTAATTTCAAATAATTCGTCAATTAGTCTTTCCAATCGTTTGGATTTATTAAAAGTAATGGTTAAAAAATGTCTGGCTTGTTCTTTAGTTAAGTTCTCATCCTTAAGGATTAAATCCAAATATCCAAGTACAGAGGTAAGTGGAGTGCGTAAATCATGCGCTAAATTTACGACTAACTGATCTTTGCTGCTTTCTGAAAAATCTCCTCGTTGAATCGCTTCTTGCAATTTCTCGCTTGCTAAATTAATGTCTAGAGCGATATCTCTAAATTCATCATTTGATGGGATATGCACTTTATGATTAAAGTCACCGCGCGCGAGATAACGAATTCCGTTTGAAATTTCATTAAAGTAGATAGAATAAGGTTTAGTAAGTAAAAAGAAAAAGAGGAAAGATAATAAAATAAATAAAATGAAAAAAGATTAAAATCTCCAAAATTACCTATCAGAATGCGAATTTGAGCCATTAAATCTTCGTGTTGAACACTGGTGTGATAATAGAACTGCAAGCTTTTAAAGAGTAAATAGGTAATACTTGCTGAACAAGACATACTTATTCCGAATAATAGTATCATTTTTGCACGAAAACTACGGGATATTTTAACCATTGAATGCATACCCAACTCCCCAAACTGTTTTGATCCATTTCTCTTTTCGTGTATCTTCTTCAAGCTTTTTCCGCAGAGTGCGTATATGGACCATAACGGTGTTTCTACTCTCGAAATATGCTTCTCCCCACACCTGTGTGAAGATATTTTCTACATTAAAAACTTTGTTTGGATGACTTGCTAATAAATATAAAATATCAAACTCTTTTGGTGTTAGTTCGATAATTTCGCCATATAAAGTAACTTTACGCTGTTCAAGCGAAATAACTAAGCCTCCATATTCTAAATCACCTTTATTATCTTTAACTATATGATTTAATTTCATGAAACGGCGGAGCTGAGCATTGACACGAGCAATCAGTTCTATCGGAGTGAATGGTTTAGTCATATAATCATCGGCTCCAATAACAAGCCCATGTACCTTGTCGAAATCAGGTGTTTTTGCACTCAAAAAAATGATAGGCATATTATATTTTTCACGAATCCGTTTGGTCACTTCATATCCATCTATTTTCGGCATCATGATATCCAAAATTAGTAAATCAATTGATTGAGATTCCACAATACGAATTGTTTCTAGTCCGTCTGATGCTTTAATAACATGGAAGCCTTCCTTTTTTAAATGTATTGCAATGAGGTCGGCGATTTCCTTTTCGTCATCGGCAATCAATATTGAAATTTCATTCATTTTTCTACTCCTAAACAAATTAGTTTTATCCTTACAGATCGGCAATTTTTAAATTAAATTAGGATGATTAGGTATGTTTTGTAACCGATACTTTTACTTTTATTATAGCAAATAAGCCTTAAATGATTTTTGGAATATGAAGCAAGTAATGGAGCGGGCCAAAAAGAAGAAATTTTCTTCAATAACTAAACAATAATATCCGAACAATAAAAAAATTTTTTTAAATAATGTTCGCTTTTTTATATTGACGTAGGACTTTGTCCTTGTTAAAATGAGAAAGAATTTAATATTGTCGTGTACATCGTATAATGTTGGGGATATGGCCCAAAAGTTTCTACCAGGCTACCGTAAATGGCTTGACTACGAAGTAAGTGATGATCGAACGGTTAATGCTCTTATTTTTCTTTTTTCGATTATTTCACAAGCTCGTTGTCAACGCTCCTGGTATTTATGGGGCGTTTTTTTATTTATTCTTAAAAATATGAAGTAGCGCTGACAACTTTTTAGGGGGAATCGAAGGAATGAAGAATTATTTTCAGTTTGAACAGCTCGGTACAAACTATCGACGCGAAATTATCGGTGGTTTAACTACCTTTTTATCAATGGCTTACATTTTAGTTGTAAATCCTATTATGCTTTCTCTAGCGGATATTCCAGATTTGCCAGATGAAATGCGAATGGATATGGGAGCGGTGTTCGTAGCAACTGCAGTGGCAGCAGCTATCGGTTCTCTCTTAATGGGATTGATTGCTAAGTATCCGATTGCTTTAGCACCGGGAATGGGTTTGAATGCGTTCTTCGCTTTCACTGTTGTGTTAACAATGGGGATTCCTTGGCAGCACGCTCTAGGCGGAGTGCTTATCTCCGGGATTATCTTTATCATATTAACTCTTTCAGGAGTTCGTGAAAAAATCATTAATGCGATTCCAGCGGAATTAAAATATGCAGTAAGTGCTGGTATTGGTTTATTTATTACGTTTGTCGGCGCTCAAAATGCGGGAATAATAGTCAATGACGATGCGACTTTAGTTGTTTTAGGTGATATTCATGATGGAAGTGTTCTACTCGCTGTTTTCGGAATCATCATTACAGTGATTTTAATGACAAGAGGCGTAAATGGTGGAATTTTTATCGGAATGGTCATTACTGCTATTGTCGGAATGCTTTTTGGATTAATTGATAGACCTGATAAAATTGTTGACTCAATACCAGATATATCTCCGACCTTTGGTGCGGCAATTGGCGCTTTTGGAGACAGTTCGTTCTTTACAACGCAAATGCTTGTTGTTGTATTGACATTCCTATTCGTAGACTTCTTTGATACTGCAGGAACTTTAGTTGGTGTAGCAAATCAGGCTGGTCTTATGAAGGATAATAAGCTTCCTCGCGCGGGTAAAGCTCTTTTCGCAGATTCGGCTGCAACTGTTGCAGGTGCTGTGCTTGGTACATCAACAACAACCTCATACATTGAATCATCTGCTGGGGTTGCTGCAGGTGCGAGAACGGGATTTGCTTCGATCGTAACGGCTGTTTTATTCTTACTATCATTATTCTTCTTCCCTGTGTTATCAGTGGTTACTTCTGCGGTCACTGCGCCGGCATTGATCATTGTTGGGGTCTTAATGGTAGCGTCACTTGGGAAAATTGATTGGACAAAATTTGAAATTGCCGTTCCTGCATTTTTAACAATTCTTGCGATGCCATTAACGTACAGCATTGCAACAGGAATTGCGATCGGCTTTATCTTCTATCCCATTACAATGATTGTAAAAGGAAGAACTAAAGAAATTCACCCAATCATGTACGGATTATTTGTCATCTTTGTTCTTTACTTTATTTTCTTGAAATAATAATTGCTGAAAGAAGAGCTGCACTTTAATGTGTAGTTCTTTTTTCGTTATTTTGTATTATTTCTTATTGATTCTTTATCAATATTTATATAGCATAAAGGAATGGGTGTGATGAAAGAGGAGATACGATGGAACAATTAAAAGTATTGAAAGCGCTCAACAACAATGTGTTAATTGGTAATCATCCAACATATGGGGAAGTTGTTATCATCGGAAAAGGGATCGGTTTCAATCGCAAGCAAGGAGATAGCATTGATCCGACCGTTGTGGAAAAGCTATTTGTTTTGAAAGACGAAAAAGAGCAAAAGAATTATATAAAGCTTCTGCCCTTCTTAGATAATGATTTATTAGAAGTGTTCATTTCTTGTATTGAATTAATCAAGAAGAGAACAAAGGCAACTTTGAACGAGCATATTCATGTTGCGCTAACTGATCATCTATTCTTCGCTGTTTCAAGACTTTCAAAAGGGATGGAAATGAGCAATCCTTTTTTGATCGAAACGAAAGCGCTCTATCCCTTTGAATATGATATTGCCCGAGATGTTGTGAAGCTGATTGGAGAGAAAACAGACGTAAAGCTTCCAGAAGGGGAAGTTGGTTTTATCGCTCTTCATATCCATTCTGCTGTCATGAATAAAAATCTTTCAGATGTGAATCGTCATTCCCAACTTGTCACAAAGTTGGTGGACATGATTGAGGAAAGATTGAGAATTAAATTGGATAAGGAAAGCGTTGATTATATGCGTCTTGTACGCCACATTCGTTTCACTATTGAACGGGTTCATTCAGGGGAAAAAGTGGAAGAACCAGAAAAAATAAGTTTGCTCTTGAAGGAAGAATATCCGGTGTGTTACAATCTTTCATGGAAACTCATTAAGGTTATGCAGCAAGAGCTAAGGAAGCCTGTTTATAATGCTGAAGCAGTGTACTTGACCATGCATTTACAGCGCCTTCAAAAAAAGGTTAAATAGCTAATTAAATTCCGAAAGAAGCCTTTCGGTTTCAATATCACGTGTTACTGATTCGATCAGGCATGAGTGAAAAATGTAATTGAATTAGACTGTTAAGGGTACGATAAGCCCAAACGGTTCTATTTCAGTTATTTTTTCCTCATGCCTTTTTTGTGCTTTCAAAGCTAATGTTTTGTGGAGTTTTCAAAATAAGCTTAATGAGTTGAAAAATATTAATAGGAGGTTTGCAACATGTTCAAAAAGTTGTTTGGAGTGTTACAAAAAGTTGGTAAAGCATTAATGCTACCAGTAGCACTACTACCGGCTGCAGGTATTTTACTAGCGTTGGGAGCTGCACTAAGAAACCCGGCCTTGCTTGAATTAGCACCCTTTTTAGATAATAGCGGGGTCGATTTGGTTGCATCTATTATGCAAAACGCTGGTGATATCGTTTTCGGTAATCTACCTGTTTTATTTGCTGTAGGGGTAGCTGTTGGTTTAGCTGGAGGTGACGGTGTTGCTGGATTAGCGGCGATCATCGGATATCTGATCATGAATGTAACAATGGGGACGACTCTTGGCATTACAGCAGAAGATGTCAATGGGTTAAATTATGCTAGTGTTCTTGGAGTTCCGACCTTACAGACGGGAGTATTTGGCGGTATTATTGTTGGGATCATTGCTGCATCACTTTACAATCGTTTTTATGAAATAGAATTGCCATCTTATTTAGGTTTTTTTGCAGGTAAGCGATTTGTACCGATTATTACAGCAGGATCAGCAGTTATTTTAGGATTATTGATGCTGATTATTTGGCCGCCGATTCAAAACGGATTAAATGCTTTCTCGCAAAACATGGTTCACGCTAATTTGACTTTATCGGCTTTTATTTTCGGTGTCATTGAGCGAGCGCTAATTCCTTTTGGATTGCACCATATTTTCTATTCTCCATTCTGGTATGAATTCGGTGAATATGTAAATGCGGCAGGACAATTGGTACGTGGTGACCAACGTATTTTCATGGCGCAAATTACAGATAATGTACAAGACTTAACAGCTGGAACATTTATGACAGGGAAATTTCCTTTCATGATGTTTGGTTTACCAGCGGCAGCGTTAGCCATTTATCATGAGGCTCGTCCAGAAAGAAAGGTAGTCGTTGGAGGATTGATGGCATCTGCCGCCCTTACTGCTTTCTTAACAGGGATCACTGAGCCAATTGAATTCTCATTTTTATTCGTAGCACCTGTATTATTTGGGATTCACACTATTTTTGCTGGTTTGTCATTTATGACCATGCACCTGTTGAATGTAAAAATCGGTATGACTTTCTCAGGTGGATTAATTGATTATATTTTATTCGGATTAATTAACCCGCAAACAAACGCTTGGTTAGTTATCCCGGTTGGTCTAGTGTTTTCGGTTATTTATTACTTTGGATTCCGATTTGCCATTCGCAAGTTTAACTTGAAAACTCCTGGCCGTGAAGAAGCGGACGCAAGTGATGAAGGTTCACAAGGGAAAACAAGTGATCTTCCATACGATATTCTTGATGCAATGGGTGGGAAGGAAAATATTTCTCATTTAGATGCTTGTATCACACGTTTGCGTGTATCTGTAAATGATATTGGAAATGTAGATAAAGAACGTTTGAAAAAATTAGGTGCGTCTGGTGTTCTTGAAGTAGGAAACAATATTCAAGCAATATTTGGACCACGCTCTGAAACGATTAAAGGGCAGATGAAAGATATAATGGAAGGAAAGAGACCTCGCCCTGTTGAAAAAGCCCCTGTTAAAGGTGCGGAGCAAACAGAAGATGTAACTCCTACTGATATGAAATTGGGCAAAGATGATTTTGTTTCTCCATTAAAAGGTGACATCAAGTCGATTACTGAAGTTCCAGATGCGGTTTTCTCTGGAAAAATGATGGGTGATGGTTTTGCGATAGTACCGACTGAGGGAGTTGTTGTTTCACCAGTCGATGGTAAAATCGTTAATTTCTTTCCGACAAAGCATGCTTTAGGAATTTTAGCTGACTCCGGTCGAGAAATACTTATTCATGTAGGAATTGACACGGTTAATTTAAAAGGCGAAGGCTTTGAAGCTTTAGTTAATGAAGATGACCGTGTTGAGAAAGGTCAACCTTTATTAAAGGTAGATCTTGAAGCGATTAAAGATAAAGTTCCATCTATTATGACACCAGTTGTTTTTACAAACCTAGCTGAGGGTGAACAAGTTGTTTTAAACAAGCAAGGTGAAGTAGATATGGGTGAAGCGGATATCATTACGATTTCTAAGTCATAGACTAGATGAAAAAACGGCCTTGCGAATTCGTGAGGTCGTTTTAATTACATAATTTTACCACGAATTTTTGATTGCCTTATGACGATCAGGATGATATCATAAGTAAGTCGTCTTCGTGAGAAGTTATTGCGAATTACTACTAGACGAAATGGCAGATGCATGTTAAAATAGAAATCTGCTTCTCCAATAAGTTGTTTGAAGTTATTTTTAAAAAACTGTTGACACTGATGGAGATGGATGTTATTCTAATATAGTTGCTTGAGAAACGGAAGTTGCTCTTGCGATACACTGAGTAATATTTTTAATGAAGAAAAGATAATTGCACTTTGAAAACTAAACAAATCATACGTCAACAAATTATAGTGGAGGCACTCTTGTGA
>NZ_VTQX01000022.1 GCF_008764295.1 Bacillus methanolicus | reverse complement strand
TGATTGTTCTTAAAGCTTTAATAGACCTAAAACAAGGTCGATTTTCAAGGTGCGAAAGTTGAGTCAATTAAAACAGATTATTTATTCTATCTGAACTTAAATTTATCGGGATGCAGCTCCTAATGATATGTAAATAAATTAATCTATGAGTTTGGAGGGATGTAAATGAATTATTTCCCGTTGTTGATGAATGTTGACTTTAAAAAGGTGGTAATAGTTGGGGGTGGGCATGTCGCTCGTCAAAAAGTCGAAGCATTATTACCGACAAAAGCACAATTAATAGTAGTTAGTCCAAAGATAACGGAAACATTACAACAATATGTTCATGAAGGTTTAGTTATTTGGAGAAACAAAGAGTTTGAACCGGCTGATCTAGATGATGCATCCCTTATTTTTGCAGTTACGGATGATGAAGAAGTTAATAATGCGGTGGAGGAAGCTGTCCAGCATTGGCAACTGCTTAGTCGTGCCGATGCAAAAGGGCGCGTTGATTTCATTAATCCAGCCGTTGTTCGGCGCGGTGAATTTGTGGTCACCGTTTCGACATCTGGTGCAAGTCCAGGTTTAACACGTAAGGTGAAAGCGGAGTTACAAGAACAATTTGGTGAACCATATGCGGAGTACGTCTCCTTTTTAAAGCAAGCGCGCAAGCAAATTTTAAGATTATTTTCAGGCGAAAAGAAAAAGCAATTGCTTGCAGATTTGTTGGAACCACAATTTTTGCAGTGGATTGAACAAGGAGAAAAGGAAAAATGTAATGCATGGTTACAACAAAAGATAGGAGAACAACAGTGAGCGGATATGTTTATATTGTAGGTGCTGGTCCTGGAGACCCTAAATTATTGACGATTCGGGGACTGGAGTGTCTTCAAATTGCTGATGTGATTTTATATGATCGCTTAGTAAATCCTCAGTTATTAACACATGCAAAGGCGAGTGCCGAACTCATTTATTGTGGGAAAGAACCGGGAAAACATAGGCTCATTCAAGAAGAAATTCATCGTATTCTTATTGAGCAGGCTAAGTTAGGCAAACAAGTAGTACGCCTTAAAGGAGGGGATCCTTTTGTCTTTGGTCGTGGAGCGGAAGAAGCAGCCATTTTACGGGAAGAGAATATACCTTATGAAGTCGTTCCTGGAATAACTGCTGGAATTGCTGCACCTGCCTATGCGGGCATCCCTGTTACACACCGTGATCATGGTGCAAGCTATGCTATTGTTACAGGTCATGGACGAGCAGAAAAAGGAGAAGACTTTTTAAATTGGTCCGCGCTTGCGCAAATTGATACGGTTGCTTTCTATATGAGTATTGGCAATATTGCCCACATTGCAAACAGCTTAATCCATTACGGCAAAAATGAAAAAACGCCTGTAGCTGTTATTGAATGGGGGACAACTGAAAAGCAACGAACAATTACAGGAACGCTTGCTACAATTGCTGAAGATATACGAAAACACGACATTTCCAATCCGTCCCTTGTTTTAGTCGGTGATGTGGTTCAGCTAAGGGAGCAGATTGCCTGGTTTGCAGAGAAGGAGCAAGAATTATGCTAGATACTCTAAAAAAACGTCGAGCAGTTCGTCAATTCGACTCTCGTGAAGTGGAACGCTCAAAAATCGAAGCATTATTAGAAGCAGCTACGTACGCTCCTAATGATCGAATGAGAGAACCTTGGCATTTTTATATATTGCAAGGTGATAGTTTAAAAGGCTATAGAGAAGTGGCATTACATTATCTTCAAAGGCGTTTTCCGACAAAGCCTCACTTAGTCGAGAGTTCAATGGAGGCTATCGCCAAAACGCCACTTGTTATTGTTGCGACTTCCGCTATTGTCACTGGTGATGAGGGAGCAACAAAAGATAATACATTTGCTGTTAGTTGCGCCATCATGTCCATGTGGTTAATGGCTGAAGAGCTAGGGTTAGGAATGGTATGGCGTACTCGCGGGGTTGGTTTAGTTCATGATACAGTATTGCATACGTTTATTGGTGCGACTGATGAAGAACAATTGGTAGGAACATTATGCATAGGCTATCCAGCTGAAGAAATTACATCCCCGAAAAAACGCACTTCCTATAAAGAAAAAACAACATGGCTTTAAGGAGGCATAAGCATGGCAGTTCAGGGGATGGTGTTAGTTTATACCGGAGATGGAAAGGGAAAAACGACTGCTTCCCTTGGCATTACTTTAAGGGCAATCGGCCGTGGAATGACGGTTAAGTACTTTCAATTTATAAAGTCTCCAGAACGTACATATGGGGAGCAAATCGCTCTAAGTAAATTAGGGGTTGAGACGGTTCAATTAGGTGTTGGCTTCACTTGGACGAAAACACCTGAGGAACATCGGACCGCCCTTTTACAAGCATGGCAGCTCGTTAAAACGGAGCTACAAAATGAATCGACTGATTTATTAGTATTAGATGAATTGAATAATGCGCTTGCAATCACGCGATTCCCTGTTGAGGACGTTTTGCCGCTGCAAGAAGTTGTAAAGGCGATCAAGGATCGCCCGAAAAAAATGCATCTTGTCATCACTGGGCGCAATGCCCACCCAGCGATTCTTGCGCTAGCCGATTTAGTGTCGACGATCGAGGCAACGAAGCATTATTACAGCGAACAAAACATTAACGCTTTAAAGGGATTAGAGTTTTGAAAAAGCAGGTGTTAAGGAGGGACTTTTATTCCTAAAATGACAAAGTCACGTTTTATGCTACTTCTGTGGATATTGGTAGGAGTCCTGCTTATTTCAATAACCTTTGCGGTGATGCTAGGCTCAGTCGGAATTACTCCAGGAATCATTTGGGAAATTCTCTTTGCAAAGCTTGGTATCCCGGTCGAGACATCAGCTTCAAGAGCACAAGCCATTATTATTTGGGAAATTCGATTACCGAGGGTGTTATTAGCTGCACTTGTCGGTGCTTCCCTTGCTATTTGTGGAGCAGCGATTCAGGCATTAGTGAAAAATTCGATTGCTGACCCGTATATATTAGGGGTTTCTTCAGGAGCATCAGTCGGAGCGACTGCCGTTATTTTACTAGGTGCATTTAGTGCCCTTGGAATGTATGCTTTATCGTTTGCTGCTTTTTTAGGTGCAATCTCTGCTGTTGTAATGGTATTTTTGTTAGCACGGGTGAATGGAAGAACTTCAGTTATTCGCCTTCTGCTGGCAGGAATTGCGATTTCGATGGTGTTTTCTGCCATCACTAATTTCATGCTGATGATGTCAAAGCAGCAAGGGGGAATCCAAGCGGTTATGCATTGGATGCTCGGAAGTTTAGCTGGAGCGAAATGGTCAAATATTGCCATTCCGTTTTGCACATTGCTAGTTGTGTTTATTTTGTTATTTATGAACTACCGTCAGCTTAACGCATTGCTTCTAGGAGAAGAATCGGCTGGAACACTTGGGGTCAACATTGATCGTTTTCGAATTTTGATTATTATTTTTGTTTCACTACTGACTGGAGTTGTTGTTGCAGTCAGTGGCAGCATTGGCTTTGTTGGTTTAATTATTCCACATTTAGTTCGGATGGTCGTCGGTTCTAATTATAAGTACGTTCTTCCAACTAGTGCCCTCGTTGGTTCGATTTTTTTAGTTTGGGCAGACATGGTCGCCCGTATCGTTATAGCACCTGAAGAAATGCCGATTGGGATTATTACCGCTGTTTGCGGTGGGCCTTTCTTTATTTGGATGCTAAGAAAGAGACGATATTCTTTTGGGGAAGGTGAGTGATCTTGCTTCAAGTGGAAAGTATTTCTTATTCAATATCGGACAAGCAAATTCTTGATGATATTTCTTTTTCGGTTGCTCAAGGTCAATTTATTGGTGTAATTGGACCGAATGGAAGCGGTAAATCAACGATGTTAAAGATCATCTACCGCCATTTAAAGCAAACAAGCGGGTTGGTAACTTTGTTTGAGAAAGATCTCCTTCAATTCCCTCAAAAAGAATTGGCTCAAAATATTGCAGTCGTCAGTCAAGAAGCTCCTGTTCTTTTTGATTTTACCGTAAAAGAGTTAGTAATGATGGGAAGAACACCATATAAAAAATGGCTGGCACGGGATAAAGATGAAGATTATGCAATTGTGCGTGATAGTATGCATTTGGCAAATATTTCTCATTTAACAAATCGTTACTTTAGCGAATTATCTGGTGGGGAAAAGAAACGAGTGTTGCTCGCCCGTGCCCTTGCACAGCAAGCTAATATCTTAATTCTAGATGAACCAACGAATCATTTAGATATCGAGCATCAATATCAATTGATGGACTTGGTTCGAGAATTGCCAATCACGATTGTAGCTGCGCTTCATGATCTGAATTTAGCGGCTGGGTATTGTGATGAACTGCTCGTGATGAAGGACGGTGCTCTCTTTCAGTCTGGAACCCCAGAAGAAGTGCTTACGAAAGAGACGTTGCAAGAGGTGTTTCGTGTCAATGCATTCGTTTCGAAAAATCCATTCACGGAGAAATTGCATTTATTTTTCTATACGGAACAGTAAATGGAAATGAGGATATAAAATATGAAAATGAATAGATTGTGGTTTTTGCTGATAATTTTAGCAGCATTTATCCTTTCTGCTTGTTCAAATGAAGAGGCGGGAATTGAAGTTGAAAAAGATGAGGAGAAGCTCGAGCCGATCGTAGTTAATAATGAAGGTTTTGTAATTGAATACGATGCTGCACCAAAACGAGCTGTATCCTTAAACCAGCATGTAACTGAAATCATGCTCGCCCTTGGATTAGAAGATTCCATGGTAGGAACTGCTTATTTAGATAATGAAATATACGAGCCCTTACAAGAAGCTTATCAGAAAGTTCCAGTACTGGCAGAGCAATATCCTTCCAAAGAGGAAATTATCGCAGTAGAGGCAGATTTTCTATATGGCGGATGGGCTAGTGCTTTCAATGAAAAAAGCATTGCAACACGTGAAGAGTTAAAAAAGTTAGGGATTGATAGCTATCTCCAATCGTCATCGGTGCAGGTAGGACCAACACTAGACGATATTTATAAAGATATTCGTAATATCGCTAAAATTTTTCGAATTGAAGAACGCGGTGAATCGTTGATTAAGCAAATGGATGACGATATTGAAACAATTGTTTCGCAATTGCCGGAGGTGACGGAACCCCTTGATGTTTTAGTATTTGATAGTGGCGAGACGGAGGTATTCACAGCGACGCAAAATTTTATGAATACACTTGTGACGATGGCCGGTGGTCATAATGTGTTTGCTGATGTGGAAGGAAACTGGGCCACTGTTTCAAAAGAGGATGCTGTCGAGCGTCAACCTGACGTCATTGTCGTAATTGATTATGGAACAACGACTGCAAAGCAAAAAATTGAATTTCTAAAAACGGATCCTGCATTGAGCCAAACCCCTGCTGTTCAGAATGAACATTTCGTTATTTTGCCTTTATCAGCAGCTTCAGAAGGTGTTCGTGTCGCAGAGGCGCTTGATATTTTAGCAAGAGGATTTTACCCGGAAGCTTTTGAATAGAAACGATATACAAAGAATGGCTAAATAGGGAGGGAAATGATGACTACATGGAATTTAATGCAAATGGAACGACACTTATTGATTTGTAATGGAGCGACTTGTATGAGAGCTGGCGCGGAAGATGTGACCATGCAGATTCGCGATGAAATCCGCAGCAATCATCTTGATGAAAAAATCCATACATCGCGGACGCGCTGCAACGGCCGCTGTAAGGACAAATGTGTCGTCATTGATTATCCGAAAGGGACATGGTACTCGGTTCAACAGGAAGAAACAGCCCGTGCCATTGTTCATGAAAAGGTAGATGAGGATGCGATTATATATTCTGTCGAGAACGGCGAACGGAAACGTGCTACTCATCGTGTCGAAGGAATTAATAAGTACAAGAAGGGAAATGGAGCAATGAAAAAAGCGATATTATTTGTTGGCCATGGAAGCAGGCTGGAGGAGGGCAATGAAGAAGTTCGACAATTTGTGGAACAGATGAAAGTAGATATTGATCCTGCACTTCTCGTGGAAACTTGTTTCTTAGAGTTTGCTGCACCAAATATTGAAGAAGGGATTCAAAAATGTGTGGAAAAAGGAGCCGATGAAATTCATGTAATACCGATTATCCTTCTCCATGCAGGACATTCTAAACTGCATATTCCTGCAGAAATTGAACATGCAAAGGAACATTTTCCAGATGTCCACTTTACTTATGGCCAAACGATCGGAATACATGAAGAAGTCTTTGAGATATTAAAAACAAGGCTTGCGGAAGTTGGCTTGAATGTGAATGAAAAGCATGAAGATACTGCCATATTATTAATTGGGCGCGGTGGAAGCGATCCTTATGCTAATGGAGATTTTTATAAAATCAGTAGACTATTATGGGAAAAATTAGATGTGCCGATCGTTGAGAGTGCTTTCATGGGTGTCACTACTCCAACTGTTGAAGATGGGATGGATCGCTGTATTAAACTAGGTGCGAAAAAGATCATTATGCTCCCTTATTTCTTATTTACGGGCATTTTAATGGAGCGAATGAACAAAATGGCTGAACAATTCCGGCTAGCTTATCCAAATGTGTCGATTGATATTGCTGAATATTTTGGTTACCACCCGAAATTAAAAACAGTCTTATTGGAAAGAATGAATCAAGCTTTAGAGGGAACTTCGACAGGAATGCAAGATTTAGAAAACTTTCGCCAATATGCAAAGGAAAATGGCTATGAGCATCACCATCACCACCACCATCATCATTAAAATAGAGCAATACTTGGACGAACAGATGCATTTCACGTTTGAATTGCATCTGTTCGTCGACAAAAGACAGTGAGAGTTGTGATAAGATTCCTTGATTTCGTTGCTATCCACTAATTTTGACCTTTTTACGGATATTGCCAAGTATAACTAGAGTTTAAAGGAAGTGGCACTTCCATGGACTTGTTTTTTTGACCTCTACCATTATCTACCGCATAATATCTCCTCTTTTGTAGCAGCAAAGACTTTTTACGCTACGCATCTAATTCTTTTCTCCCTTATTACCATCATAAAAACGAATGAATAAAGGAAAGCTGCTCCCAGCTTCCTCAAATGTTCTTGTAGGGACTTACAAGTCGATCGTGGCCAATCTATTTCTCCCCATCACCTCTAGTAATCTTTCATAGTATTTGTTAAACAGAATTGTTAACAAATTAAGCCAGAAGCAATTCTGTCTAGAATCAAAGCGTAAATGATTTTTCCGTTCAGCCCATTTTATATCGGTTAATATCTTTTTTGAGTTTTTGGATATGAAAAACATAGCTGTTTCGCCTTTTTATGGGTATGCCTCCTCTAGTCTCTAAAAAACTCAATCTTCAAACGAAAAGCGAGAAATTAGAAGAATTGCCCTTACGGGATGACCAAAGAAAGCTTTTTAAAATGGGTATCGTAGAAATAATCCGCTTTCAGATGTTTGCAAAAGTATCCCGTGCTTTTGCTTCTTCATCAATTGATTGGATAATGAAGAGCGTGTTTTCATAAATATAGCGGCACTGTGAATTTGATGTACGCTAACTTGAAACTAAACTGAGAGTAGAGTCATATAAAGATAGAACTATATTCATGTTGTAAATAGAAATAATTGCATGGTAATATTATTTCAATAGTCAAAATAATCAATCTTTAATTCTTGAGCGTGTCTTCTAGGAGATGTAGTAAATTAATAAAAAAACAGCGAGTAAACATCAAGGAGGTCTGACGGTATGGTACAAACGAAGAAAAATCGCTGGCTTATTGCTGCAGCAGCTGTTGGGATTCACATCTCAATTGGTTCCGTATATGCATGGAGCAATTTCACGAATCCCCTTAAAAATATGTTCGGCTGGTCTGATTCAGAAGTGGCATTGACCTTTAGTATTGCAATTTTGTTTTTAGGGTTGTCGGCGGCCTTTTTAGGTCATTTTGTTGAAAAACACGGACCTAGAAAAGCTGGACTGTTGGCAGCGACATTTTTTGGCATTGGTATAGCTGGTTCTGGTGTTGCAGTATTAATAGGATCGAAGCTATTGCTTTATTTATTTTATGGGGTCTTAGGTGGGATCGGTCTCGGTGTTGGATATATTGCACCGGTTTCAACTTTGGTTAAATGGTTCCCGGATCGCCGTGGTCTTGCCACAGGTCTCGCGATTATGGGCTTTGGCTTTGCTGCGGCAGTAGCGAGTCCAATTATGAATAGTTTGATAGAAAATGTAGGGGTTGCAAATACCTTTTTTATTTTAGGAAGCGCTTACTTTGTGGTGATGCTGGCTTCTTCTTTATATTTAGAAAAGCCACCTGAAGGATGGATGCCAAAGGGATTTGAGGAGAAGGTCGCTGCGGGTACAGCGAAGCCACGCCTTGATTTATCTCAATTAACAGCAAATGAAGCGGTAAAAACGAGTCGCTTTTGGTATTTATGGATTATGCTCTTTATTAACGTAACTTGTGGAATTGCGATTTTAGCTGTTGCGAAACCATTAGCAATGGAGACAATCGGAATTGATACTGTAGCCGCGGCTGCTCTTGTTGGTGCGATTGGTGTGTTTAATGGCTTAGGGCGAATCGGTTGGGCTTCAATCTCAGATTATATTGGCCGACCAAATACGTATACGGCTTTTTTCATTTTGCAAATTGCCTTGTTTTTCTTACTCCCTTTAACGACCAATGTTCTGTTATTTCAAGTAATGCTAGCGATTATTTATACCTGTTATGGCGGTGGGTTTGCTTCAATTCCTGCTTATATTGGTGATTTATTTGGTACAAAACAACTCGGTGCAATTCATGGCTATATTTTAACGGCTTGGGCCGCGGCTGGTCTTGTTGGCCCAATGTTTGCTGCATATATCAAGGATACAACAGGGACGTATGCAGGCAGCTTAAGTATTTTTGCCTGTTATTTATTGTCGCCTTAATCGTTTCGTTGTTAATAAGAATGGATATTTCTAAGCTTCGCAAGCAAAAAGAATCCAGTATAACGGCCTAACCTAAATTTATGAAGTGGTATACGGGGAGGGAGTATGAATAGGTGAAGAAGAGCATAACGAAAAGAACCATCACCCGTTATACGCAAGGAAATGTTGAAGAGATAGAAGATACCATTGTTACTGAACATCCTATTACAATCAAATTGAATCAAAGCGAATTTGCTACCCTTGTTTGTACACCAGAATATATTGAAGATATGGTTATTGGTTTTTTAGCTTCAGAAGGAGTCATTCGAGGATTTGAAGATATTGATGATATATGGATTCAAGAGAAGGAAGGATTTGCCCATGTTAAGACAAACTATATCAATCATTTTTACGAGAAATTTCATTCCAAACGCTATATAACCTCTTGTTGTGGAAAAAGCAGGCAGAGTTTTGTTTTTTTCAATGATGCTAGAATGTCGCACTCGTTTCAAGATGTGAACGTAAAGTTATCATATGAGGATTGTTTTCGAATAATGGAAGAAATGGGCAAAGGTTCAAAGACATTTACGGAGACTGGTGGTGTTCATAATGCCGCATTATGCAGTAAAGAGCAGCTGCTTCTTTTGCGGCTTGATATCGGAAGGCACAATGCATTGGATAAGATATACGGTTACTGCTTACGAAATCATGTTTCATTAAAGGATAAAGTGCTTGCTTTTAGCGGACGAATATCGTCAGAAATACTAGCGAAAGTAGCGAAAATTGGCTGTGAAATTGTTTTATCTAAGTCAGCGCCAACTGAACTTGCCCTTGAACTCGCTGAGGAATTGGGAATTACAACAGTTGGCTTTATTCGAAGCAGATCGTTAAATGTTTATACACGAAGTGACAGAATCATTGACTGAAAAAAGGAGTGTTTCGTTATGGATGTACAAACAAAACAGGTGGAAACGATATGCAGTTTTTGTGGAACAGGCTGCGGCTTGACTGTGGAAGTCGAAAATGAAAAGATCACTAAGGTTAAGGGCCATAAAGAAAATCCATCAAGTCATGGGGAAACCTGTGTCAAGGGCGCTCTTGGTTGGGGATATATCAACAGTGAGAGAAGGTTAACTGAACCGCTAATAAGGAAAAATGGAAAGCTTATACCTGCAAGCTGGAATGAAGCATTAACTTTGATAGCTGAGAAATTTTCTGCTTTAAAGGCACAGTATGGACCAGATGCTTTCGGCTGTTTCAGTTCTTCACGATCGACCAATGAATTAAACTATTTAGCGGGAAAATTTATGCGTACGGTCATCGGAACAAACAATATCGATAGCTGCAACCGAACATGACACGCTCCAAGTGTCACCGGTCTGGTGACTGTATTTGGAACAGGTGCAGCGACGGGTTCTTATGATGAATTGGAAAATACAGATGTGATCCTTGTTTGGGGAAGCAATACACAGGAATGTCACCCGATTATTTTTAATCACATGCGCCGGGGAATTAAGAATGGTGTCAAAATGGTTGTGATTGATCCACGTAAAATTGATCAAACAAAGCTTGCTCATAAGTATTTGCCAGTACGTGTTGGAACAGATATAGCTCTAGCGAATGCAATGGGGAATGTCATAATTGAGGAAGGGTTAGTCAATCTTAAATTCATTCAACATGCTACGAAGGAGTTTCAGTTGTATAAAGATGCGGTGAAACAGTATACGCCAGAATATGCTGAAAAAATAACAGGAGTGCCTGCAGATGATATTCGAGAAATTGCTCGTTTATATGCAACCGCAGAGAAAGCAACAATCTGTTGGACACTGGGCATTACGGAACATCATAATGGAACAGAGAATGTATTTTCGTTAATTAATCTAGCATTATTGACGGGGCATATTGGCAAATATGGTTCTGCTTTAAATCCCCTTCGAGGTCAAAATAATGTTCAGGGCGGGGGAGATATGGGAGCATTGCCAAATCGCCTTGTTGGCGGCTGGGATTACGATGATCCGCAAGGAAGAGAATTGCATCAGCGCGTATGGGGAACCCCGATTCCAGAAGAAATGGGCAAGCACCAAACATTAATGTTAGATGCAATGGAGAAGAAAGAGATAAGAGCCCTTTATGTTATCGGGGAGAATCCCGTTCAATCTGATGCTGATGGAAATTATGTACAAAAGGTGTTCAACAATCTTGAATTTCTAGTTGTTCAAGATATTTTGATGACGAAAACAGCCATGCTTGCAGATGTCGTTCTTCCGGCTACAGGTTGGGCTGAAAATGATGGGACCATTACTAATTCTGAACGCCGCATTCAGCGAGTGCGTCCTGCTTTAAAAGGTCCAGGATTAGCACGACATGACCATGTCATTGTTCAGGATATTGCCAATAAAATGGGAGCAAACTGGAGCTATCAATCTGCCGAAGAAATATGGGAGGAAATTCGAATACTCGCACCTAATTTTGCCGGAATTACGTATAAGCGAATCGACAAAGAGGGCGGGCTTCAATGGCCATGTTATGATGAAAATCATCAGGGTACGACCTATCTTCATAGCCGCCTTTGGTCTGATCAAGTAGGAATGAAGGCCAGGTTTGTCCCAAGCCATTATCAGCCTCCAGCAGAGGTACCTGATCAAGAATATCCATTGACATTGACGACAGGACGAAGGCTACAATTTTATAATACAGGCGTACAAACCCGCTATTATAAAAAGGTGAAGAATGCTGAGGAAGCATTGGAAATCCATCCAGACGATGCAGCATTGTTCGAATTTCATGATGGAGAAGCAGTCCGAGTCACCTCGCGTAGAGGAAGCGTCGTTACCAAAATCAGAATCAGCAAGAAACAACCAAGGGGATTAGTATTTATGTCGTTTCATTTTCCCGATCAAGCAAATACAAATCTCCTAACGAATCACGCAACCGATCCGCTAGCTGGAACAGCGGAATTTAAAGCTTGTGCGGTCAAAATTGAAAAAGTTGGGGATGACACTTCTTTATCGGAAGCACACTGATGTTAAGTTAAGAGCAGAAAGAGATTAAATTACTGAGAAAGAATGTGCGCTTGCAAAGCACCCATCCATTTTATGCCTACTAGCTTATAGTGAAGTGAAAAATGAATATGTGTAGAGAGGCTGAGATTCTTGCTGAAAGAGAATTTCAGCTTTTTTGCGTTAATGACCGGAAATGAGAGTATGCTGAAGTTGTGGAAAAATTTAAATGCGGCATCTACAAGACATTCAAGTGATGCTTTACACTGTTCTTATTCCAACATACTACCCATTTTATGGTTATTTCATTATAAATTAAAATAAGCAATTGATTTAGTTGCATCAATACTGTATGATACATAGTATATAAAAAATACTGTACGTCATATAGTATTTTAAAGATGAGGTGAACAGGTGAGTCAGTTATTAAATTCGTTAACAACTGAGCTTAGGCGAGGAACTTTGACTTTAGCTGTTTTAAGCCAATTGCGAACACCACAGTATGGGTATTCGCTTGTTCAGTTACTAGAAGGTTCAGGAATTATTATTGATCAAAGCACTTTATATCCTTTACTTCGACGCCTAGAAAAGCAGGAATTGGTGACAAGTAGCTGGGATACATCAGAAAGTAGACCTCGGAAATATTATGTTTTAAGCGCATATGGAGTAGAAATATTTATCAAGTTAAAAGAAGAATGGATGAAAAACGCAAAGGAACTCTATAGTTTATTGGAAGGGGGAGAGAAGGATGGATTTAATTAAAATATATATTCAGGAAGTAACTCGGCGCTTACCCGAAAAAAATCGTGAGGATATCGCCCTTGAGCTATCTTCCACGATTGGGGATATGCTACCTGATGAGTATAGTGATGAAGATGTTAAGTCAGTATTAGAAAAGCTTGGAAGTCCGGTAGCATTAGCGTATGGATATCGTGATAAACCAATGTATTTGATCGGTCCTCGTTATTTTGATGTGTATGTCAGCTTATTAAAAATGATAATCCCAATTGCCTTAATCGTATCATTTATTTCCATTTTTGCGGAATATTTGACTGGATACAGTGAAGAATCGCCCATAAATGTAATGGTGAGCCTAATAAGCAAAGGGATATTGACTATATTCGAGGTAGGAATTCAATTCTTATTTTGGATCACGCTTGTATTTGTTATTTTAGAGAGAACAGACAAAGGTCATAATGGTCAGCCATTAACAGCAACATTTAAAAAATGGACACCGGAAGATTTGAAGGATATTCCGTACATTCCTAAGAAAAAAACAATTTCAAGGATTGAGATATTTGGAAGCTTACTGTGGATTGGTATATGGGCAACACTTTATTTCTATGCGGAGCGATTATTAGGTGTTTATACTGGTAGTTTAGAAGGTTTAAAACTAGTTGCTCCAATGTTTAATCAAGAGATTTTGTTGCGATATTGGCCACTGATCGTAATCGTGATTGGTCTTGAATTAACTTTCGTACTCTACAAATTAATTAAGGGGCAATGGACAAAGAAAATGGCGGTTTTTAATACAGTACAAGAAGTTGTTGGGGCCGTTGCGTTTATCATTATAATTGGAACGCCAAATTTACTAACCTTAGAATTTATTGACTATATGACGGAGTTATTTTCAATATCTTCAACTCAATTTATGTCTTTAATTATTGGTGGAGGGATTTTCATATTACTTATATCTTCGGCAATGAGCATTTTCGATGGATTTCGGAAAGCGAAGATTGGTTGATTTGACGAGGAATTTATACACTTTTACATTTGTAGAGGTGTTTTTTAAATTTTTACTTTAAATTTAACATCGTCTTCAAAGTGGATGGTGAAAAATAATGGTAAATGGATGGTGAAAAAAAGCTCTTTCTAATTTATACTGAATATTTGAATGAATCATTAAGCTGAAAAAATTACTCTGTTCAATAATGGGGGTTAACTATGAATCTGCTAATTGTGATCGTGTTGCTGATCTTGATTGCCGCTTTATTGGGAACGTTATGGCTAACGAGAAGAAGCGATGAAGATTATCGAGGCTCTACAAAAAAGAATACAAAGAATTTAACCATTATTTATGCTGTTGTCATTCTTCTTTCGTTAGTTGCTTTAGGATTATATATCAGTATCTTCCACTAAAGGGTATGGAATATTTATTCATCATTATTAACTTGGGATAATATCATCAACGCTTTTGCAAAGGAATGGTGATAAATGACTTGGGAACCAAACCGAGCATCGAAGAAGCCACTATATAAACAAATAGCTGAATATGTTGAAAATAATATTGCGGATGGGGCTTTTCCATCAGAAAAATCGTTGCCTTCAGGAAGAGTTTTCGCAAAGGAACTGAAGGTAAACAGGAGTACCGTTGTCGCTGCATATGATGAACTTCAAGCAGGTGGATTCATTCAAAGTATTCAAGGAAGCGGTACGATGATTAGCAAGGATATTTGGAGGGGTACAAAAAAGCGTATTCCAAGCTGGCATCGTTATATTGAATCGGGTCCCTTTTTACCAAACTTACCAGTTACGCAAAGATTGCGCAGAGAAATGGAAGAGAAGAATTTAATCAATTTAGCGAGTTATGTCCGCTTTACATATGCGAGAGCGAGGGTAGAAGAGATTAGGGAAGGTGTTAGAAGATTTGCAGAAGCTCTTACATCTTTAAAAAAGTGAAAGTAATAGGGAAATTAAAATGGAGGTGAGTATAATCAAATGTTTACGAATGTGCAATTGCAAGATTTAATTGCAGGGAAAGCGATTGGGGATAAATTTCCTTATGATACTGGTAATGAGCAAGAAATTGAAGCGCATATAAGGAGGTTATTCCATCGCATTAATCGAATTCCACATATCATCTGTGAAGCAGAGTGGAATCATTTTGGAAGTGGATACGCTCCTTTTGTTGAATTCTTTTGCTATACGAAAAAAAATGTAACAGTCGAGAGTGAAAAATACGGAATTCGAAAGGAAAAGACAGAAGGAATTATCATTGATATCTGTCGGTTAGCGCCTGTTGCGATCATGGGAGAAGATGATCGTTCAAAAACGATACGGATCAAATCAAATGAAGTATTAAGCGGTGGATACGGGTCGATCATTAGTGCTTCAAATCAATTGTTTTTAAGAGAAGAATTTCATGAACTTGGAAGACAATTAAAACTAGCGTTAGAAGAGTATGAGTACGCTCTTCTTGAATTTGAACAGATTAGCGCACCATTGCCATTTCAAGCAAACATTCCAACCATATACAAGGAACCGGGAGATTATATCATTATGGATGCTATTTTTTATTGGGAGGACTAAATGGCAAAATGGAGAGCTAAATAGATTACGATGATTCTATAAGTATAGGAGTGAGCCGGTGTTGATCATTTTATTGATTATGCTGCTTGTTTCGGGTATCGTTTTATTTGTTTGTGGGTATTACGCAGCTGTTATAAGAATGAAATTAGGAAGAAATGTTTTACTTGCTGTGCCTATTGTTCTGGCTATCTTTATGCTCAATGTGATGATGGCTTTAGTAGAGTTATCTAAATCACCAAACTGGCAATGATGAAAAGGAGATTAATAGATGTGAACGATACACTTTCGAAATCGTGGTTTCCTATCAATGATCTAAACCTACAAAATATAGCAAGTGGCATGGTTGCTGGGATTTTTATCATCACTGGTCCATCCATATTAATATTGGAAGCAGCAGCTAATGGAGGATTTACAGATTTTCAAACATCATTATGGATGTTTTCTGTATATGTTTTTGGAGGTCTATTCGGAATTTTCCTTCCACTACATTATAAGATTCCGATTGTTGGTGGACATAGTCTTACTGGAGTTGCTTTTCTTGTGACGGTGACACCACAGTTTAGCTTTCAACAGCTAATAGGAGCCTACGTAGTTTCAGGAATTTTGATGTTTATCATCGGTGCTCTAGGTGTCTTTTCTAAATTTGTACAATTGATTCCTAAAGAAATCATTTCAGCTATGCTAGCAGGGATGATTATGAAATATATGGTAAATTTTGTTGTTTCTGCAAATCAATTATGGCTTGTGGGAAGTTTATCAATAATAACGTTCCTTGCTTTTAGTAAATGGAAATTAAGAATTCCGCCTGTAATCGCAGCGATTGTGGTTGGTTTTGTCGTCATGCTGTTATTTTATCCTTTAAATAAGACGGGCTCTTCATTTGATGTATTAATACCGAGTATACAAACTCCCGAGTTTAATCTTGTTAGTATTCTTTCCGTCTCAATTCCACTTGCCCTTCTCATATTAAGCAATGATGCTGCAGTTGCAATTGGTGGATTACAGCAAAAAAACTATCAAACTCCGATCAATAAACTTGTCTCATTTAGTGGGATTTTTTCGATCTTGACTAGTTTTTTTGGCGGCCAATCAGCAAATGCGGCTGGAATGGCAACAGTGATCTGCGCAGGGGAGGAAGCTGGTCCAAAAGAAAAAAGATATATGGGGGCAGTAGTTACGGGAATACTTCTCCTAATATTCGGTCTGTTTTCTTGGAAACTGATTCCTATGATTCAAGTATTACCGCAGGAGTTTATTGCAGTAGTTGTTGGTTTCTCTCTTATTGGAGTGTTTGGAAATAGTTTATATCAAAGCTTTGCAAAGGAATCGATGAAAATGAGCACCACATTTGCTTTCATTATCGCATTTTCAAACATTTCCATTATGAATATAAGCGCGCCTGTTATTTCACTTCTTATCGGAACTTTTGTTGCCTATTTTGTCGAAACTGATTTGAAAATAAGTTCATGATTTTTAATTTAAGTTTAATAGATGGTTTTGGAAAAAATATATGCGAGAGTGTTCTAAAAGCTGTTCATTTAGAATGCTTTTTTTTTATCAATTTTTAGAATCTCAAAATGTAACCGCTTTATGTTAAAAAAACGAACAAAATTTTTGAAAAAGTATAAAAAATTCTAATAATTTATATTGATATTAATTCAAAAAGTGGTATTATTATAACAAATTACAAAATTCGTAACAGTGGTTCTATTATAGAACCAGAAAGAAGTGGAGATGAAATGACTTCAAAAACAGTAAGTAAGGCTTTAAGTGTACTGAATTCTTTCACGTCTGAAAACCCGTCTTGGGGGCTGCGAGAACTTGCACGGCATTTAGATATGAACCATACGGTTGTTTATCGGTTGCTCAGTACTTTGGAAGAGGAAGGGTACGTATTTCACAACCCAGATACACAAAAATATGAACTTGGCATAAAGTTAATTGAACTTAGCAATGTGGTCGAGGAACATCTAAAATTTGCCGAATTGATCGAGCCGATTATGAAAAAAATCGCTTTACAAACAGGTGAAAGTGTTGTGTTTACCATTCTGGACAATGAAGAAGGAGTTTTCTTGAAAATCGTTGAGAGTGAACAGCAAGTGAGATTTGCAGAATCAGTAGGAAAGAGAAGTCCTTTATATATTGGGGCATCACATAAAGTGATTTTAGCTTACCTGCCTGAGGAAATTCAGAATCGAATTATTGATGAGGGATTAAATAATAATGCGCAACAAATTGAAACGAAAGAAGCTTTTTATGAAGTACTTGAAAAAATCAAACATCAAGGCTGGTACTATACTGCCGGAGAAACCTTTAATGATGTTGCCGCTATATCCATTCCTCTATTCGATCATAAAAAGAATATTCTCGGATCAATATCTGTGGCTGGGCCAAAATATAGAGTAACGATAGAGGAAACAGAGAGAATGTTAATTAGTTTACAAGAAAACTATCAATCTTTGAGTTCTGTATTAAGAAAATCCTTTTTTCCATCGAGAAGAAAGTTTTTAATGAATTCCCTATCTTAAGTGGAAGGAGGTAATTGTATGGACAAGATTTTAGAAGTAAAAGATCTTGTTGTTGGTTACAAAGGAAAAAATGGATTTGTCAGAGCAGTTGACGGTGTATCCTTTGATATTAATAAAGGAGAAACGATTTGTATTGTTGGAGAGTCTGGAAGTGGTAAAAGTGTTACATCAATGAGTATTATGCGACTAGTTGAATTTGAAAATGGGAAGATCTTAAATGGAGAAATTTCATTTAAAGGGGAAAGCCTAACGACAAAAAAAGCGGATGAAATGAGAAAAATACGGGGTTCGAAAATATCGATGATCTTCCAAGAACCATTAACGGCCCTTAATCCAGTATTCACCATTGGAAAGCAAATTTCCGAGGCGATTTTATTCCATCATAAAATTGGCAAAGAAGAGGCTTGGAAAGAGGCAGAAAAACTTGTTCGCCTTGTCGGAATATCAGATCCTGAGGGGAGATTAAAACAATATCCACATGAATTGTCCGGGGGAATGAGGCAAAGGGTAATGATTGCGATGGCATTAGCATCCGAACCTGAATTATTAATTGCTGATGAACCAACAACGGCCCTTGATGTAACGATAGAGGCGCAAATTTTAGAGCTATTACGAAATTTAAGGGAAGAAAAAAAGATGTCGATCATGCTAATCACTCATGATATTGGAGTGGCTGCGGAAATGGCGAATCGAATTATCATTATGTACGCAGGAAAAATAATGGAAATTGCTAATACGCTTGATATATTTGAACAACCTTTACATCCTTACACGAAAGGTTTGCTAGAATCTGTGCCTAAGATGGATGGGCAAAGAGGGGTTCCCCTTAAATCGATCAATGGCTCTATTCCAAGTTTGAATGAAATTCCAGATGGGTGCCGATTTTCACCAAGATGCCCTTTCGCCACTGAAAAATGCCATCAAGAAGCTCCGGCAATGGAAACAAGAGGAGATAGACAAGTTGCTTGCTGGCATGTAGATTATCTTCTTGAACATAGCCTGCTTGATGTGGAAGAGGAAGGAGAGATTTCCATTGAATCATAGCCAAGAGGAAACATCTGCTGCTACGAAAGAACCGCTTCTAAAAATAGAAAACTTGAAAAAGCATTTTTCAATTAAAGGAGGTGGAATGTTTAATAGCAAAAGGAAAATCGTCAAAGCCGTAGATGATGTATCCTTTCATATTTATAAAGGAGAAACATTGGGACTTGTTGGAGAATCAGGGTGTGGAAAGTCTACTTTAGGGAGAAATATCTTACGGCTACAGGAACCGACAGAGGGAAGGGTATTTTATAAAAATACGAATATATTAGAGCAAAACAATCGTGAACTCCGTAAACTTCGTAAAGAGATGCAAATTATTTATCAGGACCCTTTTGGTTCCCTAAATCCTAGATTTACAATTGGCCAGATTATTGGTGAGATGTATGAAATTCATGGAATCGCAAGTGGTTTGGAAAAAGAGGCAAAAGTAAAGGAAATGCTTGAACTTGTTGGGCTAGACCCGAGCCGATACCACAGCTATCCCCATGAATTCTCTGGAGGGCAAAGGCAGAGGGTAGGAATTGCGAGAGCACTTGCTTTAAATCCAGAATTTGTCGTTGCAGACGAACCAGTATCAGCTTTAGATGTTTCTGTACAATCGCAGGTCATTAATTTACTTATGAAGCTAAAAAAAGAACTTGGTTTAACGATGTTGTTTATTGCCCACGGGCTTAATGTGGTCAGGCATATATCAGACCGGGTTGGCGTCATGTATCTTGGAAAGCTGGTAGAGCTGTCCGAAACAGATAATATCTTTGATCATCCTGCCCATCCCTATACAGCAGCTTTATTATCAACAGTCCCAGAGGCTGATCCTAAATTAAGAAAAGTAAGGATTGTTTTAAAAGGGGAGGTGCCATCTCCAGCTAATCCTCCATCAGGTTGTCGATTTAGGACAAGATGCCCATTGGCTACAGAACTTTGCGTGCAAGAAGCTCCATCATTAAAGGAGATTCGTGATGAACATTTTGTTGCCTGCCATTTTCCTTTAGAAAAAGGGCAATCGTTAAAAGAAGCAATAGAGTTATTAAACAAAGAAAAAATTGCAAATTAAATTGATTGAATCTTCGGATTTATAAAAAAGTAAAGGGGTTTATGAAATGACAAAGACGATTAAGCAAGGAAATCAAAAAATCTATGATGGATATAAATCATTTCAATACTTAGAACCTGGAACCGACTATAAGGAGTTCAAACTATCAAAAGAAAACGATCGTGTAGAACCTTACACATATCCTGTATCAGAAACTCAAGAAGAAACGGTTCAGCAAATACTAGAGGAAGACTATATCATTTCTATGCATGAGCATACATTTGTGATGCCAGAGAAACTAGAAGAATTTTATGAATTTAGACATCATGGTCGTGATTGGACAGGCTTTGAGGCATTAAGTCAATCAGGGTTGGATGTGATTTTTGAAAATTTCATGGATGGAACAGCGATGATTACGTCGAAAGCTGGCTGGAAATGGTCAGATGTTATTCATGATATTGGTATTCGTTTCAGTGATATTGCTCATCAGGATATGGTCATTAAAGCGGAGCGCATTTCCGATTTATATCGTGCGAAGAAAGAGAGGAAAATTGCCTTCGTTGGAGCGTTAGAATCTTGCACAATGATTGAAAATGAGCTTGATAGATTAGACATTTTATATGGTTTTGGTATTAGAACAATGGGAGTTGTTTATTCTGAGGCGAATCAATTGGGTTCTGGTTTAAGGGAACCTAATGACGGGGGTTTGACCGTTTTTGGAAAGCAAGCAGTTAGACGGATGAATCAGCTCGGGATTACGATTGACGTTTCACATGCTGGAGATAAGACGTCATTAGACACCATTGAAGCAAGTGAAAAACCAGTTACGATTAACCATGCTGGAGCAAGAGCATTATGGGATACGAAACGTCTAAAGCCAGACGATGTTATAAAAGCTTGTGCAGAAAAGGGAGGGGTAATCGCAATTGAGGCAGCACCACATACAACGATTACGCCCAATAACCTAACTCATAGCATTGAATCTTACATGGAACATTTTGAATATGTTGCAAACTTAGTAGGTATTGACCATGTTGCATTTGGCCCTGACACTCTTTTTGGTGACCATGTGGGAATCCACGATCTTTTATCAGGCCAGCTTTCTATCAAAAGTTCACATGGAGCAAACAGCTATCCGAAAGTCGAGTATGTGAAAGGCCTAGAGAATCCTGCTGAATGCTTTCCGAATATTATTCGCTGGTTAGTTAAAAAAGGTTACAGCCGTGAGGATATTCGAAAAGTTGCAGGGGCGAATATTTTGAGAGTGCTTGAAGCTACTTGGGCAAAATAATTATCTTTAGAGAGGATAGATAGAGATGAAAACAAAAAAATGGAGATTTATGAGTGTTATTTTAGTATTCTTCCTCCTTCTTGCAGGATGTTCTTACGGAGGAGATAGCTCAAATAGCAGTGGTGAACAAAGTGAGGGAGAAGGAACAGGAAGTGATCCTAAAAAAGGTGGAAAAGTTTCCATCCCGATCGTGGCCGATCCAACGTTTAACCCGTGGCATCCAAATGCTTATGCTGAATCGAATGTTGTAAACAGAGTTTTATTTTCTGGACTAACACAACCTGGAAAGGATTTAGCACCTTCACCAGATTTAGCAACTAAATGGGAAACATCAGATGATGAATTAGAATGGACCTTTTATTTACGAGATGATGTTTTATGGCATGATGGAGAAAAGTTTACAGCTGAAGATGTTGCATATACGTTTAATGAAATAGTCTTGAATGCTGAGCTTGGAGCGAATAATTCATCTTACTTCCAAAAGGTGAAAGAGGTTCAAGTAGTGAATGATTATGAGGTTAAGTTCATTATGGAAAGCCCTGTTGCAGCGCTACCTGCTTATTTAAGCTTCAACACGGAGATCGTCCCGAAACATATTTTTGAAGGCGAGGATCCTTGGGAGTTAACATCCTTTAACAAAGTGAATCCAGTGGGAACAGGGGCATATAAACTGAAGAGTTATACTTCAGGACAAAGTGTAGTATTAGAGAGAAATGATGATTTTTATGGAGATGTTGGTTTACTTGATGAAATTGAATATAAGGTATTACCAGATGTAAATACACATGTCGCCCAAATTTTAAGTGGTGAGCTTTCCATCTTTGCTCTCGATGATTTGGCATCGATCGAGCGAATTGAACAAGCAGAAGGAGTAAGTGTCTTTGGTAGAGAGACTCCAAGATTCTTTTGGATCATTGTCAATCATGAAGAAGAAAAATATCAAGATAAGCGAGTGAAGCAAGCTATCCTTCATGCAATTGACAGACAAAATATCATTGATACGGTACTAAAAGGATATGGAACGATTGCTGATGCGGGAATTGCTCCAGCGCTTGAAGAGTATTATACAGACGATGTCGCACGATATGATTATGATCCTGAAAAAGCGAAAGAGCTTCTTGCTGAAGCAGGTTGGACCGATACAGATGGGGACGGAATTGTTGACAAAGATGGAGAACCGTTTTCAATCGATTTTAAAATTGGTATTCAAGGTGATTTAGAGGCTGTTTCGCAAATGGTACAACAGTATCTGGTAAAAATTGGTCTTGATGTCAAATTAAATGCGATGGAATGGAACGCTATGATTCAGGATGTTGTAGTCAATCGTAATTATGAAATGAGCTTAAATTGGTGGAGATATCCGGCGGACCCTGATTTATCTGCGTATATGCATTCGGCAAATGTGAAAGGAAATAATATTCCACATTATCAAAATCCTGAGTTAGACAAGCTATTAGATCAAGGAGCTCAAACAAGTGATGTAGAAGAGCGTAAAAAGATTTATATTGAAGCGCAGAAACTAATGGCAGAGGAATTACCGTATATCTTCCTTTGGTATCCACAAGAAGCACAAGTGCGGATTGACAAACTTAAAGGTGTTCCAGATTTAGCGTTTGGAGATGCACTTCACTATATCCATGAGTGGTACATTGAAGAATAGAATAAACGAATGAAGGGGTGGAGGTGTGCGTAATGCACACTTCTATTCCTAATAAGAAGTATTCAGGGGGCGATGAAGTGCTTAGATTTTTACTAAATCGATTAGGACAAAGTGCGATTCTACTTTTGATCGTCACGATCATCACTTTTTTTCTAATCAATCTAGCTCCTGGTGGTCCAGCAAGCACGATGAGAATGGATGCATCTCCAGAGGAAAGGCAAGCAATGGTGGAAAAGTTAGGATTAGATCAGCCCATCCACATTCGCTATATTGATTGGATAACGAATGCTCTTAAGGGTGATCTCGGTGTTTCTTTTACATCAAGTGAACCGGTTGTTCAACGAATTGCAGAACGTCTTCCGTATACGATTGAGTTAACAGTATTTACAATAATTCTCTCGATTACGATTGGAATATTATTTGGGGTCATTTCAGCTATAAAGCGAGGAAAGGCTCAGGATCATGTCATTAATTTCTTTAGCGTCCTTGGCTTATCAGTTCCTGCGTTTTGGCTTGGACTCATGCTCATTCTTTTATTTTCTATTAACCTTGGATGGCTGCCATCTTCTGGAGTTGGTGCTCGTGGTGCGGATTTTAATTTCTGGGGCTGGATTTCTCATTTAATTATGCCAGTACTAATTTTAACAACTACTGTTCTTCCTAATATTGTTCGCTTTACCCGCTCTTCAATGCTGGAGGTTATATCTCAAAATTATATTCGTACTGCTCGCGCAAAAGGGGCTAAAGAATCAATCGTTTTATATGTACATGCACTGAGAAATGCATTAATTCCAGTAGTTACAATCATTGGTGTACTAATTCCAAGACTTCTAAGCGGAGCTGTTATTACCGAAGCGATTTTTGGATGGACAGGGATTGGGACACTTATTTTAGAGGCGGCAAGAGGAAGGGATTATCCACTCGTAATGGGGGTTACAGTAGTTATTACAGTTGTTGTTGTGCTTTGTAATTTGATTGTAGACCTTATTTATTCTCGTATTGATCCACGCGTTAAAAATGTATAAATAATGGGGGTGGGAAAATGGAGGTATCAACAAATCAAGATTATGGAAGCAAAACAATGACAAAAGCAAAGCAAAGTAAAGACACGATCTTTACGCGATTAAAACAAAATAAGATCGCTTATTTTTCATTATGGTTCCTCATATTCTTACACCTAATCGTTTTTTTAGGACCCATTTTTTGGACGGTTAATCCAGAAGAATTGCAGGAAGTCGGCTCTTTAGCAGGCTGGTCTTTACAGCATCCCTTTGGAACAGATGATCTAAGTAGAGATGTTTTTGCAAGAATGCTTCACGGTGGAAGAGTTACTTTGCTAGTCGGATTGGCAGCTATGTTGTTTGCTTTACTGATCGGGACATTGGTCGGAGCGTGCGCCGGTTATTTTGGCAAATTTGTTGAATCAGTCTTAATGAGGATAACGGAAGCAATGATGGCGATCCCTAACTTTTTCTTTGTTCTCGTTGCATTAACAGTTCTTGGTACAAGCCCAGTCATGGTCGTTATCGTCATTGCCTTATGCGGCTGGATGGAAATTGCCAGGGTTGTTTACGGTGAGACATTAAAGTGGAAGGAATACGAGTTTGTAGAAGCGGCTAATGCATCGGGGGCAAGAAGTATTCGGATCTTAACGAAATACATTATTCCCCAAATCATACCATCTATTATCGTTTCAGGTACATTAACAATTGCAGCGGCGATTTTGACGGAAAGTGCAATTAGTTATTTAGGGTTGGGGATTCAGCCACCTACTCCGACATGGGGAAATATGCTGCAAAATTCACAGCAATATATTTGGACTGCACCTGTATTAGGAATATTACCAGGAGCAGCGATAACCATTGTTGTTCTTGCCTATAATTTCTTAGGTGACGGTCTGCGTGATGCGCTCGATCCAAAATATGTAAAGAAATAACGAAGGGAGCTAAATATTTTGTTTATAACGATTAATGATAATCAATTATATTACGAAGTTCATGGGAATCCTGATGGAGAAACAATCTTTTTTATTCATGGTGCACCTGGATTAGGGGATTGTCGCAGTGATATTAAAGCATTTTCACCTCTTGGTGATCAATATCGATTGATATTTATGGATATGAGAGGATCGGGACGTTCTGAAGGAAAACCACCCTTTACCCATGAACAGTGGACTGCCGATATCGAAGCATTGAGAAAGGAACTCGTTGGCGCGCCAATCAAAATATTAGGAGGTTCATATGGCGGCTTTCTTACCCTTGAATATGTCCTTAGGTATCCTGATAGCGTGACCCATGTTTTACTAAGAGACACTGCTGCCAATAGTGAATTTGATCATCTTTCCGTTGATCAAGCACTGGAAAGCGATTTGCCTGGGATTACAGAAGCAGGAATTCGCCGCCTTTTCGATGGAAAAGTAGAGTCAAATGAAGAATTAAAAGAGATGTTTACCGCTATTCAACCACTTTATACAGTGAAATTTGATGAAGAGGCCGTTAAAAAGAGAATCGATTCGATTTATTATCGGTATGAAACTCATAACTATGCCTTTAGATACAATAAGCCGAATTTTAACTTAGTTCCAGATTTGCACAAAATATCAGTCCCTACACTTGTTACAGTCGGGAGACATGATTGGATTACGCCGGTTGTTTGCTCTGAGTTAATTGCTGAAAAAATTCCAAACTCAAAGCTTGTAATTTTTGAAAACAGTGGCCATTCCCCGCAAAACGAGGAGAATGAAAAATATTTAGAGCTAGTCCGAGAGTTTTTGCAAAATAACTCCTAAAAAGGAAGAAGCCGAGCTAGAGAGAACTAATATGAAGGCAAGTAAATCGTAGCCACTCTTTTAATACTCTAGCTCCTATTTTCTTTTTTGGGAAGTTGTTTAATACTTGAGAAATTTAATGTGTGAATCTTGTTTTTTCCGAATAAGCAAAAATGGATGTAAGCGCTTTGGACAATAAAATCGATTAGGCTTATGAACTGATTATTTAATGATGCAAGAATGAAGCGAATATATTCAGGCTCTAATCAATCGACTAGGGATTGCTTGTGTTCAATAAAAAGCTCGTTTCAAATGAACTCTAGCATTCTAAAGTGTCTCCTCCATCGGTGAATATTGAACCAGCTGCAGAAAATATACAATTAAATTATAGATATTCGAATAAAGGTAGTTTTCCTAATTTTAGTCATGGGTTGGGGGTATTCCCCTTTCATGGCGTTCAGTTCCCCATGTTCCAATTGCTAAAGTATCAAAAAAATTGTTGCCCACCACGCACCTTCCCCTTATGGAATAAACATACAAAAAACAGAGGATAGAACAGGAAGAAACGTACCTGTTTTATATAGATTAAGCAATTATATTTTTCAACAGGAATATCTCCCAACCGGATTAGATAAATCAAATTTGCACATCAGACAGATTTTCGCTCAAAAGAGAAAAACATAGCTGTGTTTAGCCGTCAGGACTATCGTTTTTCGCATGTATACCGCTTTTAAAGATAAACAACAGCAAGTTCATCATGAATATCGTAATGAAACTATATTCTTTTCAAGTCAGTTCGTCTGGACAATGATGAATTTGACTTGGCTTCATAAAGAAATCATGAAGGATATGAGGAGGAGCATATATGGCCAATTTTAGTATAGAAAAAGAAGATTTTACAGAGGAAGAAATTCCTTTTAATATGAGAGCAGTTGTGATTCGTGAGCATGGCGGACCTGAGAAGCTCAAGATCGAAGAGATTCCGATCCCAAAGCCAGGTGAACATGAGGTTTTAATTAAAGTAGAAGCAACAGCATTAAATCACCTTGATATATTTGCTCGAGAGGGGTTAAAAGGACCAGGTGTGCCAAAGTTAACGTTACCACATATTTCTGGTGTCGATATCGTTGGTCGTGTTGTTAAATTTGGGTCAACCACATTAAATTTAGTGAACAGCTTTACAAAAGGTGACCGGGTTCTTATAAACCCATCCTTTGGCTGTGGAGAGTGCCAGTTTTGTAGAGCTGGTGAACCGAGCATGTGTCCAGATTATAAAATTATTGGCGAACATTTATGGGGAGGATTAGCAGAGTATGTAGTCGTTCCTGTTAAAAATATTATTCCCATCCCTGACCATATTCCATCTGTGACAGCAGCGGCTATTCCGGCAGTCTATACGACAGCTTGGAGGGGAGTAGTCAATGTTGGACAAATAAAGCCTTCTGATACGGTTTTGATAATTGGGGCATCCGGCGGTCTTGGCTCTGCCCAATTAGATATAGCAATTGCAGCTGGGGCAACAGTTATTGGGATAGCAAGCAGTGAGGAGAAAAGAAAAAGATGTCTCGAATTAGGCGCAATGGCAATGTTTGATTCCAATGGTGATTGGCTCAAGGAAGTAAAGGAATGGACAACAGGTGCAGGGGTTGATATCGCATTCGATTCAGTCGGGAAGCCTACATTTATGAAAAGTTTAAATAGCTTAAAAATGGGGGGAAAGCTAGTGCTGTCTGGAGCAACAGCAGGTGATTTCCCTGAAATTAGCATTCGAGAAATTTACCAATGGCATCGCCAAGTGTTAGGGGCACCAATGGGTAATTGGGAAGATTTCTTACAAGTAACCGAGCAGGTTTGGCAAGGAAAGTTAAATCCTCAAGTAAGTGCTGTCTTTCCATTGGAAAAAATCGCTGAAGCCGAAACTTTATTAGAGAACAGAAATCACTTCGGGAAAATCGTGATTAGAGTGAGTTAAACTGGCTTAACATCATTGCTGATGAAGGCAATAAATAAATTGATGACAAAAACGGCTGGAAGTTTTCGCTCCCATTTGTTCATCGATTAATTGTAAGGATGACTTTCCGTTATTTGATAGATAGTATCCATGCCTTTAATGAGGAGAAGCAAGGAAATTGAGATGCTTGTTTTGAAGAGCACCCCTTGTTATGACGTTTTCAGTACCGTCCGATAGGACAAATTGGCCAATAGTATATCATTTCTGTACATAAGGAAATCTCTCTTTAGGTCAAACTAGGTATGCGACCAATGAAAACCAAAAGAGAGGTTTTCTTCTTTTTTGTTAAAGGGTGCGTTCCTATTGAAAGAAAAGTTTAATAATGAATAGATCATGATAATATATCGATTCATTTGGTTAAATGCAAGTATAGATAATGATCAATTTTTGAAAAAACGATGCTTGTAATGATATTCATTATGATGTATTATGAAAATATAAGGATGTATTAATAATACATCATGATGTAAAGGTATTCATTTTAGAGGTGATAGGGAAAAATGAGTAAAAGTTTCATTGATAAAAAGTCAAAGCAGCCACTGTATAAGCAATTGAAAATGTTGTTGATGCGCTATATCGAAGAAAATCTGTCAGAAGGAGATTCTCTACCAATTGAATCTGAAATCGAAAAGCTTTACGGGGTCAGTAGGGCTACTGTTAGAAAAACAATTGATGAACTAGTTTCTGAAGGTGTGGTTAAAAGAATACAAGGAAAGGGAACTTTTATTCAATCAAAAAAAATAGTTCAAACTGCGGGAGCGATTACGAGTTGGACAGAAGAAATGCGACTTAGAGGAAAAGAAATTCACACTGATAATACATTACTTCTTGAATTGGAACCTTCTCAAAAAATAAGAGAAGAGTTAAAACTAACTCCCAATGAGAAAGTCATTTGCCTCAAGCGCACACGCTATTCTGATGGCGAACCTATTGCGATCATGATTAATTATATGCGTGGGAAGTTTATACCTGGCTTTCTTGAAAAAGGTCTGCAAAGAGAATCATTATATGAAACTTTGGAAGAAGAATACAATATTCGACTTGAGAAGGCTTACGAACGCATTCAAGCAAGAGTTGCTACTGATTTGGAAGCAGTTGAATTGCAAATTCCACCGGAATCAGCCTTGCTACATTTAACTAGGGTGTCTTATTTAAAGGATGGAACTCCATTCGAATTAGTTGAAATGTCGAACCGTGGAGATCGATATCAATACCATATTGAGTTGAATGGGAGGAATAAAATAAAACATATCAATTAAGTTTACAGCGAGCTTTGATATTTGAAAAATCTTACTTGGCCATTGATTAACTTAGAAAGGGTGACTTAACATGCTTACATTAACTGAAGGGTTAATTGAATTGGATGTAAAAGCAAAAGATGCAGAGGATGCAATACGAAAAGCAGGTCAGTTATTAGTAAACGAAGGATTAGCAGAACAATGCTATGTAGACGCAATGGTCAAGGGATTTAAAGAAGTTGGGCCATATATTGTAGTGGCTCCAAACATTGCCTTTCCCCACGCACGACCAGAACTTGGTGCAAAAGAAAAGGGAGTGTCGTTAATCAGATTAAGTCAACCAGTCGTATTCGGGCACCCTACCAATGATCCTATATCACTTGTCTGCGCCCTTTGTGGAACTGATAGCGTGAGCCATATCCAAATGTTACAGGCACTTGCAGATGTATTGAGAGATGAAGAAAAACTAAATGTAATTATGAACATAGCTACTTCAAAAGAAGAAATCCTATCAATTATATAAAAGGAGTGTTAACTATGAAAATAGTCACAGTTTGTGGAATGGGATTTGGAACAAGCCTAATGTTACTGATGGATATTCAGTCGATTGCCAAGAAACATGGATATGAAGTTCAAGGAGAAGCTGTAGATTTAGGTTCTGCTAAAGGAAAGGTTTGTGATTTTATGGTGGCTTCAAGTGAAATATCAGCAGAGCTTAACGATGAGTCAGTAGAAGTGATTTCGATTAATAATTTACTAGATAAGGATGAAATCGAAGCGAAAGTAATGCCGATTATTCAAAAGCTACATCAAAGGGGGTAGGGAAATATGCTTGATATTATTGTAAACGTTTTAAGCAATCCAGCCATTATTCTTGGAATTATTGCACTTGTCGGATTAGTAGCCTTACGAAAAACAGCATCTGATGTTATTAAGGGAACATTAAAGACAATTTTTGGATTTATCATTTTACAGCAAGGATCAAATATTATTGTAGCAGCACTAGTTCCATTTAGTACGATGTTTACAGAAGCTTTTGGATTAACAGGCATTGTTGCAGAGGATAATGCTTTAGTTGCTGCCGTCCAAACCTTATTAGGAAAAGAGACAGCTCTTATTCTAGTATTTTCGTTTTTGATAAATTTATTAATCGCAAGAGTAACGAAATGGAAATATATTTTCTTAACAGGACATATGATGTTTTCTTTTGCCGGTACAATGGCAATTGTTTTTAACCAAATGGGGTTATCGAGCACGATGACGATCGTTTTAGGTTCAATTATTCAAGGGGTTTCAATGGTATTATTCCCAGCTTTATCGCAGCCATTTGTTCGCAAAATCACAGGAAAAGATGATATTGCTTTCGGTTTTTGGGGAAGTTCGTGGATTAGTCTATCTGGTTGGGTAGGCGGATTAGCGGGAAATAAAGAAAAATCTTCTGAAGATGTAAAAGTGCCCAAAACTTTAGATTTTTTAAAAGACATGAGTGTGCTCATGGGGATTGTCATGATTGTTATCTATTTGGTCACGGCATTATTCGTTGATAAAAATGTGTTAGCTGAAATCTCAGGAGGACAGGATATCGTTCAATTTTCCATTATGAATGCACTGACATTCGTTGCGGGGATACTAGTATTGCTTCAAGGGGTAAGAATGTTTCTTGGAGAAATTGTTCCTGCATTTAAAGGAATAGGGGAAAAAATCGTACCAGGTGCAAAACCAGCCCTCGATGTCCCCATTTTTTTCGCCTTTGCACCAATTGCAGTAACTCTTGGATTCTTGTCGGCTTTAGTAGGTAGCTTACTCGTAACCTTTATTTCTACAATGCTACCAGTTGTTGTTTTACCTTCTGTTATTGGATTATTTTTCATGGGCGGTGCCGCTGGAGTATTTGGTAATGCATCAGGAGGGAGACGTGGAGCAATCATATCTGGATTTTTCCTAGGGGTTTCATGGACACTGCTTGTTGCCCTTGCATATCCGCTAGTGGATATGAATGCCTATGGTGTAGAAGGTCTATGGTTTGCTTCCCCGGATGCCATTATTGTAGTAGTGATTATTCGTTTAATCGGTTTACTATTCGGAATAGGCTTATAAAGCACATACTAAAGTGAGTCGAGCAGCTATACCCTAACCTCAGCCTTTTCAGAAGTGCACAGGAATAACAAAAACGAACAATGATAGACAAAAAACATTTATATTGCGTCTAGCATTTTAAGTTCGTCGCGTACTACGATTATCTGTCGTGCTCAAGGGACTGGTTATAGCTGCTTTTTCAAAAGGAGGAACTTAAGATGGGAAAAATCAGAACAGTTTTAGGAGATATTGATGAAAATGAATTAGGATTTACTTATAGTCATGAGCATTTATGGACGTGCCCGCCACCGAATCAGAAAGATCGGGACTTAGAATTAACGGACTATGAAGCTTCTGTAAGTGAATTATTTAGATTTAAAAGAGCAGGTGGGCAAGCGCTTGTAGACGCAACAACTCTTGATTATGGAAGAAATGCTGCAAAAATGAAACAAATGGCGATTGAAACGAATGTTCATGTCGTCGCAACCACTGGATTTAATAAACATATTTATTTTCCAGCATGGGTTAATGCTCTTTCAATTGAGGAAATACAACAAAAGCTTGTTAGAGATGTAATGATCGGAATGGATGGAACAGATGCAAAAGCTGGCTTTCTTAAGTCTGGTTCTTGGGATCAATTAATACATCCTTTAGAGGAAAAAGTTACTAGAGCAGTTGCCCGTGCACAAAAAGAAACGGGAGCACCAGTCTGGCTTCATACAGAAGCGGGAACAATGGGTGAGGAGATGTTGGATATTTTAGAAGAAGAAGGGGTTGACTTAACGAAAGTTGCTGTTGGACATAGCGATCGTAATGCCGACCCGTATTATCATTTACAGCTTGCACAAAGAGGAGCTTATGTTCAATTTGATGGGGCAAGTAAAATAAAGTACTATCCTGATAGTGTTCGAATTGAACTCATTAAGAACATGATAAAAAATGGATTTGTCAAGCAACTTTTAATCTCAGCAGATATGGGGAGAAAAAGTTATCTACATGCTTATGGTGGCGGACCTGGGTTTGAGTATATTTTGAAAAAGTATATTCCAAGATTAAAAAATGAAGGAATTAGTGAAGAGGACATCAAGACAATTTTTGTTGAAAATCCAGCAAGGTGGTTAGCACAATTTGAAGGGTGATGAGAATCATGTCAGTTGACAAAGGAACAATAATTGCTATTCTTCGCGGTATTGAGCCAGAAGATGCATGTTCAATTGTAGAAGTACTACAAAAAAACGGAATTTCTTGGGTTGAAGTATCTTTAAGTGATGAAGCAAAAGGGTTGGGCTGTATTGAAAAAATCCATTCAAAATTTAAAAATACCATTCAGTTAGGTGCAGGTACGATCATCACTCAAAAACAGATTGACCAAGTTCTTGAAGCTGGAGCAAAATACATTATTACTCCCGGTTGGGAACGGGAATTGGTTCGTTATGCAAAGTCAAAAAATGTAGAAATTTTCCCTGGAGTATTCACGCCAGGGGAAATTCTTCAAGCAGTACAAGAAGACATAAATGTAGTCAAATTATTCCCAGCCAATGATTTAGGTATTTCATATATTAAAAGTCTCCGAGGTCCTTTTCCAAATGTTCATATCATGGCAGTTGGTGGCGTCGATTATCAAAATATGAAAGCTTACTACGAAGCAGGATGCTCCTCATTTGCAATCGGTAGTGATCTTGTTCCTAGAGGTGCAACAAAGGATAATTTGCAACAAATTGAAGAGAAAGCTCAACAATATACGAATCTCATCCAAGAATTAGGGAGTTGATTATATGTCAAAGGTAAAAGAAGCTATCAACATGACTAGAGATGAAGTAGAAGCAGCAATAGAAGAGTATCCAGTAGCTATTTTACCTATCGGGGCTACTGAACAACATGGACATCATCTTCCATTAGGTGTTGATATATATTTAGCAGAGGGAATATCAAAAAGAATCTGTGAAAGAACAGGGGCTCTGCTCTTACCAGCATTACCTTTTGGTTATTCCTGGGTTTGGCGTGATATACCTGGAACCATTTCTCTCCAACAGCATCATGTTGAAGCGATCATTAAAGATGTTGCTCATAGTGTCAATCGCTATGGAGTTAAGACGCTAATCATTGTTAATGGTCATGATGCTAATAATGCCAGTATGAAGTATGCAACTAGAGAATTAACCGATGAATTAGACATGAATGTCGTCTATTTATTTTATCCGGAGCTTGAGTCAATGATGGCAAAACATTGTGAATCAACGACATGGCATGGAATGATTCACGCTTGCGAATTAGAAACGTCCCTTATGCTTGCCCTAAAACCAGAGCTAGTAGATATGTCGAAAGCGGTTAGGGAGTATCCAGAAAAACCAGCTTTATATGGGAAATCTTCAATCTCATTAGGTGAGCTAAGCAAGAGTGGAGTTTACGGTGATGCTACATTGGCTAGTAAAGCAAAGGGTGAAAAGCTATTGGAGAGTTTCGTCGAAAAAATGGTTGAGCTAGTCAATTCTGTATCAGAAAATGGCAAATGATTAAATTATTTTCAAATGATAGAATGGGAGTAAGAGAAGCTGATTGTCTTTGATGATTATTGGACAAATCAGCTTTTTTGCTCTGTTTTTTAAGTGCTGGAGTTAAATGAGAATGAACCAATGAATTCCCTCGTTTCGTTTACTGCAATTATAATGAACAAGAGATAAGATTTTTTATGTTGGAGGTACCTAGATGAATATTCGAAAATTAATGGCTGATCAAGAGCCACCAATGGAATTGCTGCGATTGGCTGATCCATCCTCAAAGATCATAATCGATTATTTAGCACGAGGAGAATGCTATGTCGCAGAGAATACTGATGGAATAGTAGGTGTGTATGTTCTTCTTCCAACAAGACCAGAGACGGTGGAGTTGGTAAATGTAGCGGTTTCCGAGCATGCTCAAGGGAATGGATTGGGCAAACTGCTTGTCACAGATGCCATTTTGAAAGCGAAAGAGAAAGGCTTTAAAACGATTGAAGTAGGAACTGGTAATTCAAGCATTGGACAGTTGGCTTTGTATCAGAAATGTGGTTTTAGAATTGTCGCTGTAGATTTTGACTTTTTTACTAAACACTATGAAGAAACTATCTTTGAGAATGGAATTTGGTGTAGAGATATGATTAGACTTTCTCAGGAACTAAATTAGGAAACTGGGAGACGAGCTTTGCTGTGGATGAAACGTTGCTTATATTAAAAACCTTAGAAATGCTTATTATGAAGTTTTAAGCAATAAATTATAAAATTCTCTTGAAATTTTTAATAATGTGAAGTACTATCATATTATGTTTTATTTATTGTGAATTTATTCACATAGTAAACATTATTTTTTGAGGCAGTGTTATATATCGGTGCTGATTTTGGATTTTTTCGCAACACAACTAAAAGTTTGTGTAAAACTAAGATAATTGCTGAAAATCTTGTTGCTAGCAAACATGTTTAACAAGCCTTTTTTTTATAATATGTGAAATTAATCACAATATACAGCCGGAAATGGAACAAATAGTACAAAGAAGGAATGAAGCAGGATGAGAAAACCAAAAGTAATTATTTTAGGTGCCGGATATGGTGGTATTATTACCAGTAAAGAACTGGAAACGATTTTAAACAAAGGAGAAGCAGAAGTAACTTTAATTAATAAGCATGATTATCATTATATTTCAACACAGTTACATAAAACGAGTGCCGGAACTGCAGTTGATGAAAAAGTAGCTTTGCAAATAGCTGATTTACTTAAGAAAAATATGGTCAATTTTAAAAAGGGAATTGTTGACCATGTTGATTTTGTTAGTAAAAAGGTTATGTTAGAAAATAATGAAGTATTGGAATATGATTATTTGCTCATTGCACTCGGATTTGATGTAGATACCTTTGGAATACCTGGAGTGGAGGAGAATGCATTTAAAATTAGAAGCTTTCGCAGTTCCAAAGCGATTCAGCATCATATTATAGAGCAGTTTAACAAATATAATGAGGACGGCGATTTATCTCGTCTTACTTTTATCGTGGCAGGAGCTGGTTTCACAGGAATTGAGATGGTTGGGGAGCTAATTGATCAATTGCCAAAGCTTTGCAAAAAATATGGAATTCCTTTAGAGAATACTAGAATTGTAAATGTGGAGGCATCTGATCAAATTCTTCCATTTTTTGATCAAAAGCTAATTGATTTTACTACGGCTTACTTGAAAAAGAATCGTGTAGAGGTAGTAACATCTACAAAGATTGTCGAATGTAATAAGGAAGCCGTTATCCTTGATAATGGCTATCAAGTTCCAGCTAGAACCCTAATTTGGTCTGGAGGGGTGAGAGCTAATCGTCTTCTGGAGAAATGGAATGTACAACTTGTGAAAGGGAGAATTCCTGTAGATCAATATCTCCGTGTAAAAACACTTGAGGACGTATTTTGTATAGGGGATGCTGCTTATTTTGAAGGCGAAGAAAACACTCCTCTTCCACCAACTGCTCAAGTGGCTATACAACAGGCACAAGTATGTGGCTTCAATTTAGCAGCTGCTATTCGCGGTCATGCTCTTAAACCATTTATCTATCATCATAAAGGTACGGTTGCATCCATTGGTAGCCGTGCGGCGGTTGGTAATGTTTTTGGTGTTAAATTAACAGGACGTCTCGCATCCTTTATGAAGCAGGTTATTGAAGCGCGCTATTTATTTGTTCTCGGTGGTCCATTATTGCTGCTGAAGGAAATGTTTAATGTCAAATTTAAAAAAAGTTATGCTAAAACGGCTTCATCAAGGTAGATAATAGTAATAAGAGAGCGTTCCTAGTGCATCGTTGATGATGAGGGACGCTCTTATTTTTAGGATGATCCAAGCTATACCTTAGTAGTACTATTTAACTGTTGCAGTGGAAATCAACCTATCAGCTGAGAAAACAGCAAGAAGGTTTTCCTGATACCCATTGTCGGCAATTTGAACCTTTCACACGAGATAAGCCCATAATCGGTTAACAAAGCTTAATTTTTATGTTCAGTAGTTTGCTGACAAAGGATGTTCAGCCTGTTGATCATTCCTTTCTAGTTTGCAAACCGGGATCGAAAGAATAAAAGTTGTTCCAAAACCAACCTCGCTTTCAACCGTTATTTTTCCTTTTAATTGTTCTACTATCTGAAATGAAATGGTTAATCCGATACCGGTACCTTTGTCTTTAGTGGAATAAAAAGGAGTTCCGACTCTGGACAACTGTTCTTTTGACATTCCTTCACCGTTATCTGAGATTTTGATAATAATATAATCGCCATCATTAAAAGCGACAATTTTTAAAAGCCCTCTGTTATTCATGGCTTCGATTCCATTTTTAATAATATTGATAAAAACTTGTTTGATTTCATCAGCGTTTCCTTTTACATAAAGGGATGGTTCGATAATAGATTGCACCTCAATATTTTGTATATTCGTATAGGAAGTCATCAATTCAACAGTTTTTAATAGCTCCTCACTAATATTGATAATACGGGTCGTTTTATCATTTGGTTTTGCTAATGATAGATAGTCGTTAATAATGTCTTGAGCACGATTCAATTCAGAGAGAGAAATATTAATATATGCTAGTTGTTGTTCATTAATGTTGTCGTCTTTTTTCATTAACTGTAAAAATCCATTGATGGTGGTCATGGGATTTCGAACTTCATGTGCAACAGAAGCGGCGAGTTGACTTATGATATTAAGCTTCTCAGAGCGTTGTAGTTCCTTTTGTAGTCTAATATGTTGTTTAAACGTTTCTATGAGAAGGATGACAAGGGTTAATGTAATCCACGTAATAATTGAGAAAAGAAACATTGTTAGAAGATGTTCATATTGTTTATTATGTATTAGTGAAAAACTTCGAGTAAGAGTGATAAGCCAATAGACTACACTTATGTATAAAAAGCTCTTCTTTAACGAAAAAATTCTTAATTTATTTTTGATAAAATAAAGAATGACGGTAATGATGCCATAATTCAAAAGAGTGATTGACAAATTCGTCTGCCCTAAGAAGTGTAAGTATAGCAGCATAACAAAAATAGCTGCAATTCCCTGCCAAAAGCCGATATAAATAAAAGCAATGATGATCGGGATAATGCGAAAGTCATAAACAAAACCATTTGCATAAGACACTGGAAATGAAATTGTTAACAAAAGAATTAGAAAAGTTAGTACTAATAATATGCCTTTATGAGCTTTACTGATATAAATGTTCTTGAGGATAGCCAAAAAGTAATATAAGAGTATTGGAAATATTACAATTAATACATGATAGAGTATATGTCCAACATTTTCCACCAAAATAGAATACCTCCTCAACAACCAAGACTTCTGATTATATAGTTCTTAATTTCTACAATAACAGATATAATCCTTCAAAAGCTCTAATAAACTTACAATTTTTCCTAACGTTCGCGATTATAGCAAATCGATTCAATCGTATGGTAAGGTGGTTTCTTCTATTTGTTTACCCTATACTAGTAATTGTAATTTATTTATTTGCAATAAAGAGGTGCATGATATTTTGACTAAAAAGGATCATACTTTACCATTTGTTTTCTTAAAAACGTTAATTATTGCCATAACTGGTGGAGTGATTGCTTATTTAATCCATATTCCAATTCCATGGTTGCTCGGTTCAATGATTGCTGTTCTAATTGCCTCTAGTCTTGGATTAAAGTTATATTGGCCAAGTGCAATCAGAGATATTGCGATCGTTATTGTTGGGTATTCAATTGGATTATCGTTTACAAAGGATGCTATTATGTTTATTCTTTCTCAGCTTCCAACGATTTTTCTAAGTACAATCGTAGTGATTAGTTTTTGTGTTGGTCTAGCTTTTGTTATTTCGAAATTAACGCAATTAGATTTTCCTTCAGTTTTGATTGGCAGTATTCCTGGTGGACTTTCGCAAATGCTTCTTCTTGGTGAAGAGATTAAAAGTATAAATTTGTCGATTGTCACATTTCTGCAAGTGTCAAGATTGATTTTAATTATTATTTTTGTTCCTTTGTTCGTATTTAGTCCTTTTGTGGCGACGGAAACACCTAGAACTGTAACTTTTATCCATTCTCCAATGTTCCGCTGGGGCGATTTATTTCCCAATATCCTACTCTTTATTCCTGTCGTGATCCTGTCCATTTTTATCGCGAGGAAAATAAAACTACCGACTCCGTTTTTAGTGGGTCCTATTTTCGCAACGGCTATTATAGGGCTATTTGGCTATATCGGTCCGACTCTACCATCTACGCTTTTGGATGCTTCTCAATTAATGATCGGAGCGTACATTGGATTATTATTCGATTTAGAGCAAATCGAATATAAATTTAAAATGATGACGACAGCAGTTGCTTCAGGTGCTTTATTACTTTTTGGCTCTTGGGGATTGAGCTTGCTTTTATCTTATGTCAAAGACATATCATTTTCCACTAGTGCTCTTAGTCTTGCACCAGGTGGGATGGATCAAATGGGAATTATCGCTGCTGAAATCCATGCAGATTTGTCAATTGTAGCTGGTTATCAATTGTTTCGCTTGTTTTTTATCTTTTTTGTCGTACCGCCATTGCTGCGATGGTTTATTCACTATTTGTATCAAAAAAACTATCGTGATAGCTAAGCGAAATGAAGAATAATGTTTATTAGATTTTGTTTCATGTTGGTAGTGATTTTTCCTCACATAGCTGATTTTCAAAAAGGGGAAAAATGCAATAAAATGTTTTTAAGAAAACAATAGTTAAGGCATCGACCATGCTCGGTCTAAAGGACATTTTTTTAAGATCCGGCTAGCTTCCTGTGAAATAAACATAAACAGTAGGAATATCCAGTTTTTATACATTGACACTACATAGGCAATAGGTTATGATTCTTCTAACCTACAAAACCTATTAAAAAGGTAAGAATTATAAGGAAACTGAAATATTGTAATCAACAGGAGGGAATACATATGAATAGGAAATTTTGGGGGATTGTATTTTTGCTGGCTCTATTTGCCTTGACGGCAATCGGTTGCAGCAATAATGATAGCAAAGCTGGAAAGTCAGATGACAATTCTAGCGCAAATATTAGCTACAAAGATGAAATCGATATTGCCGTAACGGCTCAGCCGCCGACTCTGGATTCGGCGATGACTGTATCGCAAGTTGCCCTAGATATCGCAGGTAATATCTTTGAAACACTTTACACGTTGAATGAAGATTATGAACCTACGCCAATGTTAGCTGAGTCAGTGGACATTAGCGATGATGGAAAGACATATACATTTAAGCTGCGGGAAGGAATTCTATTTCATAATGGAAAAGAGATGACTTCTGAGGATGTTGTAGCTTCGATGAATCGTTGGTTAGAAAAGTCATCACGTGCAAAATCATTATTAGAAAATGCTAATTTTGCAGCTGAAGATCCGTATACGGTAGTTTTAAATTTAGAAAACGCAGCGTCGGATGTTTTGATTATTATGGCATCTCAGGCTAATTTCCCAGCCATTATGCCTAAGGAGATTATCGATTCTGCTCCTGCTGAAGGCGTAACTGAGTACATCGGAACAGGTCCTTTTCAATTTGAAGAGTGGAAGCAAGACCAATATATAAAGTTAAGTAAATATGATGAGTATCAGGCAGTTGACGAAGAAGCAAGTGGATTTGCAGGCAAAAAAGAGGTGTTTGTTGAAGATGTGTTTTATCACTTTGTGACAGACCATTCTACACGCATAGCTGGAATTCAAACTGGTGAATATGATATTGCCGATAGCATTCCAACAGAAAGCTACGAGCAATTGAATAGCATCGATGATATAAATGTGTATACATTTGTTGGAGGAACGCTGACGATGTTTTTTAACACTAACGAAGGTGTGTTGGCAGATGTAAATATTCGTCAAGCGATAAATACTGCATTTAATATGGATGAAATTTTGCTAGCGAGCTTTGTCGATGAAGAGTTGTATAGCTTAGATCCAAGTTATATGAATCCAAATCAAATTCAGTGGGCTAGTGATGCCGGTAAAGATTATTATAATCAGGCAGACCTTGAGAAAGCTAAGACACTCTTAGCGGATGCTGGCTACAATGGTGAGGAAATTACTTTATTAACTACGCAAGATTATGCTGAAATGTATACAGCCACTACTGTTGTGCAAGAACAATTAAGACAATTGGGCTTAAATGTAAAAATAGAAAACTATGATTTTCCAACTTTCTTGGAAACAAAGAATGACTTGAGCAAATGGGATATTTTTATCACAAGCAATGGTTACCAATTAACACCGCCGCAGCTATTAGCTGTTAATCCTGATTGGGCAGGATTAAATGACGCAAATGTTGCAGAGTTATTGATGCAAATTAGAGCAGCGGGTAGTCCAGAAGAAGCGAAGGCGAAGTGGGACGAATTGCAAGGATATTTATATGAAACTCTTTCTTCCACAGTTATTGGTCAATATAACAGCATTTTAGCGACAACTGATAAACTTGAAGGTTTTGAGGTATTTGAAGCTCCAGTCATTTGGAATACGAAAGTGCTCGAATAGAATTAATCCTCCATTGCTTGTTTGCGATGGAGGATTAATGCATTCTTTTTTATTATTAGCGATGCAAAAAAATGGTGAAAGAACGATTTTTGGCTCAATTAGCTTGAAGCATTGAACCGTACGCCTTTTTAGTATGACTGAAAGGGGAAAAAATGGCCAAAAATCAACACCAACATAACATAGCCTTATTTTTTAGAAAGGAGGGATTCCTTTGCTCAGTTATCTTTTCAAACGAATTTACTCGCTTATCCCAGTGTTATTTGTTGTATCAGTTGCTATCTTTCTAATTGTACATATTACTCCTGGAGATCCAGCTGCGATTATTTTAGGAATGGAAGCTACAGAAGAACAAATAGCAAGCTTGAATGAAGAAATGGGCTTGAATGAACCAATAGTTAAGCAATATTTGCTTTGGGTTGGAGGCGTTCTTCAAGGAGACTTTGGCCAATCATACTTCATGAAAGAACCTGTGCTAGACTCAATTTTGAGTCATCTGGGTCCAACTATTTCTCTAGCCATTCTAGCTGAAATTGTAGCGTTAATTATTGCCATTCCAATTGGCATTTTTGCTGCTTATCGGAGAGGCTCCTTCACCGACCATGCCCTTATGGTGGCAACTTTACTAGGAATGGCTGTCCCTAGCTTTTTACTTGGACTGTTGCTAATGTTATCATTTGGAGTTTATTTGCAATGGTTGCCTATTGCTGGATATAAGCCATTAACTGAAGGTTTATGGACACATTTGCGCTATTTAATTTTACCTGCGCTTTCATTAGGAGCCATACAGGCTGCACTTGTCGCCAGAATGACACGTTCTTCAATGCTGGAGGTTTTAAATAAAAATTATGTGAAAACAGCACGTTCAAAAGGGGTGAAAGAGCATAAAGTCATAACGAAGCATGCATTGAGAAACGCATTCCTCCCTATTTTAACGGTGATCGGCCAGTCCTTTGGTACATTGGTTACAGGAGCTGTTGTTGTTGAAACGATTTTTAACTTACCAGGTTTAGGTCAGTTGATTATTAATTCCATTGAACGTAGAGACTTTTCTGTCATTCAAGGAGTTGTTCTGTTTGTGACTTTAATATATGTATTTATCAATTTGATCGTGGATTTATTATATGGTGTGATCGATCCAAGGGTAAGGCTTGAACGCAAATAGCAAGGAGGTGAGAGAGTGGCCGCTGTAAAAGAAGTAGAGAGGGCTCGCACTATTAAAGCAAGTCTCAAAAAACAAGAACGTCAATTGTTTTTTCGTCGATTTTTTGCCAATAAATTAATGGTGATGGGCTGTTTCATATTCATCGTATTAGGGCTCATTGCTTTAATTGGTCCATTGCTCGTGTCCTATGATCCGTATGAAATGAAGGTTGCGGAAAGGTTGAATGCACCGAGCGGAGAGCACTGGCTTGGAACCGATGAATTCGGCCGGGATTTGCTTACAAGAATTGTTTATGGTGCCCAAGTTTCTATGGGGATAGGTTTAATCGTAACGTTGATTTCCTCCATTTTAGGGCTGATTATCGGTTTATATGCTATTTATTATGCTGCTCTTGATCATATTTTAATGAGAATATGTGATGGTTTAATGGCTATTCCGGGAATTTTATTAGCGATCGCATTAATGGCTGCCTTGGGTCCGTCTCCCCTTAATGTTATCATTGCTTTAAGCATTGTTTTTACTCCAAATATTGCACGGATTGTTCGTTCTTCAGCATTGGTAATTAGAGAACAGACATTTATTGAGGCGATGCATGCACAGGGAGCAAGTGCGACCCGAATTATTTGGCAACATATTGCACCAAATACAATTTCTCCGCTGATCGTACAAGCAACGTTTGTGTTTGCAGAAGCGATCATTTCAGAAGCGGCACTCAGCTTTTTAGGTGCAGGGATAGCGGCACCAGACCCAAGCTGGGGAAATATTTTACAAGCTGGAAAATTAGTTATTTTTAAGGCATGGTGGATGGTTGTATTCCCAGGTTTGGCAATCGTTTTGTCAGTATTAGGACTAAATCTACTAGGTGATGGGCTGAGAGATTTTATTGACCCGCACAGCTCAGGAAAAAAATCTAAATGATTTCTAGAAAGAAGGAGGTAAAGAATGGAGAAGAGGCCTCTTTTAGAAGTAAAGAATTTAAAAACTCATTTTCATACCGAACGTGGCCAAATAACGGCAGTAGATGGAATCACATTCCATCTGAATGAAGGCGAAATTGTAGGTGTAGTCGGAGAATCAGGCTGTGGAAAGAGCGTAATGTCACAGTCGATAATGCGGCTATACGATGAAAAATACACGGCTAAGTATGAGGGTGAAATTCTTTTTCAAGGTGAAAATCTATTAAACTTATCGAAAGCAATGATGCAGAAAATTCGTGGCAATGATCTTTCGATGATCTTTCAAGATCCACTCAGCTCTTTAAACCCTGTGTATACGATTGGTGATCAAATTCGCGAGTCTTTAATGATCCACCAAAATCTCAATAAGAGAGAAGCACAGCAAAAGGCAATTGAAATGCTTAGATTGACAGGGATCCCTGCACCAGAAAAGAGGATAAATGAATATCCGCATCAATTGTCCGGAGGAATGCAGCAACGGGTTATGATCGCGATCGCCCTTTCGTGTCAGCCCAAATTATTAATAGCAGATGAACCAACAACAGCCTTGGATGTTACGATTCAAGCGCAAATATTAGATTTAATCGCTGAGTTAAATGCTCAGCTTGGCATGGGGGTTATTTTCATCACGCATGATTTAGGGGTTGTTGCTGAAATCTGTACTCGGGTGATGGTCATGTACCTTGGTCAGATTGTGGAGGAGACGGATACGGATTGCCTTTTTTCAGAGCCGCTTCATCCATATACAAGGGGCTTGATTAAATCTATTCCACAATTGGAAGGGGAGCGTTTACAAAAGCTTTATACCATTGATGGAACAGTACCTTCTTTGCAAAAAGTTCCGCACGGGTGTCGTTTTGCCTCGCGCTGTCCATATGCAGATGAGCTTTGCAAGGAACAGGCTCCAGAATTGGAGGCCTATAGTCCAACTCAAAAGGTTAGGTGCTGGCATTACAAAGAGATCCTCAAAAAGGAGGCTGTTCATGAATCATCAAACGAATAGAACTCTCGACCCCATTTTAGAAGTTCAAAATTTGAAAAAATACTTTCCTGTTACCGGTCCATTTGGACGTTTAGGGGGAATAAAAGGACAGGTAAAAGCCGTAAATGATGTGACACTTAAGCTGTATGAGGGAGAGACCTATGGTCTTGTTGGAGAATCTGGATCTGGTAAAAGTACAACCGGGCGTACGATTTTGAGATTAACTGAACCAACGAATGGGAAGGTGTTTTTTCAAGATAAAGATATTTTTCAAGCTTCGAAGAAGGAAGTTCGCCTTTTGCGGAAAGATATACAAATGGTGTTTCAGGACCCATACTCATCTTTAAATCCGAGAAAGCGAATTGGAAAAATATTAGAGGAGCCATTAATGATCCATACCAATGTCAATAAAAACGAAAGAAGAGAACGGGTTTTTGATATTTTAGAAAAAGTTGGCTTAGGTATGGAGCATTATTACCGCTTTCCTCATGAATTTTCCGGTGGTCAAAGACAACGAATCGGGTTAGCAAGGGCGCTGGTTGTCAATCCGAAAATTGTTATTTGCGATGAACCGGTATCTGCACTCGATGTATCAATTCAATCTCAAGTAATTAATCTATTGCAGAAATTACAGGATGATTTGCATTTAACTTATCTTTTCATTACCCACGATATAAGTGTTGTCAGGCATATATCAGACCGAATTGGGGTCATGTATCTTGGAAATATCGTTGAAGAGGGTCGAAATGAAGACATTTTTGCAAGGCCTCTTCATCCTTATACACAGGCATTATTTTCCGCTGTACCGCGTACGAATCGCGCTGGAAAAAGGGAGCGAATTGTTTTGAAAGGAGAAATTCCCTCTCCATTAAATCCTCCATCAGGCTGCATGTTTCATACTCGTTGTCCATTTGCACTGGAAAAATGCCGAATCGAAGTGCCACAGCGAAAAGAGATGAAACAAGATCATTATGTTGCATGTCATTTATATGAATAACTTTTAGGACAAGTATTTGAAGGAGTGAGCTGGGTGACTGTTATTAAAAAAGAGCAAGAAAAAGTTGGTATTTATAATAATGTAGGATTTCAAGTAGAAGGAAGTTTTTCAGCGAATCTTGATGGATTAAACCCAAAAGAATTGTTTGAAGCATCATTAGGATTATGTATTACGATAGTTCTTAATCGAATGCTTGAAAGAGATGGGATTGAAGTGCAAGATGATGATATATCAATAGAAGTGAATGCGATTAAGGCGAGTGACAGTCCATCACGTTTTGAACAATGCAATGTGAACATATCATTGCCTAAGCATTTTTCTCCAGAGTATAAAAATAAGCTCGTAGTTTCGGCAGAACGTGCATGTACAATAGGGAATACACTTAGAAGAGGACTGCAAATTCAAACTGAGATAGTTGAGAAATAATGTTAGAGCCTAGAATTCTAGTGATGAATTCTAGGTTGCTTTTTTGTTAAGGATACTAAGTTTTTTCTTGTTTAGACCACTATTAAAATTGGTGTAACTACCATTACCCCCTAAAAACCTTAGTATCTCATCTAGGTTTCTTGGCTCGAAAGAACAGCACTCATAGTTTGCGCTTCCCTAAAACACGGTGAAGGCTTTATTACTTAATCCCTGTAGCAATTCCTTTGTATTGCTACTATTTTTTATGGAACAATGGCTTGGCTGAAAAACATAGCCTTTTTTCGGTACTTATGCTTTATTAGACACTCTTTTTGAGAAAACGAATATTAACTGAGATTGTTGCTTTTAGAGTGAGAAATATGTTCTAATTAATTGATGACAAATGGCCAAAGTTTACATTATTTTTATACTAATTTATATAAAAAGTTTCAAAAATGAATAAGGAGTATTTTTAATGAAGATAATCGAAGTTGAAACGCTGCCTCCAGATGATTCTCAACCGCTTGTATTAATGATTGGAAAATTTGATGGAGTTCATAAAGGTCATCAAAAGGTCCTTGAAACAGCTCAAATATACAAACAAAAAGAGGAAATTCTTGCTGTCATGAGCTTTTCAGAGCATCCACTTTGGATATTGACAGATGATGTTACATATAAGGAAAAGCTCACGCCAGAGCCGGAAAAAATCCGCTTTCTTCAAGAGTTTGGAGTACAGCGATATTATCGTATTTCATTCACAAAGGAAGATGCGAATCTTTCAGCAAAAACATTTATCCTTGAGCAAATTGCAAGCTTAAATGTGAAGCGAATCATCGTTGGAGAAGGATTTGTTTTTGGGAAAGGTAGAGAAGCTGGAATTGAGGAGCTCAGTGCATATTGCAAAATGTTGAACATTCAAGTAATGGTCGTTCCGCTTGAAACAGAAAATGGAGCAGAAGTGAGCAGCAGTTTGATTCGAACTTTTATTAGAAACGGGGAGATAAAGGAAACGAATGCTCTGCTCTATCGACCGTTTACCATTACAGGAACAGTAGTTGGTGGTCAGGCACTCGGAAGAAAACTTGGTTTTCCTACTGCGAATATGGAGTTAACAGAGGCTTATGTGCTTCCTAAACCAGGTATTTATGTCGGCCAAGCGACAGTGGATGCCAATTTAAAAAAATGGGATGTTCTTATAAGTGCTGGCTATCGCCCAACTGTTAATGGGGCTCACTATTTAATTGAAGTTCATTTCTTAAATTTTAATGATGACCTCTATGGACGGAAAATTACTGTTTCCTTTCTTCATTATTTACGGGATGAAATTAAATTCCAGGGATTGGATCCGTTAATTGAACAAATGAAGAAAGATAAATTAGAAGCAGGGAAAATTTTGCAATTAATTAATGGTAATGATGTTCAATGAGGGGGAAACGGTGGTAGGAAATTGAAGCAATTAGATATTTTTAGAGATTGTTTATTGTTGCCAAAAAAAGAAGCAGTAGTACGTTTAAATCGAATCGATCTAAAGGAGGCAGCAGGCTATTTTTTCATATTATTGTTGATTCTAGTTGTACCGCTACAAATAACCTTGTTGCAGGAAAGTTCTAGAGTAATGAATGAGGTGCCAGCGTATGTTTACAAGGCCCAAATCCTTATTTTGTACCCATTTTTTATCGTTTTTTATGCAGTAATTGGAATTTCTCTGTTATCCTTTTTAAGTGTTCTTACAGGAAAATGGTTGAAGAGAAGACTAAAATTTCAATTATTATGGAAAATGATTGCTTTCACGCTAACGAAACCATTACTATTGTATGTTATTGCATACATTTTAGTTGGGGGAAATACACTTGTCAATCTAGCTGTTCTCGTTGGTATTTTTAGCGGTGTTTTCAGACTAATTCTTTCTTACCCAAAAAGAAAGTTATAAAAAATGTGGAGTTATCGTCATTGTAGGACTTAGGCTGCTGGCAAACTCGCTCAAGTCGAGTTTGCCAGCGGTCATTTTTGTTATATGTCGTTGTATATCTTTATCACTAAGTATAATCCTTTATTGGAAAAATGTACTCATAGTGAAAATCAAAATTAATATAGTTCCACTCATTGGGGGAATAAGTAGAAGGGCTGAGCCCTCCGTTGCACAAAAAGAAATAAATGCTCGTCGTTTGACCTAGAAAGAGGAAATCAAGCATTTTTATCGCTGTTTCACTTAAAAAAATGCAATGATAGAAACTAGGACCTACAGATTACACTGTAGGTCTTTATATTCAAATTTTTTAGAAAAATTAGTTATTTTATTTTTATTTCATTGAATAAGATAATTCTTTAATTTATAATAATTAAAAATATTAAAATAATTTTAAAGGGGTTCGTTTATGAAACTATATATGTCTGTTGATATGGAAGGAATAACAGGATTAGTAGATTATACTCATGTTGATTCATCTGCTCATAATTATGAACGTTCGCGCCAAATCATGACAGATGAAGCCAATTATGTAATTAATACAGCTTTTGAGCAAGGTTGTAAAGAAGTAATCGTCAATGATAGCCACTCCAAAATGAACAATTTACTAGTAGAAAAACTTCATCCAGAAACACAGTTAATAAATGGCGGTGTTAAGCCATTTTCAATGGTTGAAGGTTTAGACAACAGTTTTACGGGGGCTATCTTTGTCGGTTATCATGCTAGAGCCTCCATGAAAGGTGTTATGAGTCATTCAATGATTTTTGGCGTTCGGAATTTTTACATAAATGATATTCCTGTTGGTGAACTGGGCTTTAATGCCTATGTTGCCGGTTACTACGGCGTTCCTGTTTTAATGGTCGCAGGCGATGATCAGGCTGCGAAAGAAGCTGAAGAATTAATTCCTAACGTTACGACAGCCGTAGTTAAAAAAACAATTACACGCTCTGCAGTAAAAACTCTTACCCCAACAAAGGCTGGCCAGCTTTTAAAAGAAAAAACAGAAATAGCTTTGAAAAATAGAGCGATTGTTAAACCACTCATCCCTCCAGAAGCTCCTTTATTACGAATTGAATTTGCCAATTATGGTCAAGCTGAATGGGCCCATTTAATGCCAGGAACAGAAATTGAAGCAAATTCAACCATTGTGCGTTACCAAGCAAAAAATATATTAGAAGCCTACCAAGCAATGCTTGTCATGACTGAGTTAGCGATGCAAACCGATTTCTGTTAGGGAGTGAGACAATGACGAAATATTTAGTAAAACGTTTCATCGCTATGCTGATCACATTGTGGCTTATTATTACATTAACCTTTTTTCTGATGCATGCTCTTCCTGGTTCTCCTTTTAATGAAGAAAGAAGCACGAGCGAGGCAGTTCAGAGGAATTTGGAGGCCCATTTTAATTTAGACAAGCCTGTTCCAGTCCAATACATAGAGTATTTAAAATCTGTTATTCAGTTTGATTTTGGCCCGTCAATAAAAAAATCCTCGCAAACAGTTAATGAATTGTTGGGCAGAGGTTTTCCCGTCTCATTTGAGCTTGGACTTGTAACATTAACGGTAGCGATTCTTTCAGGAATTACATTAGGAGTCCTTGCTGCCCTTCGCCATAATGGGATTATTGATTATATGGCGATGACGATTGCTGTTTTAGGGATTTCAATTCCAAACTTTGTTTTTGCAACCTTACTAATTCAACAAGTTGCTGTTAATTGGGAATTATTGCCTGTTGCGACGTGGAAAAGTTGGAGGCATATGGTGCTGCCGACTTTAGCACTCGCCACTGGTCCAATGGCGATTATTGCCCGCTTAACCCGCTCAAGTATGTTGGAAGTATTGACTCAGGATTATATTTTAACGGCAAAAGCGAAAGGGTTAACTCCTGCAAAAATTGTCTTAAAGCATGCTTTGAAAAACGCTTTGCTTCCAGTTGTGACTGTGCTCGGCTCACTAGCTGCAGGAATATTAACAGGGACCTTTGTGATTGAAAAGATTTTTGCGATTCCAGGAATGGGCAAGTATTTTGTTGATAGTATTAATAATCGCGATTATCCGGTTATTATGGGAACAACAATCTTTTACAGCACATTATTAATTTTTCTCTTATTTTTAGTGGATGTTGCCTACGGTCTTCTCGACCCTAGAATTAAGCTGCATAGAAAGGAGGCGAAATGATGGAAGCACCGAAGCAGCAAGAGAGTAAACGAGCCAGCGTTATGGATGAGTGGTTCGTACCTAAAAAAAGAATATTAGGAGAAGCGGAGACTGTCATTCGGCCAAGTGTGTCATATTGGAAGGATGCGTGGCGTCGTTTGCTCAAAAACAAACTGGCGATGGTTGGTTTGGTTTGTTTAATTTTACTAATATTTATGGCTATTTTTGGACCAATTATCTCGCCTCATTCCGCTACCCATCAAGTGCTTCAACAACAAAATTTACCTCCTTCATCTGAGCATTGGTTTGGTACGGATGAGTTAGGGCGTGACGTGTTTGCAAGAACATGGGAAGGAGCGCGAATTTCACTCTTTGTTGGTGTTGTTGCAGCACTTATCGACTTTATCATTGGCGTTACGTATGGAGGAATCGCAGGCTATAAAGGCGGAAAGCTCGACCATTATATGATGCGTTTTGTTGAAATTCTTTACGGTCTTCCTTATTTATTAGTGGTTATATTAGTAAGTGTTGTCCTGGAACCGGGATTGTTTTCGATCATTTTTGCCCTTTCTATTACAGGCTGGGTAGGGATGGCCAGGATGGTAAGAGGACAAGTTCTGCAAATCAAAAACTACGAATTTGTCCTTGCATCGCAAACCTTTGGTACGAAAACGTCAAGAATTATTCGCAGGAATCTTCTCCCTAATACGATGGGGCCGATTATCGTTCAAATGACATTGACCGTGCCTTCAGCTATTTTTGCTGAGGCTTTCCTTAGCTTCCTTGGAATTGGCATCCAGCCTCCGTTAGCGAGCTGGGGCTCGATGGCAAGTGATGCATTGCCTGTCATTCTTTCAGGAGATTGGTGGCGTCTGTTTTTTCCTGCTTTTTTCATCTCGTTAACAATGTTTTCTTTTAATGTTTTAGGAGATGGACTACAAGACGCATTAGATCCGAAGTTAAGGAGGTAAACATCATGGTGAAAATTCTTGAAGTAAAGGAATTGCATGTTTCCTTCACGACATTTGGTGGAGAGGTTCATGCGGTTCGCGGTGTTAGCTTTGATTTGTATAAAGGGGAGACACTTGCGATTGTTGGCGAATCAGGTTGTGGAAAAAGTGTGACTGCCAAAAGTATTATGGGCTTAATTCCAAACCCACCAGGGAAAATAACAGATGGAAAGATTCTTTTTAAAGGAAGTAATTTAGCGGCATTGAAGGATAAAGATTTGCGTAAAATTCGCGGGGCTGATATTTCGATGATCTTTCAAGATCCAATGACTGCTTTGAATCCAACTTTGACGATCGGAACTCAACTGATGGAGGGAATCATTCAGCATCAGAAAATTTCACGGAGCGAAGCGCAGAAAAAAGCGTTGGAAATGATGCGTTTAGTTGGCATACCGAGTCCGGAAAGTCGTCTAAAACAGTATCCTCACCAGTTTAGCGGGGGAATGAGACAAAGGATTGTCATCGCGTTGGCATTAGTTTGTGAACCTGAAGTGATGATTGCAGATGAACCGACAACAGCGCTCGATGTAACTATTCAAGCTCAAATTCTTGATTTGTTTAGAGATATTCAAAAGAAAACAGGAGTGTCGATTATTCTCATTACTCATGATTTAGGTGTAGTTGCTCAAGTTGCAGATCGAATAGCAGTTATGTATGCCGGAAAAGTGGTAGAGACGGGAACAAGAAGGGATATTTTTTATAAGCCGCAACATCCCTATACGAAAGGGTTGTTAAATTCTGTTCCTCGCTTGGATTTAGAAAATGCAGAGCTGATTCCAATTGCTGGTTCACCGCCTGATTTATTTGCTCCACCGCCTGGCTGTCCATTTGTAGCCAGATGTCAATATGCAATGGAAGTGTGTGATAAAGTTTATCCGCAAAAAACGAAATATGGGAAAGAACACCACGTAAACTGCTGGCTTCAGGACGAACGGGCAAAACAGATGCTTGCTTTACAACGGTAGCTTCTTTTGGAGAATTAGTTTTTCTCCAGAAGTTATATATTCTGATAAAAAATAAGGGGGAAAACAAATGAAAAAACGCTCGTCACAATTTTTAATGGCTATTCTTTTCATTTTCATCCTTGCGGCTTGTACAGCACGAGAAGATGCTGGGACTGAGACTGATGGTGATGCTGATGAAAACAGGCAGGAAGAAACAAGTGAAAAAGTGATTTATTGGAATAATGGAGAGGAACCTACGACATTTGATCCACCAGTGGGCTTTAATGCTGTGTCATGGAGTCCATTGAATAACATTATGGAGGGACTTACCCGCTTAAATGAAGAACATCTTCCACAGCCTGCCATTGCGGAGGATTGGGATGTTTCGGAAGATGGGAAAACCTATACATTTCATATTCGTGCTGATGCAAAATGGTCGAATGGGGATGATGTTACGGCAGGTGATTTTGAATTTGCTTGGAAGCGGGCATTAGATCCGGAGCTTGCAGCTTCATCGGCTTTTTTGGCTTATTTAATCGAGGGGGCAGAAAGCTATAATAGCGGAGAAGGATCCGCGGATGACGTTGCTGTTAAAGCAATAGACGAAAAAACTTTAGAGGTAAGGTTAACAAGTCCGCAAGCATATTTCTTAAACATTATTTCACTCCCAACGTTTTTTCCGATTAACGAAAAGGTTGCAGCAGATAATCCTCAATGGTTTGCTGAGGCGGCAACATTTGTTGGGAACGGGCCATTTAAACTAACTGAATGGCAGCATGACAGCCATCTTGTCATGGAAAAGAATGAACAATATTGGGATGCAGAAACGGTCAAAGTTGATAAAATTCATTGGGCGATGGTTGATGATTCGAATACTGAATATCAAATGTATCAATCAGGAGAGTTAGATTCATCTGATGTACCTGCAGAACTGAGTGAAAAGCTTTTTGAAGAAGGTGCAGTGGACATTGTTGAGCAAGCAGGACTGTATTTTTTTAGATTCAATGTTTCTCAGGAGCCTTTCCAAAATAAAAATATTCGTAAAGCCTTTGCACTGGCAGTCGATCAACAGCAGATTGTTGATTTTGTAACGAAAAATCGAGAAGAGCCAGCATATGGCTTTGTATCGCCAGGATTCACAGATGCAAAGGGTCAAGATTTTCGCGAAACAAACGGGGATCTTCTTAAAACAAATATTGAAGAAGCAAAGGTATTGCTTGAAAAAGGGATGGAAGAAGAGGGCTATGATACCCTTCCTGAAGTGGTTTTAACATATAGTTCAAGTGAACAGCACAAGAAGATTGCCGAAGCGCTTCAACCGATGTTTAAAGAGGCATTGGGTGTCGATGTGAAGCTTGAAAGTGTAGAGTCAAGCGTATTTTTAGATGAGCAAAAACAATTAAAGTACCAACTTTCAAGAAGCTCATTCTTAAACGATTTTGCCGATCCAATTAATTCTCTGGAAAGTTTTCAAACAGGTCATTCTATGAATCGTACTGGTTGGAGCAATGCTGAATACGATCAATTAATCAAGGATGCGAAAAATGAGGCAAATGAAGAAAAGCGTTTTGAGCTCCTATATAAAGCAGAACAAATTTTAATGGAAGAAGCTCCTATCTTTCCACTTTATTTTTATAATCAGCCATATTTACAGAATGATGCGGTAACAGGTGTTATTCGTCATCCTGTTGGGTATATTGAATTCAAATGGGCAGATAAGCAATAAATATGAAAAGAAGGGATGTTCTTTCTGGGCATCTCTTTTCTATCACGTCCGTGGAAAAAGGATGGTATTGATGAAAATTGTTGAGATAAAAACGTTTAAAGTAGCCGTCCCCCTCTACAAACCTTTTAAAACAGCACTAAGAACGGTTACTGTGGCTGAGTCAATCATTGTTGAAATGATTTGCGACAATGGGATCAGTGGATGGGGAGGAGCACCTCCGACTCATGTCATTACAGGTGATAGCCTTGCGAGTATTGAAGCAGCCATTGAATATATCATAAAGCCGTTTTTACAAAATAAAAATCTCCTTAACTATGAAGCTCTCTTTCAAGGATTACAGGAAATTCTCGTTGGGAATTCAAGTGCAAAAGCGGCGGTTGATATGGCGATGTATGATTGCTTGGCACAATATTGTAAAATGCCCCTTTATCAATTTCTCGGCGGGTATAGGGATGAAGTTGAAACGGATTTCACGGTAAGCGTGAACGGACCGGAAGAAATGGGAGAAGATGCCGTTCATTACATTCAGCAAGGTTTTAATGTTTTAAAGGTCAAAGTTGGCAAGGATGATGCTGCAACTGATCTCGGGAGAATTATTGAAATAAGAAAACGTGTCGGAAAAGAAATTAAAATTCGACTCGATGCCAATCAAGGCTGGAATGCAAAGGATGCAATTAGAACGATTCGCAAAATGGAAGATTTGGATTTAAATATTGAACTGGTAGAGCAGCCAGTAAAGGCCTATGATTTAAAAGGGTTAAAAAAGGTTACAGATTCGGTTGATACACTAATTATGGCGGATGAAAGTGTTTTTACGGCTAAACAGGCGTTGGAAGTAGTGAAAACAAGAAGTGCTGATTTAATTAATATTAAGCTAATGAAAGCGGGAGGAATCTATCAAGCTACTATTATTAACCAGTTGGCAGAAGTCAGTGGTGTAGAATGCATGGTTGGAAGTATGATTGAAACCCGTCTCGGTATTACAGCAGCTGCACATTTTGCAGCGAGTAAAAAGAATATTACACGCTACGATTTTGATGCTCCGCTTATGCTTGCCAAAGAAATTGTAGAAGGAGGTCTAATTTACAATGGAAGGAGAATTACTTTTCCAAAAGAAGTTGGATTAGGCATTTCACAAATAATGGTGAAAGGTGATGGTGCAGATGAATAATGAGTGGGTAGTCAATGTGCCAGTTGCGACAATATGGACATTGCCTAGTTCCCCGCGTCCCCTAGATAAAAAGGCGATTACGAACCCAGTGGATATCCAAGGCTGGATTGAAGGGCAATCCCATGGGGACTTATTGGAACTTCACCAAGCAAATCTAGTGCAAACGCAGGTTTTATTAGGGGAAAAAGTACAAGTGCTTGAGGAGAATGCTGAGTGGCTAAAGGTATTGGTGCCGAGTCAGCCATCATCGAAAGATAAGCGAGGTTATCCAGGCTGGATACCAAAAGGACAATTAGTTCAGACTGCGGATTGGGAAGTGGAAAACAGCGCAATCGCTGTAGTAAGAAGCAATAAAGCAGAGCTTTACGATGTGGAGCAGAGAGGTGTTGCCCGATTAAGCTTCCAAACTAGATTACCATTACTTCGTCATGAAGGGGAGTGGGTGGAGGTACGAACACCTATAGGATTAGGCATGTTAAAGAAAATCGATGTAACGCTTGTTAATTCCCAATCTGAACAAACAAAACGCACAGGAAGAGACATCGTTATGGAAGGGAAAAAGTTTTTACATTTACCATATCTTTGGGGCGGAATGAGCAGCTTTGGATATGATTGCTCTGGCTTCACCTACAATATGTGTAAAGCAAATGGATACATCATTCCTCGTGATGCAATCGATCAAGCTCAGGCTGGAGTCCCGGTGAAATTAACTGAGCTTGAGCCAGGGGATCTCCTTTTCTTTGCTTATGAAGAGGGAAAAGGAAAAATTCATCATGTCGGGATCTATTATGGTGATGGGAAAATGCTTCATTCGCCAAAGACTGGAAAAGCAATTGAAATCATTGAGCTAAAGGATACTTTTTACGAAAAAGAACTATGTGCAGCAAGGCGCTATTGGTGATGCGGAGGAATGAAAAATGACAAAAGAGATTCTGCTTGAGGTGAAAAACCTGAAAAAGTATTTTTCCCTTTCAAAAAGAACAGTTTTAAAAGCGGTTGACGGAGTCTCTTTTCATATTCATAAGGGAGAGACCTTTGGGGTCGTTGGTGAATCAGGCTGCGGGAAATCAACTGCAGGACGGACAATTATTGGGTTATACGAGCAAACAGATGGAGAGGTTAAGTTTAGCGGACAAAACGTTCATACGCTCACTAAAATGGAAAAGTTTAAATTGCATCAAAAAATGCAGATGATTTTTCAAGATCCATATGCTTCGTTAAATCCGAGGTCGACTGTACAGGAAATCATTTCAGAGCCGATGGAAGTTCATGGGCTATATGGAAATAAGCTGGAACGACTAGAACGAGTTTATCAATTGCTGGAGGATGTGGGCTTAAATCGCGAACATGCCAATCGTTATCCACATGAGTTTAGTGGTGGTCAGAGGCAAAGAATAGGGATTGCTCGCGCTTTGGCTTTGGATCCAGATTTTATCATCGCAGACGAACCAATTTCTGCTTTAGATGTCTCCGTTCAAGCACAAGTTGTCAATCTGTTAAAAAGACTGCAAAAGGAAAAAGGATTAACATATTTATTTATTGCTCACGACCTGTCAATGGTTAAACAAATTAGCGATCGCATTGGAGTTATGTATTTAGGCCATCTTGTTGAGCAGACAACGAGTAAACAACTGTACAGAAAGCCGCTTCACCCGTATACAAAAGCATTATTATCAGCTATTCCAATTCCTGATCCAGATATAGAGGATAAACGAGAGCGCATAATTTTAGAAGGGGATATCCCAAGTCCAATTGATCCGCCAAGCGGTTGTGTCTTTAGGACCCGTTGTCCTGAAGCTATGGATCTTTGTTCTCAAATAAAGCCTGATTGGCAGGAAATAGAGCAGGAGCATTATGTAGCTTGCCATCTTTATAGCAAAGCAGGAACAGGAAGGAATCATCCGAAAGTTAATTTTTGGGCAAAGTCTTGAGATAGAACAAAAGAGGCTTTTGGATATTTGTTATTTTTGGAGAAGTTTTCTTGTACGCTTAATCCGAATAGGGGCGATTATTTGGCACTTTGTCGGCTTATCTGGCATGATGAGTCCGAATAGAGCAATGATTCGAACAGAAGATGGGTTTTTTCATTAAGCTGAGTCCGAATAGGTCAATGATTCGGACAGAAGATGGGTTTTTTCATTAAGCTAAGTCCGAATAGAGCAATGATTCGGACAGAAGATGGGCATTTTCAATAAGTTGAGTCCGAATAGGTCAATGATTCGGACAGAAGATGGGCATTTCCAACAAGCTGAGTCCGAATAGGTCAATGATTCGGACAGAAGATGGGCTTTTCCATTAAGTTGAGTCCGAATAGACGAATGATTCGGACAGAAGATGGGTTTTTTCATTAAGCTGAGTCCGAATAGACGAATGATTCGGACAGAAGATGGGCATTTCCATTAAGTTGAGTCCGAATAGACAAATGATTCGGACAGAAGATGGGTTTTTTCATTAAGCTAAGTCCGAATAGACGAATGATTCGGACAGAAGATGGGCATTTCCATTAAGTTGAGTCCGAATAGACAAATGATTCGGACAGAAGATGGGTTTTTTCATTAAGTTGAGTCCGAATAGAGCAATCATTCGGACAGAAGATGGGTTTTTTCATTAAGCTGAGTCCGAATAGACGAATGATTCGGACAGAAGATGGGCATTTCCATTAAGTTGAGTCCGAATAGACAAATGATTCGGACAGAAGATGGGTTTTTTCATTAAGCTAAGTCCGAATAGACGAATGATTCGGACAGAAGATGGGCATTTCCAACAAGCTGAGTCCGAATAGGTCAATGATTCGGACAGAAGCCAGACTTTCCAACAAGCTCAGTCCGAATAGCCTGATTATTCGTCGTCAAGACTGTTTTTCCAGCAAGCCCAGTCCGAATAAATCAATCATTCTTTCTGTCGGTTTCTCCTGCATTCATTATTGCGGGGAATTTTGCGGTTGATGGCGGTTTTTCTCCATAAAATGACTATTTGTTCAAAAAAGGAAGAGGAGAAATCAGTTATTTTATTATGGTACCTATAGTTAGGACACTTGAAAAAGAGTGTTTTATCTATAGGTATTTTTTTA
>NZ_VTQX01000021.1 GCF_008764295.1 Bacillus methanolicus | reverse complement strand
CTTACCGCTACCAGGTCGTACTCGGGACTTTCACCCGTTAGAGTTCGCCCATGCTGGGCGAACCAAAAAAGCAAATGAAAGTTTCTTCACTTGCTTGATCGTATTAACACTTTATTTTGGATTTTCCTTTTAATTTTCGGCAAGTGCTTTCTTAGCCAATGCCTGTATTGTCATATCATCCATCGGTGGGTTATGGAGCCCAGCCCTCACATCACGATAATAGCGTTGAAGAGGGTTTTGCTGAGACAGGCTTCTGGCTCCCACGATTCGCATCGCCAAATCCACTACCTCAATCGCTTTGTTCGTCACCGCATATTTAACTGCACCAAGGTCAGCATTTAAGCGCATCCTTTCCGCTTCTGTTATGGCATCCCATTGCTTCGCGACCGAATAGAGAAAATGCTTCGCTTCTAAAATTCGCAACTCCATTTCACCTACTCGTTGTTGAACTGTTGGAATATCAATAATCGTCCCTGAAAGACTGTTCGGTGAGTATGTTTTGGCAAAATGGATCGCATACTTTTGTGCAGCCTGAGCAATCCCTAAATAGCAGGCTGGAATATGCAACAACCAGCCATTCGCTCCTTTCTGTCCTGGAACAAATCGCTCGACATATTCATCACTTAATACTTCAACATCCTTCAAGACTAGATCATGGCTCCCTGTTCCTCTCATCGCAATGCTATCCCATGTTTCTTCAATAATGACACCAGAACGAGAACGATGAATAAGAAAATTCCCAACCTCTTCGGACTCTTTAATACTTGCACTAACAATAAAATAATCAAGTACTGGAGACATCGTTGTAAAAGTTTTACGTCCATTTATAAGCCAGCCATTATCAGTTTTCGTGGCAATTGTTGTTGGTTTTCCACCTCTTGTCGGGCTCCCTGTTTGTGGTTCACTCGCAGCACCATTTAATAAAGCACCTTTTTTGACTTCTTCCAGTACCCTTTTAAAAATATCATCGCGCCATAGCCTTTTTTCTGCAAGATTTTTTACTATCCCCATATGCCAACCGATCGCTAAAGCGGTTGCTCCATCACCGATCGCCATTTGCTCCTGTAAACGGACTAATTCATATAAAGTAATTTCTTCTCCACCATATTCTTTTGGCACCGTTAGTTGAGTGTATCCTGAAGCTTTAAGCTCTTCAATATTTTCAAAGGGAAAAGAAGCTTCTTCGTCAACCTTTGCTGCTCTTGTTCTAAACTGTTCAGACATTTCTCTCATTAGCATTAGTTTTTCTTCAAATGTCTTTATCTCTTGAAATCGCATTTCTAATCCCTCACTTATTAATCCTACTATATTCATAGGAATTATTATTATCCCTATTATGGATCAATTTCATTTATTAAACAATAAATTTACCCCACAACGACAAAAAAGCAGAGAGAATGTTCGAAACTCACTCTCTCTGCTCTTTATGCTTATTTTTTATCTTTTTTTGGCTTCTCTTTCTTGGGAGCTTTTTCTCCCTTTTTCAATTTATAAAGCTCTATCGTTTCAGTCGTTTTATTGCCTCCAAGATCCTCTACTTCAAATGTAAAAGTATTCCAACCATCCTTTAACTGCAAAGTATACTCAGAAAAGACTTTGTCAAAACTCCTCATCTCATAAGGAGCTTTCATCTCTTGGTAAAATTCTTCATTTCCATTGAAATAAAAGCGAATTTCATCAAAATTATCCTGGACTCGAACGTTTACAACTGGATCTTTCCCATTATGCTTAATGTACTGTTCTTTTGGCAATCCACTTACTTCCAATACAGGTGCTGTGCTATCAACAAATACATCCCTCTTAATGGAAAACTCATTGCCAGCATAATCAATCGCTCTCACACCCAATCGATGGAAATTATCTTCTACTCGAATCATGGCATCAAATTCATAACGATTAGTAGATTCATTAAATTCGAATGGAATTTTTTCACCTGAGATGGACATTTCCTTTAAGCCCGATTCGTTTTCAATTACATAGCCGTTCACATGCAGGTCACCCGAATTAAAAACCTCTAGTGCTTCTGGATTTTCCAAATAGACAAATGGCATTGTTGTATCGTTATTGTTTCCTTCCACTGTTTCCTCCGTTACATTTCCAGCATAATCATAAGCTACAACAGTTACCTCGCCCTGTGCTACTTCCTGAGGCAGAATGTACTCAGTCGTATCACCAGAAAGGGGCGTCTCAAGGATAGAGTCTTCATCTACTAATATATCAATATAGGCGATTCCTGAACCATTCTCATTATCTTCGACATTCATAGTTAAAGTAGTTTCCTCTAATTCTGCTGTAACCGTTGGCGCCACTGTATCAACAAGGACCGGAATTAAGACAGATTGCCACTCGGCATTCGGGTAGTCAATAACGGCACGAATTTCGTAATAGTACTGCCCATCTGCTGCTGTCGCATTTCCAATTGTTCCATCCCATTGCCATAATGAGTTGAGAGTATAATGTGGATTTAAGCCGCCATCGTAATAATTTTTACGCACCTCATTTTCAGTCCGTAGCTTTCTTAAGCGACTTCCATCCTCATCGAGAATCGCTAATTCTATTTGTTTAGCATTTCGAAGGAAGGAGAGAACTGGTATGAACTCATCTTGAACATCATCTCCGTTTGGAGAAATAGCAATATTTTCTTTAGAGATAGTTTCCGTGATCGGATCATAGCCTAAATAATTATAGCTATCCTCCCCGGCATTATATACGGCGCCCCCCATTCCATAAAAAGACTGTTCATCATATACCATCCCATCAATAATAGGAGCTTGATCCCAGTTGCCATTAAAGCCCACATACGGAACTGTTAATGTTGGATTAACATCTGCTTGGTCCGTCATCGTTACAAATCCTTCAACAAAATATCCATTGACAAAGACATCTTTTGCCGGTACTAACTGATTAGTAGATGGTTCAACAACGGTTGCATTCGATAGATCCGCGGCAACCGTAAATGTTACTGAGCCGTGTGCCGGAACAGATACTTCTGTTAATGCTTCTCCATTGATAAGAACATCTGCATCATAGATCGGTGCAGCCTCTAGTGTATCCGGCTCATAACCTAACTCACCCCAGCCTGCAAAATCCGTTTGTAAATTGGCCGAAACATTATAGCGAACTGCTTCATCACTATAGTTTTTGGCCGTTAAAGTAAACTCAAATTGATCGTCTATTTCTTTTAATGCGACCTTTGCTTCGTTGCTACGGCTCTCGGTAACAATAACCGGGGATTTTAACGCAGAATGAAGCTGCATAATTCCTGCACCTTGTCTTCGGGGAGAATACGGATTATCCCAGCCGAACACCCCGTTGACGAACCCTTGATCCTTAATCGGACTAGATGTATTTAGAAGCAAGTTTTTAGCAATATTTACTCTCTCAAAGCCAATTGCACCAAACTCATTATCTACCCTTTCTAGGACAAGAGCCGCACCACCAGATACATGAGGAGCAGCCATTGATGTCCCACTCTTCATTCCATACTGATTATTTTCAAGGGTTGAGTAAATTTGCCCACCTGGAGCGGTTATTTCTGGTTTAAAATCTAAGTTCGGAGTTAATCCCCAGGATGTAAAAGCACTCATTTTTCCACTTTCAGGGTTTGGAGCAGTGGTTTTTTCTCCGTTAAATGTAATGGAAACAGCTTGTCCAGATTGAAGAGCAGCTGCTAGTTTATCACCGTCTGTTTTAAGCATAAATAACTGCGGTATAGTAATAGCAGCATCTGTCGCCATGTTGACATACCCATCAGCATTATTATAAATAATCGCTCCTAACGCCCCTGCATTTTGGGCATTTAATGCCTTATCAACAAAGGAAAGCTCACCACGTTGAATTAATACATACTTTCCATCAGCATTCGTAAGCTCTTCCGGATAACCTAGCCCACCATAAACAAGTTCGAATGTGTTTACCTCACCATCATTTGGATGAATATTCCCAGCGGAGAGAAATGGAGCTTTATCCTCTTCTCCCTCAATGACATAATTGACTGCATCCAAATCCATAAATGTATTTTCAACAGAAGCAACTTGAAGAGAATCGTAAGCAAGTCCTGGTGAACCGGAAACACCAATATCAGGATTGGATGCTAATGGATTAGCCCAACCGTTGCCTAAATGAGCTGAATTTCCTGCAGATATAGACATGACAACTCCATTTTCAACCGCTCTTGTAATGGCCTTCTGTTCCATTGTCTCCGCTGAAACAAACCCTGCTGTTGAACCGAGACTCATATTTAACACATCTGCACCTAAAATGATGGCGTCATCTATCGCCTTTACATAAATATCCCCATAAGTTGTCGTAATATTAGGATCATTGCCAAAAACCTTTAAAGCTAATAACTGTGCTTCTGGAGCGACTCCCTTTATTCCACCATTTTCCTCGTTCCCATTTGCTCCAACTGTACCTGCAACATGCATTCCATGCATCGAAGCTCCAGGGGCAATATCGCGAATAACATTGTTTTCATCCATATAATTATATCCATAAGGGACTTTTTCAGAAAAATATTGACCCTTAAGACCGTTTTCTCTTATATACTTATTCACATCATTTTTTTTCAGTGCTGCCTCTTTTTTTGATGTAAGAACCATATCCTGATGTGACGGATCAATTCCAGTGTCTATAACACCAACTATTTTTCCTTCACCCTTATAACCATACTCTCTCCAAGCCTCTTGAGCTTGAACAAGTTCTTTACTATACGCCATATCTGGAGATTCTTCTGGACGTTCATATTCCAGTGTTATTTCAACCTCAGAAACTTCTGGTAACTTTTCTATTTCTTCTATATCCCCATATTTAACTTCTGCACTAAAACCGTTTAAAACAGTTGTAAATGATTCTTTCTCACGAAGGCTAATCTTTTGCTTTTTGACTTTTTCCTTTACCTTATTTTGTTCTTCAAGCTTTGCCGCTTTTAAATTTTTCTTCGTTGCCTCTGGGAGTTCTTTATAACGCTTTCCCTGTTTTTGCGCATATTCAATCGCTGGCTCCGTTTTCATCTCAACAATAACCCGCACCGTATCGGATGGATCATATACGTGTTCGAACTCAGATTTTTGAATCGATTTAGTTGCTGTGATTGTTTTTTGCGTACCTTCCTTCTCCTGCGGAAGGCTTGCTCCTGAAACAGAAGTAGTGAAAAAAAGTAATACGATTAATGAGAGCGATAGTGCTTTAAGCCTCTTCATAAAGTCCTCCTTTTTTGAAAAAAGTATATAAATTCAGAATATTCCATCCGTATTTTAAAATTATCATATGTGCGATTTTCATTCATAGTGGCTGAGGACTCAAAGATTCATAAATATGCTAGTTATTTTGGATTATTTTTCCTAGTTTGCTAACTTTTTAGTGGGTTACAACATGAAAACGCAGCGATTTCACAAATTTAGGCGATTGGACTCGTTTACTTGTCCAACCGCCTTTACTCGTTTGTCATATGATATTAAGGAAGCAGCTCCCCTTATGCTGTTAGATGTGAGCTGGAGGTGATTTTATGAGCTACGAACAAGGAGGCAACTCAAGATTTGCGCTAATTGTTGTTCTATTCATTTTGCTAGTTATCATCGGAGCTAGCTATATTGGTTACTAAACAAAAATAATAATTCTTCGCCACACCAGTTTGCATAAGCGCCTTTTTGGCGCTTTGTACATATTCAAATCATCTTTTAGTATCTAAAAGCAGCAAGATTCTTTATTACAGCCCTAGATAAAACCATCGGCAAATGTTATGATTTCTAAAAACAAAAGTTTGCTATGGAGCGATAAGGAGAGAATCGATAAACGATGAGAAAGATAGGAAGTTTTGAAAAACATCCCAATATATGTACACCGTTAATTGGTCATACAAGAAATGATTTGATAATAGAAGCAAAACGAGTAAAAGAGCATGCTCCCGACATGATCGAATGGAGAGCAGATTACTATGAAAATTTACATAAGGAGCAAGATGTAATTACACTTGCTAATGATTTAAAAGAAGAAATAGGTGATATTCCCCTACTTTTTACAATTCGCTCTGAAGTGGAAGGGGGAAATCCCATTTCTTTAACTAAGCCTGAGTTGCATCAGCTGCTTCATTTAATATGTAAAGATGGAGCCATTGATCTGATTGACTATGAAATGCATCATGAAGTAGAGTCCATTTTACAAATTCGCTCAGTTTCTAAGAAACATGGGAAGCGTTTAATTTTATCGTATCATAACTTTGAATTCACTCCTTCAGCTGAAGAACTTTTCTCTATTTTGAAAAAAGCGGAATCATTACATGCCGATATCGGAAAAATAGCTGTTATGCCACGAAATCATAGCGATGTTCTCAAATTGCTTAACGTGACTGCGGATGCCGAAAAACAACTATCTATTCCAATCGCCACGATGGCTATGGGCAAAATTGGTGCGATTAGTCGAATGGCTGGCTGGATATTTGGTTCACACCTAATTTTTGCTGTCGGTAACAAAAGCTCTGCACCTGGACAAATTTTAATAGAAGATTTGCGCACCATTATTGAAACAATGAAAAAATATCAGGATTAGAAAAAAACGCACCTTCATAACAGTTAACCTCGAATCATAAACCTTATAAAAATTGAATAAATGAACTTTGCAAAAATTCTATTGCCATTTAAGTGCTGAATAGATTAGAAATTGTTCCAGGTACGTTCAGGCTTAATAAAATTGAACGCTTTCAATATTTGCTCTATCATTCTTCCAAAAAAAGGATGTTGGCTGTATAACGGGAGCCAACATCCTTTCTCTATGCTGTTCGATAAATTTTCACGATATTAATGACAATCACTTTAACGATAGAGTACAGTGGAATCGCAAAAATAACCCCGACAATCCCCACTAAGCTTCCAGCTGTTAACACGAGCACAATGATCGTTAAAGGGTGGATATTTAAAGTCTTTCCCATAACATTTGGTGAAATGACATTTCCTTCAAGTTGTTGAGCAATTAATGTAACAATAGCAACATATACGACAAGTATTGGCTCTTGAAATAAAGCTACTAATAGAGCGGGAATAACAGCAATAAATGGTCCTAAAAACGGGATAACATTTGTGAACATCCCAAACACAGCCAAAACCAAGGAGTAATTTAGCCCAATAATAGAATAGCCAATAAATAAGAGAATCCCTAAAATTAAACAAACGAGCATTTGTCCTTGTATGTAAGTGGCGATTGTTTTATCCATATCTTTTAAAATGGCAAGTACATTTTCCTTTTTAGCTCTCGGGAAAAATACCGTAACACTAGTGGAAAAGCGTTGACCATCCTTTAACATATAAAAAAGAATGAATGGCACTAATACTAAACCAAATAAAATATTAATAAAACCACCAATTACTCCAAAAACTCCTAATATCCCATTGGCAATGTTGCCAACATTATCTTGCAGCCTTGTCTCAATATCTTGACTGGCAGCAAGGAAAGAATCTTGTATGAAGCTAGGGAACGTACTACGATTTTCTTGGACATATTCTACCCAATCCATAACTGTCGAGATCATTGCCGGCAAATTAGCGACAAATCTTTCGAGCTGATCATTTATTGGAGGAGCAATTAACTTTATAATCCCATATATAAATAAGATAATTGCAAAATAAGCTGCAATAATCGCTACCCACTTGGGGCACTTTTGCTTGACAAGATAAGTAACTAACGGGCGACATAAATAATATAAAATTCCCGCCAGCACAAATGGAAGAAAAATTGTCTTCAACAAAACCATAATAGGTTCTAGAAGAAAATTGTTAACATTCACCAAAAACACAATTAGTAAAAATAAGATGATCGCAATCATTATTCGAAACCATCTTTTTTCCGTTAATGCCATTTATAAAATCACATCCTACACTGTCCAAAATTTACCTCTCTTGAATATATCAATCTTTTCATAAAAAATCCATCTAAAACTAATGAATCAAGGAAAAAAGCGAGTGATACTCCACTCGCTTATGCTTCTATTGTTTTAATTGACTTAATTAGCTTTTCAATTTCATCAAGGTTATCTTTATGAAATAAATCGACGATCTTGCTTCCTACAACAACACCATCACAGTATTGACTAATCTCTTGTACCTGTTCAGAGGTTGAAATTCCAAATCCGGCAAGTACTGGCAATGAGCTTATTTCTTTTATAGTTTTCAAGTATTTCTCTACTTGAGCATGGAACTTTGCTCTTGCCCCAGTAATTCCTGTTACGGTAACAGCATAAAGAAACCCTTTCCCTTTACCCGCAATTTCTTTAATTCTTTCATTAGAACTCGTTAAGGTCACGAGACGAATAAGCTCGATATCAGAAATTTGAAAATGAGGAAGCAACAACTCCTCTTCTTCAATAGGTAAGTCTGGTATAATACAACCATCTACTCCAGCTTGACTGGCATCTTCAATAAAAGAAGCAATGCCATAAGCATAAATCGGATTCATATACGTCATTACAATGATCGGAATTGAAACAATTGGTCGGACCTTTAAAATGGTTTGAAGCACTGCCTTTAAAGTAACACCTTCGTCAAGCGCACGCAAACCCGCAGCTTGAATCGATGGACCATCGGCAACTGGATCAGAAAAGGGAATGCCTATTTCTACAGCGGTCGCCCCACAAGATTCAAGAAAAACGATGCGTTCCATCAATTTTTCAAGTCCTCCATCGCCCGCCATAATGTAGGGAACAAACCCTTTCTCCTCTTTTTCCTTTAAACGCTCAAATGCTTTGGTTAAACGATTCACTCTTGCTCTCCCTCCAATCTCGCCTTTACAGTTTGAACATCCTTATCTCCTCGCCCAGATAAACAAACAACAATGCTCTCTTCCTTTCCCATCTTTCTAGCAAGCTTGATCGCATAAGCAATAGCATGTGAACTTTCTAAAGCTGGGATGATACCTTCTAATTTGCAAAGAAGCGTTAATGCCTCTAATGCTTCATCGTCTGTGATGGAGTGATACTCCACTCTACCAATATCTTTTAAATAGCTATGCTCTGGTCCTACTCCTGGATAATCAAGTCCAGCTGAGATGGAATGAGCTTCTTGAATTTGTCCTGCTTCATCCTGTAATAAGTACATGAGCGCTCCGTGCAGAATACCCGGTTTTCCTTTTGTTAATGAAGCGGCATGGTGCTCTGTGTCAACACCAAAACCAGCAGCTTCAACTCCATACATTTTGACTTGCTTTTCTTCAATAAACGGGTAAAACATTCCCATTGAATTGCTACCACCGCCAATGCATGCCACTAATGCATGCGGCAATCTTCCTTCCTTTTCCATAAACTGTGTTTTTGTTTCTTTTCCAATGACACTTTGAAAGTCACGAACCATCATAGGAAATGGATGGGGACCCATAACTGAACCTAAAATATAATGGCATTCCTCAACATTAGAAACCCAGTATCGCAACGCTTCATTACATGCATCCTTTAACGTTCTACTTCCGGAAGTCACTTCTTCAACTTTTGCTCCTAAAAGTTCCATGCGAAAAACATTTAATTGCTGTCGTTTTATATCCTCTGCTCCCATAAAAATGACACATTCTAAGTTTAGCAATGCACAAACTGTTGCAGTCGCAACCCCATGTTGGCCAGCACCGGTTTCTGCGACTATTTTCTTCTTCCCCATCCTCACTGCTAACAGCGCCTGCCCAATTGTATTATTAATTTTATGAGCGCCTGTATGATTCAAGTCTTCACGTTTTAAATATATTTTTGCTCCACCGCAAAATTCAGTCAGGTTTTCAGCATAGTAGAGAGGCGTTTCTCGTCCTACATAATTCGCTAACAATGAATGTAGTTGTTCTTGAAACCCTTTGTCCTTAACCGCTTCCTGATATGCGCTCTCCAATTCTTTCACTGCTTGTATGAGTGTTTCCGGGATAAATCTGCCACCATATTTGCCAAAATGACCTTTCTCATTCGGTAATGTATACGTGCTCATCCTATTTCCTCCCGATGCTTGGCCTGTTCTAAAAACGACCGAATTTTGACAAAATCTTTTTTCCCATCTGTTTCAACACCACTGCTAACATCAACCATATAAGGATTGCCTTTCCTTATTGCCTCTGTTACGTTTTCCGGATTCAATCCGCCAGCTAAAATCATTTTCTTGCCCCTTACTTCAAAATTTTCTAACAGGCTCCAATCAAATTTTATTCCGTTTCCACCGCGGTATTTCCCTTTCGGACTGTCAAGAAGAACATATTCACAATCATACTCGGCAATTTTTTTGATGTCTGCCCTAGATTCAATGCTGAATGCTTTAATAACAGGAATCGCAAAATTCCGACAATAATCCGGAGACTCATCCCCATGTAGCTGTACAGCATTGAGCCCTGTTTGCGCTATAATTTCCTGAACTTTATCAAACTCCTCATTAACAAAGACGCCTACTTTGAAAACTTCAGTCGACATTTCTTTAATGATCTTCCTTGCCTCATTTGGAGAGACTTTCCTTTTACTTTCCGCAAAAACAAAACCGAGAGCATCTGCTCCTTTTTCAACTGCATATCGACCAGTTTGCACATCTTTAATTCCGCAAATTTTTACCTTCATTGCCCAAATCCCCCACTTAATGGAATCTTCATTACTTTAATAATTTCACTAGGATTTTGATGCTTCATAAAAGTTTCTCCAACAAGAATTCCGTTGGCCCCTGCAGCTGCAACTCTCTCAACATCTTCAATAGTGCCAATGCCACTCTCACTAATTAAAAATCGCTCTTCTTCTCGTATAAACGGTGCAAGATACTCTGTAACACCGAGATTGACCTCAAACGTTTTTAAGTTGCGATTATTGATCCCTATTAAACGATTATCTGTCTTTAATACTCTCTCTGCTTCCGCCTCATTATGAACTTCCATAAGCACATCCAATCCCTTCTCCTTGGCATACTGATAAAGATTGTGAAGCTGCTTATCATCAAGCGCTGCTGCAATGAGAAGAATTATATCCGCCCCGGAATTTTTAGCTACATCAATTTGAATTGGATCGATAATAAAGTCCTTACATAAAATTGGATGGGCAATCGACTTTCTGATCACCTGTAAATCATCCATTGACCCTTTAAAAAAAGTGGTGTCAGTTAATACGGAAACCGCATCTGCTCCTGCTCCAACATACATTTGCGCCTGAGAAGCAGGGTTTGAATTTATATTAATATCCCCTTTTGAGGGTGACGCTCTTTTAAATTCTGCGATAATCATCAGCTCTTTTGCGTTCTCAAGCTTTTCTAACATTGAGTTTCTATTAGGAGCAGCAGGCGCTTTCCTAACTTGACGCTCCTTAAGTGCTTCTACTTCTTTTTTCTTCTCCGCCAAAATGGTTTCTAATATCGTTTCCAACTATATCACCTCTGTCTTCTCAGCATGGCTATTTTCAATTAGTTTTTCTAGTTTTTCCAAAGCTGCTCCTGAGTCAATACTTTCTGTGGCAAGCTTAACCCCATCTTCAATCGAAGAAGCGAGTCCACCTGTAAAAATACCTATTCCTGCATTGAGGAGTACGGTATCACGATGCACCCCTTTTTTACCTTTTAAAACACTCAAAAGGGTTGCAGCATTTTCCTTACAATCTCCACCTTTTATCGCTTCATTACTGCAAATAGAAAATCCAAGCTCTTTTGGGTGGAGGACTCGATACTGAATCTTTCCATCATCTAAAATCGCTAAATGATTTTCCCCTGCTAATGAAGCTTCATCCATAAAACCAGCCCCATTTAATACAACTGCGCGTTTTCTTCCGAGTAATCTTAAAACTTCAGCAAACATTTCAATTAAATCTCTGCGATAGATCCCTAGAAGCTGAAAGTCCAAATCAACTGGGTTTGTCAGCGGTCCAATTAAGTTGAAAACTGTAGGAATACGAAGATCTTTTCGAACCTTCATAATTCTTTTGATATTCGGATGAACATAGGGTGCAAACAAGAAGGTAATGCCCACATTCTTCAAAATCTTTAGCGAAATATCCGGATTCAAATCTAAATTCACACCTAAATATTCCAGCACATCAGCGCTCCCAGTTTTACTAGTAATGCTACGGTTCCCATGCTTTGCCACCGTTAATCCTGCACCGGCCATAACAAAAGCTGATGTTGTACTAATATTAAAACTTTTTGAACCATCGCCACCAGTCCCACAATTATCAATGACATGGGAAATTTCCGAATGAAATGTTAACGCATTTGCCCTTAATGCTTCAACGATTCCAACAATCTCATCTACTGTTTCACCCTTTGTCTTTAAACCAATCATAAAAGCAGCAATTTCGCTATCTGTTGTATCCTCAGAAAAAAGATTGTTCATTGCATCTTGTATTTCTTTTTTTGATAAAGAATCTCGATCAGCTAGGCGTTGTAAATAATCTCTCATTTTCCTACTACCTCCTTACATCGTTCAGAAACTTATTGACCATTTTCATTCCAGCTTCTGTTCCAACTGACTCTGGATGAAATTGAAGACCGTATAACGGGTAGTTCTTATGCTTAATCGCCATAATCTCATAATCATCAGTCGTTTCACCTAATACTTTGAAATCTTCCGATAGCGTTTCTTTTTTTATTACTAATGAGTGATAGCGCATAATCTCAATTGGTGCAGGCAAGTTTTCAAATAGCTCACTCCCCGTATGAGACATATATGATCGCTTTCCATGCATAATATTTTTTGCTTTTACTATCGTCGCTCCAAAAGCATAGCCGATCGCTTGATGACCTAAACAAATACCAAGAATCGGAATCTTCTCATAGAAAGATTGAATCACGCTGACGCAAATCCCTGCATGTTCTGGTCTTCCTGGTCCCGGAGATAAACAAATTGCCGTTGGGCTTAATGCTTTAATTTCCTCTATTGACACTTGATCATTTCGTTTTACAATCACTTCTTCGCCTAAAACTCCAAAATATTGGTAAAGATTAAAAGTAAAAGAATCATAATTATCGATGAGTAGTATCATTTCTCCTCCTCCAAGTATGCTTTCAATTTATGCAGTGTTTCTTCATACTCCTTCTCTGGATCCGAATCATGTACTATTCCTGCCCCAGCTTGAATATAAACAGCTTCACCCTTCATAATCATCGTCCGGATGGCGAGGGCAAAATCCAGATTGCCGTTGGCAGATAGATATCCAATGGCACCTGAGTAAACTCCTCTTTTTATTTCTTCAAGCTCATTGATAATTTCCATCGCTCTTATTTTCGGGGCACCAGATACCGTTCCAGCTGGTAAGCAGGCTATTAACGCATCAATCGGACTGTATTCTTTTTTTAAAACACCACTCACTTCAGAAACTAAGTGCATCACATGCTTATATTTTTCAATTTCCATATATTTCTCCATTTTAACAGTGCCAAATTCACTAACTCTACCAATGTCGTTGCGACCCAAATCGACTAACATTTGGTGCTCCGCCAACTCTTTCTCATCATTTCTTAGCTCTACTGCGAGTTCCTCATCTTCTTGTTTGTTTTTCCCTCTTGGCCTCGTACCAGCAATCGGATTTGTAATGACCTTATTCTTTGCCACTTTAATTAAACTCTCAGGTGATGCACCAGCGACAATATAATCTTCGAAATCCAGATAATACATATATGGAGATGGATTTTGGATTCGTAGCTTGCGATAAAAAGAAAAGGGGTCACCGTTCATTTTTGCTGTCATCCGCTGTGACAGGACAACTTGGAAAATATCACCTTCCTCAATATATTCCTTTGCTTTTTTCACTTTCTCTATAAAATGTTCTTTCGTCATGACTGATTCAAATGAAGTGAGGTTAAAAACTTTGTCTTCCTTCGGTTTGACCTCTGCAATTTCATTTTTTCTTGCCTGTAATCGCGCTTTTAGCTCCGTTTTTGTTGTTGACTCCAATAATGGAATGCCGTACAAATATACTTTTTGTTGTAAGTGATCGAATGCAATGATTTCCTCAAACATCATAAAATGGACATCTGGAAGAGAAAAATAATCAGGCAAGTTTTTCCCAATCTTTTCATAATGGCGAGCAACATCATAGGAAGCAAAACCAATTGCACCTCCAATGAAGGGAATGGAGTTCTCCACATCTACTACCACTTTTGACATCAACTGTTTCACCACTTCGAGAGGCTTTTCTGAGACAATTCGCTCACCACCATGCGTTGTAATAACTGTTTTCGATTCAAATCCTTTTATTTCAAATGCTGGACCTGCACCAATAAACGAATATCTACCAGAATCTTCATGCTTTAACGAACTCTCCAATAAAAATTTCTTTCGTCCAGACAACTTCTGATAAATGGAGATCGGTGTGAGGGTGTCTCCTTGAATAGTCTCGATTAAGACGAATTTTTCCTCTACTCTCATCAATGCGATAACCCCTTTCTCATTAATATTTCTTATAAAGTCATAACAAAAGCTGCTCTAACCGATGATCAGATAATAACAAGACTAGCATGACTGCTTTTTTGGGCTCATTTCATGTCAAACAAAGAGTTCACTCGAAATGGGCCAAAATGAACATTGAAAAATTACATAAAATCAAAATAAAAAAGCCCTCTATAAACGCATTGCTACGCTTATAGAGGACGATAATATTCACCGCGGTGCCACCTCAAGTTAGAGCTTAAAAATACTCCCACTTCTTTAGATTCACAAATTTCATTGTAAATCCTATCCTTTTAACGGTGGAATTCCGTACAGCCCTACTGATCCTTTCAAGCTGTCTCTCGTAAGTCCATTCGATGAAAGTGATTTTACCGGCTCCCACCTTCCCCGGCTCTCTGAAAAAAATCAAATTTTCATTTACTTCTCTTACTCAACGATGTTCGTTATTCAGTTGTCCTAATAAAAACAAAAAGGGCTTCTCATCCTAAGAAAAGGACGAGAAACCCGTGGTGCCACCTTCATTAGCTAAAATAATTAGCTCACTCATCAGTATCAATTGCAATCCGCAATGTAATACCTGTCTCTTGTAACGATGAGACTCGTTCGCCAAAGCCTACTACACATTATGATTCGGTTTGGAAGCTCAGAAGCCCATTCACTTAAAATTCAGCACTGATTTTCACCATCCATCAGCTCTCTAAAGAATCCTTTTAAGCTACTCTTCTTCGTCATCGCCATTCATTTATTGTTAATTATCATATACACATTCAGGTTTAAAGTCAACCTATTTTTATCAAAAAATTCTAATACTTTATTCGATCCATAAATAGTAAATCTTTTTTCAGTTAGTTTTTTGGCATTTAGGTAAATATTAAGGTTGGGAGTTATCAATTCTAAACTGATATGAAGTCTTCTAATTGCTGAATAGTGTTAACAATAATATAAAAAGGACGGAGCAAAAGATGGATTTCATTGAAAATTCTTTGACAAGTAGAGAGGATAGCAAGAAAGCAAAACAATCTTACGGGAATAAATGGAGTGTTTTAGCTATTTCCTCGATCCCTCTTGTAATGACCTTAGGTAATTCAATGCTCATTCCCGTTCTTCCAGCAATGGAGGACAAATTAAATATTTCTTCATTTCAATCAAGCTTAATCATTACTGTTTATTCGATTGTGGCGATTATTTTGATCCCAATTGCAGGATTTTTATCTGATCATATCGGGCGAAAGAAAGTAATCATCCCTAGTCTTGCTATTGCTGCTATTGGTGGTCTCATTTCTGGTTGGGCTGCATGGAAAATTAAAGACCCCTATTGGATCATCCTTGTTGGTCGAGCTCTTCAAGGCATCGGGGCAGCAGGGGCAGCACCGATTGTGATGCCTCTTGTAGGAGATATGTTTAAAAGTGAAAAAGAAGTCAGCAGCACACTTGGAATTATTGAGACATCTAACACCCTTGGAAAAGTCATTAGTCCAATACTTGGAGCATTTTTGGCAACTTTTATCTGGTTTATTCCGTTTCTGTCCTTTCCAATATTTTGTCTTATTTCCATTCTTCTAATGGCTTTTTTTGTTAGAAGAGGCAAGACTGAATACGAACCAATCCCATTTAAAGAATTTATTCATCAGGTTAAAAAGATTTTTAAAAATAATGGCAGATGGCTACTGGCCATTTTTGCTATCGGGATCATTTTAATGTTTGTACTATTCGGCGTCCTCTTTTATTTATCTGAAGTACTTGAAAGAGAGCATCATATTATGAATGTAAAAAAAGGACTTTACCTTGCTCTGCCGTTAGGAGCATTATGTCTTACTTCGCTCATTACAGGGAAAATCATTAAAGAATATAAAATATTGATGAAATGGATTACCTTCACTGGCCTATTGTTAATGTCGCTATCAATAGTGAGCCTAAGTTTTTCCAAAGGAATGTGGTTCATGATTATCATGTTCTTATTAAGCGGCATCGGCATTGGCGCCAGTCTCCCTTGTTTAGACGCCATTATCACAGAAGGAATTCAAAAAGACCAACGGGGGACTATTACTTCCATTTATCATTCAATGCGTTTTATCGGAGTAGCTGCAGGGCCACCCGTCATCGCAATTCTTTTAAATCAACTAGAGGGAACTCTTTTTTATATTTTAGCCATCATTGGCATCATCGCGGTCTTATTAACACTATTTGCCATTAAACCGGATAAAAAATAAGTTTAAACTAATTCTTCAACCTCGGTCAGAAAGCGATTGAATGGAGCTTTTCAATAGCCATTCAACCGCTTTACCAGGTTCCTTTCACACAATTAAAATATCTTAGTTAAAACTTAAGATTAGAACAGTGTATTTCCCTTTCCATTCCTGACAACAATCCAATGATAAAAACAAAATTGTAAAAATCCTATGAATTTTTACGACAAAGAAAGGAATCTGTCTCGTCCTCTACGAATATTATACTTGAAAGGCAGGAGCCTTTTATAATTGGAGAGGAGGAATTGTTAATGTCAAAAAAAATTCTCATTCTTGCCGGAGATGCGGTTGAAGCACTAGAAATTTACTATCCGTATTTCCGTTGTCTTGAAGAAGGTTATGATGTACAAATTGCCGCTCCATCAAAGAAGCAGTTGCAAACGGTCGTTCATGATTTTATCGGATGGGACACTTACACAGAAAGCAAAGGATATTTAATTGAATCTCACCTTACATTTGAGGAAGTAAAGGCAGATGAGTACGATGGATTAATTATTCCAGGGGGGAGGGCTCCAGAGTATATTCGTTTAAACGAAAATGTTCCAGCGATTGTTGCTCATTTTTTTGAAGCGAATAAACCAATTGCCGCTATCTGCCATGCTAGTCTTATTTTAACCACAGTAAAGCAATATTTAAAAGACAGAGAACTTACCGCTTACATCGCTTGTAAGCCAGATGTAGAAGCGACAGGTGCTACATATATCGAGGAACATCTTCATGTCGAGGGTAACCTTGTATCAGGGCATGCTTGGCCTGATTTACCTGGGTTTATGAGGGAATTTATTAAACAATTAGGATAAAATCGTTTTCACCAATGCGCAAGAGTATGGCTCTTGCGCATTGGTTTGCTTCACTAAAGACAGCCTTAAATTTCTAATCTTGGTTTAGTCGGATCACATTGGGGCTGTTCAATATCTGTTGTTTCAGCAAGTTTTGTTAAATAATAACATTCTTCACGCATCATATGGTCTGCCATTAATGGAGCAAATGTACCTAATGCTTCTTTACTTAATTCTAATTCCTCAATTTCATTTAAGAAGCCCATAAATAAATTCATTTCCAGTTGGACGTCATGATTGAATTTTTCGAGGGCGGGAAAAGTTGATAAATTTGTCCGTAAAAAGCCTGTCAATTCAACTGCTTTTAAGTAAAAAGCTTCAAAGTCCTTTGTAAATTCATCGCTTTGCCGTTTTATTTTTTTCTCAACCGTTTCCATATTGTCAGAGATGGCTCCTGCATGACCAGCACCGTCTAACAACCAAATTAAATGATGATGAAGTTCATGAAATACTGGTGGAACTTCTCCTTTTTTCAAATACTCTAACAGCAGTAAGTATTCTTCCAACTCGTTAACCATATGATTAATAAATGCTGGACCTAAATGAATCGTTATATAACCTGTCAAATGACGCTCAATAATATCCAATTTAAACTGCCGCAATTTCTTTGCTTCCACCTCGGCCCTTTCGCTTAATTTCATTAAATCCGTACCCTCAACCTGATGTAATAATTGATCAAAAATTGCAATAAAAGCACTTGCTTGCTCGATCAACTCTTTTTCATTCGGACCGAGTGAATCATGAATAAACCTCGCATGATCCCCTAGTACTTGAAGCCAAAAACGATGTTCAAATTGTGCGGCTTGTTCATAATTTGCCATATACAAATCCCTGCCCTTCTTCAAATTTCACCTTAATGTCATCTCATAAAATATATAGGTTCTTTTTAATAAATATGAGCGTGTGTTTCTTTATTTTGCCTTTGTTATACACCCATGTTGATAATTGGTTCATTTTGCTCTCCTTTCAAATATACCGAAAGACCTATGAACCATGTTTTACAATAAACGAGCCCAAAACTTTTTGTCAACAATTTAAGTTAAAAAAGACTTAATTTTAAGAATTTTAAAGGAGTTTATCAAAAAATGTAGAAATTGTTATAACAGAGAGTGAAATTTTTCCCAGGAGGTGCGGTAATGACAACCGGCATCTTACTTTATCCAAGATTTAGCGAATACGAGCTATCTGTCATTCTTTCTGTCTTAACCCAAGCCAATCATCCGAAAATATTTATTGGATTAAATGATGAAGCGGTCAAGGGTGAGGCCGGTCTGACCTGTCTACCAGAAACAACTATTGAAAAAATACAGCTTGAACAATTACAAAGTCTAGTCCTCCCAGGTGTTGATGACTTTCAACATTTAATGGAAATCGAATCACTTTTTGAATTTATTCGCAAAGTATATGAACAAGATGCTGTCATCGGAGCCATTTCAAGTGCACCATTTTTGTTAGCGAAAGCAGGAATTTTACTCGATCGGAATTATACGACAGGGATTTCAAAGCAGGCGCGAGAATTTTTAGGGGTCTTTTCTGAAAAAGGGTACGTTGATGCTCCCTATGTGTTCGATAGAGGGATTTTGACGGCAAAAGGTGCTTATTTTATCGATTTCGCCAATAAGTTCGGTCAGGTTTTAGAATTGGATTTTAATCGAAATTGGTATCGTTAAACGCAGATGCATAAAAACAGCTTCCTCGCTCAGCGCCGGAAAATTTAGAACGAAGATACCGTTCTTTTCCGATAAAATTCACGGCAAGTATAGACCTGTTACACTTTAAAAAGAAATATCGATATGAACAAACTAAACGGCATTAAAAAACGAACAAGGCCCAGATAACCTTGTTCGTTTTTACTTTTTATTTAATAGGCTTTTTGAGTACTCCTAGCAAAATAGCGGAAACGACTGCACCAATCGCAATTGCCAATAAGTACATGAACCAACCACCGCTAACCAGTGGAATAACGAATAATCCGCCATGAGGAGCCTGTAGACCGATGCCAAAAAGCATGGACAAACCTCCTGCTACTGCAGAACCTGCCATCAACGATGGTATGACTCGAACCGGATCTGCTGCTGCAAAAGGAATTGCTCCCTCAGTAATAAAGGATAGACCCATAATATAGTTCACTTTACCAGCTTCACGATCTTGCTTATTAAAGCGATTTTTGAAAATAGTTGTCGCAATCGCAATTCCAAGTGGAGGAACCATACCTGCTGCCATTATCGCTGCCATTGGCTCATAAACACCACTTGCTAATAGCCCTGTTCCAAATACATATGCCGCCTTATTAACAGGTCCTCCCATATCAAATGACATCATTAATCCAAGAATAATTCCTAATAAAACAGCATTACCTGTTCCAAGAGTAGAAAGCCAATCAGAGATACCTGTATTTAAAGCGGCAACTGGTTTATTGACAACATATAACATAATAAAACCAGTTAATGCAATTCCCAATAATGGATAGAGTAAGATCGTTTTAATCCCTTCGAGTGAAGCAGGTAAACCTGAGAAAATCTTTTTCAAACCAATCACTAAATAACCGGCAAGAAAACCAGCGACGAGACCACCGAGGAAACCGGCACCACCTGTCGCTGCAAGCATACCACCTACCATCCCAGCTGCAAAACCTGGACGATCAGCAATGCTCATCGCAATAAAACCAGCTAAAATCGGAATCATTAGCCCGAAAGCTGTACCGCCACCAATCGTATTTAATGCTTCCGCAATGGGATGATAAGATGGATCATTTGGGTCGGATGCGTTAACCCCAAACATAAAGCTAATGGCAATTAATATCCCTCCGCCAACAACAAATGGTAACATATTAGAAACACCGCTCATTAAATGCTTATAAATCGTCGAAGCAAAACTACGAGAAGATTCTTGTTTATTTTCTAGCTTCGCTCCACCTTGTCCTTTATAAATCGGTGCATCTTGTTTAATCGCTCTTTCAATCAATTGCTGTGGCTTACGAATTCCATCAGCGACAGGAACTTCTATCACATGCTTACCATTAAAACGGTTCATTTCCACATTTGTATCTGCAGCAACAATGACAGCAGTCGCATTTTCAATTTCTTCTTCGGTCAATATATTTTTTGCTCCACCTGACCCATTCGTTTCAACTTTAATATCGATCCCAAGTTCTTGGGCTTTTTGTTTCAATGAATCAGCTGCCATATACGTATGAGCTATCCCCGTTGGACATCCTGTTACGGCGACGATAAAGTCTTTTTTTCCACTCATCGACTGCTCTTCTACTTCTTTTTCCTGATCATGTTCATTAATAATCGCAATAATTTCATCCTTTGTGTTTGCAAGTAAAAGTTGCTCTCTTACTTCCGCATTCATCAAAATAGTCGAAAGTCTAGAAAGGGCTTCCAAATGGGTATTGTTGGCCCCTTCAGTTGCAGCAATCATAAATACTAGATGTGCTGGCTCACCATCTAGTGATTGGTATTCAACACCAGACTGAGAGCGACCAAACGCAATAGCTGCTTCACGAACTGCGCTTGTCTTTGCATGAGGGATAGCAATACCTTCTCCAATTCCTGTAGTACTCTGGGCCTCTCGCATTAAAATGGCCTCTTTAAAATCATTTTTGTCGGCTAATTTATTGGCTTGATCAAGGATCTCAACCAATTCTTCAATTGTGTCATTTTTTCCATTTCCACTAATGGATAGTTTTATCGTTTCTTTTGTTAACAACTCAGTAATTCTCATGATTGTTCCCCCTTTATCTTTACTATCTTTACTTGCGTCAATACTTCCTCTACCTTATCCTTCGTACATAATCCTAAGGAAAACGCTGTCGCACTTCCGCTCGCTACACTGTATCGAAAGGCTTCTTCATAGTCACCACTAAGCTCGTACTTAGCAATAAAGCCCGCAACCATTGAATCTCCTGCACCGACAGAACTCTTCAATTCCCCAGTTGGCGTATTAGATTTCAATGTCGTATCCTTATTAACAAAGATTGCTCCTTTACCTGCTAAAGAAACGATCACATTTTCTGCTCCCATTCCCACTAGCTTTTTTGCATAAGGAATAGCTTGCTCCCCACTCTCAATTTTCACATTGAAAAAGTCACCCAATTCATGATGATTAGGCTTAATGAGAAAAGGTTTATACATAAGAATGCTTTTGAGAAGTTCCTCTTCAGCATCGACGATCCATTTCACTTTTCTTTCCAGACAAATTTTAGCCAGATCCTCATATGTGTTTCTTGGCATTGAGGTTGGAATACTTCCCGCTAAAATAAGGATGTCGTTTTCGGTAAGGTTTTGAATTTTGTCCTTTAATGCTGTGAAATCACTTTCTAAGATGGCAGGACCTTTTGCATTCAGCTCTGTTTCCTCTTCAGCCTTAATTTTGACATTAATTCTTGTATCTTCATTAACGTAAACAAAGTCTGTTTCAATTCCGTTTTTTTTCAGAAAATCTTCAATATAAGCTCCAGTAAAGCCCCCTATAAAGCCTAGTGCTCTACTATTCACACCAACCCTTTTTAACACTTGTGACACATTTATCCCTTTTCCACCAGGAAACTTCGATTCAGCGCTGGAGCGATTTAAGCTACCAAGTTCAAATTGGTTCAATTTAACGATATAGTCTAAAGATGGATTTAATGTAACTGTGTAAATCATGATGTCACAACCTTTATAACTGTTTTTTCCTCATATTGTTTTTCAATATCCCGCTCTAACTCGTTCGTAATGATCGTTGCTGCTTCAATATCAGCAATTTTAGCAAATGCAACTTCTGTAAATTTAGAATCATCCGCTAAAATGAATGCTTCTCGCGATAACGAAATGGCTAATTCTTTTATGGTCGCTTCCTCCTGATCAGGGGTTGTAAATCCGAAATGAGGATGGATCCCATTAACTCCCATAAAGCATTTGTCAAAACGATAATGTTGGAGACTTGCCCAAGCGTCTCGACCAATGATGGCTTTTGTCGACGGTTTGACAAAGCCGCCAATTAAATATGTTCTTATATTTTTTTCTAATAGCAATGGCAAATGCGTCATTCCGTTTGTGACTACGACGATGTTTTCTGGTAGATGCGGGATCATTTCTAGAATGGTTGAACCCGCATCTAGATAAATGGAATCACCTTCTTCGATTAATCCAACAGCAAATTTTGCGATTTTTTGTTTTGCTTGATGGTTTTTGGATGATTTTTCAATCATTGACGGCTCTTGTAATTTCCCCTGTAGTCTTGCTGCACCACCATGAACCCTCTTTAAAAATTTTCTATTCTCTAAATATGTTAAATCTCGGCGAATCGTTGATTCAGATGAAGCGGTAAGTTCTACAAGCTCGTGAATTTTTACTGTATTTTTTTCTTTTAACAGCTTTAAAATTTTTTCGTGTCGTTCAGTTTCTAGCAAGAAACCACCTCCATTGAAGCGTTTTCATCATTATGTTTCTATCATACTGCAACTTTCAGCCAAAATCAATCATTTTTAATCAATTTTAATCAAAAACAATCATATTCTTTCATAAACCTTTTCAATCAATTGTTTCTAATAACGAGAAATGGTAGCATATATATGCTTCAATAATTAATAAGAGAGGTTTTTATCCATGGCTAAAATAAAAATTTTTTATTTCTTCATTATTCTCGTTCTCCTGATTTTGTTTTTTGGCCTATTTGGCACCATCAATGATCGAATTATTCTTTTAATTTCAGATACAACTGTGCAAGATTTGTCGGCAAGTGCGATTTTCCATAAAATTTTATTTGCACTTCAGGCATTAGCACTGCTAGCGATCATATTCGTCATTTATAAAAATGGGTTACCTTTCAAACGAGAAGGGAAAAAATTAACCAAAAAATCGATCTCAACCATTCTAACGATTTCACTCATCATGATTGTCTTTCCTTATGCTGTGCTGATGTTTCTGTAATATTTTCGCTTTAAATTAAATGATCAGCATAAAGTATCCATTCCTCCGACAAACTAACAATGATAAACAGGAAGGAGGAAAACAAATGGACATTAAACGTATTAAACAAATTTTATCTTCTTCAGCAGATATTGAAGTTCATTATAATGGTGCATCAGTTTGGATTGATCAGCTTAATGAAGATGGACAAACTGCAACCGTCCATTTAAGAGGACCTTTAGAAGAAAGAACTACCGTCGAAATTTCCGAATTAAGAGAAGTATGAGTAAATAGTAACAATTTGCCTAACCTGAAATCATATGGTAAAATAAAAATCAACATATTGATTTCATCTTCTTGATTTTCACTACATATAGGTTAGTTTTCTACTCGAACACGTCTCTTTTATCCGTTCCCCTTTTGGAACGGTTTTTTTTAGGTATTTTCACCTACTACGCTAATAAATGAATATGTATAAAAGGGAGTCCTATCCATAACAATAAGACTCCCAAAAGGATTATTATCTTCCAACAAACATTTGCGTCCAATGATTTCCATTTTGTTCATATCCAACGCCTATATGAGTAAAGGAAGAATTTAAAATGTTCGCGCGATGTCCTTCACTATTCATCCAAGCTTGAACAACTTCCTGCGGTGTTCTCTGTCCTTGTGCAATGTTTTCACCAGCTGATTTATAAGTGACACCAAAGTCCCTCATCATATCGAACGGTGATCCATATGTTGGACTCGTATGTGAAAAGTAATTATTCGCCTGCATATCTTGAGACTTTTTCAAGGCAACACTACTAATTTTCGCATCAGCCTTTAATGCTGGTAAACCACTTTTTGCACGTTCTTGGTTTGTCAGATCGATAACTTGTTGGGCAAATTCACTTATGTTGCCTGTTTCACCCTGTCCTTGCTCCTGTTGTTTGGGCTGCTCAGCAGGTTGCTGCTGTGCTTGTTGTTGCTGCCCTTGCTGTTGCTGCCCTTGTTGTTGCTGGCCTTGTTGTTGCTGCCCTTGCTGTTGTGACGGTTGCTGCTGGCCTTGTTGCCGTTGGACTTGTTGTTGTGCTTGTTGCTTAGCTTGCTGACGTAGTTGTGGTGTTAATTGTCCGAATCTTGCTTTTAATTGTTCTTCAAGCTACTTCTGAATTGAAGCCAAATCATTTCCGTCTGCTGGAGTAAAGGAAAATTTTGCATCTTGGATCAAAACAGCTTTGGTATGTGGATATTTATCACTGTTAATGCTTGTGTTAGAAGCAGAAATATCGACATTGTCATTGCGACGATTAGCTCTATTTTCTCCTTGAAATCCCATATCATTAGCGACGTTGTCAATAAAGTCGGTTCCTTCTTCCCAACTGCGCTCAAAAAAACCACGATTATTGTTAACATCATTGCGAACAGGGAGCGTACCTGTTCTGCCGTCATTCGATGGATCATGGGCAACATTGTCATTACCTACTCCACATGCGGCAAGGCTGAATAGCAATACAGAAGTCAGTACAATACTTGATGTTTTCTTTATCAATTAAAACCCCTCCTTTATAAAATGTACTAACTACTTCCTTAGTTTTAATGGAAGCGTGAGATAATATAGGTGGTAATTATCGCGTTAAATGGAAAACATCTTTATAAAAAACATGAAAATGGGTACCCTATTGGAATTTCAATTTGCGTTAAATGTAGATACGTTTTTATTGCCATTTTCCATTAAATTTAGTTACATATTCGTTATAGATGTAATAAACTCCCCCTTTTTTCCACCATGTCAACCCCAAATTAGTTGTAATTTATAACATTCAATCCTAATATTTACATTTATTGATTTTAGTGAATTTATTTTAGAAACGTAGGTATTTATTGGGTTGCATCACAAATGGAATAATCATTCATCTATTTCATAGCCTTAGCATGGAAAAACCTCCCTGAAATATGACAAAAATCGCATGCTAACATGAAGAAGCAAGAAAACACAAGATTTTTCTAGGAGGCTATACCATATGAAAAAGAAATTCATCGTACCAATCGCTGCTTCTGCCGCTCTTTTATTTTCCTCGGCAGCAACCATTAGTGCAGATGCTGCACCTATTGAGACAAAACAAGTGAAAAACATAGTTATTTACCAACAAGAAAATTTAAATAATGAGCAAATAAATCGTTTACTTAACAAATTTTTGCAAAAGAGTCAGAGCCATTTCAAACATAATCAAAAACAACAAACGAACAACGACAAAACGGTGACAACAGATAAACCTGTTTCTACGAAGCCTGTACCAGCCCAACAATCGCCAAAAGAACCGGCAACAAGCCAACAACCATCAAAGTCCAGCACTCAAGCAAGTGCCTTTGAACAAAAAGTAGTCGATTTAACTAACGAAGAGCGCGCTAAAAATGGGCTTCCAGCCTTGAAAACTGATGCAACTTTAAGCGAAGTTGCAAGAATAAAATCTGAGGACATGAAAGCAAAGGGCTATTTCAGCCATACAAGTCCAAGCTATGGTTCTCCTTTTGATATGATGAAGCAATTCGGGGTTTCTTATCGTTCTGCTGGAGAAAACATTGCCATGGGACAGCGTTCACCTGAAGAGGTCGTGCAAGCGTGGATGAATAGTGAAGGGCATCGCGCCAACATTTTAAATTCCTCATTTACCCATATCGGCGTTGGCTATGTAGAGAATGGGAATTACTGGACACAAATGTTTATTAGTAAATAATAGCATGTAAAAAATATAGTTTAACTCTGTCAAATTCAATTATCGATAAAGGGATTTTAGAGGATACCTCTCAATCCCTTTTCTTTTTTGCCTCAAAAGATCGTAAAAAGATCGATGTTGAGTTTTGTACCTGTCCTCATAAGTTATCTGAAAAATCAAAATTAAGTTCCGATAGTCAACTTGCCTCATACAACTACTCAATTTCTTTCAACGTCTTTTTCATAAAAGAATTATCCGCGACAATAAGAAATTTGTTCAAAACAAAAAAACTGTCGACAAACTCGATTAAAAACGAGTCTATCGGCAGTTTGACCAACCAACGAATCCTGTAGTTTTTAAACATCTAACTCCTTTAATTACATTGGCAGTCTGTTATTGTATAGCTTTTAACCGCATACCCTTTTTTTCTTAAGAAACGAATACTGATATTTTTTTCAAGTGGATTCGCAGCAACAACATGTATTTGTTTACCAGGAATTTCATGAAAATATCTATTTAAATACGCCACTGGTATATTAATCGCGGCTTGAGTAACGTCCTTATATGATTGATTATAATCTCGAACATCAACGATCGTTGTGCTATTCTCATCTATTTCCAACATTTGTAGACAACGTACTCCCCATACGGGTAAATACCGAGAAAGGTTGAAAACAAGAAATATAATAACTATTAGAATAAAAATCGTCATCCTATCCCCACCTGTAAGCAAAAGTTGCGAGCAGACATAATCATTTTAAACACTTCTTATCGATAGGTCAATTTTATTATAAAGCCCACAAAAAACTTACTAGCAAGCATAGTAATCGATTTTACGTTAATTTTCGAACAGCGACACCGCTTAAATATTGCAGCCAAGCATAGACTCCGATTTTAACCGTTTCAGCGACAATTGAATCCTTCGTTGGATCGAGACAAACAAAATCAATATGATTAACCTCTTGATGTGTCCCTATCTCAAACAATATATCAAACAATTCTTGTGAGTTCATGCCGCCTGGAGTCGACGCTGGAACACCAGGTGCAACGGAGATGTCTAGAACATCCATATCAACGGTTACATAAATTCTATCGACCTCTGTTTCCAAATACTCGATTGACCTCTTTATCGTATGCACCAAACCTCGATTTCTTGCTTCATTTAACGGAATTAGCTTAATTTCTTTTTCCCGTGCGTAGTCAACAAGGGACTTTGCATTAAAAAAACCATGCAAGCCAATATTAATAATATGCCTACCCTCAACAACTTTTCCATCAATTAATTGACGAATAGGTGTTCCATTTGCTGGTCCAAGCTCTCTTGGATCCCTCACATCTAGGTGCGTATCTAATTGAAGAATACCAATTTTTTCCTCGGGATATTGTTCTTTTATCCCACGAATAGCACAAGCAGTAACAGAATGATCACCTCCGATGAGAGAAGTGACAGAGCGAGCATATTTTTTAACGATGTAGGAGGTCGCTGCCTCTATTCTCTCATGAGAAAGGAGAATATCAGTCGTATGCATTTGAACATCGCCAGCATCTGCCACGTTAAGGCTTGTTAGATCAATATTCTTTTCAATTTGATAGGTAGCAAACTTTTTCCACATTTTCCTAAATTCATCTGGATATTGAGATGCGCCTGAAACACTTATCGATGAACGAGAAATTGGCGCACCATAAAGAACTACATCTGGATAGGACGATATTTCCTCTAGTGGAACGACCCATTGATGAACAAATTGCTTATCCACCGTGCTGTTGTTAGTCCATTTCCATTCAGGGGAATGCAACCAATGCCCATTCATTCATTTGACACCACCTTAACACCTTTTTTCCAAACACTTTTCACATGGTTAACACCAAATAAATATTGCAGTTCACGATAATCCTTTACATTCCAGACAACTATATCTGCCTGTTTTCCCTTCTCTAATGAGCCAACGACCTCTTGACGGTTTATGGCACAAGCGGCATTATAAGTTGCTGCTGTCAAAGCTTCTGCTGGTGTTAGACGCATCGTAATACAAGCAAGGTTCATTACTAAAGGCATCGAGGTGGTTGGGGATGAGCCAGGATTACAATCAGTTGAAATGGCAACTGGTACTCCTGCATCGATCATTTTTCTCCCTTTAGCAGCTTCTTCTCTCAAATAAAGAGCTGTTGCCGGTAGGAGACAAGCGATGACCCCGGCCTTAGCCATCATTTCAATCCCATGATCAGACGCTTTAAGCAAATGCTCCGCAGAAATAGCGCCAACTTTCGCGGCAAGCTCAGCTCCCCCATACGGTTCAATTTCATCAGCATGTATTTTCGGGATGAGTCCGTATTTTTTTCCAGCTTCTAAAATCCTTTCAGATTGCTCAGGAGTGTAGACTCCTTTTTCACAAAAAACATCGTTAAATTCTGCTAACTTCTCTTTTGCAATAATGGGAAGCATTTCCTCAATTAACAAATCAACAAACTGATCTTCTTTGCCTTTGTATTCTGGCGGAACTGCATGTGCCCCCATAAATGTCGGAACAAGATCGATCTGATGTTCTTTTTGCAGCTTTTTCATCACTCTCAATTGCTTTAATTCCGTCTCAAGGTCCATTCCATAACCACTTTTTCCTTCAATTGTTGTCACTCCATGCTGTAAAAAAGAGTTAAGTCTCCTTGAAGTTTGCTCAAACAGGTCCATTTCTGATACTTCCCGAGTCATCCTTGCTGTTGCATGAATCCCTCCACCAGCATTCATAATTTCCATATAAGTTGCACCTTCAAGGCGCATCTCAAATTCCCGTTCTCTGCTTCCCCCATAGACGACATGGGTGTGAGGATCAACTAGACCAGGTGTCACTAATAAATTATTTGCATCAAAGATTTCAGCCTCATGGAGACGGTTTTCGTACCGTTGCTTAATTTCTTCTGTCGTTGCAACTGCTTCAATGAATCCATTCTCAATCCAAATACTTCCATTTTCGATTATACCCAAATTAGACATCGCTTCTTTTGAACGGGGACCTTGTTGTTCGCTTGCAAGAGTAACCAGTTGAGATGCATTTTTGATCCAAAGAGGTTTTGTCATTATGACTCAGCCTCCTTCTCAAGCATCGGCATGCGAATTCCTTTTTCTCGAGCAGTCTTCTTCGCTAATTCATAGCCAGCATCCGCGTGTCTAACTACCCCCATGCCCGGGTCTGTCGTAAGTACTCTTTTAATCCGTTCCTCCGCTTCCTTTGTCCCGTCAGCAACAATGACAACTCCCGCATGCTGGGAATAACCCATGCCGACCCCGCCGCCATGATGAACAGAAACCCAAGTAGCCCCTCCAACCGCATTAATGAGAGCGTTTAAAATCGGCCAGTCTGATACAGCATCAGAGCCATCAAGCATGGCCTCTGTCTCTCTATTTGGAGAGGCAACAGAGCCAGAATCTAAATGGTCTCTACCGATGACGATAGGTGCCTTCAATTCACCACTAGCTACCATGTCATTAATAATTTTGCCGAAACGTGCCCGTTCTCCATATCCAAGCCAACAGATCCGTGATGGCAGACCTTGAAACTGAATCTTATCCTGGGCCATGCGAATCCAATTACATAAATGCTCGTTGTCAGCAAATTCTCTAAGAATAGCTGCGTCCGTTTTATAAATATCCTCAGGATCTCCAGATAAAGCTGCCCAACGGAACGGACCCTTACCGACGCAAAATTGCGGGCGTATATAAGCTGGTACAAAGCCTGGGAAGTCAAAAGCATTCTCTACCCCTTCATCCTTTGCTACTTGGCGAATATTATTGCCGTAATCAAAGGTGATAGCACCGTGTTCCATCATTTTCAACATTGCTATTACATGTCTTGCCATAGAACTTTTCGCTGCTTTTACGTATCTTTCTGGATTTCCAACCCTTAAACGTGCAGCTTCTTCTAAAGTCATCTGTGCTGGAATATAACCGTTTAACGGATCATGAGCAGAAGTCTGATCGGTTAAAACATCTGGAATAAAACCTCTGCTGAGCATTTCTGGCAAAATATCTGCTATATTACCTAATAAACCTATTGAAAGTGCCTTTCCTTCTTTTTTTGCAACGGCCGCCAATTGTAATGCTTCCTCTAGTGAATTGGTCTTAATATCGGTATACTTCGTTTCTAATCTCCGATCAATTCTTGTCTCATCCACTTCAACAGCAATACAAACACCACCATTCATTGTCACCGCGAGAGGTTGAGCACCTCCCATTCCACCTAATCCAGCAGTAACGGTTATCGTATGCTGTAATGAACCATTGAAATGCTGCTTGGCTAACTCGGCAAAGGTTTCATATGTTCCTTGAACAATCCCTTGAGAGCCTATATAAATCCAGCTTCCTGCTGTCATTTGTCCATACATCATTAAGCCCTTTTTATCTAATTCATGAAATGTATCCCAGTTCGCATAAGCGGGAACAAGATTTGAATTGGCGATGAGAACTCTTGGGGCATCTGTATGCGTTTTGAAAATCGCTACTGGCTTCCCAGACTGGATCATTAACGTTTCATCTGCTTCCAATTTTTTCAATGACTCAACGATTGCATCAAAAGATTCCCAATTTCGTGCCGCTTTGCCAATTCCTCCGTACACAACCAAATCCTCTGGACGTTCAGCAACCTCTGAATCTAAATTATTCATCAGCATCCTTAAAGCAGCTTCCTGCTGCCAACCTTTAGTATTTAGTTCCGTTCCTCGATAACGAATTACTTTGCTTGTGCTCTTCATCTCTTCTCCTCCTTAGTTTCAAAAATCATGTTATTTCAACATGTCTCGACTTCAAAAATTACTTTTTTTTTCGAAATAGCAACCGATGTTTTCAGCCATTCCTCTGCAACAGCAATATCCTTTGCAAAAACCCTATCCTTTTCAATAAAAGGAATTATGCTCCTCCCTTCTTCAAGGATTTCTTTTGTAATTGGACTCATTTTTTCCTTCCCCTTTATTTCTGCTGCCTGCATAGCACAAATTAATTCGATCGCTAAAACACGCCTCGTATTTGCAATAATCTGATAAGCATGTCTTGAACCAATCGTTCCCATACTGACATGGTCCTCTTGATTAGCAGAGGATGGAATCGAGTCTACACTTGCCGGATGTGCCAATGTCTTATTCTCTGAAACAAGTGATGCTGCACAATATTGCATGATCATCGCCCCTGATTGCAGCCCTGGTTCAGGACTTAAAAAAGGTGGTAAATCATTTAATTGCGGATTCACTAATCTTTCGATCCTCCGCTCGGATATATTGGCGAGTTCGGCAATCGCTATACCGAGAAAGTCCATTGCAAAAGCAATCGGTTGCCCATGGAAATTACCCCCTGAAATAACCTTTTTTCCACCTTCAAAAATAAGCGGATTATCTGTGGCAGCATTCATTTCAATTTCTAATTTTTCTTTCACATAGTTTAATACTTGCCAAGTTGCCCCATGTACCTGCGGAATGCATCTTAAAGAATAGGCGTCTTGTACTCTAATTTCCCCTTGTTTTGTTACAAGCTTGCTCCCATCAAGGATTTCCCTCATTCTTTCAGCTACCTTTATTTGCTCCGGATAACCGCGGGCAATATGGACATCCTGATCAAAAGCATCAATAATGCCATTTAATCCTTCCATTGTCATAGCAGCAATCAATTCAGATTGATAGGCCATTTTTTCTGCTTCTAAATATCCGATAACCCTCATTGCTGTCATCGCTTGTGTTCCATTAATTAAGGCAAGACCTTCTTTCGCTGTTAACGTAATAGGAAAAATCCCTTCTTTCGTCATTGCTTTTAAAGCCTCAACTCTACGACCTTTGTAAAATACTTCACCCTCCCCTAACAATGGAAGGACTAAATGGGAGAGTGGAGCTAAATCCCCACTTGCTCCCAATGAGCCTTGCTGAGGGACGACTGGATGGATCCCCTTATTGACAAACTCAAGCAATCTTTCAATTACTATTTTTCTAACGCCAGAGTACCCTTTTAAAAGAGCATTCGCTCTTAGGACTAGCATAGCTCTTGAGACGATTTCTGGAAAAACTTCTCCAACTCCTACCGCATGTGAATGAATTAGATTAAGTTGCAATTCTTCAACATGCTCCTTATTGATTAATACATCACTAAATTTCCCAAAACCAGTCGTAATCCCATAGACAACACGGTTTTCTTTAACAATTTTTTCAACTGCCGCTCGGCTTTCCTCAACTTTCTCCCAGCTTTCTTCAGAAACGGATACCCATTTTTGTTCAAAGAGAATTTCCTTCATTTGTTCTAATGTCAATGTATTTCCTGTTAAAACCACCATAATTCCACCCGCTTTCGTTTTATTTCTTTACCAAGATAAAGCAACACATAAAAAGGGAGCCATACACATAAAATCAAATTTTTGATTTTTCGTGTACAGCCCCCTAGTATCTAATAGCTCTGGGCATACTTTATGCAATTGGTTGTCTGAATCATGTAAGAATCAATATTAAAACTGGAAAAACATATTGGTATTGTTTAAATTTCGCCAACACATCCACTCAAATATGATTGATTCCAAGTCCTAATGTTTCATGCTCTAAACCTCGAACCGGTGCACCAATCGTTCCATAGATGGCGACTGCAATCCACTCGCCTTCTGCTTCATCTTCGTATGGATTGCCTCGCACCACGGCAAAGCGCAACCCGACCGTTCTCATCACTGAACCTAGCTGCATTTGCCCACGAGTTATTCCATGGAGAGCTTCCATGATCGCATGGTATAAAGCATGTGTTTCCCGATAAAGTTCTTGACTAATAACTCCTTGTTGTTTTGCTGCTACTTCTATCGCAGCAACTACCTTTTGCGACTCCATCGATCCCACTTTTCCTAAACAGCTTTTCCATCCTATTTGCTCTGTTTGTTGCGAGAGCTCACGATGGTCATCTGCTAGTAAAAGTAAGGTTGCATGACGCCCAATACGCTGTTCTGTCTTTAAAGCCATTGGCAACCACTCACTATTACATATTCTGACTAATATCGATTTCATTCCAAAGTTTACTTGGTCTGAAATTGACTCTAATATCTATTTTTAGAATATGGTAAATTTTCTTATATGTCAATCGAAATCACTGTCGCTGCCGACAATATTTCAGTTGGTTTCAGCGTCGATAGTTTCACGAATGTGTTATGGAGGATAAAGCTAGAATTCTAAAAGTTCATTCAGCTCCTCTTTATACGTGAATAAACTCGCTAAATTTTTTTGGACAAGTATTCATAGTTAAAATTTTCTCACATACAATGTACAAGTTAGATTGTTGTGGAGTGATGTTTTTGAGTATAAGTCTTTTATTTAGTTATATTCTACTCGGTTTTACTCTAGCTGCCCCCATTGGCCCGGTTAATTCTGCCCGGTTGGATAAAGGAATTAAAAACGGATTTTGGCATGCATGGATAGTCGGAGCAGGATCGATGATTGCGGACGGTATTTTTATGCTGATCGTCTATTTAGGAATGGTCCACTTCCTTGAGATTCCCATCGTACAAATATTTCTATGGCTTTTCGGTGGATTCATTCTTATTTATTCTGGAATCGAAGGGATTGTCAATGCAGGTGTTGTTACACTTGATGATCGGAGTGGAAAAGATAGCCTCAGAAAATGTTTCTTAACTGGATTTATCATGTCGATTACTAGTCCTTTATCGATTTTATTTTGGCTTGGCATTTACGGATCTGTTTTAGCAAAAACAGCGCAAATGAACGGACCAGGCTCCCTGCTTCTTTACAGCAGTATGATTTTTCTTGGTCTAACACTATGGGATCTACTAATTGCTTCACTCACAACAGGTTTACGGAAATTTCTTAATTCTTATATCCTCAAATCTATTTCCATTATATCTGGTTTATCACTAATAGGATTTGGTCTTTACTTTGTTTTCGAAGGAATTATTGAAATACTATAAAACTGGACTGGGACACTTTTCCCCAGTCCAAATCAATTATTATTTCTCCTCTTCTTTTTCTCCCTCTTCCTTTTTGTCAGCAATGATGTCATTCATCGTTCTAAAAATTTGTGTGTTCATACTCCCTTGAACAATATTTTCCAAAAAGAATTCTCCGATTAGCTTTAAATATTCTTCATCATCAAACATTTTCCTATTTTGTAATTCCATTTCCGCCAAACCTTCATACTTAGCAAGCAATGCGTATGTATAGTCATGTCCAGTAATAGGCGTCAACATTTCGACATGATGATTGTATTTTTCATTACGATATTTTTTGATTTTTTTTGCGCAAGTAATCGCTTCTTTAAATTTCTCTTGTTTAACCTCGAATGTTTGGTAAACAAATATAGACATTTTTTCACTTCCTCTCATTTATTCACCATGAGCTTGGCTGATTGAACCGTTACCATTTTATTATTCTTATGTAGCATCCCCTTTATTCCAGAGATTAGGCACTAGCGGAAAAATTTAGGCCGTTATCATAGACAAACACAATTAGAACATCGATAAATACAATAAAATGATAATCCAAATCGATAAAATATTTGAGGTGAATGACATTGTTCTATCACATTAAAGAATTACAATATCACGCAAAGCCTGAGAGACCGGATCCGATTTTCGCCAGACAATTACAAGAAGTATTAGGTGGCCAATTTGGCGAAATATCCGTCGCCCTGCAATATTTTTTCCAAGGCTGGAGCGTGAGGGGAAACGGAAAGTATAAGGATTTACTTATGGATACCGGGGCAGAAGAGCTCGCCCATATTGAAATGCTCGCAACAATGATTGCTCGCCTACTTGATGGTGCCCCTGTAGGTGATTTAGAGGACGCTGCTAAGGATCCAGTTGTTGCAGCAATTTTAGGTGGAATGAACCCTCAGCACGCTATCGTCTCAGGACTTGGCGCTATGCCGGCAGATAGTGTTGGCAATCGTTGGACTGCTGATTATATCATTGCAAGTGGCAATTTATTAGCTGATTTTAGAGCAAATCTAAATGCTGAATCGCAAGGACGACTTCAAGCAGTAAGACTTTATGAAGCAACAAACGATCGCGGTGTTAAAGACATGCTTTCTTGGCTAATTGCCCGAGATCGGATGCATCAAAATCAATGGATAGCGGCGATTAAAGAGCTAGAGGCAAAGGAAAATGTTGTCGTACCAAGCACATTCCCGAAAGAATTAGAGAAACAAGAAGTTTCCTATACCTTATTCAATTTCTCAAAAGGAAATGAAAGTGCTACTGGAAGATGGGCTCAAGGGCCGAGCATTGATAAGCAGGGTACCTTTAATTATGTTGAAAATCCAGTTCCATTAGCTAAACAGCCAAAATTAAAGCCTGCCCCACCTTATATTCACAATACTCTTCCCATTGTCCTTAGTGGAGGAAAAGGAATGCTACCTCCAAATATGAAATAATAACCGTTAGCTGCACAAACGCTCCCCTTTAACCATTAGGTATAGAGGGGTTATTTTTTCTTACGCTTTTTTAAATGTCTTATATAAAGGACAAGCAAAACAAGACCAACGAATAAAATACTTACAAAAAAACCGGGGCGACTGGACCCATGAATAAGTGTCCCACTGATCGCAAGTAATATTAATGCCATTCCTGTAAATCTTTTGACATGATCAAAACCAGTGGCGTGAATAAGTCTAGGAAAGGAAACGAGAATAAAAAACCAATTATATAAAAGCATCAATCCGGCAGCGGTTGTTATATATTCATACACCTTATCAGGCATCACAAAGGAGAGGATGATTGATGTAATGAGACCACAAATCGTTAATCCTAAAGCATATGGCGGAACCTTCAATTTTCCTTTCTTCGAAAAAAACTTCGGTGCATCTCCATCCTCTGATAAAGTGACTAACATACTCGTTACCGCAAATAGCGACGCTGCCATTGTTGAAAAACCAGCGATAATGATTCCTCCATTAAATACATGGGGAAAGAAATCTAAATGATATTTTTCGAGTGCACTCACAAATGGACTTTCGTCAGCGTTAAACTTATCGATTGAAACTAATCCAGTGGCTAATACCATAGATACAAGATAGACGGTTGTAAGAATGATGAGCATAATCGCTCCAGATTTCCTTGCATCTTCCTTATTTTTCAGCCTCGGGGCCATAATCCCCATAATTTCAATTCCCCCGAATGCATAAAAACCATAGATAAGAGATGCCCATAATCCCATCATCCCTTTAGGAAATAATTCGTCCATCGTTCCATGGATGGTAAAATCATTTTTGCTTCCACCAAACAGACCAAATAGGACAGCTATTGCCAAAATAATAAACATAAAAATTGCCGCTATTTTAACAATGGCAAAAATATTTTGCGCTCGTTCGAACCCCTTTGTTCCAATTACGACAACAATAACGCCCAAAATCGCATACCCCGCTGCAAATATCCAAAGCGGAAGATTTGGAAACCAAACCTCGATAAGATTGAAAGAGCTGTTAATTGACTTCCCGTAATTAACATCTCAGAAAACCAATAGACCCAGCCACTACTAAAACCAGCCCAACTGCCGTAAGCTTTCTTTGCATATGATCGAAAGGAGCCCTTTTGCGGATCCTTTGAAGACATTTTCATTAATGCATCCGAGACAATAAAAGTTCCTAAACCTGCCAGCAGAAACGTAATTAATATCGATGGGCCGGTCATCTTAATCCCAATTCCAGAACCAAGAAAATATCCTGTTCCAATAATACAGCCAACACCGATTAATGATAGCTGCCACCAAGCTAATTTTTTTTCACTTTTTTTGGAATCGTTATTATTCGTTAGACTCCCTGCACGTTCCGGTATCTCCATAAAGGTGTCCTCCCTCCATCCCAAATTATTATTCACATCCACCTGCTGATTATGTAAGGCTTGGTAAACATTTTAAGATACATAATATTCATTGCCGCACCGAAAACTATTGAAGTAATAAATATTTCATTAAAGGAGGCAACAGCAATTGTTTTATCACATAAAAGAACTACAGTATAATGCAAAACCGGATAAACCAGATCCTGTATACGCCAAAAAATTACAGGAAGTTCTTGGTGGACAATTTGGAGAAATCTCAGTAATGATGCAATATTTGTTTCAAGGGTGGAATTGTAGAGGAGAACAGAAGTATAGAGATATGCTACTAGATATTGGAACAGAAGAAATGGCTCATGTTGAGATGCTAGCAACAATGATCGCCCAATTATTAGATGGTGCACCAGTTACTGATCAGGAAGAAGCAGCTAAAGATCCATTGTTGGTGCCGTCATGGGTGGGATGAACCCGCAACATTTCATCGTCTCTGGCTTAGGCGCAAGACCGGATGATAGTATGGGCTATCCTTGGACTTCTCGTTACACAATTGCAAGCGGTAATTTACTCGCAGATTTCCGGGCTAATTTAAACGCCGAAAGCCAAGGTCGACTTCAAGTTGTTAGGTTGTATGAAGCAACCACAGACAAAGGCGTGAGAGATATGCTGTCTTTTCTCATTGCGAGAGATACGATGCATCAAAATCAATGGATGGCAGCGATTGAAGAACTTGAACAAACACAGAGCCCGATTGTTCCAAGTACATTCCCAACATCACTCGAAAAGAAAGAAGTTTCCCACTCCTTTATGAACTTTTCAAAAGGCGAAGAAAGTTCTGCTGGTCGGTGGGCAAGTGGACCAAGTATGGACAGCGCAGGAGAGTTTGAATATATCGCTGACCCGGAAGCGATGGGTCAAGTACCTGTCTTGAACCAATCACCTGCATATGTACATGCTACCCCGATTCCAGGAAGCCCATCTCCTGAACTTGATTCTGCCCATTATCAGCAGCATTAAAAAAATTGCGCTTTACGCTTCAAAATAATTCAACTTGAATTATTTTGACAAAAGATTTTATCCACTTAGCTTCCTTCAAAGCTTTTCGCCGTCCTGTTGACTAAATCTAAGAAGTTTCAACCTATCAGGAGCGATTACGCTTTTCATACATCAGCAACTTAAGGAACAACCGGAGGTCATTGACAGCAATGACCTCCGGTTATTCACATCATTTGCTTTCTAGCCACCGCGCAATGAGTTGTCCTGGTTCCGTGGAACATATTTCCCTGTGATACTTTTCAATTTGATAATGATAGTTTTGCAGGAGCTTTTCATCTTTAAGTACCGAGAGAACTTGTTCAAGAACCCGTTTCTTTTTCAAATGAAAAACAAGGCCGTTGTCCTTTAAATGCTCTAAATTAATTTGCTCTTGCCCTGGTAAAGCATGATATATAAAAATGGGCTTTCTTTTATAAATACATTCACTGATCGTGACCCCTCCTGGTTTCGTTATAATCGCATCCATTTCTTCATACAGTTGATTCATTTTATCCATGCTAGCAATGAACGGATACGCCTCTATGTAGTCAAGATTTAACGAAGAAATTTTTTTATAAAGTCCTCTATTTTTACCACAGAGAACAATGAGCTTTAACTTGTTGGGATAGTAATTGATTAAATCCTCCAATAATTCTTCGATTGCTCCTATGCCAAGATTTCCACCTGAAACCACCACTGTAAAAGTATTATTACATGAAGGTAATTTCATTGCGGTCCGCTTTATAATCTTTTTGTGAACAGGGATTCCAGTAATAAAGATTTGTTCCTCTCTCACTCCTTTTTCCAAAAGAAGCTTCTTCATTTGAGCAGTTGGAACAAAGTGTTGATCAATGCAATCTATTCCCCATAATTGGTGAATAAAATAATCCGTATATACATTAATGATTGGAGTTGTTATTTCCGCTTTTTGTTTTAAGTAATTTAGCATATAAGAAGGCAAAGAATGGGTGCAAACAATTAAATCAGGATTCGTTTCTGCAATAAGTTTTTTCATAAAACGCAGAAAAAGAAATTCGTACACTCGATAACGTTTTTCTTTTTGAGGTTCTTTGTACACTGTATTTTGATAGATCAAATTATATATCTTAGGAAAGCTTGAGATCCAATTGATATAAAATTGGGAAATGAACTTTTCAATTTTTCCGTAGCTATATGCTAAAATATCCGTTTTTCCACATTTTATTGCTGGATTTACTCTCTGTATACTATCTATAAGAGCACTTGCAACTTGATGATGTCCTGATGGAATTTGTAAAAAAGGTAAAAAGAGAACTGTTTTCTCAGAATTTCCCATTGCACTTTCCTCTAATCTATATCGACTATATCCTTTATATAATTTGCTTAGTTTAGCCATAGACATTAATAAGTAATTAGGTCTTTGTTTCTTTAACACATCATTCAGCCTAACACTTTCATGAGATAGAATACCTATGGGAAGAAAGCTTAACGTTTTGTACCATTTATAAATAGGGTTTATAATTTCAAAAATTTCAAAACCGAGCCGTTCACATCCTTTATTTAAAAGAGTAATTCCTATGATTCCTTTAACATTATAAGCGGACAAATGCTGGCGTATATAAAACTCTAAGCCTGGAAGTGAATTTTGCACATGACGATAAATAATTTTTGCCTTTCGTAGTTCACTTTTTATTTCCTTCACTTCCATTAGAAGGCGAACATTGTGAAGGTGAATTTTTACTAATATATCGTTTTTATTTATTTGCGTACCATCTGAAAGGACAATATTTCTTCCTTTATACTTTGTTAATCGAATCCGAAAAATATTGTCTCCTTTATCTGTGACATATTTTAAACGTGTGCAAGAGTAGTAAATGGGATCAATTTTTTGCCAAAACGAAAGAATATAGCCTCTCACTCATGGTCTCTCCTTTAAAACGAACAAATAAATAATAAGTTGATTTTTCGTCATCATAATTAGTTTCTAAAGTAAAGCTTAATTCTATCCTTAAGAAGCAAATTTTTTTAGATGATGGCTTTGCTTGATACTTGTAGTGATTTTGGTTCATTTTCTAAAACTTCTCTGGATAAGTAAAAGACGTGTGAAACCAAGGTTTCACACGTGCTTTCCCGAACATTTTGAACAGAACCGTTTTCACTACATTTGCCCAATTGGACCATCTGTTCTTGTAAACCTCTGTCTAAAAACGGGTAAAATGTAGCGGTCAAGTCCAAATCTACCTGCATTATATCCAGCAACTAATATAAAGATTGTCCATAAAAGCATTTGTGGATTTACGCTTATCGTCCCACTAAACAAAAAAGAAAAGTTCATAATTGCTCCCATTAAAGCAGCAAAAGTTGTAAAGATTCCAAGGATTAAGGCAATACCAACAAGAACTTCTCCCCACATCACCAAATAGCTAAATAATCCGGCATTCGGAATGGCAATAGCTTCTAAAAAGTTTGCCCACCACGGCTGAACAGTAGCATTTTCGCCTGTTGCATTCGCAACTGCACCATGTAAATATCCACTGGCATCAAACCCGCCTCCAGTTACTTTGCCCCAGCCACTTGTCAACCATTTATAGCCTAAATACAATCTCATTAACAATAAAGCCGTTGCTGCAATTTTGCTTTCTCTTAAGAATCGTACAAACATTTTACCAACCCCCTTTTTTTTATATTTTGTGTATCGATCATTCCGTATTCAAGAAAGTTTTTACTGTCATTAAAGGAGGGTCTGGTGAAGCAAGACAGCAAGAGTGTTTTAAAACAAATTAAATCTAGAAATTTCTCTTGTGAGAATGAATCGAAATCGGTTAAACCTCATGCATCCTTAAAAACTAATCGATCTTTTTTCTCTATCTAAAAGAAAAAAGATGGAATATAATCCCATCCTTCCTATACTACCAAAGTACTTCCCTCATATTTTTTGAAAAAAGATTTGTGTCAATATTACAGCTTTCCGCATCAATTCCGTATTGCCAACCGCCAACTTTTGAATTTTCAGGTGCTTCTGGTTCATATTTAGGGACGTTTGACTGTGAAGTGATTCCGATATTGGGAGCAGCTGTCCAAATATATGTTTGCTCATTAATATGGCTATTACTTTGTGCAGCTTCATTAAAGGCTTTTGTTAAATCAGATTCTGCATCGAAAATACCGTAAATCCCTGATTCATACTTTGAATCGAACATAACCTCTGACCAACCCCTTATGAATTCCGAGTCAACAGGATAATTCGGTTCAATATCAGCAAATAGTGCTACACCTTCAGGAACAGCAAACTCTTCAGCTTTAGCAATAGCTTGTTCGGCCTCACTTCGACCATTTTCATATCCTCTTGCATCCTCAAAATGATTCCAAATCAAGAGAATCTCGATATCATTTGAGTGAAGAAGCTCGATCTCATCTGCAGTTAGTCCTTCAGAAACTCCGTCTTTCTCCCCTAAATATCTTCCCCATATTAGAGGATCACCGAAATTTTCTCTTACACATGACAACATTTCTGACGTAGTATGGCTAGCCGAATCAACACCCCAAACGATTTCATCATTCGAGGTGTTGCTGCTTGCACTTGCATCATCGCCATTACTGTTATTAGAAGTTCCTTTATCTTCATGACCGGAATTTGATGTTTGTCCTTCTACATTATTGCCAATCTCATTTGTCACTTGAACATCTACATTTACTTCTATATTATTACTAACATTATTATCAACCGTATTTTTTTCACCGTTCTTCACATTATTATCAATTGAATTTTTAACTTCCGCATTTTCTCCATTTATATTGTTTTCAACATTATTTGTAATCGTACTATCTCCACTTTCCCCATTCCCACTCATTTCCGTTTCATCAGCCGAAACTTTACTTGATGCCGGTTCAGATAATTTGGGACCCATTAGAGAGAAAGAGAATACTGAGATGACAATGATGAAGAATGCTGTAACTACGAGAGGTATTAATTTTCCTTTTACCATATCCATTCCCTCCTTGTCTTTTCGCAACATCATATGCGACAAGGAATATGACCGTATGGGCTTGTGAAAAATTGGCAATAAACATAAAAAAGAACGTGGTCAAAAACTTAGCCTTTTTAATACCCTCTATCATATTGGTTGATTTCCCTTAAGCGGTCACTATTTCTAACAATGGATATTAAAGTTCTGATACGGAGAACATATCTAAATCGAGTGTCAATTTAGAAAAGCAATAATGATGTGAAGCAAGTACTGAGGCAAAGCAACATAAATAGCCGATTCCATCGCTTTTCATAAAAGAACCGTCTTTTGGCGTGGTGCATAATTTGAAGAAGTGGGAAAACAAAAATAAAGAAAAAACTCCCCTTTCATCTAAATAAAATACAAAAAAACATAAAAGAAAAAGCTGATATCAAACATTGAATTGAACCCCGAATAGTAGACACTTAAAAAAAGTGGACCTATTCGGGGTTTTTTCTAACTTAAAACCCCGTTATACTAAAAGTTATGAAGTAAGAACGGGAGAAATTAGGATGAGTAAAATGATATTCAATGAACACCAACGTAAACTACTAGAAACGAATCCAAATGTCGCTTCTGTATCTGATCGTGCAATTCAATATACATCCGAATTTAAAATTAAAGCGGTGAAAGAAAATCTAGCGGGTAAAGGGCCCGTACAGATTTTTATTGAAGCTGGCTTTGATTTAGAGATGATTGGACTCAAGAAAGCACAAAGTGCACTGAGTCGCTGGAGATCTACATATAAAACATATGGAGAAGCAAGTTTTTTAGAGGAACGTAGAGGGAAAGCCAGTACAGGACGCCCCACTTCTCAAAATCTTTCAGCCGAGAAAAAGCTAGAAAAAGCAGAAGCACGGATTAAATATTTAGAAGCTGAATTAGAACTACTAAAAAAGCTCGAAGCACTCGAAAGGCAGGCGAAGAAGAGACGATTCTAACACCCAAAGAGAAGTACCAAGTCATCAATGAAGTGATTCGTCTTTATCAACTAAAGAATATGACGAGTTATTTATGTGAGTTAACAGGTGTCAGTCGAAGTGGTTACTATAAATGGCTTCATCATACTGAAAAGCAAGTGATTCGTGAAGAACGAGATTATCAAGACTACCTCTTACTGAAATCAATTTATGATGAGGCGAAAGGAAAAATCGGCTATCGTGGCTTATACATGGCATTAGTAGAATTACTGGATAAGCCCATGAATCATAGAAGATTCTTCGATTAATGCGTAAAGTTAACTTCTTTGCGAAAGTAAGGCAAGCGAATCCTTATCGAAAGATCGCCAAAGCTACCGAAGCACATCGCACGGTGCCTAACCATCTGAACCGAGAATTTAAACAGGACGAGCCTGGAAAAGTATTCTTAACCGATATTACGTACCTACAATTCCAAGGCGGACAAACAGCTTATTTATCTTGTGTAAAAGATGTCGCTACAAGAGAAATAATTGCTTATGAACTCTCCAGTAGTTTAGTTTGAGTATTGTCTACAGAACACTGGCAAAGCTAGAGGAAGCATTAGATGGAAATATTCACCCGGAAGCAATGATTCACTCCGATCAAGGTGTCCATTATACGCACCCTGAATATCAAAAGCGCGTCAAAAAACTAGGACTCCTCCAATCCATGTCACGTCGAGGAAACTGTCTAGATAATGCCCCCATGGAATTATTCTTTGGCCATTTAAAAGATGAAGTAATTACAAGGTGACGAGTAACATAGAAGAATTGAAGTACATGATTGATGATTATATGGAACACTATAACAACCAGAAAGCAATGGAACTTAAAAAAGATGACTCCGGCAACTTACCGAAGTCATCTCATCGCTGCATAGATCGCAGCAACTCTTTTTATTAAACTGTCTGCTTAAGAGGGCTCAGTTCACATCGGTTGACACAGCTTCTTTTATGATAAAGAACTAATTTATCGTTTCCTCTCGTGTTGCCTCTCTTTCTTCTAGCCACAATTTGATATGAGTAAAAATGGAAAAAAGCAAGAAAAAATTCATTGCCCACACACTTATAAACGGAGCGATTCCTCCAAATTCAATTGAATGATAACCTTTTAAGAGCAACACAATATATGATTCAATAAATACGAGTACAAAACCCCCGACACCAGCAGCAACCATTCTAATCACACCATTTTCCCTCCCCATGTATAATATAAATTTTCATTCATCGTCACATAAATTATTACAATCATGTGAATAAATGTTCAAATTCAACACTTTTTAATTTAAATATGTTATTATATATAATTTTATATTTGAATTATAAATGCAATAATCTTTAATTACAATTAAAACGTATTTAAAAGCAGCAAAAAGGACATCAACAAATATTGATGTCCTTTTCACCTATTCTCATTTTTTCAATTAACGGCTGCCACCTCTCATTGTACCTGTGGGTGCATTGACATTTCTTCTCCCGTTCGTGCCAGGGTCAATTCCATTGGCGCCACGATTATTATCAATTAAATCTGTGTTTAAATTATGATTTGTATCAAACACGCCGTTGTTTGTCCGGTTATTTACATCATTGAATATCCCGCGATTATTGTCATTTGAACGGAATCGTACCGGTTCAACCCCATTATTTCGGCGATTCCCATCAAATACACCTGTATCATCTTGTCGATCATATCTTACTGGGCTATAGTTTACACCATCATCATCATTCATTCTGTTGTTATTCACTCCACAAGCACCAAGAATACCCATAGATAAAGTAGCCGAGATCGCTGTTAAAAGAAGCTTTTTTTTCATGTAATAGAATCCTCCCGTTATATTGAATTAACCCTCTTAACCAACGCAAAAGTAATCGGTATTAGCTATCGTTTTGCTGATTATTCTCTTTTGTCTCGGAGTAAGAATTCGCTGTTGACGACTTGTTGTTTTTCTTAAAGAACTCTTCAGCAAACTCCGCTGTCAACATTTGTTTCAGCGGTGGGAATGACATTTCTTTCTTGCCTTGTTTAAAAGGCTCTACCTTATTCCCGTTCATTTCTGTATTGTTTCTACGAAACATTACGGTTGCAACGGCGGCGACTCCACTAAGGGCTAAAAAAAGCCAACCACTTTTATTTCTGCTTCTTGGTTTAACGAATGATCGAATGATATTTTTCTCACCCATTCTTGAAAAAAACTTGTTCAACTGCTTTGTATTCATAAATCTTCCTCCTTAAAATGGGAAAAGAAGAACCTCATTGAGAGAAAATCAATTCTCTCTGTTATAGAATGAATGATCGACTACATTTTTATGTACATTGAAGGTTATCTCTTTTTACCATAATTAACAGATAAACTTTGAAGCACAGTATTGATAATGCAGATAAAAAATTTGGACATGATTTCTTCACGATTTGTGAATGATATTATCTTCATTTTTTCAAAATCTCCATCAATTCAAATATTAACGAAACCGACATTGCTCAATTAAATAAAACCCTCTAAATGGGATCTACGTCCTTATATATTAGAGAGGTTATGAAGAGAGAAAATTACTCATATCTGAAAGGGCAAGACATTGGTTACTTTCAAGTAGAAAACCATGACAGAGCTGATTCCAGCTCTCCCATGGCTTCGATAAAATTCGTTTGAATATATTATTATACTTTCTGACCTAAACTAAAGTTTTTATACATGTGCTCTGTTATGAAAAGGTTTGTTAAGGCAGTTGATTCGTGAAAAGGTATTTGGTTAATTACCTTCTTTTCTTTAAATTTTTTAAAAAAGTAATAAATATGGTTTTTCTAAGTAATTGCAGATGCATTGTAAGAATTCGGCTGCTAAAGCACCGTCCACTACTTGATGATCGAATGTTAGGCTAAGTGGAAGCTCTTGCTGCTCAACGATTTCCTTATTGTCACTAAAGACAAGTCTGTGAGCGATGGCACCAACACCTAAAATACCGATTTCCGGCGTATTTAAAATGGGTGTAAAGTATTCGATTCCTGCATATCCTAAGTTTGAAATCGTAAAGGTAGAACCCGTTAGTAAATCGCTGCTCAGCGTATTGCTTCGTGCACCGCTTGTTATGTTTGTTATATTTTCTGCAAGTTTCGTTAATGTTTTGTTCGCTGCATCCTTCACGACAGGAACGATTAAGCCTTCATCAATTGCAACGGCCATACCGATATGAATATTTTCATGAACAACATGCTCGCCATTGGCATAGGAGGCATTCATATCTGGAAAATCTTTTAATGCAAGAACGACGGCACGAGCAAGAAGTGTGTTGATGCTTAGTTGACTACCCGATAAACTATCGCCAAGCTTCGTCTTCATATCTGTACGAAATGTCATCAGCGGTGAAACATTGGCTTTACGGTGCAATGTTACTTGCGCCGTTTGCTGCAAACTATTATGCATACGTTTCGCAATGACTTTACGCATGCCAGATAAACCTTCACCAGCATTAGCATTATTAACTGTGACAGAAGCAGCTTTTATAGAAGGCACGAAGTTTTCAACATCACGACGCGTAATACGGCCATTACCGCCAGTACCGGTGATTTCTGAATAATCAATGCCTCGCTCAGCGGCAATTTTACGCGCAATTGGCGTAATAAAGAAACGTTCAACTTCTTTATGTCTAGGGGGAAAAGATGCGTGCACTTGTGCTTCTAGCTGGACCTGTTCTTCAGTAGGTGCGGTTTTTTTGGCAGAACCAGATGCTTCCACTACCTTCTCACCCAGTTCACCAATGTATCCAATTGGCTCTTTACAAGAGATTTGTCCCATTTCCTCTACAAAAATTTTTAGCAGGATGCCATCTTCGGGAGCCTCAACATCATGCGTTAGTTTTTCAGAGCTAATTGTACAAACAATGTCACCCTTTTTTACGGCATCGCCTTCTTTTTTATACCATGATTCGACGGTTCCTTCCGTCATCGTTAAACCAAGTTTCGGCATTATAATGTTTGTTGCCACTATCATCACCACCTTATGATTTTTTTAAGTCAGCAATTAGCTCATGCGCTAGATCGAATACTTTATCGGCATTTGGAATGTACAGCTTCTCTAAGTTTGAGGCGAATGGCACTGGTGTATTCGGAGCGCAAATACATTTAATTGGTCCATCTAAATAATCGAATCCTTTATCTGCCACGACTGATGAAATATCTGTTGCCGTGTTATTATGCGGGTTCGCTTCATCAATAATGATGAGTCGGCCCGTTTTCTTCACAGAATTTATAATCGTCTCCTGATCCCAAGGAGCCACTGTTACAAGGTCAATGACTTCAACGTTTACACCATCTGTTTCTAATTTTTCAGCAACTTCAAGCGCCACATAAAGCATCTTACCTATTGTAACAATCGTTAAGTCAGTGCCTGTCTTCTTCACCTTTGCTTTACCGATTTCCACAGTATAATATTCTTCTGGCACCTCTTCTTTAATACCGTATAATGTTTTATCTTCAAAGAACATCACAATGTTATCATCCTCGATAGCTGCATTTAGAAGACCTTTTGCGTCATATGCATTCGATGGCACAACGACCTTAATACCAGGAATTGAGCCAAGCAATCCGTAGTAGGAGCCGGAATGTTGTGCAGCTGCCGAAGCGCCTGCACCATGACACGTACGCACGGTCAGTGGAATTCTTGCTTTACCGCCAAACATATAGCGCATTTTCGAACCTTGCGCGAGTAATGTATCAAAGCAAAAGCCGATGAAGTCATTAAACATTAATTCTGGTACAGGGCGCAGTCCAGTGGCCGCCGCACCTACAGCAGCCCCCATATAACCCATTTCAGAAATTGGTGTATCAATGACGCGCTCACGTCCATACTTTTCAACTAAGCCCTTTGTGACGCCAAATACACCACCCCAAGCTCCTTCATTGCCTAAATGTTCAATTGTTGCACCGCCTGCAATGTCCTCACCGAGTAAAATAACACGCTCATCGCGCTCCATTGATTGATCCATTGCCTCATTGATTGCCTTCATAAATGTAATTTTCCTTGTCATTCTCCTTCACTCCTTTTATTAGTCTGCATAAACATCTTCGTATAAAGCCTCTGGTCGTGGAATTGGACTTTCCTGCGCAAATTGAATCGCTTTTGCAATAGCCTTTACCGAATTTGCTTCAATTCCATCAGCCTGTTCCTTTGTTAAAAGCTTTGAGGCGATGGCCTCTTCACGGAATAACTGAATACAATCTAAATCCGCCCGCTCTTTTTCCAGTCCTTCTTTCGCTTTATATTTTTGCTCGTCCCCTTCGAAATGACCGTATTTGCGGTAAGTTAAGCATTCAATAATCGTTGGACCATCACCTTTTCGTGCACGGTCAATAGCTTCACCGGCTGTTTTATAAACCTCCTTTAAATCCATGCCATCCACTGAAACGCCTGGAATATCGTACGCTATACCGCGCTGTGCGATCGTTTTAGAAGCTGATGAATAACTTTGCGGAGTTGCTTCCGCAAATAAATTATTCTCACAAACAAAAATGACAGGAAGCTTCCAAATCGCCGCTAAGTTAATACCTTCGTGGAATGTACCTTCGTTGGCAGCACCATCTCCAAAGAAACATACAACAACGTTATCTGTTTTCAAATATTTGTTGCGAAGACCTGCCCCGACTGCTATCGGAAAACCACCACCAACCATACCATTGGCACCGAGCATTCCTTTATCAATATCAGCGATGTGCATGGAGCCACCCTTTCCTTTGCATAGACCTGTTTCCTTACCGAAAATTTCAGCCATCATCCCATTAAGATCGCATCCCTTTGCAATACAGTGCCCATGCCCGCGATGCGTACTTGTAATATAATCCGCATCTGTTAAATGCGCGCAAACACCTGTCGCAACAGCTTCTTCACCTGCATATAAATGGACGAATCCAGGAATTTCACCGCTCGTAAAAATACGATGTACCTCGTCCTCAAAGTTACGAATATCATTCATTTTTTCATAAATCCAGGCGGCATTTTTCTTATCTAATTTTGACATGTTAAATCCTCCTCGTATAATATGTTTAAGGCCTAAGTATATCGGGTCCAAACTTCTTCCAATTGTTGCCCTAAAAGCCACAATACCATCTTCAAATATACACGCTTAAAAAAGAGCATGAATGTGCACAGCCAACACACCAAAAAATCTTATTCGAATTACAGGAATTTCTAAATTTTATTCCTTTAAAACTATAAAACGAGTCACTTGGTGTTTGACATATTACCTCAGGCTCTTTTATCAGCCGTGAATAGCTCTTGAAATGAGACTATTAGTCACCTCTCCAGTTAATTCAGACAAAGTAGGGTGGGCAAATGTCAGATTTGCCAGTTCGTCGACGCGGCCCTCCGATTGCTTAACGGCAAGAAGCGTGTGGATTGTTTCTGTTGCATGACTGCCAACAATCACCGCACCAAGTATTTCATTGTATTTTTTCTCAGAAATGATTTTGACAAAGCCATCGGTTTCATTTGTTGCAATCGCTTTCCCCATCATGCTATAAGGCAGCTTGCTGACTTTGACATCATAGCCGTTCCGTTTGGCTTCTGCTTCACTAAGACCAAAGCTTGCGACCTCTGGATTGGTGTAAATACATCGAGGAATGTTTGCTTGGTTCAGTGGTTCCTGCGGAGTCCCCGTCATATGCGCTACTGCTTTTAATCCTTCTGCACTTGCTGCATGAGCAAGCATATAGCCGCCGATCATATCACCAATTGCGTAAATGCCTTTTTGTGATGTCTCATAATGTTTATTTACTTTCACGAATTGTCCTGTCTCATCAAGCGCTAGTCCCATCTCTCGCGGTAACGCTAGGTTTGCCTTTCGACCTGTCGCAAGAAGCAGCTTTTCAAATGGTATAGTTTCACCAGACTGAAGCTCTACCGAATTCTTTGTAACCCTTCGAATATTCACATCTGTTTCCACAACTATCCCTAATTGTTTCAGCTTCTTTTTAAGAATTGCTCTAACCTCTGGATCCTCTGTTAATAAAATGTCCTTAGCAACCTCTAATATCGTCACACTTACATGAAGGGGGGCCATTGCAAAGGCAAGTTCTACCGCAATGACACCGCCACCAATAATGACAAGCTGTTTCGGTAGCTTACTGAGCTCAAAAAAAGTATTTGTAGTTAAATAATCAACCTCTTCCATACCTACTATCGGTGGCACGAATGGGCTACTCCCAGTAGCTAATAAAATATTTTTAGCTTTTAAGTTCTCATTATTAACGGTCACCGTTTTTCCTGTAATACTTGCTTCACCTGTGAAGTAAGCGATTTCATTTCGTTTAAATAAATGATTGATTCCTCCCTTCAGTGTGCTTACAACCTTGTCTTTTCGTTTTACAAGTTTTGAAAAATCGATCGACTCTACTGAACTTTCAATACCAAATTGATTGGCTTCTTTTATCGATAACAACCACTCTGCGTGCTTCAAGTAGGTCTTTGATGGGATACAGCCAACGTTTAAACAAGCGCCGCCGATTTGTTCTCGTTCGACTACTGCAACACTTTGACCAAGCTGAGCAGCTTTGATAGCAGAGACGTAGCCACCTGGGCCTGCACCGATAACGACTAAGTCAAATTCCTTCACCAATTTCCCCTCCATTCTTCCGGATTCAACTTACACCATAATTTCTAGCAAGTTTCGTGCCAACTTATAAAAAGGTGAAATAATGCTATTTTTGAAGAAAGGGTAATATAAAAACGCTACAAACTTTGCAACAGTTTGTAGCGTTTTGTAGTATCATCATTTTAAGTTGTACTTTTTCATCTTACGGTAAAGCGTGCTTCTAGCAATGCCGAGCTCCTCTGAGGTTCGTGAAATATTGTATTGATGGCGTTTTAGCACTTTTTCGATCTCTTGCTGCTCAAGTGAAACAGGAACTATTTTATGTTGCAAGCTCTCTCCTTGTTCACTGAAAACGGAACCAATTTCAATTAATTCCTTAATGTTTGAAATTGTTGGTGTATCATGTTCATAATACAAATGCAAACGTTCTAAGAAATTGTTCAGTTCACGAATGTTACCATACCAATTATACTCTTTCGCCACCTTGTACGCAGTGCTCATCCAATGGGGATGCCATTGTCGTTTGTCGCAATAATCTTGCATTAGTGTATAAATATCCTCCTTGCGTTCCCGTAGCGGAGGGATATTGAGCGGACAGACATATAGTCGATAAAATAAATCCAGTCGGAATTTATTCTCTTGAACTAGCGCTTTTAAATCCCTATTGCTTGCGGTTACGATTCGAAATGATACATTCTTTGCCTTTGTGCTACCGAGCGGTGTCACTTTTTTGTCTTCAAGTACACGTAGAAGGGCTGCCTGCATCCGCAATGACATACAATCGACCTCATCGAAAAACAATGTGCCCTCATGCGCTTGCAAAATTTTCCCTTGGTACCCTTTATTGCTTGCACCGGTAAACGCACCGGGGGCAAAGCCGAAAAGTTCACTCTCCAATAAGTTTTCACTGATGGCACCACAATTAATGGCAACCAACGGGCCGCTTGAAGCAGGACTATTTTGGTGAATGGTTTTAGCAATTATTTCTTTCCCACTGCCTGATTCACCGTGAATATGAATCGGCAACATACTTGCTGCCGCCTTTACTACTTGAGTCATAAAATGGAGGTAATCTACATTTTTTGAAGGGACTCCAGAATAGTAGAAATTCTTTCGCTTCTGCGGCGCTTGTAAAATTGGATAATAATAACCAATTAATCGTCCATCAAACATAATGATTTCGGGTAATTCGTGAATAAATTGCGGAGTAAGCAGCTCCTGTATATTGCGTCCAGTCCATTCATCCTCGTCGAGCATGAGCTCCTTTGAAATCGTTATAATTTGCTCGTGTTCATTGCAGACAATGCCTGGGCGTGCCAATTTATGTGCATAGTCGAGGAGTTGCTTCTGAATCATTAAATAATCATTATACAATTTCTCCGAAATGGTATTCGCTAATAACTTTAAAAATAAATGAACCTCTTCCTGTGATGCTGATTTGTTTAAATGCGAGGAAATGTCAATCACAGCACAAATATCTCCAAACTCATTATAAATCGGAGCAGCCGTACATTCCCACTCATGTGAGGAAATGGCGTAATGCTCATAGCCGCGTAAAGTCGTCACGTCACCCGTTTGCAAGGCAAGTGAGATCGCGTTTGTACCGACATCCTCTTCATGCCAGCGATTGCCCTCGGCAAAAGAAATTTTATTCGCCAAGCTTTTTGTTTCCTCATAACCATCACGCCAAATAATGTAGCCTTCTACATCTGTTAAAATGAAGATCGGCATTTTCAATTGAAAATATTGTTGATAGTTCTTAATCTCCTTCTCGACAAGTTCAATAATACGCTTATTTTTTTGCTGTTTTTCTTTTAGTTTTGAATTCGAGATAATCGTAAAACTCCTTCTTCTATATGGATCAACATTTTGATCCCGACAACGTAACCATGAATGTGCCACATTTTTAGGAAGGATATTTAGATCGACCGAGTCATCGGCTACAAAGCTTTTCCAAATACGTTCCTTTAAATCCATTGCACTTCCCCCTTATGCGGTAATGCTGTGTTTCAAAGGTAAAATTTCTTTATAATGATTATTCTACTAGATAAGCCATCTGCCAATCTATATTTATCTGAAATTTTTCATTATTATAAAACTTATCTTCCCCCGAGAAAAATAATTTGGAATTGGTGAAAGTGTAGGATGGAGAGAAGTATGATTTGAAGAAGCAAAAGTATTCAGAGCAATAAACGCCATTTTACTACGATAATCATCTTTCTAACCCATCATTTCAATTCCTCCAATTAAAAAACCTGTATAGAATAAATTCTACACAGGTTCACTAATTTCCTATTTAGTATGTCAACAGCTCCAATATAATAGTTTACATCACAGAATAATTTGGGATTGACGTTTCATTTATTAAAGTGCATTCATGGATCGTTATTTCAGGACGGCTTCCAATCCGAATATTCACTCCTGTTTGCCCAAGCCCTTCACTAATATAAAAAGGCTTATTATCATACATATGCAAACCTTTTATCATATTCATCCGAACCAGTTTACCCATTTTAATAAGATGATATGCTTTCGGATAACAAATTTGTCCCCCATGAAAATGACCAGCCAACAAATAATCAAAATGATATTGCTTCATTTGTAGGACAATATTGGGATCATGGGTCAACACTAGATTATAGCCTGGCTTCAACCCGCGATAAGAAGTCTCTAAATCACTGCGTTTTGTACTAAAATCATCAATTCCAATTATATTAACCCTGCGACCATCTACAAGCACTTCAAAATGTTCATTTCTCAGTACACGACAATGAAACTGTTCAAGCGTATCGACTAAAGCGTGCAAGTTTTGACCTTTTAACACATAATCATGATTTCCTAGCACAGCAAAAATTCCATATTTAGCATTCAATCTATTTAATACCTGTAAATAAGGAATTAACTTTGGAATCGTCCATTTGCGATCTAAAAAATCACCTGTAAGAGCAATCAGGTCATACCGTTCTTCTTTAACCTTCTGAAAAAGTTCTTCAGGAGAAATTGATATATTTTCCAAATGCAAATCAGAAAGATGCAAAACTCTGAGCACTGGACTTTGCCTGGATCCAGAAGCTATATTCATCTTTTTGACAGCAACATCTTTTGTATTTCGATAGGCTTTATAAATGTTAAGAGTGAGCATAACTAGCAAGACTAACAGAAATAGAAGCTTCATTGCCTCTCTCCCTTCCTTCAACAAATTATACAGGAAAGAAGAGAGATATTGGCTAGTAATTGATGGAATAAATGGTGCTAACCCTTCAGTTTTTTGTATTCTTCAATAAAATAAGCCGGATCTTTTGGAACGGTGTATGGAAACACCCCTTGATTTGTATGTAAATACAGCATGCCTGTAGCAGAAGAAAAAAGCCGGAAAGACATATCATGTACATCATTTACAAGAAAGACATGTTCACGGGTAATAATTCTATCCTCATATAGGTGAAGGTGTTCTCGATATTCCTTTGTTATTTGTTCGCTGTTTTCAATAGTTCTCTCTACCCTAACATAAGGATGAGAAATGATTCTTTTCACCTTTCTTCCCACTCTCCCTTCATCTCGTCATAAATTCCTTTCCTAAAACTATACTTTTTTTTAACGTAATTGTCCAAAGTTGTATGGCGCATTCTCTAATTCGAAAAATAAACAATACTCAATGTAACTTTACAGCCGAGGGGTTTTCCCCTCCTGCTTAAAGCGGCGCAAACGATAAGAAGCACACGACAACTACTCATACAGCTGGCCGTAACAGAAGAAGAGAAACTACATTTTATTAGATTTTGATTAGTTTTGCTAAACATACGACTGAAACAAAATCAATAAAAAAGAGCACTACTCTCATGACAGAATAGTGCTCCCATTTCAAATAAATTTAATTAAGAATGCTTCCCAGGATTGTTGATAACCTCTAGGACACGAGTAGTCTGTTCCATGTCACTTTTACAAATAGGACAAGTCGGGACCGCACTGCTCTTAAAATTATCACGTACCCAACACTTACAATCATCAGCCTTACAAACCCATATTTTTGTTTCCTCAGTAACTATTTCCTCTTGATTTCTTCTACCAAAGCTCATACATCTCACTCCTAAAATTAGAGTAGATCCCTTCTAAAGAAAGCAAAGGGAAAAGTTATCGCAAAATAAAAAAACACCATTACAAAAAGTTAAAAAATAAGATAACTTTTTATAATAAATGAATTACAAATAAAATGCAACATTTAATACCATGATACCATATTTTTTTCATTCTGTATAGTCATTAATTAGTGAAGAGATGGTAATATATATTTTTACTCAAAAAAAGATTTTATTGTCGTACATGCCTTCTTGCCTGAATAAAATGAGTACAAGCGTCTTTCACTAATACTCGCATAGGAGGCAGCGACTAATGACGATTTTTATTAGCTATATTTTCCTCGGATTATCACTTGCCGCCCCAATCGGACCTGTAAATGCTGCTCAAATGGAAAAAGGGATTAAGCATGGATTTTTAAACGCCTGGATATTGGGAATTGGTTCTGTTTTAGCGGACATCGTATATATGATGACCGTGTTTTTAGGCGTTGGACACTTTATTCAAATACCAATTGTGAAAGCCTTTCTATGGTCATTTGGCTTTTTTGTTCTTATTTATACCGGGATCGAGGGTTTAGCGAACGCAGGAAAAATTCATATTTCTCAGCAAAGAGAAAGTGAGTCATTGTGGAAATCTTTTTTTACAGGCTTTCTAATGTCTATTTCCAACCCGTTAACAATCCTTTTTTGGTTAGGAATTTACGGCTCTGTTTTGGCAAAAACAGCCACCTTATATACATCTGAAGATCTTTTAATTTACAGCAGTGCGATTATATTAGGGCTTGTTATTTGGGATATTACAATGGCACTTGTTGCGAGCAGCACCAAAAAACTATTGTCTACAAAAACGCTGACACTAATCGCTGTTGTATCTTCCATTTCGCTCATCGGATTCGGGCTATACTTTGGTTTTGAAGCACTAAAAATCCTTTTTTAATTTCCATTCACCTTGGTAATTGTAAAATGGGAGGATTTAAGCCTTTTCAGTTTTACTCTGTCAAATAGTAGGGTAAAATATGAAAGGTATGACACACGTCGAAGCGACGCTAATATTGAGAGGATTGAACAAAACATGGAGATTAAATCACACACAATTGAACTGGTAGAGGATCCATTTGGTATTTTATCAGGAAACCGCTATGAGCTATTTTTACATATAGACGTACCCGAGGATGATGAGCTCTTCTCAGAAAAGGGATTAAAAATTAAAGTTTTATTAATTGAAGATGAAAAAGGCTATCATCTTTCTCATTATCACATTATCGAGGCCATAACTGACCGTATTCTTGATTTTGAACTTGAAGAGGATGAAGAACAGTTAGTTGAAGCCTACTGTATCGCGCAAGCAAAAGAATACCAAAACGCAAAAGAAGAATAGGGAACTCAAGGCTCCCTATTCTTCTTTTTTTGCTTCATCAATAATATGATACATGAGATGTGCAAGATGATGGATGGGACCATACTCCTCTTCTTCAGCTTCATCCTGAAATTCTAGATCATTTAAATGCAAAGCTACAAATTGATAAAAATCCTTTAATTGAAATCCATAACAGCCGCTTGGCTCTTCTTGCTCGTCCTCATAATGGAGAACTAAATAGGATTCTTTCCCGTCTTCATCGACTGCATCAAAATATACAAAAAAGCCTATATTAGTATCAAGTTCAAATAAATGTCGCGTTCCTCCTTCTGTCACCTTTGAAAAATCAGCTTCTGATAGCTTCTGAACCGTCATTGCATCTGCTTGATCTTCTTTATGAAATTGCACAGTAAATGTTTTCATTGACTCACTCCTACTTTTGTCTATTCTTGAGAGTATGCTCTATACAAACATACCTGCAATCGCTGCACTTAGCAAGGATGCAAGCGCTCCGGCTATGACTGACCGAACACCAAGCCTTGCAATATCAGCGCGGCGGTTAGGCGCTAGATTCCCTAAACCGCCAAGCAAAATCGCTAGAGAAGAAATATTGGCAAAACCACAGAGCGCAAATGAGACAACCGCAACCGTCTTCGCTGACAAATTCGGAATTTCAGGTGCAAATGAAGAATAGGCAACAAACTCATTTATCACTAATTTTTGTCCAATAAAATTTCCTGCGATGACTGCTTCCTCCCATGGAACACCAATAAGAAAAGCAAGTGGAGCGAAGACATAACCTAAAATGAGTTGCAGTGATAACCCTTGCATGCCAAATAAAGAGCCAATGCCACCTAAAATTCCATTTAGCAATGCGACAAGAGCAATAAAAGCAAGGAGCATCGCTCCAATGTTCAGTGCCAATTGCAAACCAACACTTGCCCCGCGTGCTGCCGCATCAATGACATTCGTTGATTCTGCATCCATCTCCATTCTAAATTCATCCGGCTCAGGCTTATCGTCTGTTTCTGGGACAAATAACTTTGCCATTACTAATCCGGCAGGGGCAGCCATAAAACTTGCTGCTAATAAAAACTCAATGGGAACGCCAAGCAAGGAGTAACCAATTAGTACCGAGCCGGCAACTGACGCTAACCCTCCAGTCATAACAGCAAACAGTTCAGACTCCGTCATCGTTGTAATATAGGGTCGAATCACTAATGGCGCTTCCGTCTGCCCAACAAAAATATTTGCAGCCGCTGACATAGACTCAGCTTTCCTCGTACCAAGTAGCTTGGCCAATGCTCCGCCAATGATGCGAATAAAAAACTGCATCACTTTTATATAATAAAGAACCGAAATGAGTGATGAAAAGAAAATAACAATCGGAAGTACATTGAATGCAAAAATATGAACTATGTTCGATTCTTCGGTGTAAATCCCCCCGAATAAGAAGCTAATTCCTTCATTGGAAAAGTTGATAATGTGGCTCACACCATTTGATAAAATTCTTAACCCCTCTTGCCCCCACGTAGTTTTCAGTACGAGGAAAGCGAAGATCAATTGTATTGCCAAACCACCAATGATCGTACGTACATTAATTCGCGTTTTCTGCGTAGAGAATAAATATCCAATCCCTAATACGACTAGAATTCCAACAACTCCCCATAAATATCGCAAAAGTACTCACTCCTATATTGATTATTCTCCGATGACAGAATAAAAAAGCTGATTTATACTTTTGTTAGTATGTACAATCGAACATAATAAAAACAATCGAGGTGCTACTTTATGAAAATCAGAAAAAACTTCTTTAATGGGAAAGAACAAAAAGTTTATATTTATGAAAACAAAAAAGAGGAGTACATAGTTGTTGCCCTACCTGAATGCAATTGGAGTATTTCTTTTTCATATGATGAGGACTTAGTTGAAGAAAAAATGCAGAAAACATTGTTAAAAGTCATGGATAAGGATAGTGCAATTGAAGTTAGCAAAAAGATAGAGCAGTGGACGAGAGAAATGTAGACAAAATTAAAAGGAGTCCAATGGTATGGACGGGAGTGTAATATTAACTGTGTAAGTGAGGAATGCGTACGATTCCTTACTCACACAGTTTTTT
>NZ_VTQX01000020.1 GCF_008764295.1 Bacillus methanolicus | reverse complement strand
TGATCCGAATGAATGGTGGTGCGATATTCTGCTTCATTTGTAATGGTTCCTAATGCTTCAATTTAAGAAGCTGAGATGGGTGAAAAGAGTTGATTCATCGTTTCTACTGTTCATGATGAATTCGGCAATAGTTGTGTTGTGGATGAGGGTTCTCTCGACACACGATACTTTCAAAGCAAAATTCTCTTGACAACTAATCGCTTACTGGGCATAATATATAAAAATATTGAACGTTTATGAGGGACTAGTACGCATCGTGTGGAAGTGTCAGAGATTGGGGTTTATGAGCTGAGAGATCCCATCACGAAAGCCTTGTGGAACCTACCCTCAGAGTCCTATGCAAACATAGGCGTTTTCTCAGCGTTATTGGGGTAAAGTGGAATGTTGTTTAAAAAGCATTCAACCAAGGTGGTACCACGGAAAGCTAAACCCTTTTCGTCCTTATTTTTATAGGACGGAAAGGGTTTTTTGACTTTTAGTTAAAGGAGAAGCAACAGCATATGGATAAAAAACGAATTGTCGTTAAAATTGGTAGTAGTTCGTTAACGAATGCAAACGGGGAGATCGCGGAAGGAAAGCTTAAAGACCATGTAAAGGCAATTGTTTCGGCTAGGCGGGCAGGACATGAGATTATTCTCGTATCTTCTGGTGCAGTTGCAGCTGGCTTCAAGAAGCTTGGCTATCCTGTAAGACCGGTTAAGTTAAAAGGGAAACAAGCAGCTGCAGCCGTGGGACAAAGTTTATTAATACAAACTTATGCAAAAGAGCTTGCTCCTTTTGGAATTACTCCAGCACAGATTTTGTTAACGAGAAACGATTTTTCCAAAAAGGATCGTTATCGCAATGCTTATTCAACTATCTCTGAGCTGTTGGCACGCGGGGTTCTTCCAATTATTAATGAAAATGATACCGTCTCGGTTGAAGAATTAACTTTTGGAGATAATGATATGCTTTCTGCACTTGTAAGTGGAATGCTTCATGCTGACCAGCTGATCATTTTGACTGATATTAATGGGTTATATGATCGTGATCCACGTGATGATTATAATGCAAAACGTTTTGATTTTTTAGAGGATGTATCGGAAGAAATGATGGAGGCAGCAAAGGGGACGGGCTCAAATGTTGGAACAGGGGGCATGAAATCGAAGCTATTGGCTGCAAAAACAGCCATTTCTTTAGGGGTGAAGGTATTCATTGGTTTAGGGAATGGTGAAGACAAATTATTGCGAATTCTTACTGGATTTGGAGATGGAACTTATATCGGAACCGAAATGCTCTCCTCCGTCAAGAATAATAAGCAATGGATTTCCCTACATTCACCGATAGCTGGGAAGTTATTTATTGATCAAGGTGCTGAAAAAGCTTTGTTGTCACAAGGGAGTAGCTTACTGCCAGCAGGAATTTATGGGGTTGATGGAGTATTTGATAAAGGAAATGTTGTTGAGGTCTACGGAAGAAGCGGTTTATTAGGAAAAGGAGAGGTTTTATACTCATCCGATGAAATCCGGAAGCTAATGGGGAAAGGGCGAGAAGAACTCAAATTTGAAAAAGTTTACATCACTAATGAGGTTATCCATCGGGATCAATGGGTGCAAATATATGAAGGGAGAGATGAACATGAGTGAGGTCATTTTTAAAGGTGAGAAGGCTAAAGTAGCAAGTCATCAGCTAGTAGGGGTCACAACGGAGGAAAAAAATAAAGCTTTGCAGAAAATTGCTAATAAATTAAGATCGGAAACAGACCATCTCCTTGCAGAAAATGATAAAGATTTACAAGCTGGAAAAATGAAAGGACTGTCAGATAATATTCTAGATCGGATCATGCTGAATGCTAAGCGAATTGACGATATGGCAAATGCGATTGAACTGTTGGTCAAGCTAACGGATCCAATTGGAGAAAATTTAGAAACAATCAACAAAGAAAATGGTTTATTGATTAAGAAAAAGCGCGTCCCAATTGGAGTGATTGGCATGATTTATGAGGCACGTCCTAATGTGACGGTTGATGCTGCGACCTTGTCGATAAAAACAGGAAATGCAGTTGTTTTAAGAGGTAGCTCTTCAGCTTATTATTCAAATAAAGCACTTGTGCAGGTGATTCATCAAGCCCTCGAAGAAACTGCGATTCCACTTGATGCTGTACAGCTTATTGAGGATACAAGTCGTGAGACAGCGAAACAATTATTTACTTTAAATGAGTACTTGGATGTCCTTATTCCCCGAGGCGGAAAAAACTTAATCGAAACGGTAGTCCGTGAATCTACTGTGCCTGTTTTAGAAACGGGTGCAGGAAATTGTCATGTCTATATTGATGAGTCGGGGATTTATGAAATGGCTGAAAGCATTGTTATTAATGCAAAAACACAGCGCCCTTCTGTGTGCAATGCGATTGAGACGGTGCTGATTCATGAAAAATGGTTTCAACAATACGGCTTGAAGCTACTTGCCACGTTAACAAACCATGAAGTGGAGATTTATGGCGATCAAAAAGTCGTTCAGTCTTATAGGAGAGCTAAACGAGCAACAGAGGAAGATTGGGGGACGGAGTTTTTAGCTCTTAAGCTTAGCGTGAAAGTTGTGGAAAATGTTCATGAAGCAATTGAACATATTAACCGATATGGGACAAAACATTCGGAGACAATTGTAACAGAAACAAATGAAAATGCTGAGGCCTTTCTAATGCAGGTTGATGCAGCAGCAGTTTATCATAATGCTTCAACTAGATTCACTGATGGTTTTGAGTTTGGCTATGGTGCAGAAATTGGAATCAGTACGCAAAAATTGCACGCCCGAGGCCCGATGGGACTCGAAGCGTTAACATCAAGCAAGTATTTTATTTATGGAAGTGGACAAATTAGGGAATGAGCTTATTCCCTTTCCCATGAAGCACTTTGTTTATTAGTGTGAACGATTGAATGAACTCCTTCAAAAGTATACCTGCCTGTTTAAAATCATATCTTTACCTTGAGAGGAAAACCGTCCCGGTATACTCATGAAGAAGGGGTTCATTTTTTGCTATTTTCATTTTTGTAAAAAGTTACTTATCGTAATTCCGTTTTCTACTAAACTAACGGAAATTTCCCTTGCTATTGCTAAGGCGTTTTCTCCATCTCCGTGAAGGCAAATGGTATCTGCTTTTATATCGATATCAAGACCTTCGTTAGATTTTATTTTTCCTTCCTTTACGATACGGATCGCTTGTTTTGCTACTGCTTCTTTGTCACTTAGGACACTATTTACTACGTATCGTGAAGCTAATGAGCCGTCGCACATATATGTGCGATCAGAAAAAGCTTCTGCAGCTGTTTGCAAACCAAATTTTTTCCCTGCCTCAATGAGGGCGCTGCCCGCAAGTCCGAAAAGAATTAGTTCGTCATTGACTTTATAAATTGCTTTTGCAATGGCTTCAGCTAATGGTTTATTTTTTGCAGCCATATTATAAAGTGCACCGTGCGGCTTGACATGCTGCATTACTCCTCCCTCTGCGGTAACAAAGGCTTGTAAGGCGCCAATTTGATAGACTACTAAATCATATGCTTCTTCGGGGTTGATATTGATTTCTCTGCGACCAAACCCATTAAGATCGGGAAGACCAGGGTGGGCACCGATGGCTATATTTTTATCAATGGCTAGGAGTACGGTTTCTCGCATAATTCTAGGGTCACCCCCATGAAAACCGCAAGCGATATTTACGCTCGTCACATAGTTCATGATTTCTGCATCGTTTCCAAACTTATAATGACCATAACCTTCTCCAATATCACAGTTCAGATCAATGGTATACATGGCTATTTTCCTCCTTAGCTGTATTTGAGGCAAATTCCTGTTTTCATTAGTTGTAAATATCGTTCTCTTTGTCTCAAAAGTTGTTGCGCTTTTTCAATTGTTATGAATTCAAAATCAATACGATCGCCTGGTTTCATTTGTGCAAGAGAAGGGAAATCGACAGACGCAACCTGTGCGATCTTTGGATAACCTCCTGTCGTTTGCCGGTCAGCAAGAAGAATAATCGGCTGCCCATCTGTTGTAATTTGAATCGTTCCAAATGTGACGGCTTCTGACAACATTTCTTCATCTCTTTGCAATGCTAGTGGTATTCCTTTTAGGCGATAGCCCATTCGATCTGATTCTGTTGTTATCGTGTATGGGGATTTAAAAAAATTCGTTCTACTTATATCCGTGAATTTCTCATATTGTCGTCCTTTCATGACACGGATTAGTTTATTGGAGTAAATACATTGATAGGGGACTGACCAGTTTGCAACCGTGCTTTCAGTCAACTTTTCAAAAATTCGTTTATTTAGTTTCCTAATAGGACCAAAGGTAAGCTTGTCATTCAACTGTAATGTTCTTCCGTCTACACCGCCAAATTTTCCACGAACATATGTGGAGGCACTTTTCATCACTTTGGGCACGTGGAAGCCGCCGCTAACTGCAAGATAGCTTCGAGCACCAGCAAGACATTTGCCAAACGAAATGACGGTATCTTTTTTTATGAGAATACTTTTCCACATCGGTAGAGGTCTTCCATTGATAGATGGTGAAAGATTGCCTCCACAAATCGCTATGATCGCGTCTATATGAAATTGAAGCTGCGGCCCGTTTAATGTTATTTCCAAAGTGGGACTGTTCTCGCAGTTTCCTACTAAATAATTAGCGATGCGGTGGGCATAATCGTCCAATACTCCACTTACTACAACACCATCTTTTTGATATCCATATCTCCCTTGGTCTTGAACAGTAGTAAAGAATCCGCGTTTAAGTACTGTCAACATTGTCCATTCACCCATTCATGATATTCATCTCGCGAAATAGGAATAAATTTAATTTTGTCACCTGCTTTTAAAAAAGCTGGTTTTTGTTTGTCAATTTGAAATAAACGTAGTGGAGTGCGACCGATGATTTGCCAACCTCCTGGTGAATCGATTGAATAAATTCCTGTTTGTTTACCAGCAATGCCAACTGAGCCGGCTGCAATATTTAACCGAGGCGATTTCTTTCTAGGCGCTGCTATTCTTTCTGACATTCCTCCAATATAGGGAAATCCAGGAGAAAAACCAATCATATAAACTAAATAGTTACCATTTGCGTGGATGTTCATCACTTCTTCTTTAGTCAAATTATTAACGTCGGCAACAAACTCTAGATCTGGACCAAATTCGTCTCCATAACAGACAGGAATAGGGACGATGTGCTGATTGATTTCGTTGTGCTCTTCAATATTTAAGACGATCTTGTTAAGTTCTAGACAGGCATCCTTATATAGGATTTCTGTTGGTTTATAAATGATTGTGACCGTCGTAAAAGCTGGAATATATTCAATCATCCACGAAGGCGGTGAATGATCGAGAACATTGGTTACTTTTTGAATTTGCTGATGGATTTCTGAGTCAATAACTTTTCCAAATTCCAGCAAGAGCGCATGGTCTCCCATTGGATAGAGCTGAAAGTTCATTAAAATCTCACCATTCTTTTATAAATTTTTAAAACTATTATAGTACGAAAGAAAGAATTTTCATATTTTTGAAGAAATGGTTTATTTGGTTCAATTGGTCTGAAACGAAGGTTTCAAAGGAATTGAGCCAAAATCAGTACTGACATTTAACAAATGCTAATACGTTAATGTTATCACAACTATACATGAATGATGAACATCGGCTGAATAAAGTCCGACAAACTAAAAAAATGCTCGAAAACAAGAAACTTTTTCCATAATTTAAGAGTCTAATATAGAGAATAATTATGAGAGAGGAGGGTAAATATGTATCCAGAGAAAAAGAAGAAAAAGTCCAATATCCCTTTTCGGGTCAATATTTTATTTTTTGCTGTTTTTGCTATGTTTTCCCTTTTGGTACTCCGATTAGGCGTCGTGCAAATTGTACATGGAGAGGACTATAAAAGAAAGGTCGAGAGTACTGAGGATGTGATCGTTAGCCAACCTGTTCCCCGTGGCAGAATGTTTGATCGAAATGGCGAAATTATTGTTGATAATACACCAAAGAACGCTATTACATATACGAATTATGGTGTAAGTTCTAAAGAGATGCTCGAGGTTGCAGAAAGGCTCGCTTTGTTGATTGATTTTGAGCCCAAAAAAGTGCAAGAGCGTGACAAAAAGGATTATTGGTTGATGAAAAACCCTGAGCGTGGTGATGAAAAAGTTCCTGAGAAAGAACGAAAGAAGTTAAAAGATGAGTTAGAGCAGAAAGAATATGATAAAAAAATATATGACTTAAAGCTCGAACGAATTACTGAAGAAGATTTGGCTGAGCTCACTGAACAGGATCTTGAAATAATAGGAATTTATGTAATTTTTAGTAGTGGGTATGCTTTAACTCCACAAATTGTTAAAAATGAAGGAGTAACGGATGAGGAATTTGCGATTGTGAGTGAAAATCTTCAATATTTACCTGGGGTCGATACGACGACAGATTGGGAAAGAACTTATACATTTGATAAAACATTGCGCACCATTCTTGGTGGTGTTACAACTACAAATGAAGGAATTCCGAAAGAACAATTGGAATATTTTTTAGCAAGAGATTACAGTCGTAATGATCGCGTAGGCAAAAGTTATTTAGAGTTACAGTACGAAGATGTTTTGCATGGACAAAAATCAAAGGTGAAAAACATTACCGACAAAGCGGGAAACACGTTGAGGAAAGAAGTGATCTCAGAAGGGCAAAGAGGGAAGGATCTCGTTTTAGCACTAGATATGGATTTGCAGCTAGAAACGGAGAAAATTATAGAGAAGCATCTTAAAAGTGCGAAACAACTAGGGAATACTGGTTTTCTTGATCGGGCTTTTGTTGTGATGATGGATCCTAATACTGGAGAAGTGTTAACAATGGCGGGCAAACAGCTTGTCAAAAATGAAGAAACAGGAAAAATGGAAATGCAGGATTTTGCTGCCGGTACGATTACGACATCCTACAATGTCGGCTCGACCGTTAAAGGTGCGACGATCATAACCGGACTTCAAACGGGTGCGATTAATACAAATACGTACATCCATGATACACCAGTAAAAATTAAAGGTACGCAGCCAAAAGGTTCGTATAGTAATAATTTAGGAACGCTCGATCCAGTTGGTGCGTTACGAGTCTCTTCTAACGTTTATATGTTCCACACTGCCATTCGGATGGCGGGAGCAACGTACCGATACGACCAGCCGTTAAATATCAATCCAACAGCATTTGATACAATGAGGCATTCTTTTAGCCAGTTCGGCTTGGGTACAAGAACAGGGATTGATCTTCCTAACGAACAAATTGGCTTTAAAGGAGAAGGCACCATACCGGGTCTCCTGTTAGATCTATCGATTGGACAGTATGACACGTATACACCGATGCAATTGGCCCAATATGTGTCAACAATTGCCAATGGCGGAAATCGTGTTCAGGCCCATGTAGTGAAAGAAATTCGTGAACCTGTAATGGATGGGGATAATAAGCTCGGTCCACTATTTGAAGAAATTCAGCCCCAGATTTTAAACCGATTAGATTTACAATCAGGGTGGATGGAAACCGTGCAAAAAGGGTTTCGTCAAGTCGTAACATCTGGTACTGCGAGTAGTTATTTTGCAGACGCTGAATATTTGCCAGCTGGTAAAACTGGTACTGCGCAAGCTTTTTACGATGGACCTCAGCGAAAAAACTATAAAGAGCCACCTGCTGTTATTAATTTAAGCTTCGTTGGCTACGCGCCTTATAATAACCCTGAGGTGGCGATTGCGGTCATCGTTCCTTGGGCCTACACAGGCAAAAATGGTCATCAAGCGAATCTCAAAATTGGAAGAGATGCTCTAGATGCCTATTTTAAGCTAAAAAAAGAACGTGAAGAAAAGAAGAGCCAAACAGTTGACTCGAATTAAACACATTAGTCGGAGGCATAGTCATGCCTCCGACTTTGTTGTTAGTGATTTTGGTTGTTTTGTTGCAATTGCTGTTGCCCGAGTTGGACGAGTCGTTTTGTCATCTCGCCCCCAACTGAGCCGTTTGCACGCGCGGTCGTATCTGCACCTAGCTGTACCCCAAACTCATTGGCAATTTCCTCTTTCATTTGATTAAGAACATTCTCAGATCCAGGAACCAAAAGTTTGTTTCTTGCCATGATACATCACTCCCTTGCACGTATTGAGCAATCTTTGCATTGCTCATTTTTAATGTAACCGCGTTGTCTTTACAATATGCATTGCTGAAATATAGATGTCATTTTCAAAAAAATCTTTAGGCTCAGTCTTGCTTTTCTTCAACCTCTTCAAAAAAGGGTTTATTGACATAATAATACATATAGCCCATCAGAACACTGCCTCCTATTAAATTTCCGAGCGTAACAGGTACTAGATTATGAATAACCCCAGCAAAAGAAATGGTGCCTGGATGATTGAGAACAAGGGCAATCGCAAAAGTACACATATTGGCTATACTGTGCTCATAACCGGAAATAAAAAAGCAAAAAACAAATAGAATCATGACGAAGAGTTTGGCTCCATCCTGTTTTAATGTCATTGGAATAAAAAAAGCAAGGCATACGAGCCAATTACAAAGGATGCCACGAAAAAATAATTCAGTTGTAGGAATATGCATTTTTTTCTCAACAACATCAAGTAAAAAGGCATTTACTGACGTTTCTGCATAAAGCTGCGTTGTTAGAATCAACAAGGCGAATATCATTGCACCGATAATATTGCCAATATAGCTTAGAGTAAGTAAAGTTCCTACATCTATCCATTTCATCTTTTTTCGCAACGCCGCAAATGTAAAATAAAAGGTATTTCCAGTAAATAAATCCCCTCCGCCATAAGCAATTAAAATAATCGCTGCCCCAAAAGTAAAAGCAGCGATTGGATAGGCAATCGGGGAATGTTCATGATAAAAGTATCCGCCTGTCTTAAATGCAACAATAACACCAAAACCAATAAACATACTAGCTAATGCTGCCCTTAAAATGTAATGAAGGGGATTGATTTGATAATATTTCTGTTTTTTTAGCGCTAATTTTTCCACTTCCAATAACGGCCTAACTTCCATTTGATCATCCAATCCAGAAAAATTGTTTATTCTATTTTTTGCTTGCTATAAGGAAATATGTATGCATCCACCTTTTGATGTGTTTTTATTATGACTTTTAGCTCATGACCACCTTTCTTTTCTAATATGAGGCATTACAAAAACTGAGCCGATAGATATTTTATTCAACAATATTTTTTTACAGGGCTTAATAAAAATAAACACACTTCATATAAAAGGTGGATTTGGGGATAGTAAGAAAAAATGGAATAGTCATTTAAAAGGGAGATGGGAAGCTCTTGCGTCGTCGGTTAATCAAACCAAAAAAGTTAAAGGAAAGTATCGAGATTCATCATCAAACAGATGAACCCATTTATGCAGATGTTGAAGAGAATATTGTCATGCTCAAGTCCCTGTTTGAAAGCTGTGCTGACGTTAAATTTCGCTCTTTCAAAGTTCAGGAGTATAGCGCTTATCTTATTTATATAGATGGCTTGATTGACAATATGAGCATTCAGTTTAGTGCGTTACACGAGCTATTATCTGAAACAAGGAAAGAAGATCTGAATGCGGATTTCATCCAAGAAAAAATTGTTTCCATTAGCGATGTTGTCGAAGTTGACAAGCTTGATGAAATCGTTAAGCAAGTATTGGATGGGAATACGGTATTGATGGTCGATGGGATTGATAAAGCGCTTGTTCTAAATGCAAAAGGAGGAGAGCGCCGTTCAGTTTCAGAGCCGGAAACGGAGACAGCTGTCCGTGGTCCAAGAGAGGGATTTACAGAAAATATTGCTGTTAATATTGCTTTAATTAGGCAGAAAATAAGGTCGAGTCATCTAAAATTAATTACGAAAGAAATCGGAACAGAGACTCGGACTATCATCGGTATGATGTTTATTGATCATCTTGCTTCACCCGATTTAGTAGAAGAGGTTGAAAAACGTCTTGAGCGCATTGAAATTGATGGCATCCTTGAAAGTGGTTATATCGAGGAGTTGATCGAGGATGAACCGCGAAGCCTTTTTCCACAAATTCAAAACACAGAGTGGCCAGATACGGTTGTTGGGAATCTTTTAGAAGGAAGAGTTGCGCTGTTTGTCAACGGAAGTCCTTTTACGTTAATACTACCTGCTACTTTTTGGCAATTTTTACAGGCGAATGAGGATTATTATCATCGTTATCATATTTCACTTTTTATTAGACTATTAAGGATACTAATGATTTTTTTAGCATTAATGCTCCCGGCAATTTATATTGCCGTTACGACGTATCATCAAGAAATGATTCCAACAAATTTACTGTACAGTATCGCTGCCAGCAGGGAATCAATCCCTTTTCCAGCTTTTGTTGAAGCGATGATTATGGAGATTGCATTTGAATCATTGCGTGAAGCAGGGCTTCGTTTACCTAAAGTAATAGGACAAGCCGTAAGTATTCTTGGTGCCCTTGTAATTGGACAGGGGGCAGTAGAAGCTGGGATTGTCTCGGCACCGATGGTGATAATTGTGAGTTTAACAGGAATTGCCTCTTTTACGATACCAAAGTTTAACTTAGCGATCACCATTCGTATTCTGCGTTTTCCATTGATGCTCCTAGCTGGACTTTTTGGTTTGTTTGGAATAACACTCGGTTCTATCTTAATCGTGACTCATGTATGCAAATTACGCTCATTTGGAGTCCCATATTTTGCCCCAATAGGACCGTTTAAGTGGAAAGAGCTAAAAGATGTTTTTATACGGGCTCCTTGGTGGGCAATGGATAAACGGCCAACGCAAACAATAAGCGAAAATGTGCAAAGGCAGACAGAACATACGAGACCGTCGCCATTGAATAATAAGTAATGTGATTAAAAAAGGAGTACAGCTATGAATAAGTTAGGTAAATTACTGGTATGTATCCTTTGTGTGACAACTCTTGCTGGTTGCTGGGATCGGACAGAAATAAATGATTTGGCATTTGTCATTGCTACTGGGCTAGACAAAGAAGATGAAAATCACTTTCGTGTCTCTGTTCAAGTCCCTTTGCCGAGTGCGATGGGTGGTCCGAATGGCGGTGGGGGAGGTACTAGTGGAAGTGAACCGTACTACGTGGATTCTGGATTTGGGCGCAATATTCGCGAAGCGGATGATGACCTACAAAAAAGAATGTCAAGGCAGCTTTTATTTTCACATCGAAGAATCTTTATTTTTGGGGAGGAAATGGCAGCAAACGGAATAGAACGGACTTTAAACTTAATTTTAGAACACCCTGAATCAAGGTTATCAACATATTTACTAATCGCAAAAGGGGATGCACTTGATATTTTAACAGCCACTCCTCATTTTGAAGAGTTGCCCTCGGAAGCGGTGAGAGAAATGGTGAAAACATCACTTGATATGGATACTCGTAATATCATTAATGCTCTTAGTCTTCCTGGAAAGGACCCTGTTATTCCAGTGGTGGAAACAGTAAAAACAAGAAATAAAGGGAATGATGAACGAGAGGAAATTCAAATAAACAGTGTCGCGATTATGAAAGACGATAAATTAGTCTTTTTTACGAATGAAGAAGAAACGAATGGCATCTATTGGCTTTTACAGAAGATGAAGCGAAGAAAGGTGACAGTTTCGGTCGAAAAGGATTCTGAACTTAATATTGAGATCCGTGACTATAAGATTGCCCCCACATATAAAAAAGCTCATGGTATTCCTGAATTTTCTATTAAACTCCATGTTGAAGGCATCCTATCACAGAATGAAGCAAGGCTTGATTTAGAGGATCATGAAATTTATAAAATGGTGAAAAATAAGTTTGAGAATCATATAAAAAATGAAATTGAAGCAGTCATCAGCCATGCACAGTCAGAAGGTGTCGACCCATATGGACTTGGCTATTCGGTCTATAGAAGAAGTAATCGTTATTGGGAAAAGCAATTATCGACACAATGGAGAGAGCTATTACCAGATATAAAAGTGAATGTTGATGTAGAGGCAGACATCGTCAGGATAAATAATAAAGGTATTAAGGTAAGGGAGGCATAGGAAAATGCAGATTCTCCTCATTTTAATCATTTGTTTGCTTATTTATTTTCTTAAAATAAGAAAGCTGCTGCTTAAAGATAAGCAAGAGAGACGTTGGTATTTGCTTTTGTCAGCATTATGTATCATGCTGGCAATCGCTTTGATGCTGGAGTTTCCGTTGTATGTAGTCACGAGTTTTTTTAACTATACTTTAGGTGAAATCACCAAGCAAGTGATTAAAATATGAAACAAGAACAAATATCTCCGTTTCAATTAACTTGTCTCATTGGTAATTTTATTTTTACTGGTGTGCTGATATCTGTGCCGCAAATATTAGTTGAAATTTCAAAACAAAATACATGGATTGTCATATTGTTTACCTATATTTTGACAACAACGTTTTTTTATTTAATATGTAGGAAACCAGAAAAATTGGAAAAACTGAAGTCATTATTTAACATTGATAAAAGGACGTGGATAAAAAAAGTCTTTTTCAGTGTCCTATCTATGTATTTATTGTTTATTTACATCCGTGATTTTCGAGCCTTTACTAGCTTTATTGATGGCATCTTACTTCCTGACACTCCAATTGATATTATTGCATTATTAACAACATTAACATTGATTTATATAAGCTTAACGGGTATTGAGGTTATTTCAAGGGTTACCGTCATTCATTTTATTACCATATCTATAGTAGTGATATCATTGCCATTTTTATTATTAAACGAAATTCAGTTAACAAATCTTCTCCCTTTCGGAGGTCTTCATTCTGGTGCAGAAATTTTAAAGTCAACATACATTTTTTTTCCTTGGATGACGGAAGCGATTGTGATTGTATTTTTATTTGTTTTTCTCCATCCTATTTCTCACTTGAATAAAGCAGGTATAATCGGCATAAGTTGTGGATTTTTTCTCCTATTTATTTTAATTTTTTTAAACATTACTGTACTAGGTGTTGCCATTACGTCTGAAGCAACTTACCCCAATATAAAATTAATACAGCAAATTAATTTAACAGATTTTTTAGATCGATTAGATTTGGTTATTGAGGTTGTATGGATTCCAACTATGCTATGTAAGGTATCGTTATTACTATTTGCGCTCAATAGATTATTCAATACTTTCAGGCGTAAGGATTCTGACTTTAACCTTGTTCCACTTGCACTTTTGCTCAGTTTAACGATACGCCTATTTAAAAATAATATTGATGGAATTGAATATTCTTTTTTTACTTGGCCGACAAAAGGCTTGTTGCTTGAATTAATTATTGTATTCCTTTTTCTCATACTCAAAAGGGGAAAGAGCGACAAAGTAAAAAAAATGAGCAAAAAATATGATGGCATTAATTGATATAATGAAGATTTTTAGTCAGTACTCGTTCTCCTCAAGATGTTAACTCTAATGAACATCTTGAGAGGAACGGAACACAACAATTCCGAGCATGCTTGCTCCTCCTAGTTTTTAGTTAAGGCTTTATTTTAAGTTTTTGTTGCTTTTGTCTCTGACCATTCAATTCTACTGAATAATGTGCGAAACGAAGGGATGAGCGAAAATTCGTTTATCAATAACAAAGCTTATGTAAAAAACTCGATAGCATCTTCAATGAAATGAACGGTACTTATGCGTATTAAATCCGGTCAGATTTAATGAGTTATTTTTTTGTTAAGTTTGCCATATCTGCTTTCTAACAGGTTATTTTTTCTGGTTTTAATTCCTACAATAATAGTAAGCTAAAATAATTTAAGTTGTCAGGCAAGTTTCTTATGAGTTAAAATGTTTACTAGATGAAACTTTTTTATATGAATGCATAGCTTCTTATGTAGAAAAGAGAGTGCACTTCAAGTAAGTAATAAAATAGAATTTTCTCTTTGAACAAAAATGGGAAAGTCAGTTAGAAGGAGAATGAGAAATGGATGAAAATTTATTGCTTGCCTTTGGTCTCACATTAATGGCTGGATTAGCAACAGGCATCGGTAGTGTTCTCGCCTTTTTTACAAAGACAACGAATACTAAGTTCCTCTCTCTTGCTCTTGGTTTTTCCGCTGGTGTGATGATTTATGTTTCGATGATTGAAATTTTTGTTAAGGCAAAAGATGCGTTAGTAAGTTCATTAGGCGAAGCAGGAGGTAATTGGGCAACAGTTGCTGGTTTTTTTGGGGGAATGCTTCTTATTGCACTTATTGATAAATTTATTCCAAAACAAGGGAATCCTCATGAATTGAAAAAGGTTGAAGACATGGATTCTGACAAGAAAGCAGTGCAGGATTCTGTTCTATTAAAAATGGGGACATTTACAGCACTTGCCATCGCGATACATAATTTTCCAGAAGGAATCGCCACATTCACGTCTGCTTTGCAAGATCCAGCACTCGGGGTGCCAATTGCGATTGCGATTGCGATCCATAATATTCCAGAAGGGATCGCCGTATCAGTTCCTGTTTATTTTGCAACAGGGGATCGAAAAAAAGCTTTCAAGCTTTCTTTTTTATCTGGCTTATCAGAACCAATAGGTGCAGTGGCAGCGTACTTTTTACTAATGCCATTCTTAAATGATATTATGTTTGGTGTTATTTTTGCAGGCGTTGCCGGGATTATGGTCTTTATTTCTCTTGATGAACTATTACCAGCAGCAAAGAAATTTGATGAAGCCCATATTTCTATATACGGTTTAATTGCTGGAATGGCTGTGATGGCCCTTAGTTTGTTATTAGTAATCTAAACTGCAAAAATAAAGCTGATTCAATTGCTCTTTTTTAAGAACAATTGAGTCAGTTTTTTATATCGGTGTTACTTTTTGATTTATTTGTTCTCGAATGGAGAGCGGCTTGAACCTTTTAGTGTAGCTCAAAGAGGTGTGAAAAAACACTTCTCGCATCCATATGTTTACTAAAGGTTGTTCGGATGTTAATGAGATATTCCGGGTATTCCATTATCAACATTATTGTAAATAAAACAATGATAAAAAGACGGAACAATCCAGATTGCTACTAGAAATTCACGATAATAAAAATTATAATGAGATTACTTGAGCAAATGTCTGATCATAAAATATTTGCGAAAAGGTATGCTAGAGGAGTGTAGAAGTTGGCAATTCATGATATCCCGCTTAGAGAAAAATGCATTATTTTTATCGGTTTCATGGGGGTTGGAAAAACAACGATTGGCAGTGTAGTGGCAAAAAAATTGTATCGAGATTTTTATGATGTGGACGTGGAAATTGAGAAAGAATATGGGATGTCTGTAAAGGATATATTTAAAACCTTTGGAGAAGAGGAGTTTCGCAAAAAAGAAAAAGAAATGATATTTAAGCTGTGTGACCAGCGGCTAAATATCATTTCCTTAGGCGGCGGAGCATTTTTGCAAAGCGAGATAAAGGAGCGCTGTTTAAAAGATGGCATTGTTTTTTTCCTTGATTTATCATGGGATTCTTGGAAGGATAGAATCAGCTTGCTGATCGATAGTCGCCCAGTATTGCAAGGGAGGACGCTTGAAGAAATTGAAGATCTCTTTCATTCAAGACAGAAAATCTATTCCCTCCATCACTCAAGAGTGGAAACAGACGATCTTGAAATCGAAGAAATAGCCAATTATATAGTTGACTCCATAAAACTAGCTTGGGATTTATATGAGCCAAATGAATAATGTTAAAGGAGTGATCACCTCATTGAGAATAAGACTTGTTAAAGCGATTCCTAACATGTTTACACTCGGGAATTTATATTGCGGTTTCTTGTCAATTGGTTTTGCCTCATATGGGGAGTATAAAAATGCAGCGATTCTTATTTTAATTGGGATGATGCTGGATAGCATGGATGGTCGCCTTGCGAGAATGTTAAAAGCTGATAGCATTTTAGGAAAAGAATTAGATTCGTTAGCAGATATTGTTTCTTTTGGTGTAGCGCCATCGTTTTTAGTGTATTATACATATTTTTATCAATTTGAGTTAATTGGCTTACTGATTGCAGGACTATTTCCATTGTTTGGTGCATACCGTTTGGCCCGTTTTAATATAAGTACGGATAAATCCACTCTCAATTATTTTATCGGTGTCCCTATTACCGCGGCCGGTGGAATTCTTGCTCTCCTTACATTATTTGGGGGTAGACTTCCTGACATAATTACGACCGTTGTGTATACAGCGCTATGCTTTTTGATGGTGAGCAGAATTCGAATTCCGAGTTTGAAAGAAGTGCCTCTTCCAAAATACGGAACCATCGTGACGATATTTTTAGGCTGTCTCCTCTATGTTATATATAAAGGCACCTATGGAAACTTCCCGTATTTAATTTATATTGCCGCTCCATTATATGTCACATATTTAGCCTATCGCTTTGTGAAAGGCAGGCATAATAAAAAAGAAATCGAATAATGACAAGCCAACTCTTTCAAATTGATGAGAGTTGGTTTTTTTCTTTATTTCGCTTCATTCTGATCTTGACAGCAAAAAAAAGGATACTTATAGTTAAATTGTTGAATAGTTAAACATGTTAATTAATTGGAGGATGCCACATATGTCAAATGATAATATTCAGCAATTAGTAAATCGTTATGTGGATGTATCTTTTTCAGTAACAAAGAAGGCGGAAGCATTAATTACAGAACAGTTAGGTAGCAAATTGACCCATGATCAACTCTACATAATTAGATACATAAATCGCGTTGGCTCGTGTACTTCAACTGCTCTTGCAGAAGAGTTTGAAGTGAAGAAAAGTGCCATTACAGCAATAATTAACAGACTGTGGGAAAAAGGATTTATTCAAAGAACTCGAGATGAAAAAGACCGCCGAGTTGTCTATTTAACATTAACGGAAAAAGGTGAGGAGTTATTTTGGAGGATCGACAAAAGGATTCAGCAATTAGTAGAAGAATTAATTTCCCAGTTTGAACCATCTGAAATCGAACAATTTATTGAGACATATGAGAAGTTAAACCATGCTTTAGTTGAACAAAAGAATAAAAAATAGAGTTTTATCTGCCTGTATAAATTGGTGATTAGGGGATAGGAAAATGAATTTTATTATTAAAAATAAATGGATAGTCTTGACCTTGTGGATTATAGTAGCTGTTGGTTTATTTTTTATTGCTCCGAACATGGGGGAACTAGTACGTGAAAAGGGGCAACTTAAAGTGCCGGATGAATACTCATCATCCTTATCTGGAAGGATTTTGCAGGAAGCTCAAGATCAAGAAGGTGGACAGAAAGAAACAACAGTTGCCTTGGTATTTCATAATGAAGAAAAATTGACGAATGCAAATATAGAAGAAGCAGAGCGAGCAATACAACTTCTAGAAGAAAAGAAAGAAGAACTTGGGATTACTAAGATCTTAACGCATTTTAATGAATCGCTTCTTCAGGATCAACTTGTTTCAGAAGATGGGAAAGCAATCCTTGCTTCCATTAGCCTAAAATGGGAAGAGCGAGAACAAGGTGAAGTTAAGGAAGCTTTATATCGAACGTTGGACGATATAGAAGTAGATCATTATTTCACAAGTGAATGGCTTATAAATGAAGATTTGGTTAACAGTTCCCAAGAAGGATTAAAAAAGACAGAAGGGATTACTGTTGTCTTTATTTTAGTTGTACTTCTCTTAGTCTTTAAATCTTTTATAGCTCCATTGATTCCATTGATCACGGTTGGTTTTACTTATTTAACATCGCAATCGATCGTATCGTTTCTAGTTGATCAATTGAATTTTCCCATTTCTACCTATACACAAATTTTTTTAGTTGCAATACTTTTTGGAATTGGAACGGACTACTGTATTTTACTATTAAGTCGATTTAAGGAAGAGCTATCTCAAAGAGAGACGGTAGCTGCTGCTATTGTTGAAACGTACCGCAATGCTGGAAGAACCGTTTTATTTAGTGGTATTGCTGTCATGATTGGATTTGCTGCAATTGGATTTTCCCAATTTATTCTTTATCAATCGGCAGCGGCTGTTGCTGTAGGTGTTGCCATTTTACTGCTCGCTCTCTTTACGTTAGTTCCGTTTTTCATGGCAGCGCTTGGAGGAAGGCTCTTTTGGCCATCAAAAAATAGCGCTGAACATAGCGATAGTAAACTGTGGATGTTAGCAGGAAAGTTTTCATTGGGAAGACCATTCGTATCATTGCTTGTGGTAGCAATCATTTGCGTCCCATTTTTGCTTTCTTATGATGGCGAGCTATCCTTCGATTCTATGGAAGAAATAAGTGGGAATGTTGGCTCGATTCAAGCGTTTGATGTAATAGCAGCTAGCTTTAGCCCTGGTGAAGCTATGCCCACGACAATTGTGCTCAAAAATGATGAAGCGATGAATTCTGTGGAGTACATTACACTTGCCGACCATATCACGAAGGAATTAGAAAAAATAGAAATGGTAAAAACGGTACGTTCTGTTACAATGCCTACAGGTGCACCGATCGAAGATTTTCTTGTTGCAAAACAAGCGGAGGCTTTAGAAGAAGGGCTTGACGCTGGAAAAGAGGGGATATTGAAAATTAGCACTGGTTTGCAGGAGGCGAGCAAAGAATTAACTAATTCTGAACCAGAGCTTACTGAGGCGGCGAATGGGATTAATGATTTAGTTTCTGGCACTGGTCAGCTACAGCATGGTTTAACAGAAATTGAAATAAATTTAGCTAAAATTGAAAAAGGTATTCGTCAGGGGTCTGCTGGTTCAACAGAAATTATACAAGGATTAGAACAAGCAAAATCAGGAGCAGAGCTATTGCTAGATCAGTATAGAAGTGAGCTTCTGGAAAATTATCAGGTTATAGGTAGCAATCTTGCGCAGTTAACATCAGGATATCAGCAGGTTGCTGCAGCAATGGGCAGATTAGCAGATACAACAGCTACACTGTTTAATCATTTGGACAATCATTATGAAGAACTTGCTTCAGATCAGCAATATCAAGTATTAAAAGGAACAATGAATGGGTATTTTCATGGCGTTCCTAATCAACAGCAAGGCTTGTTAGATTCTATCGCTCCATTAATTGATGGGTTATCAGGGCTCAATGAAGGAATGGCGAAGGCAAACAAAGGTTTCGATTTAGCTCTAAAAACAGGAAAGAACGAATTAGGTACAGGGCTCCAGCAGTTAATTGATGGGATTGAAGCCCAAAGAAGAGGGTTGACTGCGTTGGCGGATGGTCAAGACTTGATTGTCAGCAATGTACCGAAGTTAACTAGCGGCTTAGACAACGTTAATGAGGGGCAAAAACAGCTCCTTGCTGGATTTGATGATATTAATGGACAGCTATCATTACTTACAGATGGACTTGAACAAAGCGCAGATGGTTTAAATCAAGTATATGAAGGTTTAGGTTCAGCACAAAACTATCTTTCTGGTTTATCAGAGGCTGGAGAAACGAGCGGTTTATATTTGCCACCTGAAGTGTTAGAAAGTGACGATTTCATTCAAGTGCTAGACACATATATGTCTAAAGATCGTAAAATAATGACAATGGATGTCATTTTTGATGCAAGTCCATACTCTAATCTAGCGATCGCTCAAGTTGATGAAATGAAGGAAGCGGTTGAACGTGCTACGAAAGGAACGAAATTAGAGAATGCGATTGTGGCCGTAGGGGGTATTACTAGCACTAACGCTGATTTAAGCACGATGTCTGGAAAGGATTACTCTAGAACAGTAGTATATATGTTGATTGGGATTGCCATTATATTAGTCTTTCTTTTCCGTTCATTAATCATGCCTCTTTACATCATTGGTTCGCTCATTCTTACATACTTTACTTCGATGGCGGTTAATGAAGTACTATTTGTTAATATTTTAGGCTATGCAGGCATAAGTTGGGCCGTCCCGTTTTTTGCCTTTGTCATTCTTGTTGCTCTAGGTGTAGACTATAGTATCTTTCTCATGGATCGCTTCAATGAATATAAAGAGCTAATAATCGCTCAAGCAATGTTTATGGCTATGAAAAAGATGGGAACGGTCATTATTTCAGCGGCAGTTATTTTAGGAGGTACTTTTGCGGCAATGATTCCTTCTGGTATGTTGTCCTTATTACAAATTGCATCCATTACCATTGTCGGGTTATTTTTGTATGCTTTCGTTGTACTGCCACTCTTTATTCCTGTCATGGTCAAAAACTTTGGTGAGGCAAACTGGTGGCCATTTAAAAGAGTTTAATCATTTTGAAGCACGGTTATACCGTGTTTCTTTTTTTGAGGCCCTCGAACATTTCTCAATCATTTTGGCGCTGAATGGAAAAAAACTCTTGAAACAAGGAAACTGTAGGTATATGATAAGAGAAAATATTTTAACATACAGATAATTTAAACAATTATCAAAAAGAGTAGCGATTTCACATCATTGGCAAAAGCGAAATCGACTCGTCAAATTGATTTTTTAGACGATATTTAAAAAAGGAAGGGACCCAAATGGATTATTCATTCTCAGAGCAAACAAAGCACTTTAAATCTTCTGCTGTGCGAGATATTTTAAGTGTCATCCAACAAGGAAATGTTATATCTTTTGCAGGAGGACTGCCTTCTGATGATTTCTTCCCGATTGAAGCAGTGCAAAGTGCATATGAAAAAGTGTTTGCTTCTGGACGCTCATCATTGCAATACGGTTTAACAGAGGGATTTACTCCGCTGAGGGAAGTTTTACAAACTGTGATGACAAATAAAGGAATTACGTCAACAGTTGAGAAAACTTTGTTAACAACGGGTTCCCAGCAGGTAATAGATTTATTTTCTAGAATCATGCTAGCAGAAGGCGATGTAGTCCTAACGGAGGATCCGACCTACTTAGCGGCATTGCAAGTTTTCCGCTCCTATGGAGCAAAAGTTATTGCCGTAAAGGGAGACGAAAACGGAATGGACCCGCATGATTTAGAAGAAAAAATGCGCGTTTATCAGCCGAAATTTGTTTATGTTGTCCCGACTTTTTCGAATCCGGAGGCAAAGATTTGGAGTGCTGAAAGACGACAAAAATTAGTCGAATTATGTTACCAATATCATGTTTTAACATTGGAAGATGATCCTTATGGAGAATTAAATTTTACCAATGATACTTTTGAGCCAATCGCCTCTTTTGATGAAAAAGGAAGCCATATACTGTATACAAGTACATTTTCCAAAACAGTTGTTCCAGGGTTAAGAACTGGTTGGGTAACAGGTCCAGATGAAGTGATAGCGATGATGTCTCAGGCTAAACAAATGACTGATCTGCATTCGAGCTCCATTGATCAACAGGCCCTTTATTATATTATGCGAGATTTCGACTTGCAAAGACATATTGAAACGTTGCGAAAAGAATACTATGTTCGGATGACGATTATGCGAGACTATTTAAATAAGCTTGATCGGGGATTGTTTAAATGGAAGGAACCAAAGGGCGGTATGTTCATGTGGATCGAAGGCGATGAAGAGCTTGATGCTACGAGTCTTCTCGGAGAAGCGGTTAAAAATGGCGTCGCATATGTTCCTGGTACTCCATTTTATGTGAATGAGCCTAAGTTAAATACCTTCCGATTAAATTTCAGTCATTCTACGCCGGATAACATTAAACTCGGAATGGATCGCTTAGTTTCTGTATTGACAAGACAAGTAACTGTTTAATGAAGAAAGAGTCAGTGAGTATAAGCTGACTCTTTTTTTGGAAGTGTTCATTTTGCTAGAATTGTCCTAATTGTGATTTCAGTCGATTTTAGTTATTTTTTAAAATGTGTTATAAATGTTTTCACATTCTTCTGCTGTTGGCTCATAGAAACAGTGGAGCTTAAATCTGCCAGCAAGTGGTTGGTTGTACCATTGAGGTGGACAGTCTCCCGAAGGTCTAAAGTACCATAAACTAAATTTCGATGGCCACACGCGTTCTCCAGCGATTGCTCGCCGTGCTAATTTTCTCTCGACTTCTCTTGCAGGTTGGTAAAAGTATCCTTTCTGTGTCGCTTCAAAAGCATGTGGTTGGTAGATCATTTCAGAAATAGTTCGGATTCCTTCAAAGTCTGAACAATTTCCTCTTATGCGATTTATCCCAACATTGCCAACCATTAACATTCCATCAAGACCTTCTCCTTCAGCTTCTGCTCTAAGCAGTCTTGCTAGCAAATCAATATCTGCATTCGTTGCTTTTACAACTGCCATTTTCTCACCCCCGGCGTATTCATACACCTATCCTATTCAAATCTTTAATGATGTTTCTTGAAAAAATGCTGACTTTTTGAAATTACTGAGTTAGAAGTGAATAGAAAAGAAAATTTGAAATAAATTTACAATAGTAGCTATCTTAATCATAAATGATAGTAGTACAATGGAAATAAAGATCATTCATTTCCTTTATCAGGAAATGTAAGGGGAGTCAAGGATGGCAGCATTAACCAATCGATTATTGGTCATTTCACTGGATTGTTTGTCAGCGAAAGATTATCCAATTATAAAAAAACTTCCAAATTTTAAAAGAATTTTTAAGACTGGCTCATTTATTCGTGAAGTGGAGACGATCTATCCATCATTGACATATCCATGTCATACTACCATTGTTACCGGAAGGCTACCAAAACATCATGGCATTATTAATAATACTTTATTACAGCCTGGAAATCGTTCTCCTGATTGGAATTGGTACAGAAGGAACATAAAGGGGACAACCTTGTATGATGAGGCCCATAAAGCCAATTTGACGACTGCTGCATTGTTGTGGCCGGTTACTGGAAAAGCGAAATCAATCGATTATAATTTGCCAGAAATTTTTGCCAACCGTAGATGGCAACATCAAATCATTGTCTCGTTAATGAATGGAAGCCCGCTCTATCAGTGGGAATTAAATAAGCTTTTTGGGCATATCCGCAATGGTTTGCACCAACCTGAGCTGGATGATTTTGTATTAGAATCAGCTGTCCATACGCTCCGAACGAAACGACCAAATTTAATGCTCATTCATTTTACCGATCTTGATGCGATGAGACATTCTTACGGGGTTTATTCAGAAGAAGCAGTTGAAGCGCTTCACCGCCACGATGATCGACTAGGGACCATTCTTGATGCTATAGAAGAAAATGGTGATCTTGCAGAAACGACCATTGTCGTACTGGGAGATCATGCCGCACTGGATGAAAACAAAGCCGTTAAGATAAATGTCGCTTTGCGCAACAATGGATTAATGACTGTTAATGGAAAAGGGAAAGTGACTGATTGGAAAGCATACTGTAAAGGATGTGATGGTTCAGCATATATTTATGTTAAAGATAAAAATGATAGTGAAACACAGAATAAGCTAAAAAAGCTCCTTCATGATTTAATGCAAGAGCAAGAGCACGGTATTGAAATGGTGCTGACGAAAGATGAAGCGTCAGCATTAGGGGCAGACCCTGAATGCTGCTTCATGTTGGAAGCGAAGCTTGGATATTATTTTATTGAAGACCATTTTGGTGAGTATATAAACATCGTCAATTTACATAATCGAGGAGAAAATGATAAATATATGTTAGCTTCGCATGGATACTCCCCCAATAAACAAGAATATAAGACATTTTTTCTTGCATCTGGCAAAGGGGTTCGAACAAATGCTGAAGTGCCATTTGCTAGACTTATTGATATTGGGCCAACATTAGCTAAGTTGATTGGGGTAGATTTGGGCAAGATAGATGGACAAGTGATTTCAGAGTTATTAGAGGGGGATTAATGTGGGAAAAAAATACAGTACTCCAGAGAAAAGCTGGGCCCTCTATGATTGGGCCAATTCTGCTTATACAATTGTGATTGTGACAGCGATTATGCCATTATATTTTAAATCAGTTGCCACTGAGGCAGGAATTTCGGGCGCAACCTCGACCGCATATTGGGGCTATGCCAATTCAATAGCAACATTGATCGTTTCAATTTTAGCACCAATTTTAGGAACAATTGCTGATTTCAAAGGATTTAAGAAGCGTTTCTTTGTCTTCTTTACTGCCCTTGGGGTGGTTTTTACCTTGCTTTTAGCTGTAGTTCCTTCAGATCAATGGCTTATTTTATTAGTGTTTTTTGTGCTCACATCGGTAGGTTTTGCCGGTGCTAATGTCTTTTATGATGCATTTCTCGTTGATGTTACATCGGAAGAGAGAATGAATAAAGTTTCAGCTCATGGCTATGCTATCGGTTATATCGGCAGCACGATTCCATTTATTATTTCAATTGCAATTATTATTCTTGCACAGGAAAGTATTATTCCTCTATCAGTAACAGTAGCTAGTCAAATAGCTTTTGTGATCACGGCATTATGGTGGGGAACTTTTACCATTCCGATGTTGAAAAATGTGGAGCAAAAATACTATGTTGAAAGAGTTCCTAACCCAGTTAGGGCGAGCTTTAAAAAGCTATATAAGACAATTAAAAATATAAAAATGTACCGTCCGTTATTCTTATTTTTACTGGCTTATTTCTTCTATATTGATGGAGTTTCTACTATAATAAAAATGTCGACTGCATATGGTTCTGATGTAGGAATTAGTTCTTCGACACTTCTTATCGTTTTATTCATCACTCAAGTTGTGGCAGCGCCATTTACGGTCATTTTTGGGAAGTTTGGTACAAAATATGGAGATAAAAAAATGATTATGGTTGGTATCTTTATTTATATCTTCATTTGCTGCTATGCTTTCTTCTTAGATTCAGCATTAGACTTTTGGATTTTAGCGATGCTGGTTGGGACAGCGCAAGGAGGAATTCAATCATTAAGTCGTTCCTATTTTGCAAAACTAGTGCCGAAGGAATCATCAAATGAATTCTTTGGATTTTACAGTATTTTTGGAAAGTTTGCAGCGATAGCCGGTCCTGTTCTCTTGGGGGTAACGGCACAAATTACGGGTAATACAAGCTACGGTGTGTTTAGTTTAATCGTTTTATTTATCATCGGAGCTATTATTCTTACACGAGTACCTAATCCAGATGAAGTTGTGCTAGATCATGGAGTGGGAAAATAATAATGAAAGAGAAGCTGTATCAAAAAGTCATTAAAAATGATTTTTTGATATCAGCTTTTTCTTTTGTGTGCTTTTTTTGGTGTTTTTGGTTATTTTATGGTGGATATAAGGGGGATTTCCCCTTTTCGCTCAGTAACAAAGACACTGTTATTTCGCGAAAGGTTATTCGTTGAGAAAGAACAAATTTAACCTTAGTGAAGCATCGGTTTAAACGAGATCAAAAAGCAAGCGAAAGCTCGGTCATCGCTTGCTTTTTGAGATTTTTCAAGCCTTCACATTATCCACTACAAAAAAAGCTTGAGTTTGCCAATTCGACTTACTGCTTCGATAATCCGGTCTTCATCAACAAGAAATCCTACGCGTACGTAACCTTCGCCAAATTGACCAAAACCATTGCCGGGTGCCACTACAACGTCTGTTTTTTCAAGCAGAAGCTCAGCAAATTGTTCGCTTGTAAAGCCCGTTGGAACTGGTAACCATGCAAAAAAAGAGCCAGCTGGCGCCTCGACTTTCCAGCCAATTTCCTGACATGCTGCAAGCAATGCATTCCGTCGTTTCTCATAACGGGCAACCAGCTCGACTACACAAGTTTGTTCTTCTGTTAATGCTGAAACAGCAGCCTTCTGAATCGCTGGAAATAAGCTAACATAAAGATGATCCTGAATGAGGTTTAATGCTTCTATAATCTTTGCATTGCCAACTGCAAAACCAACACGCCATCCAGCCATATTATAGGTTTTCGATAATGTGTACATTTCAACTCCAATATCTTTTGCTCCTTCTGCTTGAAGAAAGCTTACTGGTTTCTTGCCGTCAAAGCCAATTGCACCATAAGCAAAATCATGAAGAATGGTTATATGGTTTTCCTTAGCAAAACGAACGGTCTCTTCAAAAAATGCCAGATCGGCTGTCGCTCCCGTTGGATTATTGGGATAATTTAAATACATCAGTTTAGCTGCCTCGACCTGTTCTTTTGCAATGGATTTAAAATCAGGCAAAAATTGATTTTCTGCTTTGAGTGGAAATAAATGATACTTTACGTTAGCAAGCACTGCCCCGGAAAGATAATCAGGATAACCAGGGTCGGGAAGAAGCATCAAATCACCTTCATTTAATAAACAAAGTGGAAGTTCAACAAGACCAGTTTTTGTACCGAAAAGAATGGCAACTTCTTGATTTGGATCGATTTCAACTCCATAGTGAGTTTGGTAGAAATGGGCAGCGGCTTCTCTTAATTCCTGTAGGCCGCGAAAGGGTGAGTATTTATGCATATTTGGATCCTCAACAGCATTTTGAAGTGCCTTAACAATATGATTTGGAGTTGGCTGGTCGGGATTACCTTGTCCTAAATTGATAATATCTCTGCCTTCTGCTATGGCTTTATTTACTTTTTTTACGAGACTAGCAAAAAATTGAACGGGTAGCATTTTTAATCTTTCGGAATATTCCATATGTTCCACCTTTAAAAAGTATTTGCGATTTTATATCAAATTCTATAATCTTTAAATAAAAATGTCTAGAGGGAGGCAATTATGAAAATTGCATGTGTACAAATGAATATCGAATTTGGTGAACCGATAAAAAACTTTGCTGCTGTTAAACATTATATAGAAGAGGCAGCAAAAAACGGAAGTGATACGATAGTTTTACCTGAGATGTGGAATACAGGTTATGCTTTAACTGAACTTAATAGAATAGCAGATGAGAATGGAGAGAGGACAAAACAGTTTTTACAGGAGCTTGCTTATCAACATCGAGTAAATATTGTTGGGGGATCTGTTGCAACAAAGCGGAGTGAGAGATTCTATAATACGATGTATGTCGTTGAAAGAGGAGGTAGCGTGACTTCTGAATATGATAAAGCTCATTTGTTCAAGCTGATGGATGAACACCTTTATATGGAGCCGGGGCAAAAGCTTAACCGATTTCAACTTGACGGCGTGGAATGCGCTGGAGTCATCTGCTATGATTTAAGATTCCCTGAATGGATCCGAACTCATGTATTACAAGGTGCTAAAGTAGTCTTTGTTCCTGCTGAATGGCCGAAAAAGAGAATTGATCATTGGCAATTATTACTCCAGGCAAGAGCAATTGAAAATCAATGCTATATTGTTGCCGTTAATCGTGTCGGAAATGATCCAGACAATGAATTTAATGGACATTCAATGATCATTGGCCCATGGGGAGAGCTCCTCGTCACGAACGAAGAGGAAGAAGGTATTTTTTACGCGGAAATAGATATGAAGGAAGTGGAAGATGTGCGGCAAAGGATTCCCGTATTTGCAGATAGACGTGAGGAATTGTATTCTCTTAAAAAATAATTTTTTTCTGAAACGGATTGATATCCGCGATGTAAGCGCATCACATAAAAATAAAGAATCAATTAACTATTGACAGATAATTTGTCCACTAGTATTATCTAAATTACATTCTAATTAAAATTTTCAAACTTATCCAGAGTGACCGAGGGACATGGCCCTATGACGTCCGGCAACCCCCTTTTTTTGGGAAGGTGCCAATTCCTGCAGAATGGTTATACATTCTGAAAGATAAGTCGAGATATAGTATTTCGATGCGTCTTTCAGTAGAAGGGCGCATTTTTTAATTGTTTACTAGATTATTCCGTGAAAGTTGCCTGATTTTAAATTGTATCTCTGCAAACGTCAGGTCGATCTGTTCGATATCTACTACGGAAGAACTGCAATCGCGGGTTCATATTTCCTTTAGGCCGTTATCTTTGTCAATGAAAGGCTGCTAGAGGAGCATTCTAAGCAGACCAGAGTAGTTTCAATCTTAATTGCTCAAAAGGAGCTTCTTACTAAGTATGTGAAAAATGGGGTTTGTGTATGATAGAAATTCAAAATCTTTCAAAGATATACAAAACAAAAAAGGGCGAAGTTAATGGTGTTGATAATGTCTCACTATCCATTGAAAAAGGTGAGATTTATGGGATTGTCGGCTATTCTGGTGCTGGCAAAAGCTCATTGCTCCGCTGCATTAATTTACTTGAGCGTCCAACGACTGGACACTTAACTGTCGATGGAGTAGACCTAACTGTGCTACGTGGTGAAGCATTAAGATTAGCTCGATTAAAAATTGGGATGATCTTTCAACATTTCTATTTAATTAGTCAGAAAACAGTCTATGAAAATATTGCTTTTGCCTTAAAGGCAGCAAAGGTACCTGCTAAGGAAAGAACTGATAGAGTGGAGAAGCTTCTTGAAATGGTTGGTCTTTCCGAGAAACGGGATGTTTACCCTTCACAGTTAAGTGGTGGGCAAAAGCAAAGAGTAGCAATTGCAAGAGCATTAGCCAACAACCCAAAAGTGCTACTTTGCGATGAAGCAACATCTGCTCTTGATCCAACAACTACAAAATCAATATTGAATTTGCTTAAGAAAATCAATCAAGAATTAAAGATCACCATTGTCTTAATCACACATGAAATGAATGTAGTGAAAGAAATTTGTAATCGAATGGCCATTATGCAGGAAGGAAGAGTTGTTGAAGAAGGGGCTGTATACAATATTTTTGCCAGTCCGAAAACAGAGCTTGCCAAGGAATTTATTGCAAGCGTGGTGTCTTATGATATTCCTGAAACCATTGCTAATAGCTGTGAAGGTCCGATCGTAAAAGTAACGTTCCGTGGAAAGGTTGCAGGGGAAGGTGTTATTTCAGATACATTACAACAATATCAAGTTAAGGGGAATTTTTTGCATGGTTCTATTGAGTATATTCAAGATTTACCGCTTGGCATTTTTGTAATGGAATTAAAGGGTGAAAGAGAAGAAATTAAACAGGCGCTAAAATATATTGAAGAGCGTGATGCAGAGGTGGAGGTGTTGCGAGATGGGGTTTGATTTCGGACATTTCGTCGAACTTTTACCAGATATTAATACAGCCTTTCTCCAAACGATTTACATGATATCAATTTCTCTTGCCGTTGCTGTCATTGTTGGACTTCCAATTGGCATCCTATTGTATATCACAGATAAAGGGCTGTTTTGGGAAAATCAAGCTGTTCAAAGTATTTTAGGATTTATCGTAAATTTAGTTCGTTCAATCCCTTTTATCATTTTATTAGTAGCGCTGATTCCGCTCACTAAAGCTATTGTTGGTACTCAAATTGGTCCAGCGGCGGCAAGCGTCTCCCTTTCGGTTGCAGCCATTCCTTTTTTTGCACGCATAGTAGAAACGGCGTTAAGAGAAATTGATAAAGGTGTTATTGAAGCAGCTATTGCGGCTGGAGCGACACCGTGGATGATTATTAAAGATGTTCTTCTTTTAGAAGCAAAGTCAGGAATTATCTCTGGTGTTACGTTAACACTTATTAGTTTAATTGGTTTTTCAGCAATGGCTGGAACTGTTGGAGGTGGGGGAATTGGGGATTTGGCCATTCGATTCGGCTATTATCGCTATGATAATACGATCATGATAGCGACAGTTCTTATCCTCGTCATCTTAGTTCAAGTGATTCAAATCCTTGGTGATTTTATCGCAAAAGTTGTAGATAAGAGATAGCATTTATATATTGATATAAAAGAAATTTACGAGAGAGAGTGTGGGAAGAAAAGATGAAAAAATGGGTAAAATTAGCATTTGTATTGTTTGTACTAGGGTTTTTAGCAGCATGTGGGAGCAACGACTCAAATTCTGCTGCTGAAGGCGAAGAAACAAAGGAAATTCAAATCGGGGCAACAGCAGGTCCGTACAGTGACATGCTAAAGAAGGCAATTATCCCAGGCCTTGAGGAAAAAGGATACAAAGTGAAGGTGATTGAATTTAGCGATTATATCCAGCCAAACAACGCATTGGATAATGGTGATATTCAAGCAAATCTATTCCAACATACGATCTATTTAGAAAATTTTGCGAAAGAAAATAATATGGATTTAACAGCATTAATCACAGTTCCAACTGCACCTATGGGGATATATTCTAATGAATTTACATCGATCGAAGAAATTTCTGACGGTGCATCGATTACGATTCCGAATGATCCGACCAATGCAGCACGGGCATTTAATACACTTCAAGATGAAGGATTAATAGTTCTTGATGAAAATGCGGATCCGTTAACAGTGTCAGAAAAAGATATAATCGAAAACAAAAAAAATCTAAAATTCGAACCGATTGAAGCTGGACAACTTCCGCGCTCAGTGGAAAGTGCTGACCTTGCCGCAGTTCCTGGGAACTTTGCTCTAGCGGCAGGCATGGATTTATTAAGTGCTTTAGCATTGGAAAATATGCTCGATTCATATCGTAATGTTGTTGCTGTCAAAGCTGAGAATAAGGATGATCAGCTTGCAAAAGATATTGTCGAAATTGTTCAATCTGATTCGTTTGAAAAGGTGATCGATGACGAATTCCAAGGTTTTGGCAAACCAGAGTGGATGAATGAATAAATAATATAATGGTTTGACCCACTTCGATAATGAGTGGGTCTTTTTATAGAGGAGGGATTCTATATGCAGTCAATTTCCGTACACGGAGCACCAAGTGAGTATATTTTACAAGAGGGAGCACTTGAGCTTCTTGAGAGAAAGCTTGTGGAGAGAGGACTTAAACATATCCTCATTGTTCATGGCATGAAATCGTGGATTGCAGTTCAGCCATATTGGCCAACGTTTTCTGAAGTTGTTTATCAGGAGCATACTTATGGAGGGGAGTGTTCTTTAGATGAAATAACTGAATTAGCAAAAACTGTCGAGAAGGATGGCTTTGATGCAGTGGTCGGTGTTGGCGGAGGAAAGGTACTCGATTTAGTAAAAGCAGTTTGCGATATGACTCATACTCAAGCAATTTTAGTTCCGACACTTGCATCCAACTGTTCACCATGGACACCTCTTAGTGTCATATATGATCAAACTGGTGCTTTCATCAAATATGACGTCTATCCTATCTGCGCTAGTTTAGTCTTAATAGAGCCCAATATTTTACTTCAGGCACCAAAAGCAATGTTTATCGCAGGAATTGGTGATACATTGGCAAAATGGTATGAAGCAGATGTGCAAATGGAAAGATTACATAATAAACCAGTTCCATTGCAAATATCTCATTATACTGCACGGCAATGTAAAGTTCTTCTCATGGAACATTCAGAAGGAGCGCTCAAAGCGATAAATGCTGGTGCTTTAAATGATGATTTTATAAAAGTAGTAGAGACGATTATCGTTTTAGGGGGAATGGTTGGGGGGTTTGGTGACCATTATGGGCGTATTGCTGGTGCCCATTCCATTCACAATGGCTTAACTGCGTTAGTCGCAACTCATCACGTTTTGCATGGTGATAAGGTAGCATATGGAATTCTTGTACAGCTTGTTTTAGAAGGCAAACAACATGAAATTGAACTATTGCTTCCATTTTATCGCTCTCTCGGTTTACCGTACTCACTTAAGGGATTAGGAATTGAAGAAATAGAGGACGATATCGTAACCATGATCGCAGAGAAATCGACAATAAAAGAAGAATCTATTCATGTTTTGCCAATCGGAGATGTTGATGCAGATAGGGTTAAAAAGGCCATATATGAGTTAGAAACAATGATTGCCAGGAAACAAGTGTAGCGTTGAGAGCATCTTCCATTCTGTACGTGAAAATTTGTTGTCCATAGTGATATTTTATGAGATTCTATGCCAATAGCACCAAGCCTAGCGAAAATGTGAGGCTTGAATAAAAAACCTGGATAAGTTTGGACTGTATCTTCCGAATTATTCAGGTTTTTTTCGTTTATCTCGTTTAGGCTGTTCAAATTTGTAATTTCAATTAAGTAAACAAATAAGCCTCAGAATTCTTTTTAAGTAATTGTAAATGTTTGGTAAATATTTGTAAAATCTCTTGATTATTATGGTCAAATAGAATATGATTTTATTAGACCGACGGTCGGTCGATAAAAATGGAGGGTCAGTATGAGAATTTCGAAACCACATGATGAACGTAGAAATGAAATATTAGATGCTGCTGAAATGTTATTCACAATGAAAGGTTATTCAAAGACGACGGTGAATGACATTTTGAAAGAAGTTGGAATAGCTAAAGGAACCTTTTATCACTATTTTCAATCGAAGGAAGAAGTCATGGATGCTGTTGTTCAACGCTTTATTGATATTGGTGTGAATATGGCAAAATCAATTGCGGCCAAACCAGATTTAAAGGCTCCAGAAAAACTCTTTCAAATTCTTATGGCACAAAGAACTGATTCAGGGCGCAAAGAAGGCATGATTGAGGAGTTGCATGAGGCAAATAATGCAGAAATGCATCAAAAAAGTCTTGTTGAAACAATTCAACAATTAACCCCAATATTAACGAAGGTGATTGAACAAGGGATTACGGAGGGATACTTTTCAACCCCTTATCCAAAGGAAACAATCGAAATGTTATTGGTCTCTTCTCAGTTTTTATTTGATGAGGGAATCTTTGGCTGGCAATCGGATGAACTTCTACAAAAAGTGGTCGCTTTTGTTTATATTGTCGAAACAACATTAGGAGCTGAAAAAGGAAGCTTTCATTATTTGTTAGAGATGATGAAGCCGTCGAATATGACGGAAGATGGAGAGGGTGAAAATCACTCTTTATAAATGGGATGGTGAGAATGTTGGAATCGATCATTGTTGTGAAGGATTTTGTTAAGAAGTATGGCAGCTTTACTGCAGTGAATAAAATCTCGTTTGAGGTTAAGAGGGGGAGCATTTTTGCTTTATTAGGTCCGAATGGAGCTGGGAAAAGCACGACGATAAATACACTATGTACGATTTCGGAGAAAACCTCAGGATTTTTAACGATTGATGGAAAGGATGTTTCACGGGAGAAAGAAGCTGTTCGCAGAGAAATTGGTGTCGTTTTTCAAGACTCTACTCTCGATCAAAAAATGACAGTAGAAGAAAATTTACGAATGCATGCCCATTTTTATGCAATTCCGAAATCTTTAGTAAATGAGCGAATCGTTTTTTGTCTGCGTGTAGTTGATTTATTGGAGTGGCGCAAAGAGGTAGTTGGTCGCTTATCTGGTGGGATGAAAAGAAGAGTGGAACTGGCAAGAAGTTTACTTCATTTACCTAAGCTATTAATTTTAGATGAACCAACGACTGGTCTTGATCCTCAGACTAGAACGAGTATTTGGGATTATTTAATTAAGCTGCAAAAAGAAGAGGATCTAACCATTCTGTTAACGACTCATTATATGGATGAAGCGGAAATTTGTAATCAAGTCGCTGTTATCGATCATGGCAAAGTTGTTGCGTTTGATCAACCGAAGCATTTAAAGGAAAAGTACACAAAGGATAAAGCTTATCTTAGAACAAGTAATGAACAGGAATTAGAACGACTATTAAAGGATGGCAACTTTGTCTATCATCAAAACAGTTTCGGCGAATTTATGATCGAAGTTAATCATTTGTCCGAATTGCTTAAGATGATGAACGAGCATTCTCCTTATATAACCGATATGGAAATAAAAAAAGGGACCTTAAATGACGTTTTTTTGGAGATAACCGGTAGTGAAATAAGGGGGTAAGTAGATTTGAGAATTATAACTGCACTATGGTTAAGAAATGTAAAACTATTTTTTCGAAATCGTCTACAATTAGTATTGCTTGTTGTTTTGCCATTTTTCTACTTGTATTTATTAAGCACATTATTTGAGAGTGTTTCGATCAACAATCATATACATTATGTCTTAGCCGGGATTGTCATTATTGTTGTTTTTCAAACATCGTTGAATATCGCAACCTCCACAATTGACGATATCGTTTCTGGTTATATGAAGGAGGTGCTGGTTAGTCCAGTGAAGCGAATTGAAATCGCGCTTGGACAAATTTTTGCCTCAACAACAATTGCCACATTTCAAGGGATGCTTATTCTAATCGTCGGCTCTTTTATTGGCATGACTTATCGCTCAATCTTTACTCCGCTTGCACTTATTTGTTATATGATTTTTGTCGGTCTGGTTTTTTCCGCATTTGGATTATGGGTTGCGACAATTGTCAAAAATGCACAAACCTTCCAGATTGCTTCTATAGCGATTACAACACCAATAACCTTTTTGTGCGGCGTTTATGTTCCGCTTAGTCTTCTGCCAAATGGCTTACAATATGTTGCCCTTATAAATCCAATGACGTATGCGACAGCTTTTTTCCGTACGATAAGTTTGGAAAAAATGTCTGTACCTGTAGATGAATTGTTATCAGAACAATTAGCCTTTCAGGTGAACAGTTTTATCATTACGCCACAACTAAGCATTATAATTGTTTTTCTATTTGGACTATTATGCTTAATTCTGGCGACAGCAGCTTTTTCGAAGGTGGACTTTACGTTGATTGATCGTTCAAACGTGCAAAAGGATATTTTCCAGCAATAGATTTTCTTGAAAGAGGAAGGGAGAAACTCGGTGCTTATAAAAATATTGCGAAGAGATTTGCGAAAGAAGAAAAGCATTACTAGTGTTTTATTTCTATTTGTATTTCTGGCAGCCATTCTTGCTGCCAGTGGAACAGGGATGATTAGTAAGTTATTTCAGTCGATGGACTATTTATTTACGAAAGCGGAAACCCCTCATTTTGTGCAGATGCATGCAGGAGAAATAAACAAACAGGAAATAGAGGATTGGGCAATGAACCATCCGTTTGTGAGCAAGCAGCAAACTGTAGAGATGCTTAACATCGATGGGACTAAGCTATTGCTTGGGAATAAGCAGGAGCCTGAAATAAACAGTGTCATGGATATAAGCTTTGTGAAACAAAACGAGGCATTTGATTATTTACTCGATCTAGAAAATGAGTTGATTCAACTTTCTTCTGGTGAAATCGCAGTTCCTGTTTACTATATGGTGCGTGATCAATTGCAAATAGGTGATGAAGTGAGCATTATAAATGGGAATGAAAGGATTACATTTACAATATCTCATTTTCTCCGTGATTCACTTATGAATCCTTCCATGGTTCATTCGAAGAGATTTTTAGTCAGTGATGAAGATTATCAACTATTGAAAGTTCATATAAAAGAGAGCGAATATTTAATCGAATTTCTACTAAAGGATATTGAGCAATTGAATAATTTTAGTCAGTCTTATCAAGAATCTCCACTGCCAAGCGGCGGGCCCACTCTTGATTACCAAACTTTTAAAATACTAAATGGTCTTACGGAGGGCGTTTTGGCAGTTACGATAATTTTTATTAGTTTACTGCTTATCGTTATCGCTGTTTTATGCTTAAGATTGACGATATTGGCAACATTGGAAGAAGACTATCGGGAGATCGGCGTTATGAAAGCAATTGGAATCAACCAAGCATACATGAAAAAAATATATATGAGCAAATATGTAGTCATTGCAGCAACCGCCTCCCTGTTTGGCTATCTTATGTCTCTATGGTTTAGCCCGCTGTTTACACGAAATATGGCTACTTATTTAGGATTGGTTCCAAGAAATATTGTCGATTATGGCACTCCTTTTGTGGCAGCTTTTTTAATATTTATTTTTTGCCTTGTCTGTTGCCGAATGACGCTAAGAAAATTTAATCATATTAGTACAGTAGAGGCGCTTCGGGCTGGGAAGACGGGTAGGATATCAAAAGGACAGGGTAATTTTCCTATCCATAAAAATCGGTTCGTTCCTATCAATCTTTTGCTAGCAATAAAAGATTTATTTAGTAGAGGAAGAATGTATCTATTATTATTTGTTGTTTACATTATCTGCACCTTTATCATGATTGTACCTGTGAATTTTTTGAATACAATACAGTCTTCCAGTTTTATCAACTATATGGGAATAGGAAAAAGCGACTTAAGGATTGACCTCCAGCAGTCTGAAGATATGAGCGCACGGTTTGGTGATATTCTCACCTATATTGAAAAGGATGCTGATGTTGAAAAATTCACTTCGCTAGTAGTAAAGCGGCTGAAAGTAGCCGGTAGTGATGGACGATTAGAAAATATGAATGTTGAGACAGGAGATATGTCCCTTTTCCCATTGGAGTATTTAAAAGGAAATATACCGAATAAAGAAAATGAAATTGCTCTATCGTATTTAAACAGTGAGGAGTTAAATAAGGACGTCGGAGATATTCTCCAGCTAGAGGTCAATGGCGAAATGAAAGATTTGATTGTAAGTGGCATTTATCAGGATATAACAAATGGAGGTCGAACTGCAAAAGCGATTTTTCCAACTGATCATGAACAAGCGATATGGTACGTTATTAGTTTGAATTTAGTGAATGATGTGGACGTTTCAGAGAAGATAAAGGAGTATACAAAAGTTTTTCACCCGGCTAAAGTAACAGATATAAAGGGTTATTTAGCAGAAACGCTAGGCGGTACAATTGAACAGTTAAGACTATTAACGATTATAGCGATTGTCATTACATTAGGAATCTCTATTTTAATTTCAACACTCTTTGTGAAAATGATTGTTGCAAAGGATTCATCACAAAATGCTATATTACGAAGTATCGGATTCTCGTTAAGGGATATTCAAGGGCAATATGTCATGCGACTACTTATAGTATTATTTGCAGCAATTTTATCCGGAACGATTTTGGCGAATACCGTTGGACAGAACTTTGTCAGTGCTTTATGGTCAATGCTGGGTGCTGCAAGGATTGAGTTTGTAATTAATCCTGTTCATGCATATCTTCTTTGTCCATTCCTTTTATTAATAGCTGTTACGGTTACAACACTAATCAGTACAAACTCAATTGCAAACAATAAAATTTCTGAGATGAATGCAGATTAATTAGGAGGGAAGTGAAGAATGAATACGATACTGGAAGCGAAGGAACTTACTAAATTTACGGGTGATAAAGAAAGTGGTCAAATATTAAAATCAGTGAATCTTCAGGTGAGCGAAGGAGAATTTGTTTCAATTATGGGTCCTTCAGGCTCTGGAAAATCAACATTGCTCTATAATATAAGTGGAATGGATAAGGCAACTAAAGGACATGTAAAATTAGATGGACAGGAAATAACGTTGCTCCCTGAAAAGGAATTGTCAAGATTACGATTAAATGAAATGGGGTTTATTTTTCAGCAAATCCATTTATTAAAAAATCTGTCCATTTTCGATAATATTGTTTTATCGGCTTATTTGGCGGAAAACAATAGTCGAGAATTGATAAATAAAAGAGCAATTGAATTGATGGAAAAAACAGGGATTTTATCACTGAAAGATCATGATATCACTCAAGCTTCGGGAGGGCAGCTACAAAGAGTTGCCATTTGTCGAGCGCTTATTAATCAGCCAAAAATTGTTTTTGCCGATGAGCCGACCGGTGCGCTAAATTCAAAAGCAGCAGCGGAAATCATGGAACTTTTAATTGAATTCAATCAGACAGGGACTGCTATTTTATTGGTGACACATGATTTAAAAGTTGCAGCCAAAACAGAACGGGTTCTGTATATGCTAGATGGAAATCTAGTCGGAGAAAAGAAGCTGGGGAAATATCAATTGAATAAAAATGATCTACGAGAGAGAGAAGAATTGCTTTCACGCTGGTTAGCTAAAATGGATTTTTAATATGAACGAGGTGGACATCGTGAGGTAAGTTAATTCACGTATGTCCACCTTTAAAAATTTGGATGGAAGCGAGCGAACGATTTTGTGAATGAGTTTTACGTCCAATGTGCACAAATATGCTCGGTTTATAGCATTTTTATTTTTTGAATTTACTTTCCTTTTTCTTAGCACGAAGTTGAGCCATTAGGTGCTCAACCGATTTTTTGGCCGAGTTTGTACTTTCTTCGTCTAGCTCCATTTTTATTATTTCGTTATTTTTTAACGTCAACGTTAACCACATTCCTGGAGAAGAACCTAATGGCAAGTGGTCGATCGGCTTTATATACTGTTTCTTACTTTCTTCAAGTAAGAGCACAGCATAGCTTTCTTCAAAGCGATCAATATAGGCTTTCATGTCAATTCACTCCTATACAAGCTAATCCTTCTTTTTTAATATCATCGACTCGTGCCGGTCCAATTCCATTAATCTTTTCCAGATCCTCAATAGAATAGTAAGGCCTTAAAGTAATTAAATCATGCGCCCGTTCTGGACCAATATGGACGATGTCTTCAATTTCTTCTGCTGTAGCAGTGTTTATATCGATGCAACTCTCATTAGCTTCATTTTGTAAGTCCGTTTTGCTTGGCTGCTCAAATGTCTTTTTCGCTGGTACTTGTCCGGACTTTTTTGTCTTTACCGTGTACGTTTTCCCATCGGTAGTAATAATAATTGTACCATCAACGTCTGTTCCATAAAGTGCAATTCCTGATTTTTTGATAAGGGATACGACTTCTTCATGGGGGTGACCATATGAGTTGCCGGTTCCAGCACTGTATATGGCGACCTCAGGTCGGACTGCTTGTAAAAATTCTTCGCTCGTAGAGGTAGATGAGCCGTGATGACCCAGCTGCAAAAAGGTTGCTTGTAATTGAGCACCACTTTCAATCATTTCTTTTTCGCTCTTTTTGTCTGCATCCCCTGTAAAAATAAAACGGACTTCACCAAATGTTATTTTCATGGAAATTGATTCTTCATTTGTCTTCCCACTGATTTCTTGTGGATATAGAATATCTATTTGTAGAGGTCCAAGCTCATAGCTTTCACCCATTCTTGGTTCAACATAATCAATGTCATTTTCATTTATTGCTATTAGGACACGCTGGAAAGTATCAGATTGACTTGTGTTGCCTGAAAACCATACCTCATCGACGTCAAATTGATTAAGCACTTGATCCAACTGCCCAATATGATCTGCATCTGGATGCGTGCCAATGGCGATATTGATTTTATCAATTCCAGCTTCTTCAAGATAGCTAACAACTTCATTTCCGGTGAAGTCTCCTGAGTCGATTAAAATTACATATTGCTTTTCGTTTTCTGTTACTTGAAAGAGAGTAGCGTCAGCTTGACCAACATCTAAAAAATGAACATTCAGTTCACCATTAGGAGAATGGTTTTTGTTCGATATATCTAAGTTTGCTGATGCTGGATTTTTATCAAAGTTGCTCGAAGGCTGTTGGACATTGCAGCCAACTAAAATTAGAATTACAGTGATCGAAATAAGTAAGTTTTTCAATTAAATCCTCCTGCTTGTATTATGCTCGTGATATTTGCCCGCACCCATTATTCTATCATATGAATGGTAGAAAAATGACCTATTCAGCGTTCTGATAGAAATCAAGATATTTGAATTTGCCTATGTCTCTTTTCTTTTTAATATAGATATAGGTAGCACGGGCAGGTTGAGTAGTGGGAAGGTGGTGGCGTTTTCCGCGGTCGAAATACCGCACGAACGACTGCTCGGAGGAGGATCGTGCGAACGCAAACCCTAGTGCGTAAATCAATGTAATTGAACCACAATTCCGTCAAGAAATGACAAATAAATATGGAGAGGGAGAAATGAAAAAACATTTTTTTCAGTGTACTTAATTTTTGTTTGGAGGTTGTTAATTGACACTTTCTGATTTATGTGATATTTAAATTATGGATGTTAGCACTCTTGAGGTAAGAGTGCTAAACTATCAAAAGTTCGGGAAGGAGCAAGGTTATGGAAAAGAGGCAGTTTCAGGCAGAATCTAAACGGTTATTAGAAATGATGATTAACTCTATTTATTCTCAAAAGGAAGTGTTTTTAAGAGAATTAATCTCCAATGCAAGCGATGCAATTGATAAAATTTATTATAAGGCTTTAACTGATGAGGAACTAACCTTTAACCAGGATGACTATTACATTAAAGTAGTGGCTAATAAAGATGATCGGACATTAAAAATCATAGATACTGGTATAGGGATGACGAAGGAAGAGCTTGAAAATAATCTTGGCGTTATTGCTAAAAGTGGCTCTTTAGCTTTTAAAACAGAAAATGAAATTAAAGATGGACATGATATTATTGGTCAATTTGGCGTTGGTTTTTATGCTGCTTTCATGGTTGCTGATGTTGTGACAGTTATAAGCCGAGCGCTTGGGAGTGATGAGGCTTATAAATGGCAATCAGAAGGGGCAGATGGCTACACAATCGAACGAACCGAGAAGGATGAAGTTGGCACAGAGATTATTTTAAAAATGAAAGAAAATGACGAAGAAGAATCCTATGATGAATATTTAGACGGGTATCGTCTGCAAACGATTATAAAAAAATACTCAGATTTTATTCGTTACCCAATTAAAATGGATCTCACAAAAAGCCGGAAGAAGGAAGGTAGCGAAGATCAATATGAGGACTATGTTGAAGAAGAAACCATAAATAGCATGGTTCCGATTTGGAGAAAAAATAAAAGTGAATTGACAACTGAAGATTATGAGAATTTTTATAATGAAAAACGCTACGGCTTTGATAAACCGTTGAAGCATATCCATATTAGTGTTGATGGAACGATTCGCTACAATGCAATTCTTTATATTCCGGAAAACATTCCATTTGATTATTATTCAAAAGAATACGAAAAAGGACTTGAACTGTACTCAAATGGAGTATTAATAATGAATAAATGCTCAGATCTGCTTCCTGATTATTTTAGTTTTGTAAAAGGATTGGTAGATTCTGAGGATCTTTCTTTGAATATTTCAAGAGAAATGCTCCAGCATGATCGCCAATTAAAATTAATCGCGAAAAACATTAATAAGAAAATTAAAGGCGAACTTCAATCTCTCTTGAAAAACGAACGGGATAAGTATGAAATTTTTTATAAAGCATTTGGAAGACAATTGAAATTTGGAGTGTACAGTGATTTTGGTGCGAATAAAGAAACCCTTCAAGATTTGTTGATGTTCTATTCCTCTAAGGAAAAAAAGATGGTCACATTGGATGAGTATATTTCCAGAATGCCAGAGGAGCAAAAGTACATTTATTATGCGACTGGTGAATCGATTGAACGGATCGAGAAATTACCACAAACAGAGCTGGTGGCTGATAAAGGCTATGAGATTCTTTATTTTACAGAGGATATTGATGAATTCGCTATCAAAATGCTCATGACTTATCAAGAAAAAGAATTTAAGTCTGTTTCCAGCGGTGACCTTGGTATTGAGGAAAATGAAACAGATACGGAGAGTAAAGACGAAGAGAATAAGGAACTTTTCAATGAAATGAAAGACATTCTTGCAGGGAAAGTAAAGGATGTTCGCGTTTCAAAGCGGTTGAAATCCCATCCGGTATGTTTAACAGCTGATGGAGAAGTAACGATCGAAATGGAAAAAGTCCTTAATGCAATGCCGGATAACCAAAATGTAAAAGCAGATAAAATTCTTGAGATAAACTCTAACCATGAAGTATTTGAAGCATTAAAGAATGCTTTTGCAAATGATAAAGAAAAATTAAGCTTGTATACAAATTTACTATATAATCAAGCACTTCTTATTGAAGGCTTGCCGATCCAAGATCCAGTTGAATTTACGAACGATATTTGTAAAGTCATGCTTTAAGATATGAACAGCCTCCCACGGTGGTGGAGGCTGTTTTTTATCTTCTAAATGAGTGTAAGGGGATAACTAAAAAATAGTATCGTATTTCCAAGTGGTTTGTTTTAAAAAGGCAGAAGACATCATAAATGGGATCAATTCGTTATTATCGCTATTTATCTGCTATTTTATATAATTCGGTCATCATCGTGGTAAAATGTTAAAATAACAATATTGCTGAATTGTGTTAAGTGAATTTTCACTTTTAATAAGTAAAACATTTGAATTTATTATTGTAAACTAGCAATATTGAAAGAGGAGTTCATTTTCTAAAAATTAAAAATTTATTAAAAAAATAGTTTATATTCTGACAAGCGTAATTTATAATAAAAAAGAACTACATAAATCTAGGGGGAATTATATGGAAGCATTTGTTAATTGGTTAAATGGGATTATTTGGAGCCCTGCGCTTGTTTATTTATGTTTAGGTGTAGGTCTAGTTTTCTCTATCGCAACAAAGTTTTTGCAGATTAGGCATATTGGCGATATGGGAAAATTAATGTTTAACCGCCAAGCATCAGATTCAGGAATTTCATCCTTTCAGGCGATCTCGATGTCATTAGCTGGAAGAGTCGGAACAGGAAATATAGCTGGGGTAGCAACCGCGATTGCGTTTGGTGGACCTGGAGCAGTATTCTGGATGTGGGCAATTGCTTTTCTTGGAGCAAGTTCAGGGTTTATCGAGGCAACGCTTGGGCAAGTATATAAAACAAAGCAAAATGGACAATTCCGCGGGGGACCAGCTTACTATATTGAAAAGGGACTCGGAATTAAATGGTATGCCATTTTATTTGCAATTGTGACCGTTGTTGCAACTGGTGCATTATTACCAGGCGTGCAATCTAACAGTATGTCTACGGCTGTAAATACAGCTTTCGGAATAAGTCCTTGGATTTCTGGAATTGCAGTTTGTGTAATTTTAGCTATTATTATCTTTGGTGGAGTCAAGCGTATTGCAAAAACAGCAGAGTTTGTCGTCCCAGTAATGGCTGTTGGTTATATTTTCGTGGCACTTATTATTCTCATTATGAATATTGATAGAGTTCCAGAAATCTTTGGACTTATCTTTTCGAGCGCATTTGCAATGAACTCTGCTTTTGGCGGTATTTTAGGTGCTGCAATTTCATGGGGAGTTAAACGCGGGGTTTATTCAAATGAGGCAGGGCAAGGTACAGGACCACATGCTGCCGCAGCTGCTGAAGTTTCTCATCCGGCAAAGCAAGGGCTTGTGCAAGCATTTTCTGTTTACATTGATACATTGTTTATTTGTTCAGCTACAGCGTTCATGATTTTAATTACAGGAATGTACAATGTTACACCTGAAGGTGAAGAAGCAATTGTTGTTAACTTAGCGGAAATGGAACCAGGACCAGGGTATACTCAGTCTGCGGTTGAATCTGTAATGCCTGGTTTCGGAGCACCGTTTGTTGCCATCGCTTTATTGTTCTTCACATTTACTACGATTATGGCATACTACTATATGGCTGAGACAAATTTAGCATATATTAACCAAAAGGTAAGAAGGGTTTGGTCTGAGTACCTTTTAAAATTTATTTTTATTGCGATGGTTCTCTATGGTAGTGTCAAGACGGCCGATGTGGCATGGGCTCTAGGAGATGTAGGGGTTGGAAGTATGGCTTGGCTCAACATTATAGCTATCCTTCTTTTAGCAAAACCGGCGCTTGCTGTACTTAAAGATTATGAAGAACAGAAAAAAGCTGGAAAGGATCCTATCTTTGATCCAGTCAAAGTTGGCATTAAAGGAGCTGACTTCTGGGAGAAGGAATACAAATACCCTGGGGCTGATGGTAATAAAACGACAGCAACTTCCGGATCATCAGTAGACAAATAAAGTGAAATGAAAAGGCGCTCATTTGTGTGCGCCTTTTCATATTTCATTGTTCTAAAATCCGAAACATTAATATTTTGCTTTTGTGGCAAGTTTTTGATTATGTTTATCATCAATTAAACGTTCAATACGCTCAAGTTCTTTTTTATCGGTTAAAATTTCTTGTTTATTTCGGCTAATTAATGTTTGCATGGATATAAATTGTTTTCTCATGTTTTTGCTCCTTTCTTTCGAGAAATTTGTCGAAAAATAGTATATGATAAATATATCAAAATTTTCAGAAATAATCAAATGACTAGTCGTGAAAACAAGAATATTTACTGAGAATTTACAAAGTTAATAATCCGTTAACCACCTTCCGCAAATTTGAAAAAAAGCTTTGCAAAGACTGAGCATTGGTAAAGTGGCGTGAAATCAAAAAAAAGAAATAGCCATGCTCTGTAGTAACTTGCTATATGTGGTGGAATGCATGAAGTTTTGAGGAATTGATACCGGATAAAGTATCAATGAAGAAAGACAGGAAATTTTCCTGTCTTTTATTAAGTCGCCATTACTTGACCACCGTTAACATGCAGTGTTTGTCCTGTAACAAATCTAGAGTCGTCCGAAGCTAAATAAACAAAGGTTGGGGCCAATTCAAATGGCTGACCTTGACGTTCCATCGGATTTCCAGCAAGTGTTACCTCGTCAGAAGAGAAACTAGCCGGAATTAGTGGTGTCCAAATTCTTCCAGGTGCCACGGCATTAACACGAATCCCTTCTTTTACGAGGCTATTGGCTAGGGCCCTTGTGAATCCAACGTTTGCAGCTTTCGTGGCTGTGTAATCGATTAATTGGTCAAATCCTACATAGGCGACGACAGAAGCAGTGTTAATGATCGAGCTTCCAGCTTTTAGATGAGGCAGGGCAGCTCGTGTTGTATAAAAGTGAGAGTAAATATTTACTTTGAAGGTATCGTCAAATTGTTCATCACTTATATCGAGTAAACTTAATTGTTGAAATTGAATTCCAACATGATTGCAGAGGATGTCAAGTTTTCCAAATGCAGCGATTGTTTTTTCGACAATATCTACACATTGCTGCTTTTTTCGTAAATCTCCAGGTAGGAGAATACACCTTTGTCCTAATTCTTCGATTCTATTTTTGGTGCGATTGGCATCTTCATGTTCATCTAAATAAGCGATGGCAACATTCGCTCCTTCTTTGGCGAAAGCGATCGCGACTGCAGCACCAATCCCACTATCACCACCAGTGATGAGTGCAACTCTCCCTTTTAGTTTTTCGCTCCCTTTATAATGAGGATTTTCAATAATTGGTTTTGGTACCATGTATTTTTCTTCTCCAGGTTGACGAAATTGCCGCTGTTCCGGTACGGTAATGGGAATTTCTTGAAATTGTGTAATTCTTCCGTAGTTAGGGTACATGGGATAATCGTTCAAATTTTCTTTTTGTGACATGATGGCCTCCTAAAAAACATTATTCTGAGTTACAGTATGAAACTGAAGTAAATTAAGTGCATTCGTACTGGCTCATTTTAAACCGGTAACGAATACCGTGATAACAAATTGGCGATGGAGGGAAGAGGAAGTGAATGATTATAATCAAGAAGTTACTTATTTACTTGTAAATGAATCAGAGGGAACAGTAGAGGTATTATATGGAAATCAATCATTTGAGTTGCCTTTAATAGGAAAAAGGCCGCCATATTATGCGTACCCTAGATATGAACCGAATTATCCTATTATATAGATAAGAGAAATTGACTTTTAGCTCGTCATATTTACACCTAGAGCACCGGTGAGAAAGCAGGCTTAAACAGCCCCGTTTTCAAAGCGTTGAATATCGTCATTTTCACCAATGACAATGAGAATGTCCCCAGAATAGACGACTTCTTCAGCAGATGGGGAGACAATTATGTCTCCTTCTCTCTGAATGCCAATAATATTACATCCATACTTTGCTCTTACATTTAATTCAGCGATTGTTTGTGCGTGTATTTTGGCTGAAGCCAAAATTTCTACAATGCTGTGTTTTTCCGAAAGTTCAATATAGTCAATGACTTTGTCTGATATGATATGGTGTGCAATCCGTTTAGCCATATCCTTCTCTGGGTGTATTACCCGGTCAGCACCGATTTTTTCCAGTACTTTACGATGATAATGATTTACTGCTTTTGTCCACACTTTGTTAATCCCTAAATCCTTTAATAATAGAGTTACAAGTACACTTTTTTCAATATCATTGCCCAGAGAGACGATGGCATGATCCATGTTTTTTATGCCGACCTCTTTTAATCTTGTTTCGTTCAGGGCATCAGCATGAACGGCATATGTAGCAAATTGTTCGTATTTTTCGACCCGCTCTTTATTCTTATCGATTGCCAAGACGTCAATGCCAAGTACACTAAATTCTTCAACAAGACTTCCACCGAAGCGCCCTAAACCAATTACGGCAAATTGCTTTTTCATATTAATCCTCCTCAAAATTGTTTTCCTATAGAATTTCCACTAAATGAAATTTTTATCAAACATTTGATTATTCAGAATATTATAATAGAGAAGGGGTGGATGCTAATGGATCAATCAGTGAAAGAAGGCGAGCTTCTTTGGAAGCCTTCAGATGATTTGCAGAAACAGTCTAATATGGCGGATTATATGAAGTGGCTACAAACAAATAAGAATCTCCATTTTAAAAATTATGAGGATATGTGGAAATGGTCTGTCACTGAGATCGAATCATTTTGGGAATCTTTATGGGAGTACTTTTTGATAAAATCTACTACAGGTTATTTACAAGTATTATCAGAGCGGAAAATGCCGGGAGCTAAATGGTTTACTGGAGCTAAAGTAAATTATGCAGAGCATATATTTCGAAATTATCATGAAAATGATATAGCTATCCTTGCAAAATCAGAGCTTCGTCCATTAGAAGAAATGAACTGGGCAACTTTGAAAAAAAATGTAGCTTCCTTTGCAGCAGGTCTCAAAAAAAATGGAATTAAAAAGGGAGACTGTGTTGCTGCTTATCTTCCCAATATTCCAGAAGCAATAATTGCTTTTTTAGCATGCGCAAGTATCGGTGCAGTGTGGTCAAGTGCTTCACCGGACTTTGGAGGTCCAGCCGTAATTGAGCGCTTTAAACAGATAGAACCAAAGCTTCTCATTGCTGTTGACGGATACCGTTACGGTGGCAATGATTTTAATCGAATGAAAACAGTAAGAGATATTAAGAAATCGATCCCGACGATTGAAATGACAGTATTGCTACCATATTTGAATGAAAAATTAACATGTGATGAATGTAAAGGCATCATGCTCTGGGAGCAGTTCATTACTGAAGTAAATGATGAGGCATTGCAGTTTCTTCCTTTAGCATTTGATCATCCGTTATGGATCTTATTTTCATCCGGTACGACCGGAACTCCGAAAGCTATTGTTCAAGGTCATGGTGGCATTTTGCTGGAGCATCTTAAACAATGTGTATTACATATGGATTTAAAAAGAAAAGAGCGTTTTTTTTGGTTTACAACCACAGGATGGATGATGTGGAATGTTGTAGTAAGCGGTCTACTCGCAGGCGCAGCTATTGTACTTTATGATGGTAGCCCTGGATTTCCTACACTTGATAACCTATGGCAACTTGCCGCTGAAACAAAAATCACTCTATTTGGAACAAGTGCAAGCTTTCTTCTTTCTTGTATGAATAAACAAATTGAGCCTTCCAAATTTAATCTTTCCCATTTAAAAACAATTGCTTCCACAGGTTCACCATTGCCAGTGGAAGGGTTTTCGTGGGTTTATAGTTGTGTAAAACAAGATTTATGGTTATCCTCTGTCAGTGGCGGAACAGATATTTGTTCAGCGTTTGTCGGTGGCTCACCACTATTGCCTGTCCATGCTGGAGAAATTCAATGCAGAGAATTGGGAGCAAAGGTCGAGGCATTCAATGATGATGGCGAAAGTGTATTGAATGAAGTTGGAGAGCTTGTATTAACAGAGCCAATGCCATCAATGCCCCTCTACTTTTGGAATGATCAAAACGGTGAGCGCTATTATGATAGTTATTTTGCCTTTTATTCAGGGGTTTGGAGACATGGGGATTGGATAAAAATATTTTCAAAAGGCAGCTGCCAAATATATGGTCGTTCCGATTCTACTATCAATAGGGGAGGGATTCGGATAGGGACAAGTGAAATATATCGTGCAGTGGAAGGCATGGAAGAAATCGCCGATAGTCTTGCTATCGATGTAAGCAATAACATTCTGCTATTTGTTGTCTTAGAAAAAGGAAATTTATTTACGGAGGCTTTTGTAACAAGGGTTCGCAAACAAATTCGCCAAGTTTGCTCCCCGAGGCATATCCCCGATCAAATTTATGAAATTACGTCGGTTCCGCGTACTTTAAATGGTAAAAAATTGGAAGTTCCGATTAAAAGGATACTTACGGGAACACCTGTTTCAAAGGCGGTTAATACTGGCTCATTAAGTAATCCTCATTCACTAGATTTTTTTATCAAGCTTGCAGAGAAGATTCAAAGCCCAGATTCTTAATAGGGAACTGGGCTTTGAATTCAGATGTCTGGTTCTATACGTTAGTTCTTAATTTCTGCAGCATAGCTCGATTGAAGACTAACAACGCGATTAATGGCATCAATATAGGCGCTCGCACTGGCAAAAATAATATCTACATGTATAGCTCTACCTTGATATAAGGCTTCCTCATGTTTGATTTTAACAAAGACTTCCCCAATAGAGTCTTTCCCTCTTGAAATGGATTTAATTTTGTAATCAATCAGTTCAGCCTTTATGTTAAGACCTTGATCAATCCCTTTATAAATTGCATCGATAGGACCATTACCTTCTGCGATTCCTTCTATAACATTGCCGTCTTCTTTCAAAATATGAACGAAAGCTCGATAGTCTTTGTTTGCTAACACTTGCAGACTAAGATCTTTAAATGTGTAGGTGGAGGACTGCTCACCTGATTTCGTTTCCAGTAGAGCGATGATATCCTCATCAAAAATCTCCTTTTTGCGATCAGCTAGCTCTTTGTATTTTGTGAATACTTCCTTTAATTGTTCTGGCGTAATGGAATATCCAAGCTCCTCATAACGCTTTTTTAATGCGTTTCTTCCAGATAGCTTTCCGAGAACAAGCTTTGTTTCAACAAAACCAACACTCTCAGGCTTAAGAATTTCATATGTTGTTTTATCTTTAATGACCCCATCCTGGTGAATCCCAGATGAATGGGCAAAGGCATTATTACCAATCACTGCTTTGTTTGGGGGCACGCTTATTCCAGTAAGTCTGCTAATAAGTTTGCTTGTTTTGGCAATCTCTGTTAGGTTGATGCCCGTTTCTTTTTGATAATAATCTTTTCTTGTTTCAAGAAGGGCTGCAACCTCTTCTAAAGCAACATTACCAGCTCTTTCACCTATACCGTTGACACAGCCTTCCACTTGCAGTGCGCCAGCTTTAATGGCAGCGATGCTGTTGCTTGCTGCCAAGCCTAAATCATCATGACAGTGACAACTAAGTCTTACATTTTCAACGCCTTTTGTATGTTCAAGAATATATTGAAAAAGTTGAGCATACTCTTCAGGAGTTGTATAGCCAACCGTATCTGGAAAGTTTAATACAGTTGCACCAGCCTCAATGACATGTTCTGCGACCTCTCGTAAAAATTCAAGTTCTGTTCTAGTGGCATCTTCACAGGAAAATTCTACATGTTTAAAATATTGTGCTGCATAAGAGACACATTCAACTGCTTTTTTGATAACTTCCTCTTTTGACATAAATAATTTTTTCTCGCGATGAATGGGGGAAGTAGCGATGAAGACATGTATCCCCACGTTCTCAATTCCGGCAAAGGCGTTGATGACAGCATCAATATCTCCTTTATTTGCTCGTGCTAAACTAACAACGAGCGGTTTTGTCACTGCGTTTGCAACGGCTCTGACTGCTGCTGCGTCACCAGGAGATGCGGCAGCAAAACCGGCTTCAATGACATCAATTCCAAGCTGTTCCAAGCGAAGTGCGATTTCAACCTTTTCCTCTTGATTTAAATTTACACCTGGTGTCTGCTCTCCATCTCTTAAAGTTGTATCAAAAAAATACACTCTTTCATTCATTGCAATTACCTCCCAATTGTTATGTACTGGCTTTACTCATTTGTTATGTTCAACACCATTGTTGCAAAATTATGGTCTCTCATCATACAGCAGACAACAGTATTAAATAACATAAATACAAATAAAAAAATCTTAACTACGATATTGAGGGACGAGCATACTCGTGGTACCACCCTCATTTACTGCTCCTCACGGAAACAGCCTTCGCAAGTTAAGATTTAACTTCACAAATTAACGATTGTGAATCGTTTCTTCCTACTGTTTTCAGAAGAAAGTTTCAAAGGCGAGTTGGAAAAAATCCTTCACCTGTTTGCACCAACCACAGGTTCTCTAGAGAAGAAAACATTTTCCTGCTCCTTATCATCAACTTTTTTACAATATTTAAAATTCGAAATTTTAAAATATAATACTACATAAAAGAAAGAAATGCAATACATGATTTATTTAAAGTGTTAAATTATTTATTTGAAGTCACAAACTATATATCACAACAGTGGGGAATAAATGGGAGTAGTATCGATGGGTGAGGAGAATGAAAAATGAAGAAAATTTCTTGTGAAAAAGTTGTGATTTATTGTTACTAAAGTGTTAAGTTCTAATTGGGTTATGACGAAAAAAGAGGTTACAAAATAGAGATAAGAATGAATAATCCTAAAGAGCCAAAATCAGAAATTGCAAAAAAATATTTCACTATAATAGAGAAAAAATTGAATTGTTAGATAATTCGTGCTATACTTAATAAAAGTTAAGGAGTTGATTTCCCATGAATAAGGATTTGCTTAAGTTACCCGAACCGTCAATTGAGGAGCAGTTGTCAATGTTAGCAGAGCAGGTGTTAAACGAATCTTTGATTTCCTACAGAAAAGAAAAGCTAAAGAAGGAAATCGACAAATCCTTACAAGAACGTAACAAAGAGGAATTCCTTCGACTATCTTCAGAGTTAAAAAATATTTCTTAACATTTTCGACAGTCTGTATGACAGGCTGTCTTATTTTTTTACATATATTGTTATTTTTGAGGGGATGATAGTTTTGAGGTGATGTCATGGTCAGAAAAATAATTTTGTTTGTTATCATGCTCTTTTTATTTATTTTCAGCTTTCAAGTAAATGCAAAATCGCTCCAAATTGAAATTTTCCATATTAATAAAGGTAAGGTTATAAAAGAAGAGCCAAGCAATGACCATATTCAGCAAGAAGTGGTGGCAATTCTAGAAGGGATTACAGATGTATATCGTGGATTTGAACCGATACCGCAGAAAGGTTATATGATAAAGATTCCGTTGGAAAAAGCAGTTGAAATAAAAAACAAATGGTTAAACACATCGGTTAATGAGGTCATCATCATTTTCCCGGAATATGAAAATCCTCACATAATGGTCTTTGGCACTGAGAATAGTCATTATTTCTTTCATTTTGATACTTCTGTTGATGAAATTCTTTCAGAGTTAGGACTGCGGTTTAAAGGGCAGAGAAAGGAATAAAAATTAGAAAACAATCGTGCCCACCTCGTGTAAAGCGAAAATGGACGGGCACGATTAAAATGAACTTATTATGACAGAACCATTTTTAATAAATAGTGAGCAAAAGTTTCAGCTAATTGTTCGCCGGTTTTTTCCCCCTCAGGATTATACCACTCTTGAATCCAGTTCAGTGCTCCTAAAATAATCATTCTGACCATTTTAATGTCTATGCTTTGAAATTCCTTTTTCTCCATTCCCTCATATAAAATTTGATCAAAATAAGCTGCATACTTTGTTCGTGATTTCAGTATTTCATGTAAATATTCATCGGTGAAATGCTGATTGGGCTTATCCATCACCATAAAAATCGATTTTTCATTGGTTGCCAGCAATATGTGAGCTTTGACAGCTTTTTCTAGTTTTTCTTTCGCTGTTATGGGGCTGCTTGTAATTTCCTCCATATTTTGAATACTTTTATTCATAATCATTTGATGACAATGAAATAGAAGATCGTCTTTATTTTTGAAATAATAATACATGGATCCTTTCGTCATTAACAGCTTTGCTGCAACTTCCTCCATTGTTGTACCATGATAGCCCTTTTCAGCAAATACTGCAGCGGCAGAGCGGAGGATCTCTTCTTTTTTCTTAGCAATTTTTCTTTCTTTAAAAGAGGACATCTTAACTCTCCAATCTTTTTCTATAATTTTTTTGTTACTATTATAAAACCATATAAAAAACGATTATTAAAGTGAAATATGTAAAATTATCAGAAATAGCACCATTTTATGAAAATAATGTTCTGATTTAAACTAATGATTAATAAATTATTTATTGTAAAATAATTGAATATTGTTTTAATTTTGATAATTTATCCTGGTAAAGGGGTGAACTACTTTGTCCATGCCATTAAATGGAGTGCGCGTATTAGATTTAACGAGACTGTTGCCTGGGCCATATGCTTCGCTATTACTAGCAGATTTTGGAGCTGATGTAATTAAGATCGAAGAGCCTAATTTAGGTGATTATGCCCGCATGTATGAACCGAAATTTACTCATTCTAGTGCTATGTTTCATTCGCTAAATCGCAATAAGAGAAGCGTTGCTCTTAATCTTAAAAGTGAAAAGGATAAAAAAATATTTCTAAACTTAGTAAAAAGCGCTGACGTTCTATTGGAATCATTTCGCCCAGGAGTGATGGCAAAACTTGGGCTTGGATACGAGGATTTAAAGGCCGTAAATGAAAAATTAATATATTGTGCTATTACAGGCTATGGTCAATCGGGCCCGTATAAAGATGTTCCTGGCCATGATATCAACTTTTTAAGCCTTTCAGGATTATTAAACTTGCAAGGGGAGCAAGGGGGACGTCCAATAATATCACCTGTGCAAATTGGTGATATTGGTGGCGGTTCTTTAATGGCAACGATTGGAATTCTCCTTGCCCTTATAGATGTTAGGAAAACAGGAAAGGGGCAGTTTATTGATATTTCTATGCTTGATGGAACAATATCATGGCTGCAGGCCATTCTACCTGAATATTTTACGATAAACAAAGAGTTTCCGAGAGGGGGACATCGATTGAATGGTGGGCGAGCATGTTATCAAATTTACGAAACAAAAGATAGCAGATTCTTATCTGTTGGTGCACTGGAATTTAAGTTTTGGGAAAAATTTTGTTGTGTTATTGATAAAAAGGAGTTTATTCCCTATCATGAGGCTTCAAATGAAGAACAAGTGAAAATGATAAACGAAATTCAAGCGAGTATTAAAGAAAAAACGTTACAAGAATGGGAGCGGCTATTTGAGCATGTCGATGCTTGTGTATCACCAATTTTAACTTTGGAGGAAATGCTCGATCATCCGCAAGTTAAGCATCGGCAAATGATCGAAGAAGTATATGATCCACAAGGGGGGGTGATGAGACAAATCGCTAACCCGATAAAACTATCAAGAGCAAAGGTCAAGGTTGTTCGTCAAGCTCCTTCTCTTGGCGAAAACAACGAAGAGATCATTTATGAATTAAAAAATATATGAGTGAATCTAGACCGTGACAAACTGAAATTTTCGGGTTTGCCTACGGTTTCTTTTCTTTTCACAATAGAATGGATGATTCATTATGTAAGCTCTCGGAAAAAGGAAGATAGCACGGGAATGTCTTGAGTTAATTGGGTAGTTTTTAACATGTACGCTTTCGTTGTTGTAAAGTCTATCTACGTTTGTCTGAAAGTAGTTAGACTTTACAACATCATTTTTTTCCTAAAGTGTAGTTTGTCATCATTTTTTCTTAGGTCGAAAACGATAACCTTTGAGCTTGAAGAAAAATTCTATCAAATCACCTTTCGTCGATTCGAACTTTAAAGGTTCCTAGCGGTGTCACTGCTTCTCTTTTTACCACCATCTCCACCAGTTTTTTCTTTTTGCTTTTCCTGCTGCCACTTCTCGATAAGTTGAAAGCATTCCTTGAAAAGCTTCTTCCCGATCCCGTATATCTTGTGCCGATTGCTGCAGTTCATTGACTTTATTAAGGATTGTGTCTTGTTTTGCTTCTAGTGTTCCTACTAATCGTTTCACGTCTCTTCTTGAATCCGTCATCGTTCTCGATACTTTTCTCCAGGTAGTATGATGTTCTTTTGTTGTGAAGGCAGAGGTTTCGTTTAACTTTTCTTCGATTTTTTCGAAAGTATTCTGTGAAGAGGCAGCAACCTGTTCAGATAAGGCTTCGAAAGATTCGGAAGTGTGTTCTGATGCTTCGCTGATGGCATTCGAAAGTGCTAGGAGTTCGCCTTTACGTTTATCATTTGCCCGTTGAATTGATTTTGAGATTTCTTTAATAGAATGAAGGGAGGAGGATGCAATCTCCGCCTTAAGATTTTCCGTTAATTGCTGTTGTTTGAATGTCAATTCCTGTTTGATTTCATTGACGATATCTTGTTTGTATAAATCCATGATCGAGTATACATCAGAAGCATGTAATTGAGAGGGCAACTCTCTTTCATTCTGTTCAATGGAGGGTACGGGTAATCGTGTTTCGAAAGATTCGGAAGTATGCTCGGAATGGTTTGCAAAGTGTTTTTGTAATAATGTGCGGATCATTTCTTTACTGACATTTTGTTCACGCATTTCTTTTACCTTTTTTAATAAATTGATTTCGTTTTCTGTGAAAAATCGCGCTCCTTGTTTTGTACGTGGAATTACTAAAAGACCATTAAGATCCTTTTCCCATTGTCTAATCGTACCAGTAGGAATATTGATTTTTTTTGAAACCTCTTTAATTGAATAAGCTCTTACCATTTTACTCGTTTGCATATTTTCAATCCTTTCCTTCATTTTGTTATACACTATATTCTGCTGTAAGGTGTTCATTTTCCTGCCATGTGACAAAACCTATCAAAAGAAGAAAAGAATCTGCAAAAAATTTACGGTATCATCTGAAGTTGCAACTTATGGGATATGCTATAATGGAACTTCAAATGCTCCTACAATGGCTTCATTATTTCTCGGGAAAGCGCAATACTTGACATTTCCCGCCATTTTGACCTTCTTATTTGGGATTTACTGTTTTATTAGAGTAGAATTATCTGAAAATTTATGTATTTTCGAGATAATTTGTCGGAATATGTATTCGATTAATGGATGCAAACACTTTAAATGCATAATGTTTTTTTTCTGTAACATTACAGAGTATCATATGAATTAGAAAATATTTAAAAAAAGAGGTGACTGTTGTGAAAGCATTAGTCCATGAGGGAAAAACAGGAATAAATGGTCTTTCATATCGAGAGATAGAAGAAGATGCGCCAAAGGCAGGAGAAGTTAGAGTAAAATTAATGGGTGCAGGGTTGAATCATCGGGATTTATTTACTTTGACTCGTCATAAAGAATCAGATCCGCCTCTCATTATCGGTTCAGATGGAGCAGGAATTATTGAAGCGATTGGAGAGGGAGTGACAAATGTAAAAATTGGTGATGAAGTAATGATTAATCCTGGGTTAGGTTGGCAAAAAAAGAGCGATTCACCACCACCGGGTTTTGAAATCATTGGTCTTCCTTATCATGGTACATTTGCAGAAAAAATTGTCATACCCGCTGAAAATGCTGTACATAAACCGGAATATTTATCATGGGATGAGGCAAGTGTTATATCATTAGCGGCTCTAACCGCATACCGGGCTCTTTTTACGAGAGGAAAGGTCAAAGCAGGATTAAAGGTGTTTATTCCTGGAATTGGAAGTGGAGTAGCAACATTTTTATTGCAGTTCGCAAAAGCGGCCGGAGCAATTGTGTATGTAAGCTCTCGCTCAAAGGAAAAGTGCGAATGGGCGATGCGAATGGGAGCTGCGAAGGCTTTTGACAGCAATGAAGATTGGAGTATAGCTCTCGCTGGAGAAAAAATGGATTTGATTATTGAATCTGTGGGTGCAGCAACGTTTAATAAATCGCTCGATCAGCTGCGATCAGGAGGAACAATTGTCACATTTGGTGCTTCTGCCGGTGATATCGTTCAATTTGATTTGCGAAGATTCTTCTACGGTCAATACAACATGTATGGATCTACGATGGGAAGCGGTGAAGAATATAGAGATATGTTACAATTTATGCAACAACATGAGCTCAAGCCAGTGATTGATAAAATTTATAAATTGAGCGATTTCAAAGATGCATTTGAGAGAATGGAGAAAGCGGAACAGCTTGGAAAAATAGGGTTTTCAATTGCATAAAGAAGTGAAAGGATTCCTCCCTTTTTATCAGAGTGTCGACAACAGGCTTAAGGATGAAATGCTTGAGCCTGTTGTCGATCTTTGTAAAATTACCCTAAGCGGAGAGTTCCTCTAGTTTATAACTGGCGGAATTAATGGAAAATTTAAATCTTTCAGTATAATATAAGGGGATAGATTATCGTATAAAAGACTGCTGTACTGATGATGGTATTAAAAGAAGGGGTTGTATATGAATGATATCTTTAAAAGGGATTACATTAAAGAGAAATGGAAATGTAATCATAAATGAGCTTGATTGGCATATTGAAAAAGGTGAGCATTGGGTTCTATTTGGGCTAAATGGGGCAGGAAAGACAGCAATTTTGAATCTTTTAAACGGCTATCATTTTCCAACAAGTGGTAGAGCGATTGTTTTCGGGAAAGAGTTTGGGAAAGTCGATATTCGTGAATCGATTCGGCGTAAAATTGGCCTAGTTTCATCATCTCTACAGGAACGTTTTTATAAAACAGATAGCGCTTTTGAAATTGTTTTAAGCGGTGCATTTACATCAATCGGGCTATATGAAACCCCCACTGACGGCATGCGTCAGAAGGCAATCAATTTATTAGAAAGTCTTGGCAGCATTGAGTATGCTAATCGCCAATATTCATCCTTATCACAAGGTGAGCGGCAACGAATTTTAATTGCACGTGCACTTATGAATGAACCAGAACTACTTATTTTAGATGAACCGACAAATGGTCTTGATTTTATCGCAAGAGAACACTTATTAGAGACCATTGAAGAAATTGCCTTAAGACGCTCTGGACCGACTTTGATTTATGTGACCCACCATGTAGATGAAATTTTACCAGTTTTTGAGAAAACATTGCTTTTAAAAAAAGGCAAAGTTTTTTCGTCTGGTAACACAGTTGAGATGATCTCACAATCTGTTTTATCAGCGTTTTTCAATGTCGAAGTGGAAGTTCATTGGCATAATAACCGACCGTTGATTACGAAAAGAGAGAAAGCTATCCCTCAAATGTAAGGATAGCTCGTTTTTAAGCCCGACTGCTTCTTAAGATGATCATGTAGATTAAAATAGAGATGAACACTGACACTGCTGAAACAAGATAAATACTGCTATAGCCAAACAAATGGGCAATTTGACCAAAGCAGATGGCGCCGATCCCAACCCCTAAATCAAAGAAAGAGAAAAAGGTGGCATTTGCCATCCCTCTACGATGTGGAGGAGATTCTTTAACAGACCAAGCTTGTAAAGCAGGTTGGACTGTGCCAAATCCTAGCCCATACAATATTCCTGCGCTATAAAGGAGATAGCTGTTGGGCAGCCATGCAAGTAGAACCATAGCAATGATAATGAGTAAAGTACCCGGGATATATACAGCGCGATGACCTTTTCTGTCATATAATCTACCTGCGAATGTTCTTGAGACAAGTAATGCAAGTGCATATAGAAGGAAATACCATTCGATCCCAGAAACCCCTTTTTGTAATGCATAGATAGGCAAGAATGATGCAATGCCACCAAATGTGACCGTGATAAAAAAGAGTAATAACGAAGGGGGAATAGCAGTTTTTTCAAAAAGATCCCATTTTTTATGAGCCACTGTAATAGGCTCAATTTTTTTATAACGAATAAAAGAAGCAAGAATAATGGAAACAAGTCCGAGTAGGGCGCATATTAAAAATAATTGCGTGAACGATATTTTTCCTGCTAATGCTAGTCCAAGCGTAGGACCAAAGGCTAAAGCAATATTTCCTGACAGTCCATAATAACCCATGCCCTCTCCACGTTTATTGGCTGGAATCAAATCAGTCGCTATCGTTCCAGATGCTGTTGTTGAATAACCCCATCCAATTCCTTGAACGACTCTCATAATAAAAAGAAAAAATAAACTGTGTACTAGACCGTATGTAGCGACGGACAAAATAAAAATGGCCAAGCCGGTGATAAAAACAAATCTTCTTCCCTTTGTCTCAAGTGCTTTTCCGGCAAATGGACGCATGACTAAGGCAGAGAATGTAAAGATCCCGACAACCAATCCAATTAATTGATCGTTCCCACCAAGCTCTTCAACAAATAAAGGTAAGGTCGGTAAGGTCATTTGAAAACCAAGAAAAATAAAGAAATTTGAGAATACGATTAAGGAGAAATCCTTCGTCCAAATTTTCTCAGATTGTATATGTGCATTCGCTGCTTCTTTTGGAAGTGATTGGCTCATGTAAAGCTCCTTTCTATCTAATATTTAGAAACCCTAAATATTATATTACATCATTTACAATAAAAATCCATAAAGGTGCTTATTTTTTTCCAGTTAGCCACAATTATTCCTCTCTAAAAATACAAATGTTCACTACAGATAGAAAAAGTCTTGATTCTTTCTTCATTTAGGGTGATAATAAGTACTAAATTTTAGTATTTGCAAACGAAAATTAAATTAACAGGGGATGTCTGGAATGAAAGTGGTTAAGTTTGGAGGCTCTTCTTTAGCAACAGGTGCTCAACTTGAAAAAGTTTTAGCAATTGTTAAATCAGATCCGGCAAGGAAGATAATCGTCGTATCGGCGCCTGGGAAGAGGTATGCAGAAGATATTAAAGTGACAGATTTATTAATTGAATGTGCAATAAAAGCACTGAGCGGAGAGGATGCTACAAAACTAGTTTCATTAGTTGTAGAGCGATATGCAAGCATTGCTCGTGAACTGGATTTGCCCATAGAAATCATTGATGAAATTCGCTCCCATCTCTTAGGGTTATTGAATAGTAGCCAAGAAAACCAAAATCAATTTATTGATGCGATTAAAGCAAGTGGTGAGGATAGCCACGCTAAGTTGGTAGCGCAGTTTTTTTTGAATAGAGGGATTGAAGCACAATATATTAATCCAAGGGATGCCGGTTTGTATGTGACGAATGAAGCTGGTCATGCTCAAGTTCTTCCAGATTCATATGAACATCTATATTCATTAAGAGCAAGGAGCGGAATTTTGATTTTTCCAGGATTCTTCGGTTATACGAAAGAGGGCGCAATTGCCACCTTTTCTAGAAGCGGTTCAGATATAACAGGTTCTATACTAGCTCATGGAGTGAAAGCAGATTTATATGAAAATTTTACTGATGTCGACGCTGTTTATTCAGTAAATCCAAATATCGTGGAGAATCCAAATGAAATATCAGAGCTCACTTATCGAGAAATGCGTGAATTATCCTATGCCGGTTTTTCAGTTTTTCATGATGAAGCGCTAATCCCTGCATTCCGCGCAGGTATCCCGGTTCAGGTAAAGAATACGAATAATCCCTCTGCACCTGGTACAAAAATTGTTCATCATCGAGACAAATCGACTGGTCCTGTTGTAGGTATTGCCAGTGATAAAGGATTTTGCAGTATTTATGTAAGCAAGTATCTTATGAATAGAGAAATTGGTTTCGGCCGGAGACTTCTTACTATTTTAGAAGAGTATGAGATATCATATGAGCATATCCCTTCTGGAATTGATGAGGTGACCATTATCTTAAGGCAAGATCAACTCCATCCAGAATCAGAAGAGGAAATTTTAGAGCGGATTAAAGATGAACTTTGTGCAGATGAGGTGAAAATTGAACATAATCTTTCGCTCATCATGATTGTAGGAGAAGGAATGAAACAAAATGTCGGGATTACGGCAAGAGCAGCGCAAGCTTTAGCAAGCGCAGGGGTAAATATTGAAATGATTAATCAAGGTTCATCTGAGGTCAGTTTAATGTTTGGTGTAAAGGAAGCCAATGAGAAAAAGGCAGTGAAGGCAATATACGAAGAATTTTTTGCACCAGTCCTTATTTAAATGGGTCCACAAAGACAACACGTTCTCGTGTTGTCTCAGACTGTAGACAAACTCGATGAAAATCGAGTTTTCCTACAGTCTTTTTTGTTTTAGAATA
>NZ_VTQX01000019.1 GCF_008764295.1 Bacillus methanolicus | reverse complement strand
CCTGCTAGAGCTGTCTTAACATCATTTATTACTGTCATGATGAATCCTCCTTGAATTTTTTTTTGACCTTTTTAGATTACCTGAATCAGAATTTTCTTCTTTGGCAAATTCTTTTCGGGAATATAGACCTAAAATTACTTTTGGCGAATAGCACGATTTTTTCTGTAGTAACCTCGTTTCCAGATCCCCATCAGTTCTTCTATTTGGTGACGATTATAGGATTGCGATGAATCATCTTTTTGGATAATGTGTCTCATCTCAAATTTTTTTCACCGTTCCCTTTAGTGAACATCATTAAACATAGATGTTGCCTCTGCTTTGCTTTAATTTGGTTAGTAATCCATTTGATTTGCCATGCCATTCCTCCCGTTTATGATTTAGTACAAAAGTATTATTCTTCGAATAAAATGTTTTATTATCAATTCTAAAAAATTTTCCTATCCCCGGTATCAACCTCAGTATTTATTTATAATTCATTATAGGTATACAACGTTTTAATTTCCTTCTGCCTTCATAGTTCTTTTTTTACCGTGTATCTCTTTCATTTTAAATTAGGGATATTAACCCAAGAATAAAAATAGGTAAATGCATATTCTGGATTAAAAATGAAATGAAGGTGCTTTTCATGAATCCAGAACCGCAATATGATTACAATTTATCTCAGGAAAATAATCAGGTTGAAAATTTAGACCAAAGGATTTGGGGTATAAGGCCATTTTTCTTTAGGCCCTTTTTTAGGCCATTCCCCTTTAGACCCTTCTTTTGGGGACCTTATTAGGCTAACCCATTTCTAAGCGGATTATTAGGCGGTTTATTAGGTGGACTAATAGTGTTGTTAAGCCCTTAGATTTAAATGATCTAAGGGTTTTTCGTAGCCATTAAAAGGGATACATCAAATTTTTACGGCTACTCCGACTTAAAAAAAATTACCTAACTTCTCACATTTAATGGAGGAAAGTGGTTCCATCTAAAGTATATTCCTCAAATGATTGGGAAATTTAGTAAAGAATGTGAGCGCTGCCCGCGAGCATTGCAATTATTTATGAAAGAGAGGAAATTTATTGTTACAACTGAAGGAGTTATATTCAGATCTTCAAAACCAAACTGAAAAAGCAATAAAGGAAATTGAAAATTCTGATCACCCGATTGCGATTTTGCTTCAAACTATTTGAGAGAGCAACTGGAAATGATTAAAAAAATAATGCAAGAGCTTTCAAATGATGGGGCCGAACTAAAGAACATGTCAGAATTTCTGTCTATTATTTATCATGATAATGAAATAGCCCACCCTACATTTCGAGCATGGAAAAGAGCAGTTGAATGGATGAATCTTCCGTACCTGGAATCAGCAAGAAATGCCGTTATTCCAGGAGATAAAGACCAACCTTGAACACTCAGCTGCTGAATTGGAAAGGATTTATGGGGCTAAGCAAACAAAATATATCATTCCATCTTTTTACATATCTGCCCTTCGCTAACAGCATAATCTTTTTTCTCAAAACTACTATCCAAGGAGGAAGTTCAATGTCCTGGGAAACGGAAAGAACCGATATAAATATGTACAGCCAGGGAGATATTGATAAGTGGGTGTACAGTACCTGTAATATATGCTCAATCGGCTGCGGCTGCTATATAGCCGTGAAAGATGAGAAGATAGTCGGAATCAAGGGAAACAGTGCCCACCCCATTAACAGAGGCAGACTTGGCCCCAAAGGGGAAAATCAGTGGTATGCCAATAACAGCCCTGATCGCCTGTTAACTCCCATGATCCGTGATTCTTCCGGAAAGTTGGTTCCTGCAACATGGGATGAGGCGATGAATTTAATGGTAAAAAAAGCGACCGATTCTCTAAAACAGAGAGGGTCAAATAGCGATTCAACCGGACAAGGTCTCTTAGAGGATTACTATACAATCGCAAAGTTCCGCAGGGCCGGCTTGCAAACTCATTTACTAGATGCCAATACTCGGCTTTGTACAGCTACCACCGAATTCTGCTTACTACAATCGTTTTGCTAGAATTGGCAATGTGGTACAAAAAGGACTAGTATTTGTTCCCTTTCATTTTGGCAGTTGGGAAAGACGGGAAGCCGCAAATGAGTTAACAGCGGATTTTACCGATCCACTATCCAAACAGCCAACATTTAAGCAATCAGCATGTAAAATCGAAAAGTTGCGTACCCAGCATACCGTAACTGAAGAAGATACTTTACAATCGCTGGCTAATCAATATGGCATATCCGTTGAACATCTACAGAAAGCCAACGCATTCATTTCACCCTACGATATTCAAATTGGAAAGATCCTTGAGATACCGGCATCAACCATTAATGTACCAATACCACCGTATTTACCAGAGTTAAAGAATGGCTCGTTTTAAACATAATTGTTCAAATAGGCCCTCAGTTGGTCTTACCCCTGTCAAGTAGACAGCCTAAAAAAGACTAAGCTGCCAGTGTGATTCGGTATTCAACCGGAGCACACTGGTTTAGTTTTTTCTGGAATCTTTTAAAGTTATAAAGATATATGTATTCTTCGATTACTTGAATTAATTCTTTTTCTGTTTTAAACTGTGAGCGATACAACTTCTCTGTCTTGAGATGGGAGAAGAACGATTCAATACAGGCGTTATCAAGACAGTTTCCTTTGCGAGAGTGACTGCCTTGAATTCCTAAATTCTTCAATCTTTTGTTGTATTGTTTAGACGTGTATTGGAAGCCTTGATCTGAATGTAGGATCGCTCCGTACACGTCTCTTTTTTGTATTAATTGATCAAGTGTTTTAAGAACTAGGTCCAGGTCATTCCTCTTTGAAATTTCCCAGGCTAAAACCTCATTATTATAGAGATCTAGAATAACTGAAAGATAATAAAATGAATCACCGACTTGAATGTACGTGATGTCGGTAACATATTTTTGATCAGGCTTTACAGCCTTAAAGTTACGATTTAATAAATTGGAATAAATAACCGAAGGTTTTTTACCAAAGAATGGACGTTTCTTTCTAATTTCAGCTTGAATATTCAATTCCTTCATCAACCGATATACTTTTTTATGATTTATACGAAATCCTTCTTCTTTTAGGGCCACTTCCATACGAGGATAACCGTAAAAAGGGTATGTAAAGTGTATAGCCATTATATGTGATTCCAAAATCCTTTGTTTCGTTTGCTTATCTTCTCTAATGGATCTCGATTTAAGCCACTTATAATACCCTGACCTTGAAACTTGTGCAATCTCAATTAACCAAGTGATGGGATAGCTACCCCTTAATTCATTTATTAATTCAAATCGTCTTGATTTTTGAATCATCCCTCCCCGTGTAGATTTGGATACCGCTTTTTTAGGTATTCAACTTGAGCTTTATAATAATCTCTTTCTTCTTCAATACTTTTAAAGCTCTTTTTTGGTCGTCCCTTAAGTGGATTAGATTCTGTATTACTGCTAGTACGCCCTCTTAAATCTTCAAAGGACTCATTATTATCAAACTTCTTTACCCAACTTTTTAATTGAGTTGAGCTTCGAAGACCTAGTTCTTTCGTTAACGTTTTATAACTTTTGTTTCCTTCCTTATACAGTTTTACAGCATTTCCCTTAAATTCTTCTGTATATATTTGATTTGACCTTCCTGTTTTCCCCATAAAAAATCCCTTCCAAGTTAAGTGTAACACCATCTTTTAAAATGGTCTTTTTACACTGTCTACTTGTAGGGGATAATATCAAGTTTTAGATTACCTTAGGGCTTTTTTGAAAGTGTTTTATAGTAGAAAACCTTCTTCAGATGTTGATGGCTATAGCAACGGAAAAAGGAGACGGGCACCCCGCTGCATTAAACGCTGTGAAGGATAGCGCTGCTTTAAATCCTCCATTTTCAAAGGGACAGAATCATTTAAATCCTGTTCAAATTGCTGTGTAAGTTCTTTTGCCACGTCTTTACTGTAAAAAAATTCACTCACTTCGTAATTTAAGCGAAAACTTCTCATATCGTAGTTTGCTGCTCCTACTTCCGCAATTTCCCCATCGATAACCATTGTCTTCGCGTGGAGCATTCCTTTGTTATATAAGTAGATATGAACCCCCGCTTCCAACAACTCCCCATAATAAGTAAAGCTTGCACGGTCTACGATTTTTTGATCGACTTCCCGGGGAACCAGCAATCTTACACGTACTTCACGTGCCACTGCCGTCTTTAGTCCCATAATGATATCTTGATCTGGCACAAAGTAGGGTGTAGTGATATCAATGGTTTTTGTGGCTTGTGTTATTCCAATAAAGTAGGCTTCCCTAATAAAAGGCGTAGGAATCCCAGGATTACCTTCAACTGTTTGTACATAGGCTTGGTTCATTTTCTCACTGCCCGGATCTTTATGCGCGTGTGCTTCTTGAATAGTTGCCAACTCGTTGCTCCATTCTGCCATCATGGTAAATGGTTTTGGTAAGCTGGTTGTAGCAGGGATTGGGGAACCATTTTTTCCTGGCTTTGTTTTGATTCTGAATACTGACTTTATTTGTTCTGGCGAAGCGATATTCCAATGGTGTTCGAAGATATTTTTCAAATCAGATGATGCTTCACCAGCTATTCTTACATGAGTATCACGCCAGAACCCTGCATTTGGCTTTAATCCCGCATATTCATCCCCAATATTAATCCCGCCGGTAAAAGCTTCCCTACCGTCGATTAGGGCGATCTTGCAATGATCTCGATTATTCAGGGCTGAAAATATCCAAGGGGGACGTAAAGGAAAAATGGTCCTGAACTCGATCCCCGCATCCATCATCCGGGAAATCTCAGTTCTGGATAATTTCCGGCTCCCCCAACCGTCCCTAATAAAGCGGATGTGCACACCGTCCATTGATCGTTCGATCAGCAGGTCCGTCATACGCCTTCCAATTTGGTCGGCTTTATATATGTAATATTCCAGGTCAATCGTTTTTTTGGCGTTCTTTATAGATTCCATAAATCTTTCATACGTTTTCATTCCATTTATTAGCACTTGTATTTGACCAGACCTTAATCCTCCCACGCTCATGTGGTTCAATGCTTGTGCGATTACTTTTGCTGAGTGGCTATACGAATCAGGCAATTTTTCTGATTTGTTAGAAGTAGAGGCCGGCTTTTGACCACCATTCATACGTATGGGATTAGATGTAATCAGATAGAGCCCAAAACCAATCACAGGGAATATTAAACTAATGGCTATCCAATTTAACGCCACTGCTGGTCGCCGAACCTCACGAATAGCCATAATGATCATAAAACCAGTATTTAATAAGTATAGTCCAAAAATCCATACCAATAGAAAAGCCCCTTCCTTTTTTCTCTTTTAAAATGTACAAATGCTAACCCGTTTATAAGTATCTTGAAAAAAAATTAGCGGCAAAAGAAAAAAGTTGTATGGGTCGCCAGATCCGTGAGAAAATAGCAAAGTCCCACTTAAGGAATACATTATCCCCAAAAGGCTAAAATAATTTAGTAATATTAATATTCTCTATTGAGGTGATTATAGTAAGCACTCGCCATGAAAATGTTGAGAAAGTCCGATTGTTGGAAGACAAATTATTTGAGATGGATGCGACGGGGTGGTTGGAGTATGAATTTTTGACATGGGAATGGTGGCTGTTGTTGTCCTTCTTCATTTCACCTTGGATTTTGTGGATATACACAAAGAAACGAGAATGGCTAGTAGAATCCATACTGTTTGGAGTTATTGTCATGGTGATCACAATTTTATTGGACACAATAGGGTTGCAATTTTCATTTTGGGAATATCCTATTGAATTTCTGCCCGTAATTCCAAGTGCATTTCCGTTTGATGTTTCGTTGGTACCTGTTGCCTATATGTTGCTTTTCCAATATAACCGAACATGGAAATCATTTATTTCAGCCCAAATTGTCATGGCTTTTGTATATGCTTTTATCGGGGAACCCTTATGCAATTGGATTAACCTTGTTTGTTATATTAAATGAAATTACATGTACTCCTTCTTATATTACATTCTTATTGGACTTGGAATTAGAGCACTTATTTTAAAATGGGTTTCTGTTTCAAAGTCGTGAAAAAAAAGGTGCCAGGCACCTTTTTTCGTCATAAAATATCAGCAACTAATTTTACAATCAAAAAAGACGGGCCGAAGCAACCGAGATTTTTCGGATTTATCGACAGACTAAAGCTTACTCAAAGAGTAAGCTTAACCTCTATAAACATCATCACATGTTCCAGGTTTTGGTTCATAAAAACAATGTTCTTTAAATTGACCAGAATGAGGTTGACCATACCATGTTGGAGGGCATGGACCATGAGGATTAAAATACCAAAGAGCATATTTTGCTGGGTGTTCTCTCCAATAATCCAAATTTTTTTTGCCAATCTTTTTTCAGAAGTTCTTGCTCTTTGATAAAATACATTCCCTTTTTGAACTGCTTCAAAGGAAAAATTTCCTCCTTGCACTTGAAAAATAACTTGCTTAACGGTTCTTAAACCTTTAAAGTCTAAACATTCTGCTACAACTCGATTCACAATTACATTTCCAACATATAACATTCCCTGTTTTCCTTCTCCTTCGGCTTCTGCTCTCATCATCCTTGCCATTAAGGCAACATCTGAACTTCGGTAATTTACTCTTGGCATTTTTCTACCCCCAAATATAGTATGAAAAAAAGCCTACATTCATGTCATTATTCATATTATTATGAATGCTTAGTTTTTACCTTAGTTAAACCGGCAAGCTAATAGTATGTAATTGGTCCGTACAATTATATTGCAAACTATAAAGATAATACTGGGAAATATTTCGTGGATCCCCCTTAACGGCATCCCGAAACATATTAGTAAATGTTTTAAATGTATTTGAATTCCCCCATGATACGGCCAATCCTAGCAGATGTTTCGCTTTAGCTTTAGACAGCAGCCTAGCGATAGCAATCCTTTTTTCATTATAAAAATCACGAACCTCGGACATTCCACTAATAATCACCCCGCCTAGAGCCCGATCTTTATGAGACAGCAAAAATTCCAACACTACCGAACCACCCGTCGAATATCCGCAGATTACCGCCTTTTCAATACTAAGATGAGATAAGAGTATCTTCATATGGAAACATTTTAAGCAAGGCACATAACAGAATACTAAGTAAAGGATTTGGGGAAATGGCATCTTATTCACGTTACACCACAAAATCGGGTGAAAAGCTATGGATGGTTCAGCTTTCAATCGGGAAAGACCCAAAAACGGGAAAGTATCGTTCCACGACAAGGAGGGGATTCAAAACCAAGCGTGAAGCAATGGAAGCAGCACGCCTAATCCAGAATGAGGTTGAGGAAGGAAAGTTCATACAAAAAGAGTATTTTACCTTCGAGGAAGTCTACGATATGTGGATGAAGGAACAGGAAAAGAAATTGAAGATTTCCTCCCTTGCAAACAAGCGTTCAAAATTCAATAAGCATATCCTGCCGAATTTCAGTAAGCTATACATCGATCAGATTACGTCCGAACAATGCCAGGCATTCATTGATGAACTCTCTACGAAAATGAAATCTTTTAAAGATTACGGGAACCAGATGGATTTATTATTCCGTTACTCCAAACGGAAAAAAATCATCAAGGAAAATCCAATGGACTATGTAGCCTACCCGTACTATGAGGATGAATATTCGTCAAAGGAGGAAGATACAGGCGTGGAGTTTTGGGAAAAAGAAACCGTTAATACTTTCCTTACTCGGGCTGAACAGGAGCTTTCTTTCCGGGTATTTGCGATGTTCCGGACTTTCTTATATACCGGCATTCGGAAAGGTGAACTGTCCGCGTTGCTTGAAAGTGACTTATGTCAAGATAAAAAGGAACTGTCCATCAATAAAACGCTTGTATGGATCAACGGAGATTATCAGCTGCTTCAACCGAAAACGAAAAACTCATTCCGGAAGATTGGGCTGGATGATGAAACTTTTAATGTATTGGTTAAACTCATTGAATTGAACCGGCGCTTACGTGAGGAACACGGGAATCCAAATATCGAACCTTTCTTGTTTCCAAGACCGTCTGACCTGAAACCGATGCGGAGTGCATACCCGAATGAAACGCTGCATTCAACCTGTAAAAGATTTAAGATAAAAAATATTAAAGTACACGGTTTAAGGCACACACACGCCTCTATGCTGTTTGCAGCTGGTGCAAGGATGAAAGACATTCAGAAACGGTTGGGCCATTCGAGGATTAGTACAACGATGGATATTTACACGCATATTTCGGAAAAAGCAGATGGAGAACTTAGCAAAAAATTGGTGAGTTTTCTAAATAACGAAGATAATGAAAATCAAGACGAGAGGATCTGAAATTTTTTCATGAATAATTCCAGTCAGATTCCAGTCACGGGGCCATATTCAAGCAAAATAAAAGGCCCATTTGGGAACCTCTTGAAAAGTCCAAATGGGCCAAACCCTTGATATATATGGGTTATTAACGCTTTGAGAATTGTGGCGCGCGACGTGCACCTTTAAGACCGTACTTCTTACGTTCTTTCATACGAGCGTCACGAGTTAATAGTCCAGCACGCTTAAGAGTTGGACGGAATTCTGGGTCAGCTTGAAGTAACGCACGAGCGATACCATGGCGGATTGCGCCAGCTTGACCAGTGTAGCCGCCACCTTTAACGTTAACTAGAACATCATAGCTACCAAGCGTTTCAGTAGCGTTTAATGGTTGCTTCACTACTTCACGTAGTGCTTCGAATGGAATGTAATCTGTAATATCACGATCGTTAACAGTAATTTTACCATTGCCTGGAACTAAACGAACTCTTGCAACGGAACTCTTACGACGACCAGTACCAATATATTGAACCTGTGCCATTTATAAATCCTCCCTTAATTATCCGCGAAGTTCCCAAACTTCAGGTTTTTGTGCTTCATGTGGATGCTCTGCTCCAGCATAAACGTGTAATTTCTTGAACATTTGACGACCTAAAGAATTCTTTGGAAGCATACCTTTAATTGCAAGCTCAAGCATTCTTTCAGGGTAGTTTGTACGCATTTCAAGCGCCGTTCTAGTTTTTAATCCACCTGGGTGCATAGAATGACGGTAGTAGATTTTGTCAGTAAGCTTCTTACCAGTCAATTCGATTTGAGAAGCATTAATAATAATGACATGATCACCAGTGTCAACATGTGGTGTGAAAGTTGGTTTATGTTTACCACGTAGAATAGACGCTACTTCAGAAGTAAGACGACCTAAAGTCTTGCCTGCAGCATCTACTACGTACCATTTACGTTCGATATTGTTAGCGTTAGCCATAAACGTTGTACGCATGAGTTACCCTCCTAAAATTGTTCATTTTCAAAATTCATTTTCATATTCGTATATTCTTTATCACAATAAGTTCCGGGGCTTATCGTGGGATTAAAATACATACCATATTATGATAAAACACTGTACCCCATATGTCAAGAAATTATTTGACACCAGGACAAGTTGTTATACATTAATCATACATCACTTTCCACAAGTACAGTCCTTGTGGCGGCGCGGTCTTGCCTGCATAAATTCGGTCTCTTTTTGCAAGGACAACAGGAACCTCCGCCACTGCCATTTTCCCTGCTCCAACCTGTAGCAGCGTCCCTACCAAAATTCTAACCATATTGTAAAGGAAACCATTCCCAACAAAACGGAAAACAAGAAGCCCGTCTTCCTCCGTTACTTCAATTTCATACATTTCCCTCACTTTATCTTCAACCTCTGTTTTAGCTGAGCAAAAGCTCGAAAAATCATGAACGCCGAGCAAATGGCAACTGGCAGCCTTAATGGCTGTTATATCAATGGAATAGGGATAATGATAAACAAAATTACGGCGAAAAGGATCATGTGCTTGCTCTGTATAGACAAAATAACGGTATTCTTTTGCCGTCACATCAAAACGGGCATGGAAAGTAGACGCAACCTCTGTTACAGCAAGGATCGCGATATCGTCCGGAAGGAGCGTCTGTAGAGCGACACCCCATTTTTCCTCTGGGATCTGCAGCGGAGTGTCAAAATGAATGACCTGACCTCTGGCATGGACTCCAGCATCAGTGCGTCCTGATGCATACACCTTCACTTCCTGCCCTTTATGAAGCTTTTGTAATGCTTGTTCTAGCTCCCCTTGTACAGTACGCTTATTCGGCTGGATTTGATAACCTGAAAATGCTGAACCATCATAGGCAAGCTTACATTTTAACCTCTGCATATTTTTCCCTTCTCCCTATGATCTGAAAAAGAATAGCGCTACCGCGAGTACTGCAAGCAATACCAGCATTAGTGTGTCGACCAGTCCCCAACGGAGCTGACGGTACTTGGTGCGGCCCTCGCCTCCACGATAGCCTCTTGCTTCCATCGCAATCGCCAATTCCTCTGCCCGTTTAAAGGAACCGATAAACAACGGGATTAACAATGGGATAATTGCTTTGATTCGTTCCTTTACCGGCCCCCCAGAAAATTCCACTCCACGAGCTGTCTGGGCCTTCATAATCTTATCCGTTTCCTGCATCAGCGTAGGAATAAAGCGCAAGGAAATGGACATCATAAGCGCTAATTCATGAACAGGAAATTTTATCTTTTTCAACGGGTCAAGTAAAATTTCAATCCCGTCTGTAATCTCAATTGGGGTCGTCGTTAATGTTAATAGAGAAGTCATTAAGATTAACAGAAAGAATCTCAAAGAAATAAAGATCCCCTTCTTCAAGCCCTCTTCATAAATCATAACCCAACCCCATTGAAAAATGATCTCACCCTCCTTCGTGAAAAAAAGATGAAGGATTAAGGTAAATAAAACGAGCCATAATACTAGCTTCAATCCCCCGAGCAAAAAGCGGATCGGGACTTTTGAAGATAGAACCATAAATAATGTATAGACTATCAATAGGCCATACGTAATGGCATTATTAGCAATAAACACAACACACACAAATGCAAACACAAGAATGAGCTTTGATCTTGGATCCATTCGATGCAAGGGAGATTCCGCCGGGATATAACGACCAAAAATCATTTTATCCATCATAATAGTTGTCCCCCTTTAAACAGCTTTTCAATTTCCCCTGTCAGCTCTTCAATGGTTAAGCAAGTTTTACCTAGCTTTGTCTGAAAAGCTTTCTCCACCTTCTGCTGAAATCGAACGACTTCAGGGACGTCTAACCCAAGCTCAAGCAGCCCTTCAGGGGAATGAAAGATTTCTTGCGGTGTACCTTTTTTATATACTTGACCTTGATGCATAATCACAATTTGGTCCGCATATAAAGAAGCATCCTCCATGCTATGGGTCACAAGAACAGTGGATAAGTTTCGTTCTTTATGGAGCTGATAAAACATCTCCATAATTTCCTTTCGTCCGCGTGGATCTAGACCTGCAGTGGGCTCATCTAGGACGATCACATCGGGCTCCATCGCCAGTACCCCAGCGATTGCGACACGTCTCATTTGTCCACCTGAGAGATCAAATGGTGATTTTTGGAGAATTTCTTCTGATAATCCAACCTGCCTAATTGCTTCTTTGGCACGGATCTTTGCTGCTTCCTCAGCAACACCAAAATTCATCGGCCCAAAACAAATATCCTTTTCTACGGTTTCTTCAAAAAGCTGATGTTCTGGAAACTGAAAAACAATCCCGACTCTTTTTCGAATTTCTTTCAAATTCTTTTGCTTTTTCGCATTGGTCACTTCTCGCTCACCAATGACGACCTTTCCTTTTGTGGGCTTTAAAATCGCGTTTAAATGCTGAAGGATAGTCGATTTCCCAGAACCCGTATGGCCGATTATCGCAAGGTAAGTCCCCGACGGAATGTCAATGGAGACATTCTCAATAGCCAAACGTTCAAAGGGAGAGTTTGCTTGATAACGATATTCTACTTGCTGGAGTGAGATGTCCATAATTGTGCCACCAACGCTTCCTCTGATAAATAACTTTTGCTAACAGGAATGCCTTTTTCCCTCAGCATTTTGCTCATTTTCACTGGAAATGGTATATCTAAACCAAGCTTAACCAATTCCTCATCCAATTGAAAAATTTCCTCAGGCGTACCTTCACGATATAGTTGTCCACGATTTAAGACAATCATCCGATCTGCCTTCGCCGCCTCTTCTAAATCATGGGTAATGGAGATCACAGTCATATCGTGATCCTCCTTCAGTTCTCGAATAACATTGAGGACCTCTTCTCTTCCTCGTGGATCTAGCATCGAAGTTGCTTCATCTAATACAATAATTTGCGGGCGGAGCGCAATAACACTAGCAATGGCTACGCGCTGCTTTTGACCGCCTGACAACTGATGGGGCTCCTGTTGCAGAAATGCTTCCATTTGCACCTGCTTTAAAGAGCCTTCTACCCTCTCTACCATTACTTCCCGGGGAATACCGTTATTCTCTAAACCAAAGGCGACGTCATCCTGAACAGTTGTACCAACAAATTGATTATCTGGATTTTGAAAAACCATCCCGATCAATTTTCTTGTTTCCCAAACCGTATCTTCCGTCAATTCCAAATCTCCTATTTGAATTCTTCCTTTTTCAGGATATTGGAGACCATTTAATAGCTTCGCAAGTGTTGATTTTCCCGAACCATTATGTCCCACGATTGCAAGCCATTCACCGTCGTATATTTGTAAGGATACGTCCTTAAGAGCATATTCCTCTTGTCCTTCATATTTAAAATGCACATTCTCGATTGATACTAATGGTTTTTTCATAATATCCTCCTCTCAGCTCCGCTTCACTTCTCTATTCTTTTCTAAACTCTAACGAAATCTACTATACCATTTTTTAAATAAGGATTGGGTATTGAGGAGAAAAAAGAGGGGCAAAATGATGTTTCGTAGTTAATGAACAAAAGCGCATGGCGCCTTCAAAACAATTAAAGTTCAAATTGTTCCTTAGTGCTCTTCACCATATAAACAATAAAGAAATCTGCGGTTGATTTATCGTTTATTAGGCTTTGTGACTATACTAGAAGTAGATAAACTCATTACGCGAATTCTATCTCAACAACAGGATAATTTCTTTAAAAAGAAAACTCGCCATTTTGGCGAGCCTTTAGTATGCGAAGACAATTTAAAAATATAAATAAGTTCACTATTTTTCAAAACAAATGTCTTCCATTGGCTCTAGTGTATTACATAAAGCCTGCACCTCTTTAAAAACCCTTTCAAAGAGGTGCGTGAGCTAGACGTGACATGTAAAGCATAATTCCCGCTCATAAGTAAGGAGGAATTAGCGTAAAATAAAGATCCAAAAGATACATGCCCATCGTAACACTCTAGTAATGGCTTAGTTCAATCTTCTCTTACAGAAAAAGGGCAATGAACAAGTTTGTTCAAACTGTCCTATGCCCTTGTTTGGTAGAAAAGCGTCAGCGCCTTTCCACACCCAACAAGCACAAGATCAGCCCACCCTTAAATGATGGATTGATTTATGGCAAAGGAACGATCAAGTTCTTCCTTTTCGAGGGTGTAGACGCTGCAGCTAAACATGAAAAAGGATATTACACTAATTCGATAATGACCATTGGAGCACCGTCTCCACGACGTGGCCCAAGCTTCATGATACGAGTATATCCACCTTGACGCTCTTGGTAACGAGTAGCGATATCAGAGAATAACTTTTGTAGTGCATCTTGGTTTTCTTCAGCATTTGCAATCTCATTGCGAACGAAAGCAGCAGCTTGACGGCGAGCATGAAGATCTCCACGTTTTCCAAGTGTAATCATTTTTTCCACAACTGAACGAAGTTCTTTCGCACGAGCTTCAGTTGTTTCAATACGCTCATTGATGATTAAATCTGTAGCTAAGTCACGTAACATTGCTTTACGCTGAGCGCTTGTGCGTCCTAACTTTCTGTATCCCATGAAAGTTTCCCTCCTTTGTTGAAGTCCTAAAGCATTGGCATATCTCACCTTTAAGGGACTAATTAGTCATCCTTACGTAAGCCTAAACCAAGCTCCTCTAATTTATGTTTTACTTCTTCAAGAGATTTACGTCCTAAATTTCGTACCTTCATCATATCTTCTTCAGTCTTATTCGCTAATTCCTGAACAGTGTTGATGCCTGCACGCTTTAAGCAGTTATATGAACGAACTGATAAATCAAGTTCCTCAATTGTCATCTCAAGAACTTTTTCTTTTTGATCTTCTTCTTTTTCAACCATGATCTCAGCATTTTGCGCTTCATCCGTTAACCCAACGAAGATATTCAAATGTTCCGTAAAGATCTTAGCTCCTAATGCAACTGCATCTTGAGGACCTGTACTTCCATCTGTCCACACATCTAAAGTTAACTTATCATAATTGGTTAATTGGCCGACACGCGTATTTTCAACTTGGAAAGCGACACGTGAAACTGGAGTATAGATTGAATCGATTGGAATGACACCGATCGGTTGATCTTCTCTCTTGTTTTGATCAGCAGGCGTATAACCTCGACCCCTTTTAGCCGTTAATCGCATACGCAAATTACCGTTTTTACCTAGGGTCGCAATGTGAAGATCCGGGTTTAAAATCTCAACATCACTATCATGAGTGATATCGGCTGCTGTTACTACACCTTCACCTTGGACATCAATCTCAAGCGTCTTCTCTTCATCAGAGTAGATTTTAAGTGCAAGCTTTTTAATGTTTAAAATGATAGATGTAACATCTTCAACGACGCCTTCAATTGTTTGAAACTCATGAAGTACCCCATCAGCTTGAATCGATGTGACAGCGGCACCTGGGAGTGACGATAATAGGATACGACGTAAGGAGTTACCCAAAGTAGTACCATATCCACGCTCAAGTGGTTCTACGACGAACTTCCCGTACTTTGCATCATCGCTGATCTCAACCGTTTCGATTTTTGGTTTTTCTATTTCGATCATCAAATTACCCTCCTTCAAAACGTCGAAATCTCAGTTAAGAGTCCTAACTGAAATTCCCCCTGTATACGTTCCCGATTGTGCACAACAACTGGATGAATGATTCTGTATTTATTTGACAAAAAATATCTTACTTTTCCCATTATAGACAGGGATTTAAAATCTATACAGAAAAATTACACACGACGACGCTTAGGTGGACGGCAACCGTTATGAGGAACTGGAGTTACGTCTCTAATTGCTGTAACCTCAAGACCTGCAGCTTGAAGAGCACGAATAGCTGCTTCACGACCTGCACCAGGACCTTTAACTGTTACCTCAAGAGTTTTCATTCCGTGTTCCATAGAAGACTTCGCTGCTGTTTCAGCTGCCATTTGAGCTGCAAAAGGAGTAGATTTACGAGAACCTTTAAATCCTAATGCACCAGCACTGGACCATGCAATTGCATTTCCATGAACGTCTGTAATAGTTACGATTGTGTTATTGAAAGTAGAACGAATGTGTGCAACACCTTGTTCAATATTCTTTTTAACACGACGTTTACGTGTATTTGTTTTACGAGCCATTTAAAGTACCTCCTTTACCGATTATTTCTTCTTGTTAGCTACAGTTTTACGTGGGCCTTTACGAGTACGAGCATTGTTCTTCGTATTTTGACCGCGAACAGGTAAACCACGACGATGACGAAGACCACGGTAGCTTCCGATTTCCATTAGACGCTTAATGTTTAAAGATACTTCACGACGAAGATCCCCTTCAACCTTTAGCTTGTCAATGATGTCACGGATTTTATTTAATTCATCTTCAGTTAAATCGCGAACGCGAGTGTTTTCAGAAACACCAGCTTCAGCTAAAACCTTTTGTGCTGTACTTTTACCAATACCATAAATGTATGTTAGAGAAATCACTACACGCTTTTCACGTGGGACGTCTACACCAGCAATACGTGCCATTATATGCGCACCTCCTTAATATTAACCTTGTTTTTGTTTATGCTTAGGGTTTTCACATATAACCATAACTTTACCGCGTCTGCGGATAACTTTACATTTTTCGCAGATCGGCTTAACAGATGGTCTAACTTTCATTATCCTAACCTCCTTGATAGTACGGAGTGCAATAGATTTATTCAGTTCTTACACTCAATCTTGTTTGTAAAAATCCAAAAGCCGATTTTTACGTTAAAGTTCTTTGTATCCGCAATTAATATAGTACGCAGGCACTTTTCTCAGCCCTTACATACAATTTCATTCCTACTAATCATGAATACGATACTAACATGGCTTGGATTAGGAACAAAGATTGAGAAAAGAGCCTCACTTATTTAAAGCGGTAAGTAATTCTTCCGCGTGTTAAATCATATGGGGATAGCTCAACAGTTACTTTGTCACCTGGTAAAATACGAATAAAATGCATGCGAATCTTACCAGAAACATGAGCTAACACTGTATGACCATTTTCTAATTCTACCTTAAACATTGCATTCGGCAAAGTTTCAAGTACTGTACCTTCAATTTCAATTACATCATCTTTCGCCATCGAACTTAGTCTCCCTTCAAAGATTTATCATATTGTGGAGAAACCTTCGCCTTCCACGCTAGTGAACAAATCTTATTGATTATTGAATTCAAACTTTTTCAATGCATATCGCAGTTTTCCATTCGTTACGTGACCGGTTTCTAATAAACTTCTTTGAACTTCTAGAGATACATAATCAATTAGCTCGAGGTGTAATAGATTCTTCTTTTTCGGCCGGTCAAATTTCTTTTTATCGCCGTCCGCTACAAAAACAAAGCGATCATCTAACAACCTTACTATTATAGCATATTGTCCTGCATCTCGCCCGTGTGAAATTAAGACTATTTGACCTAATTTTGATCGAGAAGGATAGTCCATCCTTGGATCACCTTCTTAGACTATCGTTAGAATGTCATATCCGGTTTCCGTAATTGCAATCGTATGCTCAAAATGAGCACATCTCTTGCCATCTGTTGTTACTACCGTCCAATCATCAGCCAAAGTTTTAACAAAACGACTTCCCACATTCACCATCGGTTCTACGCAAAGTACCATTCCCGGTTTTAACAATGGACCTTTATTAGGTGGACCATAATGAGGAATTTGTGGGTCCTCATGTAAGTCTTGCCCTATTCCATGCCCAACATACTCACGCACGATAGAAAAACCATTCGATTCTACATACGTCTGAACGCTATTGGAGATGTTCGATAGACGCGCACCTGGACCAGCTTCCTTAAGACCATTGTACAAAGATTGTTCTGTTACGTCTAAAAGACGTGCAGATACTTCGTCAATTTTACCAACAGGGTAAGTCCACGCCGAATCACCGTGATAGCCTTCATATTTCGCACCGATATCAATGCTAATAATATCGCCCTCTTGTAAGACACGCTTACCAGGAATACCATGAACAAGTTCTTCATTCACAGATGCGCAAATGCTTCCAGAGAAACCATTATACCCTTTAAATGAAGGATATGCATGATGAGAACGAATAAATGCTTCGGCAATTTCATCCAGCTCTTTTGTCGTTATCCCAGGAGCAATATGTTTTTTCAATTCCTGATGGGTTAATGCTACAATCCGTCCAGCTTCACGCATGATTTCAATTTCCCTAGGGGTTTTACATATAATCATGCAGTTATGCCCCCGAGGAGATGATCTATATCAACAAACACTTTATTAATATCCTGTTTGCCGTCAATATTTCTCAAGTACCCTTTTGTTTCGTAGAAATCAAGTAATGGTTTCGCCTGTTCGATGTTTACCTGAAGGCGATTATTTACCGTTTCAGCATTATCATCTGCACGTTGGTACAGTTCCCCACCACAACGATTACATACACCCGCTACGGCAGGAGGATTGAATACTAAGTGATAAGTGGCACCACAGTTTTTACAAATGCGGCGTCCTGTTAATCGCTCCATTAAAATGCTTTGATCAACCTCAATATTCAAAACGAAATCAATCTTTTTCCCCAATTCAACCAGAATGGATTCCAGAGCCTCTGCTTGAGGAACTGTTCTTGGAAAACCATCCAACAAGAATCCATTTTGACAATCTTCTTTGCTTAACCGTTCTTTCACAATTCCGATTGTTACTTCGTCTGGAACAAGCGCTCCTTGATCCATAAAAGATTTAGCTTTTAAGCCTAATTCCGTACCTTCTTTCATTGCTGCACGAAACATGTCGCCTGTTGAAATATGAGGAATGCCGTATTTTTCGACGATTTTCTCGGCTTGTGTACCTTTACCGGCACCCGGAAGACCCATTAAAACTAAATTCACGTGAATTCCTCCTTAGGCTAAAACGGTATGGGAACCAGTTAGTTGTCCCCACGACCGAATTATTTAATAAAACCTTTATAGTGACGTTTAACAAGCTGAGCTTCAAGTTGTTTCATCGTTTCAAGGGCAACCCCAATCACGATAAGCAAACTTGTTCCACCGATTTGCGCAGACTGAGGCAAACCAGCAAAATTTACGAAAAACACCGGCAATATTGCAATAGCCGCTAAGAAAATCGCACCAACAAATGTTAAACGATATAAGACACGAGTTAAATATTCCTGTGTACTCTTCCCTGGACGAATACCTGGAATATAACCACCTTGTTTCTTCAAGTTATCAGCTACCTGTTCAGGATTAACTTGAATAAAGGCATAAAAATAAGTAAACGCAATAATTAGTGCGCTATAGATTACCATTCCGATTGGCTGTGAATAATCAAAAACACTTTGAATCCACAATGTAACATTGTTTTGTTCAAAAAACTGCGCAATCGTGGTAGGTGTTACAATAAATGAAATTGCAAAGATAACCGGAATAACTCCAGCAGCATTTACTTTTAACGGTAAATGTGTGGATTGACCAGTAGGCGTACGCCCCGCCACCATACGCTTCGCGTATTGGATTGGAATTTTACGTAACGCTTGGTTAACGAAAATAACTCCAACAATAATCGCAATGACAGCAACCAAAATAAGAAGCATGGTCACGATACGAATGAATAGCGCATCTCCAGCGTTTTCGAATTGTTGAGCATAAATTTGATTTAATGTTGAAGGGATTCCTGATACGATACCTGCAAAGATGATAATCGAGATTCCGTTACCAACACCCTTGGACGTAATTTGCTCGCCAAGCCACATTAAAAACGCCGTTCCTGCCGTTAAAACCGTAGCAATTAGCAAATAGCTAGCGATACCAGGGTTGTTAATTAACATTCCGCCAGCCATGTTGTTGAAACCATACGACATCCCAAAAGCCTGAATGAACCCTAGAACGATGGTGAAATAACGTGTAAATTGAGCTAATTTACGACGTCCCACTTCTCCTTGCTTAGACCATTCCGTAAACTTCGGTACAACATCCATTTGTAGCAATTGAATGATGATCGACGCTGTAATGTACGGCATGATTCCCATCGCTAAAATCGAGAAGTTCAATAATGCACCACCGCCAAACGTATTTAGTACACCAAATACATTTAGCTGATCCTGAGCTTTTAAAACTTCAGCATCCACTCCCGGTACGGGAATAAATGTACCGATTCGGAAAACAATCAACATTAAAAGGGTGAATATGATCTTTCGTCTTATATCACCCACGCGCATAAAATTGGAGATTGTCTGAAACATTAAATCACCTCTAGGTTACCGCCGGCAGCTTCAATTGCTTCCTTAGCAGCAGAGGAGAATTTATGAGCTTTAATTGTAAGCTTTTTCTCTAACTTGCCGTTAGCAAGAATCTTGATTCCTGCTTTTTCTTTGCTTACAATCCCTGTTTCGATAAGAAGTTCTGGAGAAACGACTGTACCGTCTTCGAAACGATTTAAAGCATCAAGGTTAACGATCGCATACTCTTTACGGTTGATATTTGTAAATCCACGTTTTGGTAAACGACGGAATAAAGGTGTTTGACCACCCTCAAATCCTGGACGTACGCCACCGCCCGAACGAGCATTTTGACCTTTATGACCTTTACCAGCAGTCTTACCATTACCAGACCCAATACCGCGTCCCTTACGCTTGCGTTCGTGACGAGATCCTTCTGCAGGTTTTAATTCATGAAGTTTCATGTTGGCACCTCCTTATTTAAGAAGAATTAAATTATATTTCTTTCACTGTTACTAAGTGAGCAACTTTGTTAATCATTCCACGGATAGCAGGATTATCATTCTTCTCAACTGTTTGATGCATTTTGCGAAGGCCTAATGCTTTAACAGTTTCCTTTTGATCCTGTGGGCGACCAATAACACTGCGAGTGAGGGTAATTTCTAATTTGTTAGCCATTTGATTTCCCTCCTTATCCTAACAGTTCTTCTACTGACTTACCACGTAATTTTGCTACGTCTTCAGCACGTTTTAATTGTTTTAATCCGTCCATAGTGGCACGAACCATATTAATTGGTGTATTTGTTCCTAAAGATTTAGAAAGGATATCACCAACACCAGCTAATTCTAAAACCGCACGAACTGGTCCTCCAGCGATAACTCCTGTACCTTCAGAAGCTGGCTTAAGAAGAATTTCACCAGCGCCAAAGTGTCCGATAACTTGGTGAGGAAGAGTAGATCCTACCATAGGCACTTCGATTAAGTTTTTCTTCGCATCCTCAATTGCTTTACGGATAGCATCTGGTACCTCTTGAGCTTTACCAGTACCAAATCCAACGTGACCGTTTTTGTCTCCTACTACTACAAGAGCAGAGAAACGAAAACGACGTCCACCTTTTACAACCTTCGCTACACGATTAACTGTAACTACGCGTTCTTCAAGTTCAAGTTTGTTTGGATCAATACGACGCATCTATTGTGTCCCTCCTTTGTCTCTTAAAATTCTAACCCATTTTCACGAGCTGCATCAGCTAAAGCTTTCACACGTCCGTGATATAAATAACCTCCACGGTCAAAAACAACAGCTTTTAAACCTTTTTCTACTGCGCGTTTTGCAACTAATTCTCCGACCTTAACTGCTGCATCAACATTTCCAGTAGATTCAAGACTAACTTCTTTATCTAAAGTTGAAGCACTAACTAAAGTAACTCCATTCACATCGTCAATGAGTTGCGCATAAATGTGTTTGCTAGAACGGAACACATTTAAACGAGGACGAGCTGCAGTACCAGAAAGTTTAGAACGCACACGTGCGTGTCTTTTCTTACGGGTTGCATTTTTATCAGCCTTCGTAATCATTTAGGTCACTCCTTTCGTTTACCTACGCGGCATTACTTACCTGTTTTACCTTCTTTACGACGAACATATTCGCCTTCGTAACGAATTCCTTTACCTTTATAAGGCTCTGGCGGACGAACATCACGGATGTTAGCTGCTAATGCACCAACACGCTCTTTGTTAATTCCTTTAACAGTAACCTTAGTGTTTGAAGGAACTTCAATCTCAAGACCTTCTTCAGGCTCGATTTCAACAGGATGAGAGTAACCAACGTTCAATACAAGTTTCTTTCCTTGCTTTTGAGCACGGTAACCGACACCGATAAGCTCTAAACTTCTTTCGAATCCTTTAGAAACACCTTCTACCATGTTTGCAAGTAGGGCACGAGTTGTACCGTGAATTGTACGATGTTCTTTAGATTCAGAAGGACGAACTACGTTAATTACGTTCTCTTCCATTTTAATTTCCATATCAGGGCTGAATGAACGACTCAATTCACCTTTAGGACCTTTTACAGTTACGACGTTGCCGTTAATAGTAACGGTAACACCTGCTGGAATTTCAATTGGTTTTTTACCTACACGAGACATTTATTGCACCTCCATTCTTTAAGAAACTCTATTACCAAACGTAAGCTAATACTTCTCCGCCAACTTGTTTAGCGCGAGCTTCTTTATCTGTAAGAACGCCTTGAGAAGTAGATACTAATGCGATACCAAGTCCGTTTAGTACACGTGGTACTTCGTTCGTTTTAGCATAAACACGAAGACCAGGCTTGCTGATACGTTTTAAACCTGTGATAACACGTTCGTTGTTAGCACCGTATTTTAAGAAAATACGAATGATGCCTTGCTTGTTATCCTCGATATATTCAACATCACGAATGAAACCTTCACGCTTTAAAATTTCAGCGATCTCTTTCTTAATATTAGAAGCAGGAACCTCTAATTTTTCGTGACGAACCATATTCGCATTACGGATGCGAGTTAGCAAATCTGCAATTGGATCTGTCATGACCATTGTTTTTTACCTCCTTCCCAGAAATGGGGTTTACCAGCTAGCTTTTTTCACACCAGGAATTTGTCCTTTGTATGCTAATTCACGGAAACAAATACGGCAGAGCTTAAATTTACGGTATACAGAATGTGGACGCCCACAACGTTCGCAGCGTGTATATTCTTGTACCTTGAATTTCGGCGTGCGTTTTTGCTTCGCAATCATTGACTTTTTAGCCACGTTTTCGCCTCCCTTATTTTAGCGATTACTTTTGGAATGGCATTCCAAATTGAGTTAAAAGTTCACGAGCTTCTTCATCAGTATTAGCTGTAGTAACGATAACGATATCCATACCACGAACCTTGCTTACTTTATCATAATCAATTTCAGGGAAGATTAACTGTTCTTTTACACCTAAAGTGTAGTTACCACGACCATCAAATGACTTCTTAGAAATACCGCGGAAGTCACGTACACGTGGTAAAGATACAGAAACTAATTTATCGAAGAATTCGTACATACGCTCACCACGAAGGGTAACTTTTGCACCGATTGGCATCCCTTCACGAAGGCGGAAACCAGCGATTGATTTCTTAGCGCGAGTTACAACCGGTTTTTGACCAGTAATTGTCGCTAATTCCTCAACTGCGTTATCTAATGCTTTTGCGTTTTGTACTGCATCACCAACACCCATGTTGATAACGATTTTTTCTAGCTTAGGCACTTGCATAACTGATTTATAGTTAAACTTGCTCATTAGAGCAGGAGTGATTTCTTTTTGATACTTTTCTTTTAGGCGGTTCATTCATTGTACCTCCCTTCTTCATTTGAACTATTTATCTAGAACTTCACCGGATTTTTTTGCAACACGTACTTTTTTGCCATCTTCCACTTTGTAGCCTACGCGAGTTGGTTCACCAGACTTCGGATCGATTGGCATTACGTTTGATACATGAATAGGTGCCTCCTGGCTGATGATTCCACCGTTGGGATTCACTTGGCTAGGCTTAGAGTGTTTTTTAACAATATTAACACCTTCAACTAAGACACGGCTTTGTTTTGGGTAAGCTGCTAAAATCACACCTGATTTGCCTTTATCCTTACCAGAGATGACCATTACTTTATCACCTTTTTTTACATGCATCTGTTCGCACCTCCTTAAAGGCAATTAGTTTTAAAATTATAGTACTTCTGGAGCTAATGATACAATTTTCATAAAGTTATTATCACGGAGTTCGCGAGCAACTGGTCCGAAAATACGTGTTCCACGTGGGCTCTTGTCGTCACGGATAATTACACATGCGTTTTCGTCGAAACGAATGTATGAACCATCAGCACGACGTGCTCCGCTCTTTGTACGAACAATAACAGCCTTTACAACGTCGCCTTTTTTAACAACGCCTCCTGGTGTTGCTTGTTTCACTGTACAAACGATAACATCACCAATATTAGCAGTTTTGCGGCCTGAACCACCAAGAACTTTAATGGTAAGTACTTCACGAGCACCTGAGTTATCAGCAACTTTTAAACGTGTTTCTTGTTGAATCATTTGTGTAACCTCCCTTCGGGATGAAAACTAATTCCGAGCATTATATAATGACAGCTTTTTCTACTACTTCTACTAAACGGAAACGTTTAGTTGCGGAAAGTGGGCGAGTTTCCATAATACGTACAACATCGCCGATTTTTGCTTGGTTCTGCTCATCATGAGCTTTGTACTTTTTAGAGTACTTAACGCGTTTACCGTATAATGGATGCTTCTTGTATGTTTCAACAAGTACAGTAACTGTTTTATCCATTTTGTCTGAAACGACACGTCCAGTGTAAACTTTGCGTTGGTTGCGTTCACTCATTGTGCGAACCTCCTCTCAAAGATTATCGATTATTGACGCCGATCTCTCTTTCACGAATAACAGTTTTCATGCGAGCAATCGCTTTGCGTACTTCACGGATGCGAGCTGTGTTTTCAAGTTGTCCAGTCGCCAATTGAAAGCGCAGGTTGAAAAGCTCTTCTTTTAATGATTTAACTTTTTGTTCTATTTCGGCAGTGGTAAGGTCACGAATTTCATTAGCTTTCATTTGATTCACCACCAATTTCTTCTCGTTTTACAAACTTACATTTTACAGGAAGTTTGTGTGATGCAAGTCGTAATGCTTCACGTGCGATTTCTTCAGAAACACCTGCGATTTCAAACATTACTTTCCCAGGCTTAACAACTGCAACCCATCCTTCTGGAGCACCTTTACCGGAACCCATGCGGACTTCAAGAGGCTTAGCTGTGTAAGGCTTATGCGGGAAAATTTTAATCCAAACTTTACCGCCACGTTTCATATAACGAGTCATCGCAATACGTGCAGCTTCAATTTGACGGTTTGTAATCCAAGATGCTTCAGTTGCTTGTAAACCGAATTCACCGAAAGTTACTTCAGTACCGCCCTTCGCTTGACCGCGCATTTTTCCACGGTGTTGACGACGATATTTAACGCGTTTAGGCACTAACATATTATTTGCCTCCTTCCTCAGTTTTCTTCTTAGTTGGAAGGACTTCTCCCTTATAGATCCATACTTTTACGCCAAGCTTTCCGTAAGTTGTATCTGCTTCAGCAGTAGCGTAATCGATATCAGCACGAAGAGTATGAAGTGGAACAGTTCCTTCGCTATAGCTTTCAGAACGAGCGATGTCAGCTCCGCCAAGACGACCAGATACCATAGTTTTGATACCTTGAGCTCCAGCGCGCATTGCACGTTGAATAACTTGTTTTTGAGCACGACGGAAAGATACGCGGTTTTCTAATTGACGAGCAATGTTTTCCGCAACTAATTTCGCATCGATATCAGCTTTTTTGATTTCAAGAATGTTGATGTGTACACGTTTGCCAGTAAGTGAGTTAAGAGCTTTACGCAACGCTTCAACCTCAGTACCACCTTTACCAATAACCATTCCTGGTTTAGCAGTATGGATAGTGATGTTAACGCGGTTAGCAGCACGCTCGATTTCTACTTTAGAAACAGAAGCATCACTTAAACGCTTAGTGATATACTCACGAACCTTTAGGTCTTCGTGTAAAAGATCAGCATAGTCTTTACCTGCGTACCACTTAGACTCCCAATCACGGATGACACCGATACGCAAACCGACTGGATTTACTTTTTGACCCACTGATTATCCCTCCTTCTTTTCTGTTAATACGATTGTAATGTGGCTAGTGCGCTTGTTGATGGCACTTGCACGACCCATTGCACGTGGACGGAAACGTTTTAAAGTTGGTCCCTCGTCAACGAAAACTTCCGAAACCACAAGGCTATTAACGTCCATTTCGTAGTTATGCTCGGCATTTGCCATAGCAGAATTTAATAATTTTTCAACGATTGGAGAAGCAGCTTTTGGCGTATGTTTTAATATCGCTACTGCTTCACCTACTTGCTTTCCTCGAATTAGATCTACAACTAAACGAGCTTTACGAGGCGCAATACGGACTGTTCTTGCAACAGCTTTTGCTTGCATCTGAATGCCTCCTCTCATTAACGTCTTGTTTTCTTGTCATCACTTGCATGACCTTTGTAAGTACGAGTTGGAGCAAATTCTCCAAGCTTGTGACCGACCATGTCTTCAGTGACGTATACAGGTACATGTTTACGACCATCATAAACAGCGATTGTGTGTCCGATGAATTGTGGGAAGATCGTAGAACGGCGTGACCAAGTTTTTACCACTTGTTTGCCTTCTGTTTCATTTAGCTTTTCGATCTTGTTCATTAAATGTTCATCAACAAAAGGTCCTTTTTTTAAGCTGCGACCCATGATTGAACCTCCCTTCGCGATTGCCCTACGGCTCTTAGTTGGAACCGTAGCCCAATCCCGTTATTTTTTACGACGACGTACGATAAATTTATCTGATTTATTGTTTTTCTTACGAGTTTTCGCACCAAGAGTTGGTTTACCCCATGGTGACATTGGTGACTTACGTCCGATTGGCGCACGTCCTTCACCACCACCGTGCGGGTGATCGTTAGGGTTCATAACAGATCCACGTACAGTTGGGCGTTTGCCTAACCAGCGAGAACGACCTGCTTTACCAATGTTGATAAGTTCATGTTGCTCGTTACCAACTTGACCTACAGTTGCACGACAAGTAGCAAGAATCATACGAACCTCACCAGAGTTTAAACGAACTAGTACGTATTTGCCCTCTTTACCAAGAACTTGTGCAGACGTACCTGCAGAACGTACTAATTGTCCACCCTTACCTGGCTTTAATTCAATGTTGTGTACGACTGTACCAACAGGAATATTTGCTAAAGGTAGAGCATTTCCTACTTTAATATCTGCTTCTGGTCCAGACATTACTTCCATACCTACTTCTAAATTCTTAGGAGCTAGGATGTAACGCTTTTCTCCATCAACATAATGAATTAATGCAATGTTTGCTGAACGGTTTGGATCGTATTCGATTGTAGCAACGCGGCCTGGAATGCCATCTTTGTTACGTTTAAAATCGATGATACGATATTGACGCTTATGACCGCCACCTTGATGACGAACTGTTAACTTACCTTGGTTGTTACGGCCACCCTTGCTTTTTAAAGGAGCAAGCAATGATTTTTCCGGCTTATCTGTTGTGATTTCTGCGAAATCAGATACCGTCATACCGCGACGACCATTAGAGGTAGGTTTATACTTTTTAATCGCCATTTGTTTTCCCTCCTCTTCTTCTTTTAATCAATTAAACCTCAAAGAATTCGATTTCTTTGCTGTCTGCAGTTAATTTAACGATGGCTTTACGACGTTTATTTGTATAACCGCCAAATTTACCCATGCGCTTAAATTTACCTTTATAGTTTTGAACGTTTACTTTCTCAACTTTAACACCGAAGATTTCTTCAACAGCATCTTTAACTTGAGTTTTATTCGCTCTAACGTCAACTTCGAAAGTGTACTTTTTCTCAGTCATTAAATCAGTTGAACGTTCAGTGATAACGGGGCGCTTAATGATTTCGCGTGCATCCATTATGCAAGCACCTCCTCTACTTTTTCAACCGCTGCTTTTGTCATGATTAACTTATCATGACCTAAAACATCCAATACGTTGATTCCACTAGCAGTTACAACTGTTACACCAGGGATGTTACGAGCAGATAATGCTACGTTTTCATCTAAATCAGCTGTAACGATAAGTGCTTTAGAATCAACAGAAAGACCTTTTAGGAAACCTTTGAAGTCTTTAGTTTTTGGAGTTTCGAAAGCAAGGCTTTCTAATACTAAAATGTTTTCTTCTACTACTTTAGAAGATAATGCCGATTTAATCGCTAAGCGACGAACTTTTTTCGGTAATTTATAGCTATAGCTGCGAGGTACCGGACCAAATACAGTACCACCTCCGCGCCATTGTGGAGAACGAATCGAACCTTGACGTGCACGACCTGTTCCTTTTTGACGCCATGGCTTACGACCACCGCCAGCTACCTCAGAACGAATTTTTGTTTTATGAGTTCCTTGACGTAAAGAAGCTCTTTGAGCTACAACAGCTTCAAATAACACATGGTTATTAGGCTCAATACCAAAGATGGAATCATTAAGTTCGATTTCACCAACTTGAGATCCAGCTTGGCTAAACAATGTTACTTTTGGCATTCTTGTTTCCTCCTTTCTGCCTTAATGATTATGCTTTAACCGCACTTTTAATTTTTAATAGAGCTTTTTTAGCTCCTGGTACGTTACCTTTGATTAATAATAGGTTACGTTCAACGTCAACCTTTACAATTTCAAGGTTTTGCACAGTGATTTGCTCGCCACCCATACGACCTGGTAGTGCTTTACCTTTAAATACGCGGTTTGGAGCTACAGGACCCATTGAACCTGGGCGACGGTGATAACGAGAACCGTGTGCCATTGGTCCACGAGATTGTCCATGGCGCTTGATAGAGCCTTGGAAACCTTTACCCTTTGAGATTCCTGTTACATCTACGATATCGCCTTCAGCGAATACATCTACTTTGACTTCCTGACCAACCTCTAACTCAGCTAAACCTTCTCCGCGGAATTCACGTACGAAGCGCTTAGGAGCAGTACTTGCCTTTGCGACATGTCCTTTTTCAGGTTTGTTTGAAAGCTTTTCACGCTTGTCATCAAAACCTAATTGCACGGACACATATCCGTCAGTTTCAACAGTTTTCTTTTGAAGAACTACGTTTGGAGTTGCTTCAACAACTGTTACTGGGATAAGATCACCATTTTCAGCAAACACTTGAGTCATACCGATTTTTCTTCCTAAGATTCCTTTGGTCATTACAGTCACACCTCCTATTAATTATCATCTTTTATTTCATGTTTGAAGTTTCTAAGTTACATCCTTATAGTTCAAAATTAAAGTTTAATTTCGATATCTACGCCAGATGGTAAATCTAAACGCATTAATGAATCAACAGTTTGTGGTGTTGGATTCACAATGTCGATTAGACGCTTATGAGTACGCATCTCAAATTGCTCACGAGAGTCCTTATACTTATGCACCGCACGAAGAATTGTATAAACAGATTTTTCGGTTGGTAACGGTATCGGACCTGATACAGCAGCACCAGAACGCTTTGCTGTTTCCACAATTTTTTCTGCAGATTGATCAAGAATTCTGTGATCATATGCTTTCAAACGGATACGAATCTTTTGTTTTGCCATTATTTTCCCTCCTTTTCGCCTATTTTAAAATAGACATTCTCCGTGAAAATTTCCCACACACTCGCCATGGCAAAGCGGCCGGGTGTGTCAGCAACCTTCCACATCATCGCAGTCAAAGACCAACATTGTCTATTATACAATGAATCATAAAGGAAATGCAATATAAAATTTCATTTCTTTATCAATCACACTTGTTCTATTATATAGACTACTACTGACGTTTTCAAGTAGACGGGAAATAGTCGAACTATTAAATGAACAAGACATCTAAATTAGTTCAGTTAGGAAAATATCAATGCTTTCACACATTGCTCAAATTGAATGTGCTGTTCTTCTTATAGAAAATGTATGAGCGCTTTTGACCCGACTGAATCTGATGGAATTTTATTTCATAATGGGGATTTTAGACATCATTGTGGATGTATGGTGTTTTTTCCGTCTGGCCATAACTTTGCTAATGATAGGCTCTTGGAGAAAAATAACTTGTTTTCTTCCAAGAGCTGTACTTTAAATAACCCTACGGCAAAAAATTATTCATAGAATGTAGTAAAAGACTCGACCGGCAACCTTGATGTCCCGAAAGCTGGAGCTTGGGCTTTTCCAAGAGCTATTAGCGTTATCGGAAATACGTTTGCTGGTAATTCAAAACGCTTTGCAAACTTTTCCTTATCAAAACCACCCATTGTCACTGTATCGTATCCACGATCTTTCGCAAGTAGCATGAACTGCATAGCAAATGCACCAGCATCATAGGCAGCAATTAGTTTTCTTGTTTCTTCAGGAACATTTGGATAAAAGTTTAACGTATTTTTAATCGTGTTATTGGCAATCTCTTGAGAAACATGGCCTTCTTCTACATTTTGATTGAAAATCTTCTCTGCGTTTTTGTAAGCTTCAGAATCACCAAGAATCGCAACAATCGCAGAAGATTCTTCAATTTGAGCCTGGTTGTTTCCAATTGCACGGAGCTCTTTTTGTAATTCCTTATTTTTAATTACCATAACACGCCATGGTTGTAAATTACTTGAAGATGGAGCTTCCGAAGCGAGTCGCAACAAATTTTCAATCTCTTCTTTAGAAATGACGTATTTCGGATCATAAGAACGAACAGACTTACGCTGTTGTACAATTTGATCAAGTTGTGACATTATGAATTCCCTCCTAAACTTACTATTTATTAGCTTTTATAACTTACCATTTGTAAGTTAACGAGTCAAGGAAGAGCTCTCATGTTATAATGCAAGTATTAATAAGACTAGGAGGAACATGAATGGAATCATCTCCAAATAACAACAAGACCCTGCTCGATCATAACGGACATCCTAGCAGCATTTGCGTGAATTATCAAAAAACCATTGAATTTATCGGTCAAAAATGGGTCGGTATGATCATTTATACTTTACTTGACGGACCGAAAAGATATTATGAATTAATGGAAATGATTGAAGGAATTTCAGACAGACTTCTAACCGAAAGATTAAATGAATTAGTAAAAGAAGGACTTGTCAAAAAGCAATATTTAGATGGTTCTTTAAAAAAGGTTCAATATGAATTAACCCCAAGCGGAAAAGGATTGCAAAATATTATTTCTGCCATTCACAAATGGATCGAACAAAAAGAAACGCTGAATAATAGGTAGATAGTAGAAAATAAACAAACAAAAAAGCAGATGGATCGTCATCCATCTGCTTTTTATATTCGTTAATAATTACTCAACGATTGTAGAAACAACGCCAGAACCTACTGTACGTCCACCCTCACGGATAGAGAATCTAGTACCATCTTCAATAGCGATTGGAGAAATAAGCTCAACGTTCATTTCAATGTTATCTCCAGGCATAACCATTTCTACACCTTCTGGAAGATTAACAACACCAGTTACATCAGTTGTACGGAAGTAGAACTGAGGACGGTAGTTTGAGAAGAATGGAGTATGACGTCCACCTTCGTCTTTTGATAATACGTAAACTTCAGCTTTAAACTTTGTGTGTGGTGTAATTGAACCTGGTTTAGCAAGTACTTGACCACGTTGGATTTCTTCACGAGCAACCCCACGAAGAAGTGCGCCAATGTTGTCTCCAGCTTCAGCATAATCAAGAAGCTTACGGAACATTTCTACTCCAGTTACTGTAGTAGATTTTGGCTCTTCAGCAAGACCGATGATCTCAACTACGTCACCAACTTTAACTTGGCCACGCTCAACACGACCAGTAGCAACTGTTCCACGACCAGTGATAGAGAATACGTCCTCAACAGGCATCATGAATGGCTTATCAGTTTCACGAGTTGGATTTGGAACATATTCGTCAACAGCATTCATTAATTCAATGATTTTTTCTTCCCAAGCTGCATCTCCTTCAAGAGCTTTAAGAGCAGAACCCTTGATTACAGGAATATCATCACCAGGGAATTCATATTCTGATAATAGGTCACGAACTTCCATTTCTACTAATTCAAGAAGCTCTTCATCGTCTACCATGTCACACTTGTTCATGAAAACAACAAGGTGTGCAAGACCTACGTTACGAGAAAGCAGGATGTGCTCACGAGTTTGTGGCATTGGACCATCAGCAGCAGATACTACTAAGATACCGCCGTCCATTTGAGCAGCACCAGTGATCATGTTCTTAACATAGTCAGCATGCCCAGGGCAGTCAACGTGTGCATAGTGACGGTTAGCTGTTTCATACTCAACGTGAGAAGTGTTGATTGTGATTCCACGCTCTTTTTCTTCTGGAGCGTTATCGATTTGATCATAGCCGCGTGCTTCACCGCCACCTGCTTTTGCAAGTACAGTTGTGATAGCAGCTGTTAAAGTTGTTTTACCATGGTCAACGTGACCAATAGTTCCGATATTAACGTGTGGTTTTGAACGGTCAAATTTTTCTTTAGCCATTAGGAAAATCCTCCTTTAAAATAGAAAAGTTTAAGTATATGGATGCTGTAGGAAAAAGTTATCCCTTCTCCTACAGCTTCGTACATAAGTAGTTATACTTTAAAGACAAGTGAAAATCAATTATTCACCTTTATTTTTCTTGATGATTTCTTCTGAAATTGATTTTGGTACTTCCTCGTAGTGGTCAAAATGCATAGAGAATACTCCGCGACCTTGAGTGCTTGAACGTAAAGTTGTCGCATAACCAAACATTTCAGAAAGTGGAACCATAGCACGGACAACTTGTGCATTACCACGAGCTTCCATACCTTCAACACGTCCGCGACGGGAAGTGATATTACCCATGATATCACCCATATATTCTTCAGGGATGATAACTTCAACCTTCATCATTGGCTCTAAAATAACAGGGTTACATTTTGATGCGGCATTTTTAAGAGCCATAGAAGCGGCGATTTTAAACGCCATTTCTGAAGAGTCAACGTCATGGTATGATCCATCAAATAATCTTGCTTTAATATCTACTACTGGATAACCTGCAAGAAGTCCTCTTTCAAGAGCATCTTCAAGTCCAGCTTGAACTGCAGGGATGTATTCACGTGGAACAACACCACCAACGATGCCGTTTTCAAATTCGAAGCCTTTACCTTCTTCGTTTGGAGAGAACTCAATCCAAACGTGTCCGTATTGACCGCGACCACCTGATTGACGCGCGAACTTTCCTTCTACTTGAGCAGATGTACGGATCGTTTCGCGATAAGCAACCTGTGGCGCACCAACATTAGCTTCAACCTTGAATTCACGCTTCATACGATCTACAAGGATATCTAAGTGAAGCTCTCCCATACCAGCGATGATAACCTGACCAGTTTCCTGATCAGTATGCGCACGGAATGTCGGATCTTCTTCTTGTAGTTTTTGAAGTGCAGTCGTCATCTTATCTTGGTCTGCCTTAGATTTAGGCTCGATAGATAATTGGATAACCGGCTCTGGGAATTCCATAGATTCAAGAATAACTAAATTCTTTTCATCACAAAGAGTATCACCAGTTGTCGTATCCTTTAAACCAACTGCTGCTGCAATATCTCCAGCGTATACCATTGAAATCTCTTCACGGCTGTTCGCATGCATTTGTAGGATACGTCCTACGCGCTCACGCTTACCTTTTGTGGAGTTTTGTACATATGAACCAGAGCTTAATGTACCAGAGTATACACGGAAGAATGTTAATTTACCAACATAAGGGTCAGTCATAACTTTAAATGCAAGTGCAGAGAATGGCTCGTTGTCGTCTGAATGACGTTCAACTGCTTCATCACTATCAGGAAGTGTACCTTTGATAGAAGGAACATCTAATGGTGATGGAAGGTAATCAATAACTGCATCTAGCATTTTTTGAACACCTTTGTTTTTGAAAGCAGAACCACAGATAACTGGGTATAATTCAACATTAACAGTACCTTTACGGATAGCCGCTTTTAACTCATCCGTAGTGATTTCTTCACCACCAAGGTATTTTTCCATTAAGTCTTCGTCAAGTTCTGACACTGCTTCAATTAACTTCTCACGGTATTCCTCAGCTTGATCCATATATTCAGCAGGAATTTCACGCTCTTCAATATCCGTTCCAAGGTCATTTCCGTAGAAAGTAGCTTTCATTTCTACAAGGTCAATGATTCCCTCGAACGCATCTTCTGCTCCAATTGGTAATTGGATTGCTACAGCGTTAGCTTGTAGGCGATCATGAAGAGTTTTTAAAGAATAAAGGAAGTCCGCACCTAGCTTATCCATTTTATTAACGAATACAACACGTGGAACTCCATAAGTTGTTGCTTGACGCCAAACTGTTTCTGTTTGTGGTTCAACACCAGACTGTGCATCAAGAACAGCTACAGCACCATCTAGTACACGAAGAGAACGTTCAACTTCAACTGTGAAGTCTACGTGTCCTGGTGTATCGATGATGTTAACGCGGTGACCTTTCCATTGTGCAGTTGTTGCTGCAGATGTAATTGTGATCCCACGTTCTTGCTCTTGCTCCATCCAGTCCATTTGAGACGCACCTTCATGTGTTTCACCGATCTTATGAATACGACCAGTGTAATAGAGTACGCGCTCAGTTGTTGTTGTTTTACCAGCATCAATATGTGCCATGATACCGATATTGCGAGTATTTTCTAAGGAGAACTCTCTTGCCATTCAGTTTTTCTCCTTCCATATGAGTGTATTTTTTATTATAAAGAGATTACCAACGATAATGTGCAAATGCTTTGTTTGCTTCAGCCATTTTATGTGTATCTTCACGCTTTTTCACTGATGCACCAGTGTTGTTAGCCGCATCAAGAATTTCGTTAGCAAGACGCTCTTCCATTGTCTTTTCACCACGAAGACGTGAATAGTTTACTAACCAGCGAAGACCTAGAGTAGTGCGGCGTTCTGGGCGCACCTCTACTGGTACTTGGTAGTTAGATCCACCTACACGGCGTGCTCTAACTTCAAGAACAGGCATGATGTTCTTAAGAGCTTGATCAAATACTTCCATTGGGTCTTTGCCAGTACGTTCACGAATAATATCAAATGATGAGTAAAGGATAGATTGTGACTTACCTCTTTTACCATCAACCATCATTTTGTTGATTAAACGAGTAATTAATTTTGAATTGTAAATTGGATCTGGTAATACGTCTCTTTTTGCTACAGGACCTTTACGTGGCATATTTCTTCCTCCTTTCAAAGAAGCTTATCATTTTAAGTTTTTATTTCTTTGCTGCTTTTGGTTTCTTCGTACCGTATTTAGAACGACCTTGCATACGGTTGTTTACTCCAGCTGTATCTAGAGCTCCACGAACAATGTGGTAACGTACCCCCGGTAAGTCTTTTACACGTCCGCCGCGAATTAATACTACGCTGTGCTCTTGTAGGTTGTGTCCGATACCAGGAATGTATGCAGTTACCTCAATGCCGTTTGTTAAACGTACACGAGCGTATTTACGTAACGCTGAGTTCGGTTTCTTCGGAGTCATTGTACCAACACGAGTACAAACACCGCGTTTTTGTGGAGATGATACATCAGTTTGTGCTTTTTTGAAGCTGTTATAACCTTTGTTAAGTGCTGGTGATTTTGACTTTTCCTCTTTTGATTTACGAGGCTTGCGCACTAATTGGTTAATAGTAGGCATTTATGTTTCCTCCCTTCACTTTTTCATTTAAGCCCACACATCCAGGTGGTTCATTTTGAAACAAAAAACAAAGTCCTTGCAGTTAATCTGCAAAAACAGTTTTTAATGGGTTATCGCAACGGTAGATGCGGCAACTTCAATGCCACAAGCTTTCCCTAGTGATTTCATAGAATCAACATAGATTACCGGGGTGTTTGTTTCTTTAGCTGCACTTACGACTGAAGCTGTCACATGGGGATCAGCATCAGACGCTACTAGTACTTCTTTTACGTTTCCGTTCCTCAGCGCTTTTACCGTCTGCTTTGTTCCTACTATAAAATTTTTCGCCTGCAATACTTTTTCATAAGACATCGATCATATCCTCCAAAGTAACAGGTAATAGGAGCACCTTTGCTATATTAGCATTTTCTAAAACCAATGTCAATAAAAGTTTAAAATTTTATTAGAGATGGTTTGTCATGATTCATTTTATCACGCTGCAACTTGAATTTTTAATATCCTCAACTCGTCCACGCTCACAACCATTTCAAAACTCATTCTAAAAATGCGGTACTCACCATTTGGTAAGCACCGCATTTTTTACTTTACTCAACCGTTACAATGTCTTCTGATTCTTCGATTGCAGCAACTGGTTCCGCTTTGCGGTAGCGTTGCATACCCGTACCAGCTGGAACAAGTTTACCAATAATTACATTTTCCTTTAATCCTAGTAACTCATCACGTTTTCCTTTAATCGCAGCATCTGTAAGAACTCTTGTCGTTTCTTGGAAAGAAGCAGCGGATAAGAAGGAATCCGTTTCAAGAGAAGCTTTCGTGATACCAAGCAATACCGGACGACCGGTTGCTGGTAATTTCCCTTCAAGCAAGGCTTTTTCGTTTGCATCTGTAAATTGGTGAATATCGAGTAAGGAACCTGGTAAAACATCTGTTTCCCCTGCATCGACGACACGGATTTTGCGAAGCATTTGACGAACCATTACTTCTACGTGCTTATCGCCAATTTCAACCCCTTGCATTCGATATACCTTCTGTACTTCTTTAAGCAAGTACTCTTGAACTGCTGTTACATCTTTTACTTTGATAAGCTCTTTCGGATCGATTGAACCTTCTGTGAGTTCTTGACCACGTTCTACACGGTCATTAACAGCAACCTTTAAGCGTGCAGTATAAGGAGCCGTATACGTACGTGATTCAATTTCCCCTTGAACAACGATCTCATGTTGACGATCTCGACCTTCGTTAATGCCTACGACCACACCATCAATTTCAGATATAACCGCTTGACCCTTTGGATTACGTGCTTCAAAGATTTCTTGAATACGCGGTAGACCTTGTGTAATATCGTCTCCAGCAACCCCACCTGTGTGGAATGTACGCATTGTTAACTGTGTACCTGGCTCACCGATTGACTGAGCTGCGATAATACCAACCGCTTCACCCACTTCAACTTCTTGGCCAGTTGCAAGGTTACGTCCATAACATTTTTTACATACACCATGGCGAGTATTACATGTAAAGGCTGAACGGATCCATACCTCTTCAATATTTGCTTCCATAATCTCTACAGCTAAATCTTCTGTAATAAGGCCATTTTCAGGAACGATAACTTCGTTTGTTTCCGGATGTTTGATCGCTCTTCTCGCGTAGCGACCAATTAAACGCTCATCTAAGGATTCAATAATTTCAGTTCCATCACGTAGAGCAGAAACTAACAATCCTCTATCTGTACCACAATCATCATCACGGACGATGACATCTTGCGCTACGTCAACAAGTCGGCGTGTTAAGTAACCAGAGTCAGCCGTTTTAAGCGCCGTATCTGCAAGACCTTTACGGGCACCGTGCGTAGAGATAAAGTACTCTAATACGGTTAAACCTTCACGGAAACTTGAGATAATCGGCAACTCAATGATACGTCCAGCCGGGTTCGCCATCAATCCACGCATACCAGCTAGCTGGGTGAAGTTTGATGCGTTACCGCGGGCACCTGAGTCACTCATCATAAAGATAGGGTTCGTCTTTTCTAATGATTTCATTAGTTTTGCTTGAATATTATCTTTCGCTGCACTCCAAATGGAAATTACACGATCATAGCGTTCATCTTCCGTGATTAAACCACGTCTGAATTGCTTCATCACGTTATCTACTTTGCTTTGTGCCTCTTCGATAATTTCTTGCTTTTCTTTCAATACAACGATATCTGCTACACCAACTGTGATACCAGCTTTTGTAGAGTATTTGAAACCAAGATTCTTCATGCGGTCAAGCATTTTAGATGTCTCAGTAATTTTGAATCGCTTAAATACCTCAGCAATGATATTCCCAAGAATTTTCTTCTTGAATGGGTCTACCAACGGTAATCCTTTAATGACTTCTTTTACATCTGCACCCTTTTCTACAAAGTACTTCTTCGGAGTTTCCTCCTCTAAATTAGCTTTTGTAGGTTCATTAATATAAGGGAATGATTCTGGTAAGATCTCATTAAAAATCAATTTACCTACTGTTGTAATAAGAAGCATATTATTTTGTTCTTCTGTAAATGTTTCGTTATTTAAAGACGCTGCATGCACAGCTACACGAGTATGCAGGTGAACATAGCCATTTTGGTAAGCAATTAATGCTTCATTCGTATCCTTAAAGACCATTCCTTCACCGACAGCATTCTCTCGCTCCAGCGTAAGGTAATAGTTACCAAGAACCATATCCTGCGATGGAGTAACAACCGGTTTCCCGTCTTTAGGGTTAAGAATGTTCTGTGCTGCAAGCATGAGAAGTCTTGCTTCCGCTTGCGCTTCAGAGGATAACGGAACGTGTACCGCCATTTGGTCACCATCAAAGTCCGCATTGTATGCTGTACATACGAGTGGATGAAGGCGAATGGCACGACCTTCTACAAGCGTTGGTTCAAACGCCTGAATCCCAAGTCTGTGTAAAGTAGGGGCGCGGTTTAAAAGTACCGGATGCTCCTTAATGACATCTTCAAGCACATCCCAAATCTCAGGGGATAAACGCTCGATTTTACGCTTGGCCGATTTGATATTATGGGCTAATCCTTTTTCAACAAGCTCCTTCATCACGAAAGGCTTGAATAATTCGATCGCCATTTCCTTCGGTAATCCGCATTGATACATCTTCAAATTCGGTCCAACTACGATAACGGAACGTCCTGAATAATCAACACGCTTACCAAGAAGGTTTTGACGGAAACGTCCTTGTTTCCCTTTAAGCATATGTGAAAGAGATTTTAACGGACGGTTACCCGGTCCAGTAACTGGGCGTCCACGACGACCGTTATCAATTAATGCATCGACAGCTTCTTGGAGCATACGTTTTTCATTTTGTACGATGATGCTAGGTGCTCCTAAATCCAATAGACGCTTAAGACGGTTATTGCGGTTAATCACTCGGCGATATAGATCATTTAAATCGGATGTCGCAAAACGTCCCCCATCTAATTGAACCATCGGGCGAAGTTCCGGTGGAATAACTGGAAGCACATCTAAAATCATCCAAGATGGCTCATTTCCTGAATTACGGAATGCTTCTAACACTTCAAGTCGTTTAATCGCTCTTGTGCGACGTTGACCTTGGGCTGTTTTTAATTCTTCTTTTAAGAAATCAACTTCTTTATCGAGATCGATATCAGTCAAAAGCTTTTTTATCGATTCTGCACCCATAGAAGCTTGGAACTTGTTACCGTATTTATCACGATATGCGCGGTATTCCTTCTCAGATAAAAGTTGTTTCTTTTCTAGCGGAGTATCACCTGGTTCAGTAACCACATAAGAAGCAAAATAAATGACTTCTTCTAAAGCACGTGGAGACATGTCTAAAATTAATCCCATTCTGCTTGGGATACCTTTAAAATACCAAATATGTGAGACAGGAGCAGCTAATTCAATATGTCCCATACGCTCACGGCGAACCTTAGCTCTTGTTACTTCAACACCACAACGATCACAAACAACGCCTTTATAACGAACACGTTTGTATTTTCCGCAATGGCATTCCCAGTCTTTTTGTGGTCCAAAAATGCGTTCACAGAAAAGACCATCTTTTTCTGGTTTTAATGTACGATAGTTGATTGTTTCTGGTTTTTTAACTTCACCAAATGACCAAGAGCGAATTTTGTCGGGTGAAGCTAGACCGATCTTCATATATTCAAAATTATTGACATCCAGCAAGGGGCCTACCTCCCTTTTGATCTACAGGTTTTACCCTTTTTGCTAATCTATGATTACAATTTTCCGCAGTTTCCCCCGTAGCAACCGAGAGAAACTGCGCATTTCATGAACTCGTACAGTTTAAATTATTCTTGTATCCCGACTTTTTCGGATTCGGTTTCCTCACTGACAGGAGCGACGGTTAATGATTCTGCCTGCCCCTCTTCATCATCCTCTAAATCACGCATTTCGATTTCCTTTTCATCGCCAGAAAGGATTTTAACATCCATTCCTAAGCTTTGAAGTTCTTTCATCAATACGCGGAATGATTCAGGGACACCTGGTTCAGGAACATTTTCACCTTTGACGATCGCCTCGTATGTTTTCACACGTCCAACGACGTCATCGGATTTTACGGTTAAAATTTCTTGTAGGGTATAAGCTGCACCATAGGCCTCTAACGCCCAAACTTCCATTTCTCCAAATCTTTGTCCACCAAACTGAGCTTTACCACCAAGCGGCTGCTGAGTAACAAGTGAATAAGGACCTGTTGAACGTGCATGGAGTTTATCGTCAACCATGTGAGCAAGCTTAATCATGTACATAACCCCAACAGAAACACGATTATCGAACGGCTCACCAGAGCGTCCATCATAAAGGATCGTTTTTGCATCGCGATCCATTCCAGCTTCTTCTATCGTTGACCACACATCTTCCTCACGTGCACCATCGAATACCGGTGAAGCAACATGAATGCCTAGCTGTCTCGCAGCCATTCCTAAATGAAGCTCTAACACCTGACCGATGTTCATACGAGAAGGAACCCCTAGTGGGTTTAACATAATATCAACCGGCGTCCCATCTGGTAAATACGGCATATCCTCTTCTGGTAAAATACGAGAGATAACCCCTTTGTTACCGTGACGTCCAGCCATTTTATCGCCTTCGTGAATTTTACGTTTCTGAACGATATAAACACGAACTAACTGGTTCACACCTGGAGGAAGTTCATCACCATCTTCACGGTTGAAAACTTTCACGTCATGGACAATTCCTCCGCCACCATGTGGTACACGAAGTGACGTATCACGAACTTCACGGGCTTTCTCACCAAAGATCGCGTGTAATAAACGTTCTTCTGCAGTAAGCTCCGTTACTCCTTTAGGTGTTACTTTACCGACTAGCAAATCCCCATCTTTTACTTCCGCACCGATGCGAATAATTCCGCGCTCATCAAGATTTCTCAGCGCATCTTCCCCAACGTTTGGAATGTCACGGGTGATTTCCTCCGGCCCCAATTTTGTATCACGAGACTCTGACTCATACTCTTCAATATGAATCGAAGTATAAACATCATCTTTAACTAAACGCTCGCTCATGATGATGGCATCCTCATAGTTATAACCATCCCATGTCATGAATGCGACTAACACGTTTCGTCCAAGAGCAAGTTCTCCAAGTTCCATTGAAGGTCCATCAGCAAGGATTTCCCCTTTTGTCACACGATCGCCAACAGCGACGATCGGGCGCTGATTGTAACAAGTACCTTGGTTTGAACGGACAAACTTTAACATCCGGTATTTATCAAGGTTCCCTTTTACTTCTTGACCATCTACAACAGTAATGCGGCGAACCCAAACTTCACGCGCTTCAACATGCTCAACAATACCTTCGTGCTTACAGATAACAGCAGCTCCAGAATCCTTACCGGAGACATACTCCATCCCTGTGCCGACACGCGGTGCCTCTGGTTGCATAAGTGGAACAGCTTGTCGTTGCATGTTCGCACCCATCAAGGCACGGTTCGAGTCATCGTTTTCTAAGAACGGGATACACGCCGTTGCAGCAGATACTACCTGTTTAGGAGAAACATCCATATAATCAATGCGTTCTCTTTTTACAACCGTGTTTTCCCCACGGAAACGCGAAATAATATCTTCATCTAAGAAGGAGCCATCTTCACCTAAACGAGCATTCGCTTGGGCGACAACATAGTTATCTTCCTCATCAGCAGTTAAGTAATCAATTTGATTGGTTACTTTTCCTGTTTCAGGATCAACGCGACGGTATGGAGTTTCAATGAAACCAAAGCGGTTCACCTTTGCATAGGAAGATAAGGAGTTGATCAAGCCAATGTTTGGTCCCTCAGGTGTTTCAATTGGACACATACGACCATAGTGGGAATAGTGAACGTCACGCACTTCCATCCCTGCGCGTTCACGCGTTAAACCACCTGGTCCTAATGCAGATAGACGACGCTTATGCGTAAGCTCCGCTAATGGATTCGTCTGATCCATAAATTGAGACAACTGTGAGCTTCCAAAGAATTCTTTAATAGAAGCGATCACTGGACGAATATTGATCAGTTGTTGTGGAGTAATCGTATTCGTATCTTGAATCGACATTCTTTCACGAACAACACGTTCCATACGAGACAACCCGATGCGGAACTGGTTTTGTAAAAGCTCACCAACTGAACGAAGACGACGGTTTCCTAAGTGATCGATATCATCTGTGTCCCCTACTCCGTAGAGCAAATTAAAGAAATAACTAATAGAAGCAATGATATCTGCCGGAGAAATGTTCTTGACAGCTTCTTCTACATAAGCATTTCCAATAACATTAATGACTTTCTCTCCGTCTTCATTTGGAGCATAAATTTTTATTGATTGAAGTAAAACATCGTTCTCAACGACACCACCAACAGGAGTGATCGTTTTAAAACCAATATTTTTCTCTAAATGTGGAATAATACGATCTAACGTACGTCGATCAAGCAGCGCTCCTTTTTCAGCAATGATTTCACCTGTTTCAGGATCGACAAGTGTTTCTGCTAAACGCTGATTAAATAAACGATTCTTTATATGAAGTTTCTTGTTGATCTTATAACGCCCTACATTTGCTAAATCGTAGCGCTTCGGATCAAAAAATCGAGAAACTAATAAGCTTTTCGCGTTCTCAACGGTTGGTGGTTCACCTGGACGCAGACGCTCATAAATCTCTAATAACGCTTTATCTGTACCTTCTGTGTTGTCCTTTTCGAGAGTATTACGAATGTATTCGTTCTCCCCGATTAAATCAAGAATTTCTTGATCAGAACCAAATCCGAGTGCACGCAAAAGAACCGTAACAGGTAATTTCCTCGTACGATCTATCCTTACGTAAACCACATCTTTGGCATCAGTTTCATACTCTAACCAAGCACCACGGTTCGGAATTACAGTGGCAGCGAAGCCTCTTTTACCATTTTTATCAACTTTTCCGCTATAGTACACACTTGGAGAGCGTACTAATTGCGAAACGATAACCCGTTCCGCTCCGTTAATAACAAAGGTTCCAGTTTCTGTCATCAAAGGAAAATCACCCATGAAGACATCCTGATCTTTCACCTCGCCCGTCTCTTTATTGACAAGACGAACTTTTACTCGCAATGGCGCTGAATATGTAACATCTCGTTCCTTCGATTCCTCAACGGAATACTTAGGTTCGCCAAGGCTGTAATCAATAAACTCAAGAGACAGATTACCAGTGAAGTCCTCGATCGGTGAAATATCTTGAAACATCTCACGCAATCCTTCATCCAAAAACCATTGATAAGAAGAGGTTTGGATTTCAATAAGATTTGGTAACTCTAATACTTCACTGATTCGTGCGTAACTTCTCCGCCTACGGTGTCGTCCATACTGAACTAGTTGACCTGTCAACTGATTCACCCCTCAAATCAAGCGTTATAGTGCATCTATTGCTGTCTTATAGAACGAAGGCGCCTTGATTGGCTAAAACAATCCAAAAGGCCTTTTCTTATAAGACAAAAAAGAAAAAGGGTTTTATTCTCAAAAACCACATTTTTCACATTACGAACTATTATTTTGTTAGTTTTTCCTTACTAAACCAACTTTATACAATTTTCGTTGAAATTAGTAATTACACCAGTTTATATTATGTTGGCATTGTATAATATTATCATAGCGAAAATGTCAAGTCAAATATTTTTTTGCATGTAAAATAAAATAACCTTTTTTCTTTTCAACCGTTTCCACTTCGCCAAAAAGCTCACTTATTTTTTCAATCGCCGAAGGAGCTCCTTGCTTTTTTTGAATGACAACCCAAAGCTCTCCCCCATCCTGCAAATAAGCAAAGCTTTGTTCAAAAATTTGATGAACGATTTTTTTACCAGCACGAATAGGCGGGTTCGTTAAGATCGCAGCAAATTGCTGATGCTTAACATTTGTAAGACAGTCACTTTCATAGATTGATACGTTCGATATTCCATTTATTTCAGCATTTTCCTTCGCCAGTGATAAAGCTCGTTCGTTGACATCAACCATATGGACGTGACGTCCTGTATCTTTTGCCAAGGCTAATCCGATCGGACCGTAACCGCAGCCAACATCCAAAAGTTCTCCCGCTATTTCCGGTAAACGAAACGATTCCACTAATAGCCTTGAGCCAAAATCGACCTCTCCTTTCGAAAAGACACCATTGTCCGTCTTAAATTTCAGATCACACCCTCGTAATGTACAGCTCCAATGCTTCGGATTGCTCTCAACCTTCTGTTCCCGTGAATAATAATGTTCAGACATCGTTCCACCTCTTTCTACATGCATTATAAAAAAGTTTATAATGAAACACAAAAAAAGCTCGCTGTATTAGCGAGCTTTTTATTCATAAATGAAATTACTTAACTTCTACGCCAGCTCCAACTTCTTCAAGCTTAGCTTTGATTTCTTCAGCTTCTTCTTTAGAAGCTCCTTCTTTAAGTGGTTTTGGAGTGTTATCAACAAGTTCTTTTGCTTCTTTAAGACCAAGACCTGTGATTTCACGAACAACCTTGATAACTTTGATTTTTTGATCTCCTGCAGAAGCAAGAACAACATCAAATTCAGTTTTTTCTTCAGCAGCGCCGCCAGCAGCAGCTCCACCCATAACAGCTACAGGAGCAGCAGCAGTTACGCCAAATTCTTCTTCAATAGCTTTTACTAGGTCATTTAATTCTAAAACAGTCATGTTTTTAACTGCTTCAATGATTTGTTCTTTAGTCATGATTTAATTTCCTCCTTGGAATGTTTTCGATTTATTTTTAAAACCCAATCAAAATTTCTAACTTATGCGCCTTGTTCTTCTTTTTGATCTGCCACAGCTTTTGTAGCAAGAGCAAGGTTGCGGATAGGTGCTTGAAGCACGCTGAGTAACATAGAAAGTAAGCCTTCGCGAGACGGTAGATCTGCAAGAGCTTTAATGTCATCAACTGTTGCCACATTTCCTTCGATAACACCTGCTTTAATTTCAAGAGCCTCATGCTTTTTCGCGAATTCATTAAGAATTTTCGCTGGTGCAACTACATCTTCTGTACTGAACGCGATTGCGTTTGGTCCTGTAAGAACCTCATTCAATCCAGTAAGTTCTGTAGCTTCTGCAGCACGGCGAGTTAAAGTGTTTTTGTACACTTTGAATTCGATTCCAGCTTCACGAAGTTGTTTACGAAGTTCAGTTACTTCTGCAACGTTTAAACCACGGTAATCAACAACAACTGTTGAAACACTTGATTTAAGTTTACCAGCAATTTCGTCAACGATTGTTTGCTTTTGTTCGATAGCGTTGCCCATCTTTACACCTCCTGTAGATTTCTACACTTATACCGATTCAAATGCGCCTTGGCGTATTTGCGCCCACTCAGTATGAATAAGGCATCCGCCGGAGACTTTATTTTATTCAGCCCGAGGTCAAATCCGGCTAAATAAAATAAAAACCTCCACATCAAACAGACATGGAGGAAGTATACAATAGTCGTAGTACAACTAATTCATTCATCTATCGTATGACCTCGGTAGGGAAGGTTTAAGCCGAAAGGCCCCTACTGTCTGCGGTACAAATGTTATTTATTTTTCACAACAGAATCTATTATATAAAATACGATCCTGATTGTCAATTTATATTTTAATTATTTTGCAACAGAAGAAGGATCAACCTTAACTCCTGGTCCCATTGTTGTCGTAACTGTTACATTTTTCATGTAAGTTCCTTTTGCTGCCGCTGGCTTCGCCTTCATCAATGTGTCGAAAATAGTGTTGAAGTTTTCAACTAATTTTTCGTTTTCAAATGAAGCTTTTCCAATTGGCACATGAACGTTACCAGACTTGTCAACGCGGTATTCAACTTTACCAGCCTTGATTTCATTTACAGCCTTCGTTACATCAAAAGTAACGGTACCAGTTTTAGGGTTTGGCATTAAACCTTTAGGTCCTAATACACGACCAAGTTTACCAACTTCACCCATCATATCTGGAGTTGCAACGATAACATCAAACTCGAACCAACCTTGATTGATTTTGTTGATGTACTCTGCATCTCCTACATAATCTGCACCAGCAGCTTCTGCTTCTTTCATTTTTTCGCCTTTAGCAAAAACTAATACACGTTGAGTTTTACCAGTTCCATTTGGAAGAACAACAGCTCCACGGATTTGCTGGTCAGCTTTCTTAGGATCAACTCCTAAACGAAATGCTGCTTCAACAGTTGCATCAAATTTAGCGAAATTTGTTTTCTTTGCAAGATCAATTGCTTCTTCTACAGGATAAGCTTTTAGACGATCTACAAGCTTTGTAGCTTCTAAATACTTCTTACCTTTTTTAGTCATTTTATTTCCTCCTTGAAATGTGGTTTTAGCGGAATAACCTCCCACTTAGAAAAGCGAGGCACCTTGACCAGCCCAGACAAGCACAAGACGAGCCGGAAAGAAGGTTGTTCTTAACCTTCACTCCGGATTGACTTATGACCAAGGGAAAATGCTTTTCAATTTTCCACTCGAGGGGCTAGGTGCCACAGCTAGACAAAACGAAAAGCGCAAGAGCCTCGTTCATGTGCGACAAGTATAAGACGAGCCGACATGGAGGTTGTTCTTTAACCTCCTTGACGGATTGGCTTATAACCTCGAGCCCATAGGCTCTGTTGCTAGTCAACCAAAGAACGCATAGCGCTTTTGACAGAACAAAGGTTGCGAGTGAAACCAAATTCAACGTCGCAACCCCATTTAATCAACCTTAAACTAAGCATGAATTAGTCTTCGATAACGATACCCATGCTGCGTGCAGTACCTTCAACCATGCGCATAGCTGCTTCAACGCTAGCTGCATTTAAATCAGGCATTTTTGATTCAGCAATCTCGCGTACTTTATCACGCTTAACTGTTGCTACCTTATTACGGTTCGGTTCACCAGAACCAGACTCGATTCCAGCTGCTTTCTTAAGAAGAACGGCAGCAGGCGGAGTTTTCGTAATAAATGTGAATGAACGGTCTTCAAACACCGTAATTTCAACAGGTATGATTAAACCAGCTTGTTCAGCTGTACGAGCGTTAAACTCTTTACAGAATCCCATGATATTAACACCTGCTTGACCTAGTGCCGGTCCAACTGGTGGTGCTGGATTCGCTTTAGCTGCAGGGATTTGCAATTTTACTACCTTAATTACTTTTTTAGCCACGAGACACACCTCCTTAAAGTCCGTGATGTGGTAATAGGGTGATTTTACGAATAAAATAAACCCTCCCACTCAACTAGTTGTCTTTATATTCACAAATAAAGAACTCGGCAATATTCCGTCTCTTTTTCGAGACATACTGACCTATGAAATATTAACACTTTTCAAACTCGATTTCAAGTTTTTTCGAAAAAGAAATAAAAGGGGAGGTCATGTTCCCCTTTCAAACATAAGCAGGTCAACCACCTGTCAAAAACCTGCTTGCTTAGTCTTACAAGCGATCATACCCAACAATGATATTGCTAGTTTTACAATAACAATTTATAATTTGTCAATTTGTGTGAATTCCAGTTCAACTGGCGTATCACGGCCAAACATATTTACAAGAACTCTCAACTTCGCTTTATCTTTATCGATCTCTTCGATAGAGCCTGTAAAGTTAGCAAATGGCCCCTCTTTAACACGGACTGTTTCCCCAATTTCGAAATCAATATCAATTCTTTTCTCTTCGACACCTAACGTCTTCAGGATGGAATTAATTTCTTCTTGTAAAAGCGGTGTTGGCTTGGATCCAGAGCCTGCGGAACCAACAAATCCGGTTACTCCTGGTGTGTTGCGGACAACATACCAAGAATCATCCGTCATGATCAATTCCACTAATACATAACCAGGAAACACTTTGCGCTTTACTGTTTTTTTCTTGCCGTTTTTAATATCCGTTTCTTCTTCCTCTGGCACAATCACACGGAAAATCTTATCTTGCATTCCCATCGTCTCAACGCGCTTCTCAAGGTTTGTTTTAACCTTATTCTCATAGCCTGAGTAAGTATGAACCACATACCAATTCTTTTCCATTTGTCAGGACGCTACGTCCTTCCCTCCCTACACAAATCAAATTCTCCTCAACGAGACTGCACCACTACAAGCACATTCTCCAAAGGCACTAACCCCAGTTAAATCTTGCGAACCTAAATACAAGCACTGCAACACTAGCATTTCAAACTCTCAAAACTTCACATCTGTCATTTTTTTACAAATTAAAAAACCCGTCACCGGGCTTTGAAAAAATTCCTATCACATTTTCCATTATACCATTAAGTCATGGGGGTTATTCAAGGAATTAGACGAATCAATTCAGAAATCCCCAAATCGATTACTGCGAAGAAAATGGTAAAGAAAATAACCGTAACTAAAACCGTAATAGTATAGCTCGTTAGCTCTTTCCTTTTAGGCCAACTAACTTTTCCCATTTCACGGCCGACATCTTTGAAAAAATTTACGATGCGTTGCATGAGTAGACCTCCAACTTTTTAAGGAATTGCTGTTCTAAGAAGAATAAATAATGACAATGCTCCATGATAAAACATGCGTGCCATTAGAAAAAAATCTATATCAAAATTCAGTTATTTCGTTTCACGATGAAGTGTATGAGCATTGCACGTATTGCAAAATTTCTTTAATTCTAAACGCTCTGCTTCCTTTTTACTTGCAGTTGAATAATTTCTAGTACCACAATGAGAACAGGCAAGAGCAACCTTCTTTGTCATCTTTGCCACCTACTTTTATATCTCTAAAACTGTATCACGGACAAGATACACTGTCAATATGTAATAAAAGCAAGCGTTGAGAAGCTCTATGGACACGACCTCACAAAGTCAACTCACGCACCTCTAAATATCTTTCTAGCTTTCTTTTGACACGTTGAAGTGCATTATCTATTGACTTCACATGGCGATTTAATTCTTCTGATATCTCCTGATAGGATTGTCCATCTAAATATAACGCTAAAACTTTACGTTCTAAATCACTTAGGAGCTCAGACATTTTAATCTCGATATGGTCAAATTCTTCTTGATTGATAATAAGCTCTTCAGGATCCATGACTTTCGCGCCAGAAATCACGTCCATCAACGTACGATCCGATTCTTCATCATAGATCGGCTTATCCAACGAGACATAAGAGTTTAGCGGAATATGCTTTTGCCTTGTTGCCGTTTTGATCGCCGTTATAATCTGCCTCGTAATACAGAGCTCTGCAAACGCTTTAAAAGAAGTAAGCTTGTCCTCTTTGAAATCACGTATAGCTTTATACAAACCAATCATGCCTTCTTGAACAATATCTTCCTTGTCTGCACCAATTAAAAAATAAGACCTAGCTTTTGCCCGAACAAAATTACGATACTTGTGAATGAGGAAATCCAAGGCCTCTCCTGCACCTTGATGAACCAACTCCACCAACTCTTCGTCTTCAAGCTGAACATAATTAATAAAGCTTTCGTTTTCTTTTGTTCCGTAGTCAGTACTCACTAGGATCCCCCCGACCGTACAAGCTAGTTAGCAATATTATACAGTAGCTTTTTTTGCCCCGTCAACCTGTCATCTCTCGCCTCTCCGCCATTTTTCGAAAATTTCTGCCACTTCCTTCGTAAGCGGTATCCTTGAATTCGGGCCCTTTTCTTGGATTTTTTTGACTCTCTTTTCAATTTTTTGCTCAATCGATTCCATCTCGATCAAAAGTTCTCTTGCTGATTTACGTAGGGCGCCTTGCCCAAAAATTGCCCATTGTTCTGTATAATCCGAAGTCGCCACATGGATTTGCGTCTTACGATTATTTAAGGAAATAGCTAACTTTTCAATCCTCTCATCCGCCGTTTCATTAGTTCGTGTGAAGATCACATCCACTTTAAAATTGCGGTATTTTCTTTCTGTTCCTTTAACATACTGAGCATCAAATACAACAATTACGCGAAACCCTGAATATGCTTGATATTCTGCCATCTTTTCTACTAAGCGATCACGAGCTGCAGCTAAGTCTTTATTTTTTAACTCTTTAAGTTCCGGCCAATCACCGATTATGTTATAGCCATCTACAATCAGGATGTCCATATTTTTCACCCAAGCGGGTAACGTTTTCGATATACTTCATACATAAGAAGTGCAGCCGCTACGGAAGCATTTAATGATGTTACCTTCCCTTTCATCGGCAAGCGAATGAGAAAATCACATTTATCCTTAATTAAACGACCCATGCCTTTTCCTTCGCTTCCAATTACTAGACCGAGTGGTAGCGTGCCGTCAAACTCACGGAAATCTTCTTTACCCTTTGCATCCGTCCCCGCAATCCAAACTCCGCGTTCTTTCAACTCATCAATTGTTCTTGACATATTCGTTACTCTTACGACTGGTATATATTCAATCGCTCCAGTCGACGCCTTTGCTACTGTCGCCGTCAATCCAACCGCTCTTCGTTTCGGAATGATAATGCCATGGGCACCCACCGCATCGGCTGTTCTCATAATTGAACCTAAATTATGGGGATCTTCAATTTCATCAAGGAGGAGAAAGAACGGAGCTTCATTCCTTTTCTCCGCGCGGGAAAACAAATCATCCAGCTCCGCATACTGATAGGCAGCAACCTGAGCAATGACGCCTTGATGATTCCCTTCAACCAAGCCATCAATTTTTTTCTTCGGTACAAACTGCACCATCACATTCTTTTCCTTCGCCAAGCCAATCACTTGTTGCATTTGCCCTTTTTGAGAACCTTCTGCAATCAATACTTTGTTCACATCACGATCCGATTTTAACGCCTCAATAACAGGATTTTTTCCAATAATGTAATCTTGACTCACTTAGGCTCCTCCTTTCTGATCATCAACAACGGCGAATGACTGCAGAACAATCTCATCTAACCGCTCTTCTTTTTTTAATAAATACAAATAGCCGATCAACGCCTCAAAGGCAGTACCGTACCGATACGTTTGCACATCCGTATTTTTCGGCACGGTTCCCGACTTTGCATTTCTCCCTCTCATCACTACGGCAATCTCTTCTTCCGTTAAGAGCCTTTGCTCAAGAAAATGGCGAATTATTTTAGCTTGTGCTTTTGCTGACACGTACTTTGTCGCCTCTTTATGAAGATGATGCGGCTTAACCCGTCCATTTTGGATAAGATGTTCACGTACATAAACCTCAAATACAGCATCACCCATATACGCTAATGCTAAACTATTTAATTGCTTCACTTCTAAGTTGCTTTCATATGGGAGCATTCCGTTAGCCTCTTTTCCAACGAGTACCTTGTGGAGTATCTTCTAGAATAATTTTCATATCTTTAAGCTGATCGCGAATCTCATCTGCTAACTGAAAATCCCGATCCTTCCGAGCCTGAATCCGTTTCTCAATCAACGCTTCAATTTCCTCGTCCAACAGGATATCATCCTCAAGCTTTAACCCTAATACATCGAACAACTCGTTAAATTCATTCATAAGAGCTGCGATTACTTCAACAGACGTATTTTTTTCCATAAGATACAAATTTGCCAGCTTAGCTAATTCAAACAAAACAGAAATAGCATTTGCCGTGTTAAAATCATCATCCATCGCCTCAATAAATTGGGAGCGCAACCCTTGAATTTGCTCAAGCCAACGCTGATTTTGATCCGTTAATTCAGCGCTTACCGCTTGGCGATGCTTTAAATTCTGATAGGATGTTTTCATTCGCTCCAACGCTGACGCGGTATTTACGAGCAGTTCCTCTGAATAATTGATCGGATTCCGATAATGAACTGACAGCATAAAAAAGCGCAGAACCTGCGGGTCATGTCTCTTAATAATGTCATGAACAAGGACAAAGTTCCCTAATGATTTAGACATCTTTTCATTATCAATATTAATATAGCCATTATGCATCCAGTATCGGGCAAACGCTTTTTCTGTTAGCGCCTCAGATTGCGCTATTTCATTTTCATGGTGAGGAAAAGCCAAGTCCTGTCCGCCAGCATGAATATCAATGGTATCCCCTAAATATTTTCTTGCCATTGCCGAGCATTCAATATGCCAACCTGGTCTTCCTTTTCCCCAAGGGCTTTCCCAAGAAATTTCACCAGGCTTCGCCGCTTTCCAAAGAGCAAAATCTAGCGCATCTTGTTTTTTCTCTCCAACTGCTATGCGCGCACCCACTCGAAGTTCATCAATTGATTGATGGGAAAGCTTCCCATACTCCTTGAACTTTCGTGTATGATAATAGACATCTCCATCTGATTCATAAGCATACCCTTTTGCCATTAACGTACTTATAAAATCAATAATGATATCCATATTTTCTGTTACTCGAGGATGAACATCTGCCTCTTGGCAACCTAAAGCATGGACATCTTCATGGTAAGCCTCAATAAAGCGATTAGCAATATCAGGAACCTCTTCTCCTAATTCATTAGCTACTCGAATAAGCTTATCATCAACATCTGTAAAATTAGAAATGAATTTCACATCAAAACCACGAAATTGAAAGTACCTTCTAACTGTATCAAATACGATTGCCGGACGTGCATTTCCAATATGAATATAATTGTATACAGTCGGTCCGCACACATACATTTTCACCTTTCCCTCTTCTAAGGGAATGAAATCTTCTTTTTTTCTTGTGAGCGTATTATACACTTTAATCGTCATTCTACATACTCCTTTCTCGCTGTAACTCATCTATTTCCTTCTGCAATTGCTTTATTTTTTCTTCTAACATTTTAAATCGGTCTGCAACAGGATCGGGAAGATCGGAATGATTTAAATCTTTGTTGAGCCTTACGCCATCTTGGATCACAACTTTACCCGGAATCCCCACTACTGTAGAATTCGGCGGAACCTCCTTCAATACGACAGAGCCAGCACCTATTTTAGAATTTTCCCCTACTGTAATCGAACCTAGTACTTTAGCTCCTGTGGCGATTAAGGCATTATCTTTAATGGTCGGATGACGTTTTCCTTTTTCCTTCCCAGTACCACCTAGCGTGACACCCTGAAACACAGTAACATTGTCACCAATCTCACATGTCTCTCCTATAACGACTCCCATGCCATGATCAATGAAAAAGCGGCGGCCTATTTTTGCACCAGGGTGAATTTCAATGCCCGTAAAAAAACGGCTAATTTGCGAAATAACTCGTGCAATAAAATAAAGTTTTCTTTTATAAAAGGCGTGCGCAATGCGGTGACTCCATATCGCATGCAACCCGGAGTAAGTTAAAATAACTTCAAGATAAGTCCTTGCAGCTGGATCTTGATCAAAGACAACCTCAATATCTTCCTTCAACATCTTAAACATTCTCTCTTCCCCCTTTCAAGTCTAACAGCATTTAGATTAACGCGGTATTAAACCATATTGTGCATAAACCAAAAATTAGTTTTGTGCGCTTTTCATCGTCAAAAAATCGTAACAACTAAAAAAATGCGCCCCTGTCCATAAGACAGAGACGCATTTTCGCGCGGTTCCACTCTGTTTAGGTTGAAAAGCTCAACCTCAACTTTTAAGCGTTTAACGGTCGCAACCCGCCCAAAATCTACTAAGGACAAACCCTTTCGAAATGAGACTCAGAGGCGCATTTCAGAAAAAGAGGGGCTTTAAACCAATCTCAGCTGAAAAAATCTCACATCGATTTTTCCTTGGTTCTCTCTTGAAAGCATCATTTTCCTACTTTTCCTCATCAACATTTTCCCTGTATTTTAAGCATTGATTCAATAATTTTACTTATACTATATTACATTTTCCCAAAACTGTTAACTAGTAGATTCCCACTAGTGAAAGAAATAAATCCATTTAACTTATAAAAGCTGCTTTAAACGACTTATTACCTTCTTCTGTCCTAATAAAGCTATCGCTTTTGGCAAGTCCGGTCCGTGAGTTTGCCCAGTTGTAGCAACACGAATAGGCATAAATAATTTCTTTCCTTTTTGACCCGTACTTTTCTGAACGGCTTTAATGGAAGCCTTAATCCCATCTGCGGTCAATTCATCTGCTTGCTCGACCTCTTGTAAAAAGGCAGCCAATACAGCTGGAACATCTTCATCAGCCAGAACCGCCTCGGCCTCATCATCTCTTGTCACTTCATCCTTAAAGAACAACTCAGAGAGCTCGACGATCTCTGCACCATAGCTCATTTGTTCCTGATAAAGAGCAATTAAATCATGAACCCATTGCTTTTCTGCTTCGGTCATATTTTCACTCACTCGACCTGCTTTAATTAGATGAGGCAATGAAATCTCTACCAGCTTATCAGTTTCTAGCTTTTTCATATACTGATTATTCATCCAAGCCAACTTCTGCTTATCAAACAATGCCGGTGATTTAGACAATCTTTCAGCATCAAATATGTTAATTAATTCATCCTTGGAGTAGATCTCCTCTTCACCAGCTGGAGACCAACCAAGCAATGCAATAAAGTTGAATAACGCTTCTGGAAGATATCCTAGCTCTTCGTATTGCTCAATAAATTGAATAATCGACTCATCGCGCTTGCTTAGCTTTTTGCGATTTTCATTAACGATGAGCGTCATATGTCCAAAAACAGGAGCTTGCCAGTTTAAAGCTTCATAAATCATCAACTGTTTAGGTGTATTGGAAATATGATCATCCCCACGTAAAACATGGGTGATGCTCATTAAATAATCATCGACCGCAACAGCAAAGTTATAAGTTGGCGTGCCATCCTTTTTGACGATAACAAAATCTCCTCCAACCCCATCAGAGTCAAAAGATACATTCCCTTTCACCATATCATCAAAAGCATATACTCGCCCTTCCGGTACACGAAAACGAATGCTCGGTTGTCTACCTTCTTTTTCAAATTGTTCTTTTTGTGCTTCTGTTAAATGACGGCACCGACCAGAATAACCAGCAATTTGCTTAGAATCGCTTTGCGCTTCTCTTTCCGCTTCTAATTCTTCTTCCGTACAATAGCATTTATAAGCTAGACCTTTATCAAGAAGCTCCTGGTAGTATTTAGCATAGATTTCATTTCTTTCAGATTGACGGTAAGGTCCATAACCACCATCTACATCTATGCTCTCATCCCATTCAACGCCAAGCCACTTTAAATACTTTAGCTGACTTTCTTCTCCTCCAGCTATATTGCGCTTTTTATCCGTATCTTCTATACGAATAATAAACTTCCCGCCTTGGTTGCGGGCAAATAAATAATTAAATAAAGCAGTTCGTGCATTTCCAATATGCAAATGCCCCGTTGGACTTGGAGCATAACGAACTCGAATATCGTTTGACATAATGTTCCTCCTATATGAATTCATGTCTCCTCATTGTAACATGAAAATCATTTCTCTTTCTGCAATAATACAACTGCTTGTGCAGCAATTCCTTCCCCTCTACCAGTGAAGCCAAGCTTTTCCGTCGTTGTTGCCTTCACATTAATTTGCCCAGGGTCACACTCTAATAACTCTGCGATTCTTACTTTCATTTGTTCTATGTAAGGGGCCATTTTTGGATTTTGGGCAATAATCGTACAATCTGCATTCACCAACGTATAACCCTTTTCCTTAATCATTTGCCAAATATGCACGAGAAGCTGCGCGGAATCAGCGTCCTTAAACGCTGGGTCAGTATCCGGAAAATGCCTTCCGATATCCCCTTCTCCAACCGCTCCTAGGCATGCGTCTGTAATCGTATGTAAAAGCACATCTGCGTCCGAGTGTCCAAGCAGCCCTTTTTCATGAGGAATTTCAATTCCTCCAATAATCAACGGCCTTCCCTCTGTTAATTGATGTACATCAAAGCCTTGCCCAATTCGAAACATCCCTTATCACCTTTCATCCATAGCCATCACCTCAATAGGCTCAAGCTTTCATCAACGCCCAGTCTTTCTCATAATTGCCTCTGCAAAATAGAGATCTTCTTTCGTAGTCAGCTTAATATTATCATAACTTCCTTCAACAATCTTTACTGGATAATGCAATTTCTCCACTAGGCTTGCTTCATCTGTTCCAAGAAAATTTATTTCAAGAGCATGCTCATGTGCTCTTTTAAGAATAGACATACGAAAAGCTTGTGGGGTTTGAATTGCCCACAAGCTTGATCGATCCACGGTCTCAACCACTTCGTTCTGTTGAACTCTCTTGATTGTATCCTTTACAGGAACCGCTGCTACCGCCGAACCATATTCATCCGCTATCGCCACCAACCGATGAATAAGCGCAATGTCAATGAAAGGTCTAGCGCCATCATGAACTAACACGACACCTTTGGTAGTGGCTGCTTGCAGCCCATTATAAACGCTATATTGCCGTTCCTCTCCACCGTAAACCATTGCTGCAACTTTGTGGATACCGTACTCTTTTAATAATTTTCTAAACGAGCTTTCGTCCTGTGGAGCTATCGCCAATATAATGCCAGCGCATTGTTCATCTTCCTCAAAAACCCTTAAAGTATGAATAAGAACAGGAATATCATTTATTTCTAAAAGAAGCTTGTTTTTCCCTGCCCCCATTCTTTTTCCTTGTCCGGCAGCAGGAATGATGACTTCATAAGCCATAATAAACTCCAATCCAGCTCTAATGAGCCCTACTAATAACTTAATTATTTATCTAGCTAAGCTCAACTATAGAGCTTTTTCTAATAATTTGGGCTTGGCAAAAATCATTCGTCCAGCAGATGTCTGAAGAACACTTGTTACCAACACCTCAATATGCTTGCCAATATAATCGCGACCACCTTCTACCACGATCATTGTTCCATCGTCCAAATAAGCAATTCCTTGATTTTGCTCTTTTCCATCTTTAATAACTTGAACGTTCATTTCTTCACCAGGCAGCACTACTGGTTTAACCGCATTGGCAAGATCGTTAATATTTAAAACCGACACCTTTTGCAATTCACACACTTTATTTAAGTTGAAATCATTTGTAACAACAACGCCATTTGTTAATTTTGCCAATTTGACAAGCTTGCTATCGACCTCTTGAACATCCTCAAAATCGCCTTCATAAATTTCCACATTCATCGAGAGCTCTTTTTGAATGCGATTCAAAATATCAAGTCCTCTACGTCCTCGGTTTCTCTTCAAAACATCAGAAGAATCGGCAATATGCTGTAATTCACCTAAAACAAATTGCGGGATGACAATCGTACCCTCAAGAAACCCTGTTTGACAAATATCAGCAATTCTACCGTCAATAATGACGCTCGTATCCAAAATCTTCAGGACATTCCGATCCCCTGCTTCTACATCTTCTTCAACAGGCTTCTTCTTATTTCGAGCTAACAACGCCATTAACTCATCTCGTTTTTTGTAACCCACTTGGAAGCCTAAATAACCGAATAATAATGTAATTAAAATAGGAGCCACAGTATTTACGATCGGTACCTCTATCATATTTAGTGCGAATCCTACTAGAAATGCAATAACAAGTCCAAACCCTAAACCAATACTAACCGCCAAAATATCTGTGATCGGGGCCTTAACTAATGATTCTTCAACCCACTTCACAAAATTAACAATATAATCAACTGCCCAAAAAGAAATAAGATAAAATATAATAGCACCAACTACCGCAGTTACGTAAGGATTGTTAATGACCACAATATCACCAAAACTGAGTAGATTCAATAAATCACCAATAAAAAAAATCCCAAGCGTTCCACCTGTAATAAGGAAGCAAGCTTGAATTATTCGCTTTAACATTCCTTCACCTCCTTTATACATTATAAACAAATTCTATAAATTGAAACCTAATATTACAGAGTTTTTTAACTTTGTTAGAAGAGTTTAACGCGTTTGTTATATTAGAAAAATGCAAACTCATTTTTCCTCTCCATCCACTCTTTTTTCATTCATTTAATACAATATAAGCGTAGCACCCTAAAAAAAAAGTGTCAAATGAGATGATTCGCTAATTTTGGGTAAAATAAACAAAAGACGAACAATCCATATAATAATCAAAATAATATTCGTATTAAATCGTGAGATTAGGTATATATTACCTAATTTTGTTCGTTTTATAGCATTAAACAGCCATTTAGACCTAATTAAGACAAACCGTTAATTCTAGCATATGAACAATTCGAATTCAATGGGTTTTTTAAAATCAGCCGTTCAGCAAACTTCAACCTGCTTTATACTTGCTTCAGCTTTTCCCGTTTCTCTATCGGTTGAGGCATGCGCCAAGGTCAATTTTCACCATCTAGATGGTTGCAAATGCCTTAGGCAAAATAAAACGCCATTATTAAAATGGCGTTGCGTTGAATACTTTATCAATTACTTCGGCTAATGTGTTACACGGGATCACTTCGATGTTTTTAAAAGCACTTTGGTTTCGTAAGGCATTTCTGGCAATATATACTTTTTTATAGCCCATTCGCTCAATTTCACGAATGCGCGCTTCTAAAGTAGGAACCTTCTTTAATTCCCCTGTTAATCCTATATCAGCAATAAAAACAACATCATTGGGAATTCCTTTTCCTTTATAAGAAGAGACAATACTCATAAGGACAGCTAGGTTGCTAGACGTTTCCTTTAACCGTATGCCTCCAGTTGTTTTAATAACGACATTTTGCGTCAGCATCTGTAAACCCGCGCGTTGCTCCAATATCGCAGTGAGCGTATTGATTTGATCCTTACGCATACACTCACCAATTCGAGATGGGTACGGAGTAAAGGTCGGAGATACTAAACTCTCCACCTCAACAATAATTGGCCTTGTCCCTTCCTTTATCACCGTAAGCGCACTTCCGCTCACGATTTCATTTCGTTGCGTAATGAAAAATTCAGAAGGATTATCAATCGCTCTTAGACCATCCTCTTCCATCGAGAAAAAGCCCATTTCCCCTGTGCTTCCATAACGGTTTTTGCTAGCGGAAAGCTGCTTTAGTTCTTCCCCATCTTCACCATCTAAAACAAGTACTGTATCAACTAAATGCTCCAATGCCCGTAATCCGGCTAACTCATTATCCTTTGTCATCTGTCCGACCATCATCACCGCTCTTGGCCGCTCTGCACTTTTTGCCACTTTCAGCATCGCGTTGGCACATTCCATCGTTTGCGTTGGGCTTCCAGGCCTTGAAGGGTATTCCTCTAGTACAAAGGTTTGAATACTGTCAATAATGACGACGTCTGCATCAACCGCTTCAATGATCCCTAACACATTGTTCATGCTCGTATCAGAATGAATCCAAATATTCTCATGAATGCTTGGTAAAATCCGCTCTGCCCGGTTTTTAATTTGACTCTCACTCTCCTCACCTGATGCGTAGAGAATTTTATAGCCCTTCGAAGCCAAATCCTGACTTACCTGTAGTAGCAGAGTGGACTTCCCAGCCCCAGGGACCGCTGTAATGATCGATAGGGAGTCCTTTACGATACCACCACCCATTACCCGGTTAAATTCGGAGATTGACGTTACGAGTCGATCACTTTTTGAAGAATTGGTCTCTAATAATCTTTTAACGGCCACATTGGTTCTCGCCACTCTTGGCTTTGTTTGCTTTGATTCACCACCGCCACTTGTTTGTTCCTCAAGGGTTCCCCGTTCTCCACAACCATTGCAAAACCCTTGCCATTTAGGGTGCTGGGTTTCACAGCTTGTACAAATATAAACTGTTTTTACTTTTTTCAAACCTGATCATCCTCATCCGTGAATCTACTTCTATTATCATACAAAATGGTAGAAATTTTTAAAAAAATGATTGCTTCCCACATCATCGTTACAATCTAACATATCTATTTTACCTCTAAAATTCCTATAAAGGGGCAAGGAAAATAATACATACTAGAAAATTTTACGAAAACAGTGAAAAAGAAATAAGGTATCCGCACCGTAAAATGCGAATACCTCTTATCCCATTTCAATTATTTATTAAGCTGTGGCGCGTTCGATTTCACGGTGAATTCACCATTTTCTACATCAATGATCACCGCTTGCCCTGTTAACACTGTACCCTTAAGCAGCTCTTCAGACAAGCGATCTTCAATATGCTTTTGAATCGCTCTTCTTAATGGACGCGCTCCGTATTCTGGATCATAGCCCTCAGCGGCAATCTTCTCTATTGCAGCAGCTGTCAGCTGCAATTTAATATCTTGTTCATTAAGACGTTTAATTAATTGGTCAGACATTAATGTAACAATATTTGTTAAATGTTTTTTCTCTAATGCATGGAATACGATAATTTCGTCAATACGGTTTAGGAATTCTGGACGGAATGCTCTTTTTAATTCCTCCATCACTTTTCCCTTCATATCTTTATAATCCTGCTCTCCATCTTGAAGATTAAAGCCGACATACTTGTTGCGTTTTAATGATTCTGCACCGACATTCGACGTCATGATTAACACCGTATTGCGGAAATCTACCGTTCTTCCTTTCGAGTCTGTCAAACGACCATCCTCAAGCACTTGAAGCAAAATGTTAAAGACATCTGGATGTGCCTTTTCGATTTCATCAAGGAGGATAACAGAATACGGCTTTCTGCGAACCTTTTCTGTTAATTGTCCACCCTCATCATAGCCAACATATCCTGGAGGCGAACCAACAAGTCTTGAAGTTGAGTGTTTCTCCATGTATTCAGACATATCTACTCGAATCATCGCATCTTCGTCACCGAACATCGCTTCAGCTAACGCACGGGCAAGTTCTGTTTTCCCAACCCCGGTAGGTCCCAAGAAAATAAATGAGCCAATCGGTCTCTTCGGATCCTTTAAACCTGCACGAGCTCTGCGCACCGCTTTGGAAATGGCATTAACCGCTTCTTCTTGACCAATAACACGAGAATGGAGGATTTCTTCAAGGTTAAGAAGCTTTTGTGTTTCCGTTTGAGCCAATTTAGAGACTGGAATACCGGTCCAGCTCGATACGACACTCGCGATATCTTCCACCGTTACTTCTGAATTCTCTTTACCTTGTTTTTCTTTCCACGTTTTCTTCGTCTCTTCTAATTGTTCACGCAGACGCTGTTCAGAGTCTCTAAGTGAAGCTGCCTTCTCAAATTCCTGACTTTGAACGGCCGCATCCTTCTCTTTTCGAACTTCCTCTAATTTCACCTCAAGTTCCTTTAAATTAGGAGGTGTTGTATAGGAACGAAGCCTTACTTTAGAACCTGCCTCATCAATTAAATCGATCGCCTTATCTGGTAAGAACCGATCGGAAATATAACGATCCGATAACTTAACCGCTGCTTCAATCGCTTCATCTGTAATCGAGACGCGATGATGGGCTTCATAACGGTCACGCAGTCCTTTTAAAATTTGCACAGATTCTTCAGATGTCGGCTCGTCAACCGTAATCGGTTGGAAACGACGTTCTAGCGCAGCATCCTTTTCAATGTATTTTCGATATTCGTCAAGTGTTGTCGCACCGATACATTGGAGTTCTCCACGAGCCAGTGAAGGTTTTAAAATATTCGACGCATCAATCGCTCCTTCTGCTCCACCGGCACCAATTAAAGTGTGCAATTCATCAATGAATAAGATGATATTTCCAGCCTGACGAATCTCATCCATAACTTTTTTCAAACGATCCTCAAATTCGCCGCGATACTTCGTGCCAGCCACTACTGTTCCCATATCTAATGTCATCACTCTTTTATCTCGTAAAATCTCAGGAACTTCATTATGGACGATTTGTTGAGCAAGACCTTCAGCAATGGCTGTCTTACCAACTCCCGGCTCTCCGATAAGAACAGGATTATTTTTGGTACGACGGCTTAACACTTCAATCACACGTTGGATTTCTTTGCTACGGCCAATAACCGGATCAAGACTTCCTTCACGGGCAATCGCTGTTAAATCACGAGCTAAACTATCTAATGTTGGTGTATTTGCACTTGCCGCAGAACCGCCTTGATGTCCTGCAGATTCATTGCTACCTAATAATTGGAGAACCTGCTGACGTGCCTTGTTTAAGCTAACACCTAAATTATTTAATACACGGGCTGCTACACCTTCACCCTCACGAATTAAACCAAGGAGAATATGCTCCGTTCCAACATATGAATGGCCTAGTTTCCGGGCCTCATCCATCGATAGCTCGATCACTTTTTTCGCTCTCGGTGTGTAGTGCGGCGTCTGCGAGGCATCTTGACCTCTGCCGATTAAGTTCTCCACCTCTTCTTGAATTTTGTCAGAACCTAATCCCAATGCATAAAGAGCTTTGGCAGCTATCCCTTCACCTTCGCGGACAAGACCTAGCAATACATGTTCCGTTCCAATATTGTTATGACCTAAACGATTCGCTTCCTCTTGCGCTAAAGCTAATACTTTTTGAGCTCTTTCTGTAAATCGTCCAAACATCATCGTCTATATCCTCCCTACCAAGTTAGGTTTATTAATGTTCCATATTCAATCTTTCTCTTATTAATGAAGCACGCCTTACATCCCGTTCATCTGGTCTTAAAGGACCCCCAGCATATTGTTGCAAAAATCCTGGCTGAGTGAGAATCATCAGTTCGTTCAAGATATTTTTAGAAATATTTTTAATGAATCCCATATCAATCCCTAAACGGACATCTGATAAACAGCTTGCCGCTTCTTTGCTTTCAATTACTCGACAATTAGACAGGACACCATATGAGCGAAAAACTTTGTCTTCTAATTGTATGTTTGAAGTTTTTGCTAATGCTTCTCTTGCTGATCTTTCCTCGGAAATTAATTGGGCCACGACACCTTGAAGATCTTCAACAATATCCTCTTCCGATTTCCCTAGAGTAATTTGATTGGATATTTGGAAAATATTGCCCAATGCCTCGCTGCCTTCACCATATATCCCTCTCACTACTAATCCAAGCTGATTGATCGCCGGTATAATCCGATTTAACTGATGGGTAAGGACAAGACCAGGCAAATGCATCATGACGGACGCTCTCATCCCTGTCCCTACATTAGTCGGACAGCTTGTTAAATAACCAATCTGTTCATCGTATGCATAATCTACTTGCTTTTCGATATGATCATCAATTTCATTGGCGACTTTCAATGCTTCTGAAATTTGTAGCCCAGGAAACAAACATTGAATCCGAATATGGTCTTCTTCATTCACCATGATGCTGACTTCTTCATTCTCTGAAAGAATACATGCACCTAATACAGCATTTTTCTCAAGATACGGACTAATTAAATGCTTCTCTACCAACACCCTTTTTTGCAACGGCTGAAGGTCATCCATCACTAATAATTCCAGAGTTCCAATCGAGGAAAATGGATGTCCACTTACACTTTGGTAAACAGCGTCAATTACTTTCTGTCCCTCTTCACTTGTAAATACTGTCGGAAATTTATAATCCTTGAAATTTCTAGCCAAACGTATTCGCGAACTTAATACAATGTCTGAATTGGGACCTTCCGCACTCATCCATGAGCTTACTGCTTGGTTTAAGAACCTCTCCAATGACATGTCAATATCCTCCCTCATTACTACGCTCTAATTGTTTTTCTAATAAGCGTATTTGATCGCGAATTTCTGCTGCTTTTTCAAATTCTTCACGAGAGATAAGTTCTTGAATCGTTTGCTTTAGATTTTCAATGTTTTTACGAACATGGAGGCTTCCTCCTATTCGCCTTGGTATCTTCCCATTATGCGTCCAATTTCCACTATGCAAACGTCTAATAATTGGATTTAATTGACCTTTAAAAGTTTCATAGCAATTTGCACAACCAAATCGACCTATTTTGACAAACTGCTCATAGGTCATCGAGCATTCATCACAACGCAAGCTATCCTCTTTATAAAGCGGTGCTTGCGCTTGCTTCGCTGGTTGAAAATTGTTTTGGAGATTGAACAAACCAGCCAATAAATTATTAATAGAAAATCCCCCTGTATTTACGATAAAGGCTTCCCCTTTTTCTTGAGCACACTTTTCACATAAATGCAGGACTGTTTTTTCTCCATTATTAACTTGTGTAAAATGCAAGGTTGCTTCTCTTTCTTGGCATTCTTGACACTTCATTGTCCTATCACCCCTTATACTCTCTTTATTTATATTTAAGAGTAGTGAGCATTGCTTTTATCATTCTTGAACGAAGCTCATCTCTATACGGTAAATCAATATATAATACCGAACGATCCATAACACTAAGCATAATCTTTGCTTCTCTTTTTGAAATAACTTCTTCTTCAACAAGTCGATATATCACATTTTCGGCACTATTTTGCGATATCCGATTATCAATAATCGATAATAGTTGGTCAATAAGGTCTGCATGATCATAAGATTGGACTCTCATGATCCGGATATAGCCTCCACCACCTCTTTTGCTTTCAACAATATAACCTTTTTCAATCGTAAATCGCGTATTGATCACATAGTTGATTTGAGATGGGACGCATTGAAACTTGTCAGCAATTTCACTTCTCTTAATTTCAACAATCTCTTTTTCGCTCATTTCCAATACTTGTTTCAAGTAATGTTCAATGACGTCGGAGATATTCCTCAAAAGACCCCCTCCTATCTGACTTTGACTATATTTGACTTTTATTATACATGAAGAAGACGCCAATTTGCAACGAAGGAACCTTGACAATTCATAGGGCGATTTTTTCTTTAATTACGGGACGTTTAAAAGGGTGCTCTCCTTTATTCACCTTACTAATTTTCCCCATTTTTTGTGACTTTCAAACGATATTAATGAAATAGATCGTTGAATGTTCCTTCCTAATATTATGATCAATCGCGCCCCCCTTTTTATAGATGCAGAAAAGCTTCATAAGGTAACTCTTTTCGTTCGTTTGTTCATACTCGACTGACGGTATGGTTTTTTGAGAACTGAGCTTTAGGCTGAATGCTCCCATCCGCTGGTGATTGCGCGCGATTTTGTGCTGATAAGTGTACGTTTGATTGGATTTTTGTTTACGTTGAGTTGTGGGGATTTGGTAAGGTTAAGTGGTTTCTGGCGTTGGATTGGGCTGATTTAAGGAATAATTGTGCGCACTTCAATGCTTATTGCGCATTTCGCCATCTATTTACACTCAGGAAAAAAAGAGTATCTTTCCGATACACCTTATAGGAACTCAGAGAAGTTAACGGAAGACGATCGATGGTACTTAGAGCGTTACTTAGGTTTTT